>CAYJIM010000007.1:0-72763 GCA_964370215.1 uncultured Oscillospiraceae bacterium
CTATTTTTCGTGTAACTCTCTCTACTGCGGCAGAACATGCTGCACAACTCATTCCTGTAATAGTAAACGTTTTTTCGATGTTTGTAGACATTATATTATCCTCTTTAATATAAGTATACTAAGATATATATTGTTCGTCTATGATAAAGTTACAAACATTGCTAATATTAATAGCATTAGACAAATTGGTGCAAATCTATAAAAAAATCTTGAATTTAAAAAGTATTTATGATATACTTTAAATGTAATTCAAAATGTTTTTGAAATAAGTCTCGATTTAACTAATCGGAATAGCTGTTAGGAGCGTCGTAATGGACGATAAAGCTGAACCATTTGATAGTCTTGCTGCTGGAATATCTTACGAGGATAGGGCTGCAATATTAAACCAAATAAAAAGCAAATTAAAACCTGAAGAAACAACTTTAGGGTTTGAAAACTCACAAGCTGATTTAAGCACAAGTGAAAGCAATAAAGGCTTAAGCTCTGAATCTATTTTTACGCGATTAATTCTCTTTATTAAATCATTGTTCATGAGCGAAAGTATTGAAGTTGTGTATGCAGAACATCGGATTACTAAACTTGCAAAAAAAATTGAATCAAAGTTTCCCCAAATACTTAATGCTCAACGTTTAACATTGGAGCAAGGCTTCTATGATTTGCTTATAGATTTGCGAAAAATCGGAAGCTTTTTTCAGGCAGAAGTTCTATATGCCGATGAATATTCAAATGATTTTTTAATTATTTTAGGCTCCCTCATTATGGGTGAGATAGAAAGTAAAATTGATAAAGCTGTAAATCCATTTTCAATACCTTTTACTCAAGATGTTCCTAATGATCTGCGGGCCAGTTTATTAAGAAAAATGGATTCGATTCTTTTAGAAGTAAACCCTCAAGATAAGTCTGTCTTATACACTTGTGTACGTAGTATGCATTGGTTAACTACATTTGTGCAGCTTCCATTTGACCAATTAATTCAAAAATTCTCTCCATCTTCGGTTGGGACTATGAGTTGTGTTGTTACTTCTGCAATAAATGAGTTAGATAAGTTTGCCGCCGTTTTAAGTAATGCTAGGACTATTGAGCCCGAAGTTCTTGAAGCCTTGTATTTGTTTCATTCACAAAATAAATTAAAACCAGGCGAAAAGTTAGACATTGAGTCAGGGATTAATGCACATTTAGAGATGAGTGGAAATTGTATACATGCAATTAAAAAGTTTTCTCGAAATGTACCCATTATTTCAATAGGGAAAGTGGCTCATAAAACACTTTCTTGGCTACCTTTGTATAAAGAAAGTGGTGAGGATTGGTTCGTCCAATATAAAACACAATGGAAGAGAATTTTTGATAGAAAATGGAGTAAATGGCTCCAAGAAAAAAAAGTATTTACAACTAAGGCTCAAGTTATGCAGTACTGCGGTGTTACAGATTATCCATATTTTCCAAACAGGCCATGGAAAAAAGATGGTATAACTCATGCCTTTACAAAAGAACACTCATTAGGATTTTTATATGCATTTTTTACTAAAGTATATCCAAAACATTTAGAAGCTTTAAAAATACTTATGGTAAGTGGAGACTTCGTTTTACGTGATAATAAAACCGAGTTTACTGAAACGTATAGTGAAATGAATAATTTAGCACAAGCAGTTGAAGATTTAAATGTAAAGCTGTCACCAAAAGGTTTGCATGGTCAGAACTTTGCTGAACTTCCACTCGAGGCTCTCAGAACTGTACAAGGTCAAATGCAATCACAAATGCTTATACAGGCTGTAGAGTCAGAAGTTGCTATGATAATAATTACTTTTGGAAATGCATGTAGATCGTTCAATTCAATTTTTGGTGGAATTTTAATTGCTAAATATAATTCTAATTATGATTCAATTTCAAATATAGCAAGCTTGGTAGGCCCAGACAATGCTCCTATACGCAAACATCTCGTTTCTGCAAGCGAAGCTATTTCAAAAGCATTTGAGATCCTTAAAGATATCGATGCGATTGAAATGACAGGTGCAAAAGGTGAATAATACAACTGATGTCCATGCATGTCTAAGTCTATTAAATGCGCAATCAATGCGTTTTAGATGGGATGAAACAAATCATAATAAAGATACGTTCTTTTCAAAAATTATTTCTAAAAATAGCTCATTAGTACATTTAGAGCTTATACATTCTCAAACTGTAATTGCTGTTGATAACGAAAATGAAACGAATGGCATGCAGGCTGATGGGATAATTACGTGTAATCCAAATTTAATTCCTGTATTAACCGTTGCTGATTGTATGCCAATATATTTATGGGATGAAGTAACTGGATGTTTCGGTGTACTTCATTCAGGTTGGAAAGGAACAGGCATTGTAACACAAGCTCTAAGCCTTGCTGAAAAAAAATATGGTTCTAAAGCAAAAGATTTTCGCGTGGTACTTGGTCCGCATATACATGATTGTTGTTATAGTGTAGACTCTGAAAGAGCAGGTTATTTTTCAAAGAATTTTACTGTTGATTGTGTAAAAAAAATAGATGAAAACACGTTTGCTGTATCTCTAAAAAAAGCAAATATGTTTTTGCTTGAAAAAGCTGGGGTACAACTTGATAACATTCAAATTGTTAATGAGTGCACATGCTGTACGGTAAATAATCAAGGGATGCATCGTTATGGGTCGTTTAGAAGGCAAACTGCTCATTGTCAAAAAAACACACCCCTCAAAGAAATGCAAAAATATTTTACACCAATGGCTGCTTTTATCCTACATTCGAGTAAACAAGATTTACTCTTAATGCAGGATTCTATTCAAGGTGAAAAAATTTGTGTATTAAATATATAAAACTAAAGAGCTAAAATTTCTTCAAGACTTGCCCTCTGCCAGTATTGGCTTCTGCCAAAAGGTCCAATTTTTCCTCTCATTTCTAGAGTATCAACTTTGTATTTGCCACCTGCCTTATGAAAAGTAATTTCACATGCATAATCTTTGCCATTTGCGGGATCTATTATTCTTCCCCCTTTCCAGACCCCTTGAGAAACATTCTTAAGGTTATAAATCCATGGTGTACCAACTATAGTCATTTTTGACGTGTCTCCTGGAAGAGGAAAGTCATCATATGGGCCTATGCATTCTATAGCTAAATCGTCACTGTCTACATCAACAGCAGTAATAATTCTACCATATAAAATACCATTTTTAACATAAATTTCCCATCCTGCAGTAACCTTTCCTGTTTCATCGTCAATGCTTTTCCAATAGCCTAGGGCCGAATCGGCACTTAAAGCACTAAGACTCACATATAACATACATACTAATAAAAATACGAATCGTTTCATTTCTTTCTCCTTTGGTAAGATTCTATTATAAAGTTATTTAAATTATATACCAGATTTTTTTATACGTAAAGTTATTTTACATACTTATATTGAAACTAATTAACTTTTATGATATCTTAGATTTAGTTTTTTGGAGGATATATGAAAGAGATATATACAAATAGGCGACAAGGCCTTATCAATTGGATGGCTCAAGAAGGCGTGGGAGCTGTTTTTTTTCATGATAGTGAGGCAAATAGAACTCCAGCAGTTAGATATTTTTGCGGTATGCCAACTGATTCTATTTTTATGCTATCAATAGATGGTTCGTGTGTTTTATGCTCATGGGATGTAACTTTGGCAGAACAGATGGCAACAGCTGATTCAATAATTCCTTACACTACTTTTGAGCGAAACCCTGTAAAAGCGGTGTTGGGTCTTTTAAAACATTTAAAAGTTCCAAAAAATACAAAAGTTGAAATCCCTTCAACAATTTCATATCCTCTGTTTTTAAAATATGTTCAAGATATTTCTGATTACAACATTGTTTGTAGAGAAGATGGTGCTACTCAATTTGTAGACAAAATGCGTTCAATTAAGGATGAGCATGAAATAGATTGCATAAGAAAGGCTTCGAAAATTACAGATGCAATAATCGATATAATTGAAAAAGGTGTACAAGACAATAGCATTAAAACAGAAACAGATGCAGCACTTCTTATTGAACGTGAATGCAGAAAACAAGGTTGTGAAACAACAGGCTTTGACACACTTGCAGCAGGACCTACGCGAAGTTTTGGTATACATTGCTTTCCTCCATACACAGCTTCTCCGTGGCCGGCGACAGGACTCTCAATATTAGATTTTGGTGTGGTATATGAAGGATATACTAGTGATGTTACGCTTACTGTAGCCAAAGGGCCTCTTACAGAAAGCCAAGAAAAACAATTAGCGTTAGTTGAAACAGCATACAACGAAGCTCTTGCTTTATATAAAGTAGGTTCTCCTATCTATGCAGCTGGAGTAAAAGTAGATAAAATTTTTGCTGCTGAAAAGCGAACGATGCCACATAGTCTCGGTCATGGATATGGACTACAAGCTCATGAGTGGCCAACTGTTCGTACAAATATGGATAAAAACATTGTATTTGAAGTAGGCATGGTTGTTACATTAGAACCAGGTTTATACGACCCGATAATAGGTGGGTGCAGACTAGAAAATGATATTCTCATTACAGAGCAGGGGAGTGAGGTTTTAACTCATTCTAGAATTATTAGAATATAAAAAGAGAAAGCAGTCCTTTGTTAAAAGACATGAGGGCTGCTATTCTTCCTCTTTTGATAAGAAAAACTTCATAAGTGTTACAAAGTGGAATATTTGTTTGTACACATCAATTCCTTGTTCTTTTATAGGTCTATCTGCAAAATGAACAATTTCTGACCAGTTAATTAATATTTCTGGCTTTTTCTTTTCGAGGTCCTCTAAAAGCATCTTAGTGTTTTTAGCAACTACTATTAAGTTCTTTGTAGCTTCAACAAGCATTTTGTTTGCCTGCTCATTTGTATCTTTTACTAGTGTTTTTAAGATATTTTTTGCTTCTCTATCTCGTTCTGCTCTCGCTACGTATGTTTTGATTTTTAATCCTTGTACGCCTTCTTCTCCCAATTCATCATCAAACTCTGTAATTTTTTCAGAAAGATTTAATAAATCATGGTAGGTTTCAGATAAAGGTGTTGCCAAATTTGATGACACCCATTGGCCTCTAACAAGTACTAGGTCTGCAAATTCTCTAACGCTTTTTTTGTAGTAGTCATTTAAAAATGCTTTTAAATAATTTAGAGGTTGTGTAAAGGCATATCCTGAAATGCCCTTTCTATTTAAAGACTGATTTCCATCTTCTGTATAATATTTTAGTCGTGTAATATTTGTTGTACCAAAGATAGCATTAAGTAAATCATCTATCTTTGAACTTTTTTGTTGGGCTTGTATTTTTTGTAATACTGCTTCTGCGTTATCTTTAATTGAACTTAGTTGAGAGTCTATAATATTATGACTTGTTTCAGTTACAACTGCTTGATATCCTGGGTCTTTTGCTATAAGTTGGATTACCATTTCAAATACACCCATGTCATGTAATCGGCGTAAGCGTTGAATAATCTTATTCCATACAGGAAGGGTAATTGGTTGTACGCCCATAGTATCTTTTAATAAATTAAATGTTTGTGTCCAGTTAGCATCAAAGGGAAGTGACCAAGCTACATCAATAAACTCTTTTAAGTCTTCAACTATATATTCTGCTCTAATAGTAGAAAAATGTGGTGTATAGCTATAATTATCTTCTTGTAAACCAGAGTCAAATTTCTTTAAGAAAAAATAAAAGTCAAAAGAGCAAAAATCTATTAGCTTTGTTAAGTGGGAAAATGTCATATCAATTAATGCAATTTTTTCTTCTGAGAAGATATTTAAGTATGTAGATAAATCTCTTGAAACATGTTCTGACAGCTGTTTGAGGGGCATTTTTTTTGCCATATCATATATTGCTTCTTCACCTAAGCGAATTTCTATTTCTTTTTGCTCATCAGTTAAAAAGTAATTCATTACCATGTTTTTATATGCATTTGGGTTTTTAATATTTCTAAATGCTGCTTGTGCCGGACCTAACGCTTTGTACAATTCAAAAAAGAATTTTGCTAACCCCGGCAAGGCTTCATCAGAAGAGTATTTGTAATACTTTACTTTTGTTTGAGAAAGACTTTTACTCACTTTCTTTAAAAATCTTTTTTTGTCAGTATCAGAATCACTTGATCCAAACATATCCAAAGCGCGAGAAATTAAATCTGAGAAAAAAGAAGCTGCCATACTATAAATATGGGCTAAAATTGCAATTATGTCAATAGGTTCGTATTAATTTGCGTCCGTCAAACGTATTACTTTTAGTTTTGTGGCTATAACAACAAGGGGGCCTAAGTAACAGAATGTGTTTATAGAAAGGTAAAGCGGTGTTCGTGTCACAACAATAAAATCATATTTTTTTTCTTTATTTTTTTTTAATTATGTGGTATACTTACAGTATGAAGTCAAAAGAGCATATTAGCAATCCTGAGTATGAAAAAGAAATCGAAAAAGGATTTACAGAACTTAATTCTATATTGAGTGATATTCAAGATAAAGCCTTAATTAAAGATTTTTTAGATTGCATTTTAACACCAACTGAAAAAAGAGAAATCACTGCAAGATGGCTTTTAGTAAAAGAAATTAATAATGGAACTCCACAGCGAGAAATTGCAAAAAAATTCAATATGAGCCTTTGTAAAATCACTCGTGGTTCAAAAGAACTAAAAAAACCAGATAGTGCATTTTGGAAGATTCTTCACAAAAATTAACAAACAAAGAAAGCAATCTTAAAAAACTCATTAAATTTAGCCACCGATGAACAGGATATAAAGGATGTTTTTTTAGTACAAATAAATCATTATCCTGCGTTATCCTGAATATCTGCAGCTAGCAATATTCGCATGAAAATTGAATTGCATTTATAATATAGTTTGCATCTATACATAGAAACCTTTTTTATGTTATACTTTTTTTGTACCTTATTTCCAGTAGGGTACAAGGAGAGTAGTATGGAAGATCATTCAATTTCAATGGAAAAAATCGTTAGTTTATGTAAACGACGTGGATTTGTGTTTCAGTCATCGGAAATTTACGGTGGACAATCAGGTGCTTGGGATTACGGACCTTTAGGAATCGCCCTAAAAAACAACATTCAAAGTGCATGGTGGAAAGAGATGACACAGTTGCATGATAGTATTGTTGGCCTTGATGCAGCAATATTAATGCATCCAAGAGTTTGGGAAGCTTCAGGACACGTTGCAAATTTTTCGGACCCGCTTGTTGACTGTAAAGAATGTAAGATGCGCTTTAGAGCAGATAACATGGACCAAGAAGCGTTAGAAGCAAAAAAATGTCCAAACTGTGGCGGCGAATTAACTGAGCCTCGAGCATTTAACCTTATGTTTAAAACTCATATTGGTGCTGCAGAAGATAGTGCTAGTATTGTTTATCTTCGCCCAGAAACAGCTCAAGGTATTTATGTTAACTATAAAAATATCATTCAGTCAAATAGAATGAAAATACCATTTGGTATTGCTCAAGTTGGTAAAGCCTTTAGAAACGAAATTGTTACTAAAAACTTTATTTTTAGAACGTGTGAGTTTGAACAAATGGAAATGCAATTTTTTGTTAAGCCAGGTGATGATGACGAGTTTTTTGAATACTGGAGAAAAGAGCGATGGCAATACTATAAAAAATATGGCATAAACATGGATAAGCTTCGATGGCATCATCATGAAAAATTAGCACACTATGCAAAAGATGCATATGATATTGAGTATGAGTTTCCAATGGGATTTCAAGAACTTGAAGGTATTCATAATAGAACTGACTTTGACCTTTCTCGACATTCTGAGTATTCAGGTAAAGATATGCAGTATATTGATCAAGATAACGGAAATGAAAGATACATTCCATATATCATTGAAACATCTGCAGGGTTAACAAGAAACCTATTAATGTTCCTTTGTGATGCATACGAAGAAGAAAAGGTAGCTGATAAGGGCAACGATGATGACTGGAGAACAGTTATGAAGTTCCACCCAAAAATTGCTCCTATTACAGTTGCAGTGCTTCCGTTAATGAAAAAAGATGGCTTAGCTGAAATTGCTCAAGAGATACAAGCTGAATTAAAAGAAGATTTTATGACAGATTATGATCAAGCTGGTGCAATTGGAAAACGTTATCGCCGTCAAGATGAAATAGGTACTCCTTTTTGTGTTACCGTTGATTATGATACAAAAGAAGATGATAGTGTTACACTTCGTTTCCGTGATTCTATGGAACAAGTTCGTGTAAAGCGATCTGAACTTACCGCAAGAATTCGAGAAGAAATTAAAAAGTATAATGCATAATTTCAAAATGTAATCATACTATATAGTATACATTACGCAAAAAACCTTGAGATAACTCTCAAGGTTTTTTTATTCTGCAACTAATGTGTTAGTTTAACTACAGCTCTTCTAGGTCACCTGCAATTTCATCTTTTTTGAAATCAGTTGTAGGATCCTCTTTTGGCTCCAGTGTTTTCAGGAGATTATCAGTTTCTTCTTTTGTTAATACCCTACTAATTTGGTATTGTCCTTTACCAGACTTTACAAACTTTTCTGCTCCATTTTCTGTTTCTTCATTTAGTAATTGCACAATTGGATTTTTTGGATCTTCAGGATTTGTGTCTGCAACTAAACCAATTTTTCCATCACTTAAGTAAACGTAGCTACCAATTGGAAATAGAGACATACTGTATAACAAAGCCTTGATGACTGTTTCATCATATTGTTTCCCAGTATTTTTGAGCATTTCGACCATTGCATCATGTGAGCTTTGAGCACTTCTATGATGCCTTGGTGCAGTTATCGCTTCAAAAGAACATGCTATTGAAATAATCTTTGCGTACAAAGAAATGTTTTTTCCTTCTAGCTTGCGGGGATAACCAGAACCATCTTCTTTTTCGTGATGTTCAAGTGCCGCAATGCTAATACTTAATGGAAAATCATAACTTTTTATTATGTCGTATGATAAAACTGGGTGCGTAAATATGGTCTTTTTTTCTGCTGGTGTTAGAACTCTATTTGTCATATAAAATTGTGGCGGAAGTTTTACCATACCAATTTCATGCAAAATACAAGCAACTCCAATTTCAGTTAATTTGCTTAGAGGAATTTTCAATTGTATACCAATAATAATTGCAAAAACAGTAGATCTCATTGAGTGAAATATTAAAAAATCCTTATTATCAGATTCTGAGTTTGAATTTATTCTGAGAATGTGACGTCTGTTTTGATTAATAAAAATACAAAGGTCTTTTACTGCTTCATAAAGAGGTTTGTATTGCAGCTCTTTGTGTGTTGCATAACGCGTATAGACGATTTTAATATAATTTAAATATTCATTGTAAACCGCTTTTACGCTATCAAATTTGTTCGTGTTCGCATCTACATGTTCTGTTATTTTAGCAATATTGTCTTTTAGTCTTTCGTTTAAAGCAGATGTGTCTTGCGGAATTACTTCAACTTGTTCTGTGGTGCCTTCTGTTTCCGGTTCACGAACACTTACATTAGATATGGATCCTTCGGAAAAAATTTCTTTAAAACCCCAGTCTGACAAAGCCTTAATTAATTCATTTGACAAGGGTGTTATTGGATGTAACAACACAAAGGAATTGTCCAATTGTACTTCTGAGCTAAAGTATATATCTGGTTTTAAATCTGCTACAACATATGAATTCATATCATGTCCTTTATTTTAAAAAAAAGGTTGAAAACATTACTGCTTTCAACCTTGATACTTTCAGTAATGGTGTCTGGATGTCTGGGACACACCCTTACTAATATTTTCCTTACATATTATATATCGGTGTGTGCAAATAAAACTTAAGTATTATTTTAAGCTTTTATGAGTTTTTTCGCAAGTGCTGGGTGTGGAAAACAATACTTTTTTTTATGGTCTCATATAATAGCTTTGACTTAAGAATAGCATAGTTTGCAGCTTCACTATATGTTCCGATTGGAGGGGGGGGAGGAGGCTCTGGCAAATTTTTATCCATAATGACTTGTAATTGATCGGGAGTAGGAAATACTAAGGAAACAATATCTTTGGCGACGGATTTTGATATTTCATTATCAATTTCATCTAAGGACTTAATTATGTTTTCATATTGCGTATCATTTTTGCAATTCTTGCTGCACAGCAATAAACCTGAGTCTACAATTGATTGTAACTCTGAGAAACTATGTAATACAAGTTTTATTACTTCTTCGATACTTTGGTTGTTTTTTTTTGTTTGTTTTAATTCACAAAAAGAGGCAATCTCTTTTGCGCATTCATTTTGTAAAAGTACTTCATTTATGGTTTCTAATTTTATTCCAGGAATTGCTAACGCATTTTTTGATAGTGAGAATGTTTGTATGTTTTTGTATTCTGCACACTTGCTTTCAAACCACCATGCATACATTTTCATTCGTGCATCACTTATAACACTTTTGCCTTCATAATTAATAGCTGCTTCTTGTAAAGGGGTAAATAAAACTTTTGATAACTCTGTTTGTGTAGGTTTTAGTTTGTTTGAAAAAGTATATGCATTTTCTTCAAACGTACTGCCTTTTGCATGAGTCTTTTTATTTGTAAAAGAAAGATCTAATCCTGCCATATATATGTGTGTACAACCAATAAAGCGCGCAAAATCCCATGCAGTAGTTGCAACAGATCCCCCTGCTACGAGCTCTCCTTTTTCTCCTATAAAGGTTTCGATATACGTTCCAAGAGGGAAGTGTGATGAACACAGTATTATCTCTTTGCAATTAAAACGAAAAACTGATGGGTACGCTGCGGTTTCGGTTATAAGTATACTGCTTGGGCTTTTTAATCCTTCTAAGTGCAATGAGTTCCAATATTGAGGGTCTACCAATACTATAAAGTGTGGCTCTACACCTGCTTTTAAACAGGCTCTTAGGGCTGTATCAACGCAAATAAGTATGCATCTTTTTTTTATTTCACGTATATAGGGTAATACTTCATCTAAGCTAGGTCCTGCTGCTAAGACACAGGCCCGCAATGTATTTGCTTTGTTTTTGTATCTGTTTATTCCATCAAGTTTTTGCATAAATGAAAGATTTTTACACATATTAGAGAGCCACAGTTTTGAAAATTTTTCTAATGTTCTTACGTTTATTGATTGTTTACTCTTGTTACGTTTTATGAGTGTTTGTAAATTTGTATAATATTGTAAGTCATAGTTCATAAACGCCTTGTTTTCAATAATGTAACATTCGTTTAATCCATATTGTTCTAATATTGTAATAACCGTTTGTTGGGGAGCTTGTAGTAAAAATACAATAGATTCATGGTCAAATACATAGCTCCAGTCGAGTACAGAAAAAGCGAGGAGTAAAAAATCAAGATTTGGTTCTATAATAATAATTGTTTTATTAGTATATTTTTTTGCGCACTCAATAGGTGCATATCCTAGTGAACAACCGAAAAAAACAACAGAGTCTGCGTTTTCAATTTCATGTGTTTGTAGTATCTTTTTTGCTTCAGCACTTGGGTTATATGCTGAATGCGCATAGGTATTATCAAACATACAGCTTATTTCATTGTTTTTTGCGTTAAATACGGTTGCTCCAAAATTTTGTGGATTTGTTATAGGGTGAGAAATGATGTTTTTATGTAATTCGGGGAATCTTTTAGAAAAATTATCGAGGTTCTTTTGTAGTAAACTGTTTTCCATATGTGTCCTATGAAGTGCGATATTTATTCTAAGTATATTGTGATGGTCATTCCATCAGTTACAGCTGTTCCAGGTGGAGGACTTTGACTAACCGCCCATCCGTCTCCGTGAAGTAAAAAATTAATTCTACCATCATTTAATAGTGGTGTAAGGGCTCGTTTTGAAACTCCAGTAAAATCGGGAACCCTTGTGCTTATTTGGGGAGTTTGGTTTGATTGAAACGTAATTTGTCCTGAATGCTCTAAGGATGCGGCGTTTGCTCTTGCAAGCCCGAGATGATCAATAATTGTATTTGCTGCTTCTGCAATTACAGGAGCAACTATACGCCCTGACAATGTTTCGCCTTGTGCTTTTGTTATAACAATATATAATACAATCTCTGGGTCATCAACAGGGAAAATTGCCGCAACGTTTGAAACGAAATCAGTATCACTATAACGACCTGTTTCTGGATCTGTAATTTGTGCAGTACCTGTTTTTACCCCTATAGAAATATCTCCAAGTGCAGCCCTTGTGCCCGTTCCAAATTGTGCTGTTGTTTCCATTGCACTTAAAAGAAAGTTAGCTGTTGACTCTGATACAACTCTTGGCTTTTCAATTGGAACGTGCTCATATAAAACTATTCCATCGCTATCAGTTATTTTGTGTATAAGTGTTAATTGAAGTGGAATGCCTCCATTGGCAAGTGCAGTTGTAGCTTGAACCATTTGCAATGCTGAAACAGCTAATTCTTGTCCTATAGACATTGTCTGCTTAGAACGAAATGACCATAATGAATCTGAAGTTGTTTTTACAGACCCGCGAGTTTCTGACGGTATTTCAAGGAATGTTTTTTCTGCAAATCCAAATTTTTCAATCATTGCTAAAAAGTTTTGAGTATCCATTGTTTCGCTCATTTGGGCAAGGGCATCATTGCAAGAATATTGAAGCGCCTCACGAGCAGTCACCGAACCATGATTACCAAGGCATGTAATAACGGATGTTTCACCATTAGCAGCTGTCATCACATGTCTGCCATCACAAAAAAATGTATCAGTTTCGTTTATTGATTGTGAATCAATAAAACTTGCGACTGAATAAATCTTAAAAACTGACCCCGGCTCATACGCGAGTACAGCAGGTCTATCAATTTGTTCATCTGTGGTAGAAGACGGATATGTGTTTAGGTTTGCTGCAGGTAAACTTATGTAGGAATAAATTTCACCCGTTTTTGCACTTGCGGCCACGAGCATAAAACTTTCTGCTTGTGTTTCATCCATTGAATTGTATGCTATTTGCTCAAGTTTGTATTGTAAATTCGCATCTATGGTTAAAAATACATTGTTGCCTACTGGGGTTGTGGAAACATCGTAGTTTGTTGGAACTAAAATATCTTGCTGTGAAAATTCTACACCAGAAAGTCCTTGTCCATCATAGCCCATAAAGCCAATAACTTGCGATGCTAAAGCATTTTCTGGATAAACTCTTCTAGCAACTTTATCAAAACTTATACCGTTTAATTTATTGCTACGTATAGCATTTTGAATTGTATTCATTTCATCTGTATTCAATTCTTTTAATAAATAAAGAAAATTTCTCTGAGCATTTTGTATTTCGTTTATAATGGTGTCTTGAGAGAGATTTGTTACGGGCTCTAATACCGCTGCTAAAAAAGCAATGTTATCTACATCTGAAGGGGTAATTTTTAAATGATAAAAATCGGTTTGTACAGCTAATGGTTTATTATTTCTATCTAAGATAGAACCACGAAGAGGAGATTCAGTTATATGAACAATTTCATCGGGGGTTTTTAAGGCAAGAGAAACGTACGAGTATAATACATATACAACCACCGCAATGAAAATGACTGCGAATGCAATTATACGATGTTTTGAAAAAGAGCTTTCATTCATTGTTATTACTGTTCCACCCTGCCTAAAATATATCTCGTTGGAATAAACCCATAATCCCTTGAATCTACAGATTCCTTTGGGTTATCGCCAATTGCTAGTATTGTGTTGTCTGGTACAATGTTATCAAACTTAATACGCTGAAATTGCTGTTCAGTTAGAGGAATTTCTTTTTCCCCTATATACATAGTATACTGTGAATCAGAAGAAAAATCCAGTGCTTCGCCTGAAATTGCTACACATCGTTTAACTACTACCTTATTATTAATGACATAAATAACAATATCATTTTTTTTAGGTTGTGCCCATTGAAATAATAACTCCGAACCAAAAGGTTTTGCAACTCCATATGCAAGCTTGTTAATTATAACGATACTATTTTCATGTATTGAAGGTTCCATTGATGTTCCCGATACACGTACTATATCAAAAATAAAAAGCTTTAAGATTGCTCCTATGCTTAAGCCTATTATGATAGGCAAAAAATATTTAAACTTCATACTCTATATTCTAATATGCAAAGCGACTTATGTCGATAGTTATTATATGGAAATACTTAGTTATATAGACTCAAAAAGCTCTTTTTTAATGCCAAATGTGAGTGCAACACTTGAAGAAATGCTGCATGGACAAAAAAAGAGACAAAAAAAACAACGACACCAAAACGAACAAAAATTTATTCATAGAAGTGCTGTAAGTACAAAGGCTTTTTCTTTTGATGCTTCAGTTGTTGATACATTGTATTCTTACGTAATAAAAGCAAGATATGTCTTATTATCTGTAAGTGCACTATTACTGCTAGCCTTGGGGGTTGTAAGTATAACAAGTTATGTACAATCTTTTGCAACACCTCTAGAGTTTCAAGAGATTGTTTTAGTTGAAGAAGAACTGTTAACAAGCTCAATGCATAGCTTTGTATCTCTTTATGGCTCTTCTGAAGTTTACGAAGAAGAAGCACTTGCCTTGCTTGCTAGTGGGCAAAGCACCCAGCTATATACTCAACCAGTGAGCTTTAGTACTTATACTGTGCAACAAGGTGATAGTATTCATACGATAAGTAATAAATTTGGACTAGATAATATCTCTACTCTTATTGGCATTAATGAGATAGATAATGTTAGACTTTTGTGGGCAGGGCAAAAAATTAAAGTACCATCAATGGATGGGCTTATGTATACGGTAAAAAGTGGAGACTCACTTGAAGCCATTGCCAAACAGTATAGTGTTACTATCGAAGAAATCCTTGATGTTAATGAATTAGATAGTATAAATCTATATGAAGGTGAAATACTTTTTGTTCCAGGCGCTACAATGGATTCAACTTCGCTAAAACAAGCACTTGGTGAACTATTTATACACCCTCTATCCGTTAGGTGGCGCATATCATCTTATTATGGTTATCGAGCAGATCCTTTTACAGGGGTAAGAAGCTTTCATACTGGAACAGACTTTGCCGTACCAAAAGGGACTCCGGTTCGTTCTGCGATGAGTGGAACAGTGTCTACTGCTGGATATTCGAGTATTTATGGCTATTATGTGATAGTAAATCATGGGAATGGCTATCAAACCTTGTATGCTCACTTTATGGAGGCAGCTCCAGTAAAAAAAGGACAAAATGTTAACCAAAGTAGTATTATAGGATATGTTGGTAGTACAGGGTATTCAACAGGTAATCACTTGCATTTTTCAGTATATAAAAATGGTAAACTGGTAAATCCTAATACCGTTATTAACTATTAGTACGTTAAAAAAAATAGCCTTATATCTAAGGTTATTTTTTTTCTTTTCTACTATTATAGATTGGTTGAGTTGAACACTTGTCATATACAGACTTTTGTGTTATTCTTTCAGTATAGTCATGTACTCAATATAATTTTGAACTGTGTTTTTTTCGATGGAGGAGAAATGATGAAAAAGATTACTAAGATAATGGCTTTATTCATAGTAATGATATGCTCACAAGATGCTTTTAGTCAAGGTACTCTTAGTTTTCCGGATGTCGATTTGAATGGAGCTAACGATGTGCTTTTTACTGCAAAGGTTAACGCTGGATCCGAAAGTTGGAAAAATTTATATAAAACAACTATCGTTCAAAATGAAAAGTCGGTGCAAGCTAGTGACGGAAACGTTTCACTTTTGACCACATATCCACAAAAGCTTGATTCTCTTCAAGGTGGTAAATTTTTGCAAATACGTAATGCCGATGGGGCTTTTATGTATACGGCATCTACTAAAACACTAAGTCAGCTTTCTCATAATAATGTTTTAAGTCCTTCTCCATCTAGTCACGCAAAAACGCGCGATAATCTAATAGAAACAGAGGTTAGTCCAGATGGAAATTGGATGACTTATTTTAAAAAAACGTCTGCTGCCACTGCATCATTGGTGCTTTCAAACACAAAAACTGCACAAAGTATTGTGTTGGACTCAGATTCTGATTTTAGTTTTAAAAATGTTCCCGTTTTGTGGTCTCCAGATTCGAGCGTTCTCATTTATGAAAAAGATAATAATGTGTATTTTATCGATGTTGAAAACATTGCCGATCTTACCAAAATTGAAGATAGTTTTCGTTTAATTGGAGAAGGCTCAATACAAAATGTTTCATGGATGGGTGAAAAAGACTTAGTCTATGTTCAAAATGATATTGTTTTTAGAATTTCAATAAACGAGTTATATACACGAGCCTTATATTCAGATGTATTAGGTAGTGGAGAAATAATTGGAAGACTACCTTGGGATTTTACTGAAAGAGATACGTTTTGGGTAGATGAAACTGGAACTCAATTAGTTTTATTACAAAAGGGTATAACACTTTTTTACTTTGAACTTGAAGGACCAAGAGCGTCTATACAAGCAAAACAAAATTCTACAGGTTTTGCAAAAACACTTTTTTCGCATGCATTTGTTCCTGTGTCAGATAGTTCGTTAGAGGTTAGTGTTTTATGGATTGGTTCAAGTTCAACTACAAGCCAAAATACTAATACACAAAGTATGGCGACACCTCTATTATGGATTACCTATACTGGTGCCGTAAAAGAAAGTCGCGTTTACAAACTTAATAGAATTCAAAATTCACAAGGATCGTATTTTGAACAATTGCACGTGCCGCAAAATGCCCAAGCACCCATACTTTCGCCAGACAATAAAAGTATAGCGTTTATTGCAGCTACTGCAACAAGTGAGATAGATGAATACGGTAATTTTGATAATGGAGTTTATGTATATGATTTACTTACATGGACGCAAACAAGCACTTTTATTGATGAAAACATAGTATCAATTCAGTGGAAATCAAATTCAGAAGTGTTTATTGGTGGTGTTGAAACAGTTCGTACATGGAATCCTTCTACAAGAGCATCTGAAGTACTATTTTTATCATCAGTAAATAGATTCGCATGGGATGAAACAGGTACAAAAATTTTAGCGTCCAATAATGCAGGAACCTTTGAATATTACGAAAATACAAATACATGGAAGGCAACAACCCTAACTATAAATCGTGAAAACTCACGTATGAATACCCTTTGGAGAGTGGTAAGCTCAGAAGGTAGGGGGGCATTGTATGAAAACATTTTATTTGTAAGATCTTTACAAGGTGAAAGTCAAACAAAGCCATTACTTTCCGATTTTTTAGAAGAATCATCTCAAAGACCAACTATATCTTTTGCATTTGATGCACTTGATAATCGCGATGGATTAGCAGAAATTCTTAATACGCTTTCTACATATGGATTAAAAGCAACGTTCTTTATAAATGGAGAATTTATAAAGCGCTTTCCTGATTCGGTGTTGTCGATTGTTGAACAAGGCCATGAAGTAGCTCCTATGTTTTATACTGCCGCAGATTTATTATCTAGTGGCTTTGTTATTGATGAGACTTTTATTCGTAGAGGCTTAGCGAATAATGAAGATGAGTTTTTTGCTTTAACAAATACTGATATGGAATTGTTTTGGCATCCTCCATATTATAGAAGTTCTGATATTATTGAGCAAGCTGGAAATAATGCTGGATATAGTCTTATAAAAAATGTTGTCTTTATTAATGACACACTCACGCTAGAACAAGCTAGCAAAACAGGGCAGGCTTATATTTCCTCTACACAACTTATTGAAGGTCTAGTTCCTTGGCTTTTTGATGGTGCAATTATTCCTGTTTCCGTAGGAGTTTCAAATGGAAGTCGTCCTGATTATGTGTATGAAAAACTAGATATTCTTATTAATGCAATTTATGAAGCTGGTTATGAAATTGCACCGATATCTGAAGTATTATATTAAATATGACTTTGTCACAAAAGTGATTGCGTTTTATTCATAAAAGCTGTATACTTGCAGAGCAAATATCATAGTTTTATTTTTTTTCTATGAATTATTCGTAAATAAAAAAGGTTGTAATGAAAAACAATACAATTAATACAAATGTTATTTTAAATACAGAAAAACTGGTTTTAAAAACACCCATGATTCCTTTAAGGATGGGTATTGACGTTGGCTCAACAACGGTAAAAGTTGTTGTTCTTGATGAAAACGCTGGCATTATTTTTAGTCAATATGAGCGCCATCGTGCAGACATCAGAAAAACAATTATGACTGTAGCAGCTAATGCATTGGATGTCGTTTCGAAGCATAGTAAAAATGGTGAAAAACAAACACTTAGTATTAAGGTTACCGGTTCTGGTGGTATGGCTGTCTCTCATTGGCTGTCTATTCCTTTTGTTCAGGAAGTTGTTGCCTCTACAACTGCGGTAAAAAAAGTTATTCCAAAGACTGATGTAGTTATTGAACTTGGTGGAGAAGATGCGAAAATCATCTATTTTACTGGGGGTATGGAACAGCGTATGAATGGTACTTGTGCTGGTGGTACAGGTGCTTTTATAGATCAAATGGCAGCACTTTTGGAAACAGATGCAACAGGATTAAATGAACTAGCAAGAGGAGCAACAACAATTTATCCAATTGCTGCTCGTTGTGGGGTTTTTGCAAAGACCGATGTTCAACCTCTTATAAATGAAGGTGCTAGAAGAGAAGATATTGCGGCTAGTATTTTTCAAGCTGTAGTAAGCCAAACAATTTCGGGGCTAGCATGTGGTAAACCCATTCGCGGGAATGTTGCATTTTTAGGTGGCCCTTTGCACTTTTTAGACCAACTACGAGAACGTTTCATTGTAACTCTTAACTTAGTGGGAGATGCAATTATTGTGCCAGAAGGTTCACAATTCTTTGTTGCAACTGGCTCAGCACTTTCTGCAGAAACAAATTTTTCATGCGTTCAATCGGTTGAAGAGATACATTTTCCGTCAGTGGGAGAATTGAGAGAATCATTAAAATCACTCGAAAATGCAGATATGCAAGAAATACAAAGACTAGATCCTTTGTTTAATAACCAAAAAGAATTAGATGAATTTCATAAAAGGCACGGAAAAGAAAAAGCAGCTACGGCTGAGCTTAAAGATGCAAAAGGGCCTGTATATTTAGGTTTGGATTCTGGGTCTACAACAACAAAGGCGATTCTTATAAATAGTAAAGGCGAGATTTTATGGCGTTTTTATGATGTAAATGCTGGTAATCCAGTAGACTTAGCCGTAAAAGTATTAAAGGATTTGTATAAAATACTTCCAAAAGACGCTTATATAGCACGTTCTGTGTCTACTGGTTACGGAGAAGCTTTGTTTCAAGCAGCGCTTGGGGTGGACTCAGGCGAAGTAGAAACAATTTCACACTTTAGAGCTGCCGACTTCTTTGTTCCAGGTGTTGAGTTCTTACTTGATATAGGTGGGCAGGATATGAAAAGCCTTATGATTAAGGATGGGGCAATTGATTCAATTCAATTAAACGAAGCATGTTCTGCAGGTTGTGGTAGCTTTTTGGATAACTTTGCCCGTTCTTTGGGCATGGATGTTAGAGAATTTAGTCAAAAAGCTTTGTTGGCTAAAAATCCTGTTGACCTTGGTAGTAGATGTACTGTTTTTATGAATAGCCGCGTTAAGCAAGCTCAAAAAGAGGGCGCAACAGTTCCTGATATTTCTGCAGGCCTTTCGTACTCTGTAATAAAAAATGCACTTTTTAAAGTAATTAAGCTCAGAAAAACAAGTGACATAGGTACAAAGGTTGTTGTACAAGGTGGTACCTTTAATAACGATGCAGTTTTAAGGGCATTTGAACAAGTTGCTGGCATTAAGGTTTTTAGACCAGATGTTGCCGGTCTTATGGGAGCCTTTGGAGCGGCTCTTATAGCGCTTGACCAATGGAAAGACTTAACTGAAATACCTCTTGGCTCTACAGATGAAGAAGTAGAGGAAATAAAAAGAAAGATAAAATATGGCGAGTTTAGATCGGGTATAGCAGATCTTGAACAACTTGATGCATTTCATGTTGATTTATTATTGCAGAGATGCAAAAAATGTTCAAACAACTGTCTTATGACTATTAATACTTTTAATACAGGGAAGCATGTTAGAACCTTTATTACAGGGAATAGATGTGAGAAAGGAGCAATGCTTGATTCTACAGACACAAACAGTCCTATCGGAAAGATTGTGGATGCATCAAATGCAAGCAATACATCAGGTAGTGATGCAGTAGAAGATGGACCTTTACCAAACCTCTATGACTGGAAATATAAAAGATTATTTTCTTATCGATCTTTATTACCGCATGAGGCAACACGTGGTGATGTAGGTATTTTAAGAGTATTAAATACGTACGAAAACTATCCACTTTGGCATACAATCTTTACGCATTTAGGATTTAGGGTGCGCCTTTCACCGCGATCTAGCCGCGATGTTTATGAAAAAGGACTAGAAACAATTCCTTCAGAATCTGTTTGTTATCCTGCTAAGATTGCGCATGGCCATGTTACTGCTTTAGTTGAAAAGGGTGTAAAGTTTATCTTTTATCCTTGTGCACCATATGAACATCAAGAAGACTCTTCAGCAGGCAATCACTACAACTGTCCAATTGTTACAAGTTATCCTGAAGTTTTACGTAACAATGTTGATGAACTAAGAAAAGATGAATCAATTACATTTATGAACCCATTTTTGCCTATCTATGATAAAGTTCGCTTAGGTGAAAGGTTGTATGAAGAATTACAAAAAAGCTTTCCAGATATTACTTTGCAAGAAGTAAAAAAAGCAGTTTCTGCTGGTTGGAAAGAGCAAGAAACTTTTAGAAAAGAAGTACAACAACAGGGTGAAGAAGCAATAGAGGTACTTATAAGAAGGGGTGCGTCAGGTATAGTACTTGCAGGGCGCCCATACCACTTAGATCCAGAAATTAATCATGGTATGCCAGAGCTTATAACTGGTTTAGGTTTAGCTGTTTTAACAGAAGATAGTGTGGCGCATCTAGGTACGCTAGATCTACCACTTCGTGTTATGGATCAGTGGACATATCATAATAGGCTGTATCGAGCCGGTAGTTTTGTTGCAGACATGCCAAATCTTGAGCTTGTTCAAGTTACAAGTTTTGGTTGTGGTTTAGATGCTGTAACTGCAGACCAAGTTGAAGAAATACTAAAAGCTCGCGGCAAGATGTATACGCTTATAAAAATCGATGAGGGTTCAAACTTAGGCGCAGTACGTATTCGTATTAGAAGCTTAATTGCTGCTGTTAAAGAGAGGCATCGTCATAAACGAACATTCAAAGTTCGCTCTGCCGCATATAAACGACAAGTGTTTACTAAAGATATGAAAAAAACACATACTATTTTAGCACCACAAATGTCACCAATTCACTTTAGGTTAGTGCAAAAAGCATTTGAGTATTCTGGTTTTAACTTTGTAATTTTACCAGATGTGGATGCATTAGCAGTTGAAACAGGGTTGAAGTATGTAAATAATGATGCCTGTTACCCTTCTATTTTAGTTGCAGGTCAAATGATTGCTGCTCTTGAATCGGGGGAATATGACTTAAACAATGTTAGTTTATTAATTACACAAACAGGTGGGGGATGTCGGGCTACAAACTATATTGCTTTTATTCGCCGTGCTCTTGCCGATGCAGGTTGGCATCACATTCCTGTTATTTCATTAAGCGCCTCTGCATTAGAAACTAATCCAGGATTTAAGATAACGCCTCCATTACTTATAAGAGCTATGCGCTCTGTTATGCTTGGCGATTTATTGATGAGGGTATTATATAGAACACGACCCTATGAAGCAAATCCAGGGTCTGCAAATGATATGTACAAAAAATGGAATGGTAAGTCTCAAAAGGTATTAAAATCCCTATCACCATTTAAGTACAATTCACTTATTAAAGGCATAGTAAAAGACTTTGACAACCTTCCTCTTTTAGATATCAAAAAACCTCGTGTTGGTGTTGTAGGAGAAATATTAGTAAAATTCCACCCTACTGCAAATAATGATATCTTTAGTACTATAGAAAGAGAGGGAGCAGAGTGTGTAGTTCCAGACTTAGCTGATTTCTTCTTTTATACTTTTGCTACAGGTATATTTAGACATAAAGAACTTGCTTTCCCTAAAAAAACAGAAAGAAATGCACGTTTATTTGTGTGGGTATTAGAGAAATTTAGAAGAACAATAAAAAAGCAATTAGAAAAAAGTAAACGCTTTGATCCACCTAAATCCATTTATGATTTAATGGAAGGGGTTGACGATATTGTACAACTAGGAAATATTACTGGTGAAGGTTGGTTCTTAACAGCAGAAATGGTTGAGTTGATTCAAGAAGGGGTTCCAAGCATTGCTTGTGTGCAGCCTTTTGCCTGTTTGCCTAATCATGTTACTGGAAAAGGTATGATAAAGGAGCTTCGTGAAAGGTACCCAGAATCAAATATCTCTGCAATTGATTATGATCCGGGTTCAAGTGAAGTAAATCAACTTAATAGGCTTAAATTATTATTATCAAATGCTCCTGTAGGAAGGCATCCAGATGAAAAACATGCTTAGTGCAAAGTATGGTAAATACATTGTTTTTACCATGCTTTTACTGTTTGTAACAATCAGTTTATGTTCTCAAAGTTCTGAAAATTATATACCAAGTTCAGCATCCGTTCGAGCTACTTTAATTGATACGTGGTTTACACAGGACTTAAGCGATATACGTGCTCATAGTTCTGAAATATTGCAAAACGGTGTTGGGGATACTTTTTTAGTTCGGGCAGAAGAAAAAAATGGCAACATGGAAATTATTGTTTCTCCTTTAGTCTTGCAAACGCTAACAGTTTTAAACGTTAATTTGGAAGATGGAACATTAGAAGAGAGCTTTTCTGGTGATGAAAATATAAGTGCCTTTTCTGACAGAGTTATAGAAACATGGCCAAAGGAAGGTTTGGGAAGTTGGATTCTTTATAGAGATAGTAACACTGGCTTGAGTAAGGCTGTTCGCTATTATTTTTCAAATGATGCTGGTATTTATGTAGAATTTGTACAAAACAAAGAAAAAGTTACGGCAAATCTTTCAATACATAATGCACTAGTTGCCTACAATACACCGGTTCCATTAACTCTTGATTATTTTTATACTGCTTCTATTGAAGAAGTGCAGTCTGTAACAAGAAATATTCTTCCATGGCGATATACACAAATGTATGATAATACATACTATGATATCACTCAAATGGTATCAATAACTAGAAGTAATTTGATGTCTGTTCAGCAAAGAATACTAAGAGGTGAAATAGATAACTTAACATTCTTAAAATGGCTCATAGATGGGATTGTAGAGCCTTTAACTGGAAGCTTGTTATATGATGAGGTTCTCAGAGAGCCAACCGTTACTGTTGATTATTCAATGCCACAAAGAAACAATACATACGCTAGTTATGACTACGTACGAAATCTAACCGCCGCAGCTCTTTCTGCTGGAACTTCTGTTTCCTACGATTATAGTACTTCAAATGCTGCAGTAATAATTGAACCATTTTCAGTGTTTATCAACGAAAATAATTCCTTTGAAAGAGTTAGTTTTGCAACGAACTATGGTTATCAAATAGAAATTCTAAAACCAATTCTTTATGTGTTAACCGTTACTGAGCCTGGAATCTTTTATTTAGCCGCAATTAGAGAACTCGAAATAGCTGAAAGTCAAGGGAAAAGCTCGGAGCAATATTATTATAATGAAGCAGCTGCGATTTTCACATGGTTTGATTCTAATGGACAGTTTCAGGTGTCAGTTTTAATAGATGGAATTGAATATACCTTAGAAAGCTTTTTAGAAATGTATCCAAATACTTTTATTTATTTGAGTAGGGTAAAGGCAACTACTACGTTTTATCCAAACGATTTTACTAAATAAAGACTATTCACTAGTATTTCTCAAAACAAGCTTGTAGGCACTTGTTGTTAATAAATCTTAAAACATCATTATAGGGTGGACAAAATTCACTGATTATAGTATTATTGTCTCATAGTTTAATGGTGAGTTGCGTAATCTTATTATTCCAAAGGGTGTTTTTATTCGGTCGACTTACTATAATTATTGTTTTGTGGTATAAGCAATTGGGAGGAATATGAAGGACATAAAAGCAGTTGCTTTTGATATTGATGGAACACTTTATCCAGATGGACGCTTGTATATTAGAGTTCTAGGTTATGCATTACGACATCTGCGTTTTTTTTATCATTTTAATAAGGTTCGTTATATTTTGCATAGGACTGCTGTTTTACCCAATTTTTTTGAATATCAAGCTCGCTTGCTAGCTGATCGTATGAAAATTAGCGTTGAAGAAGCACATAGTAAAATTGATTCGATAGTATACGAAGGGTTAAAACCATACTTCAAAAAAGTAAAACCTTTTGTGGGCGTCGAGGAAACACTAATAGCATTTAAAAATGAGGGCCTACAATTGGCTGTTTTATCTGATTTTCCACCTGAGCAAAAAGGGGACTTATGGGGATTAGATAAGTATTTTAAAGTAATTTTGGGTTCAGAGGCTTGTGGAGCCTTAAAACCTTCTGTATATCCTTTTGGTGTGTTAGCACAAAAACTTGGGCTTAAGCCAAGTGAGATTCTGTATGTTGGAAACAGTATTAGAAGTGACATAGAGGGTGCTAGCAACGCTGGGATGAAAACAGCATATATTATGTCTATTTGGCGAAGATTATTGAATAAAAAGCTTGAAAAAGCTGATATTTCTTTCAAAAGCTATCGCCAATTGCGTGATAGTGTGCTATAATACAGTTGTGTAGTGTGTGTTATTGCATAAAACTACATATTTATTCTATTTTCATTGGGTGGGAATACGATGATTGGTGACATTATTGTAGGTGTAGTCTGTGTAGGACTCATTCTCTTTTTTAGAGAAATTGATAAACAAAATCGTTCTTTAGAAAAGGTAAAAAAATTCTCGGATAAAGTTCTTTCTGATTTTTCAGAGTATTTTAAAAATCAAACACAAAATGTAAAAAATGCTGGCGTTGAGCTTGATGTTAAACAAAGTCAAGCTGTTGCTGCTGTTAAACGTTTTGAAGAAACTATTGCAGATTTCGAGCAAAGAAGCATTACGTTGCATGAAAAAACAGCAATAGTCTCTGATATTGAAACTAGGCTTACTAAATACGAAAGCACTTTAAATGAACTTTCAGAAATGACTGAAAAAGTCGAAATAAATTTACACAAGATACGTACTCATTCTAATCTCGTAAATAAAGTTTCAGGCCAAATTACAGAGCATGAAGATAGACTTGAAAAAATACAAAAAGATATTCCTAACATCGTCGCTTCTATACGCTCAGACAATGAAGATAAAATGAAGTCTCTTACTGCAGAGTTTTCTGACTGGATAGAACAAAGAAGTTCCGAGTTGGAAACACTATCAGGTTCAGCAGTTGATCGTAACGAACAACTACTCGATGCTATTGAGCAAGTGTATGCGCAATCATATGCGAAAGCTAGTCAAAAAGCAGAAGAATTGGAAGATGAAGTATTTGATCGACTCAGAGCACAAACAAGTAGTAGAAGCGAAGAGTTTGAAACGATGCTATTACAAAATACACAAGATTTAACAGACTATCTTGACCGAGAAAAAGATATCATTGAAGACATGTTAAATAAAAAACTTAATGATACGAAAAATGTTGTAGATGTTTCACACAGAGATTTTAAGAAAAAAGCCGATGCCTCATTCTTACAACTTAATGAAATGATTCAAAAAATTGATGATACTCTTGTTGTAAAGCAGCGTGAAAGTCAAGAGGCTTTAGATCAGTTTGAACAACACATCGAAAATCTTCTTACAACCGACCGTGAAAACTTATTCAAAAATCACAGTGAAAGATTAATAGCCTTCTTCACAGAAGTAAATACAAAGGTTGAAGATACAAGAAATGAAATGGAATATCGAGTTTCTAGATTAAACACAGCAATGGATGATATTAATGTTATTGAAGGAAACTTGCGAAAACTGCTTACAGACATAGAGTCTAATGCAGAAAATGAAGTGAAGGCTTTACGAAATAAATTTATAACTGAGACAGATACAGCCTTAAGCGATGTAAAACAGCTTCTTGAAGACACCGTAAATGAGCAACAACAAAATGTTGAAGCAATGATTTTACAAAAGCTTGACGATGCAGTAGAAAATCAAGAGTTAAAAATTCTCCAAATTCTACATGACCATAACGTAAAGCTCACTAACGCAACAGAAGAGTTGCGAGACAATCTCGAAAATGAAATTATTTCATTAGCAAATAAAACTGAGAACGAAATTTCACGTCAATCACAGGAGTTTGCTGTTTTTGAAACTAACTTTGCTAGAGCTGAAGAAATGATAAAACAAATGGATGAAACAGTTTTAACTAAGCAAAAAGAAACTAAAGAAGTTGTTGACCGCTTGCAATATCATTTAGAAACAAATTCAAGTGAACTAGCAAATGTACTTGATGATAAAATTACCGACTTTGAAAAAGAGTTTGATAGCATTACGAATGTTATGAAAAAACAAATTTCTAAGCAAACTGAAGCATTAACACAAAGCATGACTGAAAGATGTGATGCAATGCAAGGTAGCTTTGAGTCTCGATTAAATGAAATGGATTCAATGCTTACTACATTAAAAAATGATGCATTAAAAGAAAATAATGAGAGAACAACTACCTTCTTTACTGATTTAGACAACCAGATAAAGGACGCTCGAAAAGATGCAGAGTATCGTTTTGATAGACTTAGCGCCATTGGTCAAGATATTGATAAACTAGAAAATAATTTTAGACGATTAATGGAAATGGCAGAAAAGCGTGTTACAACAGACTTTGAGCAATTTAAATCAAGTTCTAATGCTACACAAGCAGAGTTTGAAGAAAAAGCAGCGCATTCCTTTAAGACTGTAAAAGATGGGTTGGCAAGTATCGATGCGGAATTAAATATCCTTAAGTCAAATGCATATGAAAATGTTTCAGCAAAACTTAAAGTATTTGAAGACGATTTTTTTGCTAGCTTAAATACGAGGAGCGAGACCCTTACAGAGTCATTACTAGGTTGGCAGCAAGAATTCGATAGCCAATTATCTAAGATGGGAGAAAACCTCGAGCAAAACAGAGTCTCTGTAGAAAATAAATTCTCAGATGAAATAAAAAATTATCTAGCTAGTGCTCAAAGTAAATTTAACGAGCAACTACAAGATTACAACGATGATGCAACTGAACAACTTAAAAAATATGATATTGATTTAAATGCTCAACTCGTGAAGTTAAGTCAATCAGTGGGCTCCACACAAAAGGAAACAACTGATTCGCTCGAAGATTTATTAGTCGATTTAACGTCTTGGCGAGACAGACTTACAACACAGTTTCAAGAAAGTAATGATATGTATAATAATCAGTTTGCATCATTACAAGAAACTGCAAAAGAACAAATTGATCAAATCAAACAAGTCTTTGAAGCCGACGTGGGTAATTATACCAATATGGCCAGAGAAGAAAAAGATTCTATCAGCAGTGAATTAGAAGACTTAAGAGAACAAACACAAAAAACACTCGAAATGTATGAGTCTAGAAGTGAAGATGTAGTTGAAGAGTTTAGAAAATCATATGATCTCATGCTAGAAGATACTCAAAAACGAATTAGAAGTGAAAATACTGATGTAGAGCAGAAAGTAAAAACACTTAAATCCATGGTTCAAGACGTACGTCAAGAAAGTGAAGAAATGCAAGAGAAGATGGTTATCAAAATACAAACTGAGGCAAATCTCTTAGCAATGACAATGGATGATATTGACAAGAAAATTAAGCAGTTTATTGCACAAACACAATTGTTCGAAAAAACTGATGAGATGAAAGCTGAACTAGAAAATCAAATGGATAACTTAGGAAAGCAATTAACTCGTTTTGAAAACTTTAAACAAGTAACTGATAGCATTGAGTCACAATTCTCGAAAATCAGAAAACTTGACGATGAAATTATTACGAGAATGCAAAAACTTACTGCAGAAAAGAATCGCATTGATTCTCTGGAAACTGAATTCTCAAAACTCATTACCTTGTCAAAGTCAATGGATGGTAAGATTAGTGATCTTAAAAGTACAAGCGATGATTTACAAATACTTCAACTTGAAGTTCGAAAATTCCAAGATTCATTGGGCGAAGCTTCAAATAGATATGAACGTTTAGAAAAGAAAAATCCTGTCTTGGAACAAGCCTTGCTTGGTATTGATAAGGCTTTTGAAAACTTACGAGAATTAGAAGATAGGCTTGCAGCATGTGCACAAGATACTATGGAAATTCCTGGAACAATTGAAGGACTACAAACTGATTTGGCAAGCTTGGTTGAAAACTCTCGATCTATTACCGATGTTATGAGTCAACTTAATGACCTTGATACAGTATTAGAAAAAACTTCAAAACAAGTAAACGATGTTGAAAAAGCTCGTGATTGGATTGTAAAAGTAGAATCTCGATTAAGCGAAATGACAAAAGATGCAAAAGAACAAATTAATTTGTTCAAAGCAGTGAAGAGCGGTTCAGGTAAGAAAGAGCCAGGCGCTCCTCCAATTGCCGTAAGAGAAAATGTTATTAAGTTAGCGCATCAAGGATGGAAGAGCGAGCAAATTGCTCAGAGTTTAAATCTTCCACGAGGTGAAGTTGAACTAATTTTAGATTTCTATGGAAGTCAAAATAGTTAATTAATAGCTAAAGTAATGAATATAAGAGCTACTGCATAGATCCCATTTGTGCAAGTAGCTCTTTTCGTACTAGCTCAAGAATTGCCCTGTCTCGTACTGGATCGGCAATGCCTAATGTTAAATAACCAGACTGTTGTATTCCAGTTACTTCGCCAGGTCCTCGTAAGCGCAAATCTTCTTCTGATATTAAAAAGCCATCGATGCTTTCATGCAAAACATTTAATCGCGATTTAGCTAAACCTGTAAGCTTAGTAGAATAAATCAAAAAGCAACTTGATTGTTCGCTTCCTCGACCAACGCGACCTCTTAATTGATGAAGGGCTGCAAGGCCAAATCGCTCTGCATGTTCAATTACCATGCATGTAGCATTTGGAACATCAACTCCTACCTCTACAACACTCGTTGCTACAAGTATTTGAATTTTATTATCTCTAAAATCTGATAGTATTCTACTTTGTTCTTGTTCATCGATTTTAGAGTGAATTACAGCGCAGGTGTATTCTGGATACACCTGTTTAGATAAAAAGTCGTATGTTTGCTCTGCAGATTTTAAGTATGTCTTTTGTTCTTTTTCTGCAAAAAGATTTTCTGAATATTCTGTTGTATTTTCTTCTTCGGTATCTAAAATCTGCTCATCTTCTATTCTGGGATATACAAAATACGCTTGTCTACCTTTTTTAAGCTCAAGACGCACTGACTCATATGCTTTGTTTTCATTTCCCTGCCTCACAAGAAGTGTTTTAATGGGTTTTCTGCCTTTGGGCATCGTTGAAATAGTAGATACATCCAAATCTCCATATATTGTAAGGGCTAAAGTTTGAGGAATAGGCGTTGCACTCATCATGAGTAATGATGGGCTAATAGGTAATGTGGAGTTTTTAAGTGCAATTGAATTGCGGCCTTTGTCAAGTATAGCGTTTCTTTGTACAACGCCAAAACGATGTTGCTCATCAACAACAACCAAGCGTAAATTATTATATATAACATCACTGGAAAATAACGCATGAGTTCCAATGATAATATCTATTTCATTGTTTTTAAGTGCCTTTAATAAACTCTGCCTACCTTTAGATTGAATGTTACCTGTTAAAAATGCTATGCTAATTCCTTTTCCCTCACTTGAAATAAGAGGTTCCAACAGTAAAGAGGCACTTTGCGCATGTTGTTTTGCAAGTATTTCTGTGGGCGCCATTATTGCACACTGACTGCCCCAATCTAATACTCTAAGGCATGTAAAAAAAGCAACGAGTGTTTTTCCAGAGCCAACATCTCCTTGTAATAAGCGAGCCATTTGAAAAGGCGATTCATTCTCTTGTATCCCGTAATTAGCATCAATATCACAATTGATTTCGATTATAGTTTTTATTTGATCATCTGTAAGTTGAAAAGGTAGTCTTTGCAATAATTGTTTTTGTAGTGGAGATAAAAAATTTACAAATGTATTATAAAAATTTTTCCCTTCTGTATCTGCTAACTCTATTGGCATTGTAACAAAGGTTCTATTCTTTTTTCTATCTTGTACTCTAGATAGAATTTTTTGTTGGAAAAAATAGAGCTCTTCAAATACTAATGTTTTTTTTGCTTGTAATGCATTATCAATGTTTTTAGGTATATGAATAGAATGTATTGCCTCAGCCTTATTCATTAAACCATACTTTTGTATGATATTTTCGGGTAATTCATTATCTATCCCTAGAGAGTATTCGCTTAGTGCTTTAGTAATCGCTTTTCGGACATTGTTTTGGCTAAGTCCTTGTGTTAAAGGGTATATGGGTAGTACAACGCTATCACTTAGAATTTTCCCTTCATAGTCCGTAAGGTCTCCAGAATTCGATACACATATGGCATCAAAACTTGAACACTGAACTTCATTTCTCCTAAGTGAAAATGCGCCTGTAACACTGATTATTGCTCCTACAGGCAAGGATTTTTCTAAAAAAGGTCTGTTAAAACATATAAGACTAGCAATACCTGTAAGATCTTGTATAATAATTTTGAGAGTTTTCATCCTGCCAAATCCAAACCATTCGTGAGAAAGGACTTTGGCAAGTGTATGTACTTTTGCGTGAAGGGAATATTCACTTATTGGATGTGTTTTAGTTCTGTCTTCCCAATCGCGAGGATAATAGGTAAGCAAATCTGAAACAGTAAAAATATTGATAGAAGAAAAAACCTTTGCTAAAGCTTTTCCTACACCTGCGATGTTTGTAACTGGAATTTCAATTTCTCGCAGAATCATGTCTTATTCTCCTTTGCTACATTATGCTAAGAAGAATGAAAGATATGTAATGAGAAATCCAACACCATACTGTAACGCAATACCAGTTATAAGTAATAGTAGGAGTGCATGTTGTTGTTTTAAAAACCTGTTTTTGGCAATAATCGAAGATAACTTTCTAATAATAGGGGATAAGAGATGGTCTATGCTTTGCCAAATCTGCCCTTGGTTTTTATTAAGCAAACTTGCCACTAAGCGAATAGCGACAATTACATTAAAAAAAGTTAAAAGTGAAGAAATCACTGACCAAGCGATGTTAATTATAATTGAGAGAATAATCCCTATAGAAAATGTTCTGCTAGAAGAGATTTGTTGTAGGATATTTGAAACTATCATCAGAACAGCAAAGGCGAAAACTGGTGAAATATCAACACCATAGCGTTTCATGGGGTTGTATTTTCTAAAAATATTCAGCCAGGGGTCTGTTATTTGTGCTAAAAGTCTTCCAAAAGCACTGTAGGCTAGTGAGGGTACCCATGTTAAAAAAACACGTATAAGACATAAAAACATGTAAAGAGTAAGAAGTGAAGCAACTGACGAAAATAGTAAATATAATAAATCCATACTTAAAATATACTACAAAGATTGCAATGTGGCAAGTAAAAATAATAAAAAGATTTGCTACTTCGGTGAAAAAAAACAGCCTTTGAAAGGCTGTTTTGTAAACTATGTTAGTTGATTTACTTGGTTTTGCATTAAAAACGAATTTAACCATCCTAAAGAAAATAGTGAAAGAATCAAATAAAGAACGGCATTATCGCTCCCACCAAGCATTTCAATTCTTTTTCCTGCAACATACTGCCAGTATATACCATAAATACCAAAAGTAATGAATGTCATAAAAAAGTGAGCAGCACCACCGAACCCTTCTCCGGTTTCTTTTTTTAATTGATTTTGAAAAGAACAATACCAATAAAGTCCATAGATTCCACAAGTTATCAATGTGAAAACAACCATTAATGCAATGTTTCTTTTTTTCATGTATACACTCCTAAACACAATGAATAATATAGTTTAATTATAAAAATAAACTAGTATACATATCATTATATTTTAATAGTTAAAAAAATTCAAGTAGAATAGTTATTACGTTATTCTAGCCAAACGTTTTCGACAATGGGATTGTCAAGAAGGGTTTGTATAAAATCATTGTCTGATGGGACTGATGCCATTCTGTTTGGCATAATTGTATAATTTTTTCCAAGGTTGGTCACATGCATCATTAAAGTGCAATTGCCTTCTACATTTTCTAAAAAATCTTGTAACTGTGTTAAACTCGCCGCCTTTGTAGAGTTCATAGAACTTACAGAAAGAAGTACATGAACTTCTTTGAATGATTTTGCTTTTAAGCTTGCAATATCTAAAACTTCATCTACTAAAAAAGAAGGATCTCCTCTACTTAAATCTACTTTGCCTGACAGAGCAAGTACTACATCATCGGCAATTTTACTACGAGTAAGCTCCCATACTTTGGGGAAGAATGTAATATCAAAAACTCCATCGGTATCTTCAAGCTTTGCAAAGGCCATTGGTTTACCCTTTTTAGTCATAATGGGGCGTAGGTCTCTAATTGTTCCTAAAATAATATATGGTTTTTCTGGTGTTGCCATAGTTGCTGTTTTAGAAGTTAAAGTTACAGAGCGGTCTATTATGTTTTGATATGTATCTAGAGGGTGACCGGAAATATAAAAACCGATGAGTTCTTTTTCAATGCGTAATTTTTCTAGATGAGGCCAGTCTTCAATTTGTTCAAATACAAAAGGTGCGTATTCTGTTTCACCGACATCTCCAAAAAGACTTACTTGTCCGTTGGCTTTATCGTTTTTAATATTGGAAACATAATCTACTGCTCTTTCCATGTTTGAAAGGAGGGTAGGCCTATTTTGTCCAAGCTTATCATAGGCCCCAGTTCTAATAAGAACATCAATAGCTCTCTTGTTAACCGTGTGTAAGTCAACTCTTTCTAAAAAATCCATAAAACTTACAAAGGAGCCACCTTTTTCTCTTTGACCAATTATTTCTTCTGCTGCGGCTTCTCCTAATCCCTTTATTCCTGTTAAGCCATATACAATGGTGCCGTCTACAACATCAAAAACCTTAGAAGATCGGTTTACGTCTGGTGGGTCTATGGTAAGTCCCATAGAGTGGCCTTCTTCTATGTACACCGGTAGTTTATCGGTACTAGAAATTTCATTGGTTAAGTTGGCTGCAATAAATTCTGCAGGAAAGTTTGCTTTTAGGTAAGCAGTTTGATATGCTAACACAGAATAGGCTGCAGCATGGCTTTTATTAAATCCATAGCCTGCGAACATTGCCATGTCATCAAAGATTTCTTTTGCTTTTTCCTCTGTAAAACCGTTCTTTAATGCACCTTCACAAAATTTTGTCCACTGCTTTGCCATTTCTTCTGCTTTCTTTTTACCCATTGCACGCCTAAGTTCGTCTGCTCCACCAAGTGAATAACCCCCAATACGCTGCGCTACTTGCATAACTTGTTCTTGATATACCATAACGCCATAGGTTTCTTCTAAAATATCTTTTAAGCAAGGGTCTTTGTACTTAATTGTTTCGGGCTTAAACTTTCCCTCTACAAATTGGTCAATGTATGCCATAGGTCCTGGACGATATAATGCATTTAAAGCTATTAGTTCGTCAAGCTTTCTTGGTTGTGCTTGTTTTAATACTTTTTGCATACCGGCACTTTCAAATTGGAATACTGCAGCAGATTTTCCCGCACAGAAAAGGTCGTATGTTTTTTCGTCTTCTTCACTTTGCTCTTTTGTTGAAAAGTTCTCAAAGCCTTCTCTTTTTCGTATAATGTGTTCAGCATGTTTTATGAGTGTTAGGGTTTTAAGTCCTAAATAATCCATTTTTACTAAGCCGCAAGGTTCAATAATATCCATGGTGTATTGAACAGCAACTTTTTGTGTTTTACCGTCTTTATATAATGGACCCCAATCAGGTAATTCGCTCCTACCAATAACTATACCCGAAGCATGTAAGCTTGTGTTTCTATTTACATTTTCTAGCTTTAATGCAAAGTCAAAAAGCTCTTTATATGCAGGGTTATCTCTGTATGGTATAAGCTGTCCATAGTCCGGGTGGTCAGGATTTGGTGGCTCAAAAGCATTTTTAAGCTTAACCTTTGGGCCTTCAGGAATGAGCTTTGTTATCATGTTTACTTCGTTTAATGGAATATTTAAAACACGTCCAACATCTTTTATTACAGCCTTTGCTTTTAATGTACCAAATGTAACGATATGTCCAACCTGTGGGTCTCCATATTTTTCTCGAGTGTATTCAATAACACTTTGACGTCCCTCATAACAAAGGTCAATATCAAAGTCGGGCATGCTTACCCGTTCTGGATTTAAAAATCGCTCAAATATGAGCTTGAATCTAAATGGGTCGATGTCGGTAATTTCCATAGCGTAGGCAACAAGAGATCCTGCCCCTGAACCACGACCAGGGCCAACGGGTACATCATGAGTTTTTGCCCAGTGAATAAAATCCCATACAATTAAAAAGTATCCTGCAAAACCCATTTGAAAAATAATCTCAAGCTCGTAGTTTGCACGCTCACGTATTTCATCAGTAATAGCTTTGTATCGTTTATTAATGCCTTCAAATACTAAATGCCGTACGTATTCTTCTTGGCTCGAAAAGCCATCGGGTACTTGGTATACAGGAAGACAATCTTTTAATTCTTCTGTTTTATATTGGGGAATGTGTAAATCGCACATGTCTGCAATGCGTTTGGTGTTCGTTATCATTTCTGGATACTGAGGAAAAAGTTTTCGCATTTCTTCTTCTGATTTTAAGTAAAACTCTTTGCCGTCATATCTCATCCTATCAACATCGCTTCTAAGTTTTTTTGTTCCGACACAAAGGAGAACATCGTGTGCTTCCCAATCTTCACGACGAACATAGTGAGCATCGTTGGTCACAATCATTGGAACATTCATTTTTTGTGCAATATCAATTAAAGGTTGTGCAACACGACGCTGAATGTCCAGTCCATGATCTTGAAGTTCTATAAAAAAGTTCTCTTTTCCAAAAATTTCTTGGTATTCTTTTATGTATTCTTCAGCTTGTTCATGTTGCCCGTTTAATAAAAGCTGAGGAAGTTGTCCTGCCACACAGGCTGTGGTACACACTAACCCACCAGAATATTGGCGTAAGAGCTCTGTGTCAATTCTTGGCTTGTAGTAAAATCCTTCGGTGTATGAGCGTGAGGTGAGAATACAAAGGTTCTTGTATCCTTCTATGTTTTTTGCAATAAGTATTAAGTGGTAGTATTTGTTACCTTGTTCGGTACCAGTTCTTTCAGTTCTTGAACCACCTGCAACATAAAACTCGCAACCAACTAAGGGCTTTATACCTGCTGCATGACATTTTTGCTCAAAACGAAGGGAGCCAAACATATTACCGTGGTCGGTTAGGGCAAGGGCAGAGAAACCGAGTTCTTTGGCTCGGCCAATTAAATCATCGAGGCGAGAAGATGAGTCTAAAAGAGAATAGTCTGAGTGTACATGTAGATGGACAAAATCACTCTTTTTTTCACTTGATATTTGAGTGCTTGGCTCTTCTTGGGTAGTTTCCTCTACGACTTCTTCGTCTTCTTCAATATAGTCTTCCATTTCTTCGATCATGTCATCAGCCATTTGTAACCCCTGTGTGCTATGTATTATACTTCTAATGAGTAAAAAAATCAATTTGTTGAGGGCGGAATTTTACCGTAAATGAACAAAAATTCTAACCATGACACACTTTGTCAGCTTTTCTGTGGTATACTATTTACGTGGACAGGAACTACAACGCTTGGAAGTTATTGTGTTTCTGCAACATCGAGCCACTATGACTGGGCAACGAAAAAAATTAAAAAACATACAAAATCTATGGTATAATAAACTAAAGAGGATAAGCCTATGCCGTTTGATTATAAGAAAGAATATAAAGACTTATACATGCCAAAAGAAACACCTTCAATTGTGAATGTGCCACCAATGAATTATCTTGCAGTGCGTGGAAAGGGAAACCCTAATACAGAAGGTGGGGAGTATAAACAAAGCATAGAACTGTTGTACGGCATAGCGTATACCTTAAAAATGAGTTATAAGGGTGACTACAAAATAGACGGTTTTTTTGAGTACGTGGTACCACCTTTAGAAGGTTTTTGGTGGCAAGAGGGAATAAAAGGATACGACAATACTAAAAAGGATGAGCTTTGTTTTATTTCTGTCATTCGTCTTCCCGATTTTATAACAAAAAAAGACTTTGATTGGGCAATTGAAACTGCAACAAAAAAGAAAAAGCAAGATTACTCTAAAGTAGAGTTTTTTACATATAATGAAGGCCTTTGTGTGCAATGTATGCACGTGGGACCATTCGATGATGAACCTGTAACAACTGCTAAAATGGCTGAGTTTGCAAAAGAACAAGGCTACGAAATTAACTTAAGCGATTCGAGAATGCACCACGAAATATATTTGAGTGACCCACGAAAGGTTGAGCAAAGTAAGCTAAAAACGGTTATCCGTCACCCAATACGTAATTGATATAGTTCACATTTTATAAACGTAGAATTACACAAAATTAAAAAAATATGATATACTAATAGTATTATACTATGTTCGTAGAAAAATAATGACAACAGGAGCAATTATGATTTACAACTTTTTTTTACCAAAGGAAATGCACTCTAAAGCAGTTGAAATTTTTTCACAAGCATTTCAAAATAAGTATGGTACCATTTTTAAAACAGAAAATGAGTTTAAGAAATTTATTTCAATATTAATTCTACAAAAGAAAATGATTTATGCATATAAAGATGGTATCCTATACGGGCTACTTATCTATTCAAGTAAAGAATCAAAAACACATACTACACCTAAAAATATGATACAAACATTTGGTTTTTTTAGAGGAATGAAGAGGTTTGTAAAATTAGCTCCGTTCCATGAAAAAATTCATAAAGGTGAAATGCACCTTGATTTTATGTGTGTTTCCGAAGAAGCTCGAGGCAGAGGCATTGGGACCTTGCTTATGCAAGAAGCTATTGAAATAGCACAGCGAGAAAAATATAAAGAACTCACGTTAGCTGTAATTGATACAAACGAGCAAGCAAAAAAACTATATGAAACACTTGGCTTTAAGACTTTAAAAAAAGTAGAGACAACACCTCTTAATAAATTATATCACTGGGATTATAAAACAGTGTATAGCATGGTAAAAAAAATAGACTAAGATTAAAATTTTTGTTTAGCTTTTTTAAGTGTTCGGTTTTTTTATTGATACTCGGGTAGTTACCTATTTCTTGTTTTGTATAATATGCTATGCTGTTAACTCAAAATCTATATTCTCATAATTTTTCAATTCTGAAAAAATACTAATGCTACTAAGTCTTCTCACGTTTTCCTATACTCTGAAGGTGTAAGTCCATATACTTCCTTAAAGCTTTTGGAAAAATAGCTCATTTCAGAAAAACCACATCCAAAACCTATGTCAATAATTGCAAGGGAGGATACTTTTAATAAAATTGCTGCTTGTTCAATTCGGTGTTTTTTTAAGTATTTTATGGGAGAACTATTTAAAACCGTCTTAAAGCAGCGTAAGGCTTCACTTTCTTTTACATGTGCATAGCTTGCAATATCGAGAAGTGTGATATCATTTTTATAGTTCTCATGAATAAATGACATCATTTTTTTACAGCGCTTTAATGCTCGCAATTGTTTTGCATCATTACTTACGGGTTTATTTTCTGATGATTGGATTATTGATAGTAATACTGAACTCAATTTTTCTCTCACGGCAAACTCATATGCAAAATCTTTTTTTACAAATTCATTATATGCTTCTAATAGTAAAATGCAATTATTTCCTTGTAAGAGTAAAGTGTTTTGGCTTGCTTCTTGTAATAAAGCATGGAAATACCCTTGATACAAAATACTTTTTTGTTCGCCATAGATAAAACTAGCATGAAAGACAAAAGACTTTATAATACAATCAGTATTGTTAAAAGCCTCACAAGAGTGAAGGCGTCCGGTGTTAATAAACATGCCGTCCCCTTCTTTTAGTATATAATGTTGAAGCTCTATTATAAGCTTAAGCTCTCCTTTTATTACAACAATGAGTTCTAACTCCTCATGCCAGTGATAAGGAACTGGGTTAAGCTTTAGATAATCATTATATATTGCTACAGGAAGCTCTTTTGAGCCTTGTATATTAGTTTCTCTTTTTGTATTGTCGAGAATAATTTCACACTCTAATTCTTTCACAAAACACCTCTTTTGGCGTAAATATCATAGAATTAAACGTATTTTTCATAGAAATACACATTTAATAACGATATAATTATATAAAAAATATATCGGAGGTGCAACATGATTAGTCTTCTTTTAGCACTTATTTACATTGCTTTTATTAGTTTGGGTTTACCAGATGCGGTGCTTGGAGCTGCTTGGCCACTCATAAGTGACGTTTTTTTAGTTCCTGTTTCAAGCATGGGTATTGTAACTATTATTATTTCAGCCGGAACAGTAATTTCTAGTCTTAATAGTGATCGTCTAATTAGCAAAATGGGGGTGCATAAGGTTACATCTTTTAGTGTTTTACTTACTGCTATTTCTTTATTTGGCTTTTCAACAAGTCCTTCCTTTTTTATTTTGTGTTTATGGGCAATTCCGTATGGCTTAGGCGCCGGTAGTGTTGATACCGCATTAAACAATTTTGTTGCTGTGCACTATGAAAGTAAACACATGAGTTGGTTACATTGTATGTGGGGTATAGGTGCAACCTTAGGCCCTTCTATTATGGGAATGGCTTTGACTGGTGGTTATAACTTCCGCATGGGGTACAGCGTTCTTTTTGCAATACAAATTATACTTTCTGCAATACTATTTATAAGTAGCCCAATTTGGAAAACCAAGACTTTAGCGTCTCTCACAACAGAAGAAAAAAATGAAAAGCGTACGCTCAGTATAAAAGAAATATTTAGTATCAAAGGGGTACCACAAATAGTTATTGCCTTTTTTTGCTTTTGTGCTATTGAGCATACTACCGGACTTTGGGCAAGTAGCTATTTAGTGTTTAATCGAGGCGTAAAGCCAGAAGTTGCAGCTGGGTTTGGTGCTCTTTTCTATTTCGGTATTACAATTGGAAGAGGGATTTGTGGTTTTATTGCTATGAAGTTTAATGATAAGCAAATGATTAGGGTTGGTTCCTTTCTTATGGCCTTGGGGCTATCTATATTGTTCATTCCAGCAAATGAAAAAATTGCATTTGTTGGGTTGGCCTTAGTTGGAGTAGGTTCTGCTCCTGTTTTCCCCTGTATAATACATTCAACGCCACTCAATTTTGGTGTTAAAAACTCACAAGCTATAACAGGTGTTGAGATGGCTTGTGCGTATACTGGGACACTGACTATGCCTGCATTGTTTGGTGTTATAGGAAGAACAATAAGTTTTAATACGTATCCAATATTTATTGGAATACTATTAATTCTTATGATTGTTATGTATGAGCTAATGTTAAAGAGAGTACATGGAGGAAAGAAAAATGAAAATTAAAACAAGTAAAACAATTACCTGTATTACACAAAAAGGCAAAAAAAACAAAAAGAAAGAAATCATTTTCAAATTACCAAATATACATATTGGTGGTGGTAAAAAGTGAACATAGAACATGTAGCCCTTTATGTAAACGACTTGGAAAAAATGCGAAATTTTTATGAAACATATTTCGGGGCAAAAAGCACTGTTTTATATCACAACAAAAAAACAAACTTTAGATCGTACTTTTTAAGTTTTGAAAATGGATGTCGTCTTGAAATAATGAATGCTCCAAATTTAGAAGAAAAAAAGGAGCCTAATGTACGTCTTGGGTACATTCATTTAGCCTTTAGTACAGGAAGCAAAGAAAAGGTTCTTGAACTTACCGAAAAACTTAGGACAGATGGATTTATAGTAACAAGTGAACCAAGAACAACAGGTGATGGCTATTTTGAATCATGTGTTTTAGATTATGAATCCAATGTAATTGAAATAACAATCTAAGTTCTTTTTGCTTGACAAATCTTAAATCTAGGCGTACACTTAATGTAGGTGTATGCCTAGGCATTGTATATGTCAATTACAACAAAAGAGTGTTTACACTCGATAGGATTTAAAATGAAAAAGATTGTTTTTGTATTGGTGCTATTATTTAGTGTTCTTGGTTATGTTGGAGCTGTAGAAGCACAAGAAGAGTTTACTCTTCAAGAGCTCTCTGAGTACAATGGAAAAAATGGGAATCCTGCGTATATTGCATATGATGGCGTGGTGTACGATGTGAGTAATCATCCAAGATGGAAGTCAGGTACACATAATGGACAAAAAGCTGGTACAGATATTACTGATGCTATAAAAAGAGCTCCTCATGGCGCAAGTAAAATTAAAGGTTTACCAGTTGTGGGGCAACTCGTAAAATAAAGTAATGCATAAATTCTAAAAAACTGATTTCTTAGAAATCAGTTTTTTTTTGTTTGAAAAAAAAAGGTTCTGTGGTATACTATTAAAAGAGTAGGCATTAAAGGTTTGCATAAGATTAAATATATTTTTTAGGGAATAGAGTGTGATACAAAATAATTTACAAAAAAAATTTGGGTTTATAACTGCCATAGCAATGGTTATTGGTATTGTTATTGGAAGCGGTGTGTTTTTTAAAGCTGAAAAAGTGCTTGTTGCTACAAATGGAAATCTTCTGCTTGGGGTATTTGCATGGATAGTTGGAGGCATAATAATGCTTGTTTGTGCATATGTTTTTTCGATACTGGCTACACGATATGAAAAAGTAAATGGCATAGTAGACTATGCAGAAGCTGCAGCAGGAAAAACATATGGCTATTATGTTGGATGGTTTATGTCAACAATATATTATCCTTCTTTAACTGGAATACTTGCATGGGTTTCTGCTAAATATACTGCTGTGTTATTTGGTTTTGAAGATGTAAATACTGGTTCAACAACATTCATGCTTACAGCACTTTATTTAGTTGCAATGTATGCATTAAATGCATTATCACCAATCTTAGCAGGTAAATTTCAAGTTTCAACAACAATAGTAAAACTAGTTCCGCTACTTTCGTTAGCAGTCGTTGGTTTTGTTTCAGGTCTTATAAATGGGCAAATGGTCGAAAACTTTACCCAAGAGATAGTTGTATTAACAAGTAGTAATCCTCTTTTAACGAGTATCGTTGCAACGGCCTTTGCTTATGAAGGGTGGATTATTGCGACGAGTATAAATGCAGAACTTGTTGATGCAAAAAAAAATCTACCTCGTGCTTTAGTGGGAGGGGCAATTGTAATTGTGGTCATTTATATTGCGTACTTTATAGGTTTAGCAGGAACAATGCCTACTTCAGAGCTTATGGGCGGTGGTGAAGAAGCCGTACGGTTAGCCTTTACATATACTTTTGGAAGATTTGGGGGAAGCTTACTCTTGGTTTTCATTGTTATTTCATGCCTTGGTACAACAAATGGATTAATGCTCGGTTGTACCCGAGGTTTTTATTCCTTAGCAGTGAGAAATATGGGACCAAAGACAGAGGCTTTATCTCGAGTTGATTCAGTTACTAATATGCCAACAAATTCTGCAATTCTTGGATTGTTGCTTTGTGAAGCGTATATTTTCATTTGGTATGGAAACTTTGCTGGTTGGTGGCCTATCTTTTTGGATGTATCAGAACTTCCAATTGTAACTATGTATGCTTTGTATCTTCCAATCTTTATTTGGGTGATAAAAAATATTAGAGATGCATCATTTTTCTCTAGAGTTATCATGCCAGTGCTTGCTCTTATTGGGTCTGTTTTTATGATATATGCCGCCTTTGTTAGTCATGGCATAGCTGTGTATGTGTATCTTGCTTTGTTTGCGGTAGTTATGTTTATAGGCTTTTTAGTAAAAGGCAAACGTAGTTAAGGATTTTTCATTCAGCATCGAATCGAAGATGCACAGACGTTTTAAAAAGCTGCTGGTATTAAATCTAATCCAGCAGTTTCTTCAAAACCGAACATAAGATTCATTGATTGTACCGCTAGTCCGCTTGCGCCTTTTAACATATTATCTAATACAGTAGTTATTTGAAGCATTGTGCCGTTATTAACTACATAGATATTCATATCACAAAAATTTGTAAAACGAACATTTTTTGTTTTTGTTAAAACTCCTTTTGGTAGCACTCGGACAAATGGCTCATTACTATAAAAGTCTTCATATGTTTTTCGGATTTTAGCTTCTGTTTCTTCGGTGGTTTTTCCCTTGTAAAAATCTTCATTTAAAGTGGCATAAACAGTTGCTAAAATACCACGACTCATTGGTACTAGGTGTGGGGTAAAAACAACTTGTATTTTTTTTCCAGCAATCTGAGTTAGGTTTCTTTCAATCTCAGGTGTATGACGATGAGCACCTACTCCGTATGCACTACAGGATTCTCCACTTTCAGAAAAATTGTTTGAGGCACTTGGTTCACGTCCAGTTCCTGTTGTGCCACTTTTACAATCAGCAACAATTAAATCACAATTAATTATATTATTTTTGATGGCAGGAATAAGTGAGAGGGTAGTTGCTGTTACATAGCATCCTGGATTCCCAATTATGGATGCGTTTTTAATTTTTTCGCGATTCATTTCTTGTAAACCATAAACAGCTTCGCAGTGTATTTCTGGGTGTTTCCAGTCATTTTTATACCATTTTTTAAATGTTTCTTCATCGTCTCCAAATCGAAAATCTGCCGACATGTCAATAAGCTTTTTGCCGTTTTTCTTTGCTTGATATGCATATGATTCAGCTATTCCATGAGGTAATGCAGTGAAAATAAGGTCTGCATCTTTCATAACATCATCAGCACTTACTAGTGTTCCATTTGTTTTATTTGAAAGCATTCCATAAAGGCTTGGGTATACATCCTGTATGTTTTGGCCTTCAAAACTAACAGAACTTAGAATAAGATTTTTTACATGTGGGTGTCTTACTAATAAACGAACTAATTCTGCTCCGACATATCCTGTAGCACCTATTATTCCAACTGTTATCATTATATACCTCTTGAATACTCTTTTAAAAAATGATACATTAAACGTATGAAAAAATCAAGCTATATGCAAGCCCTTGTTGTTTGTGTTTTATGTACAATTCTTTTTATATCGTGCGAAACAGTGCCTACAGAGGTACCGTTTGATGTTACTGAAGCTGAGTTATTGCAAATGGCTCAAACGGCCATTGATGATAGCAAGCCTGCTACTGCACGATATTATTTTGAAACTATGATAAGTCGCTTTGGTATGAATCAAGCTTCTTTAGTTATAGCAGAATTTGAGCTTGCTCATTTAGATGTTAAAGAAAACAAATTTGATGCTGCAAAACCAGTGCTAGAGAGAATTATTTCCTATTACAGTGATCCGCAATTGGCTCAGATTTTACCACCTGAATATAAAAAACTCGCCGAAATTGATTTAGCAAAGATTATCGAATCGGAAAATTAATTCCCTTATGGAGAATAGTATTGGCAAGCTAGTAGTAGCTTGCCCTTTTTTTATAAGTGTTTATTTTTTTTCTGTCAAAAAAATAAAACCACACTTTAAATGTAGAAAATGTATTGCCAAACATACAAAAAAATGGTATAGTCATGTCGAGACAAAAAGGTATAGATGATAATTGCTTGTGAATAATTTCTTTCGTATAAGAGTAAATGTATTGTTACTTTTGTACCATATTAGTATTTAACTATATGTAAATAGGAAAGGTAAGGAGAAGAGCAAAAATTGCAGGAGTGGAAGTATGAATTTCATTTTTTTGGGACCTCCAGGAGCAGGTAAAGGTACCTTAGCGTCTGTTATTTCCTTAAAGCATGGAATCCCGCATGTTTCAACGGGAGTTATTTTTAGGGAGGCTATTAAAGCAAATAGCACCCTTGGATTAAAAGTTAAAGCTATAATAGATTCTGGGAATCTTGTAAATGATGATTTGACTATAGAGCTCGTGCAAGATAGGCTTTCAAATCCTGATGTAGAAAATGGCTTTATCTTAGATGGTTTTCCACGAACGATAGCGCAAGCTAATGGTCTTAGTTCAATCATTTCAATTGATACGGTTGTTAACTTTAATATTAGCGATGAAAATGTTATCAAAAGACTTTCTGGGCGTAGGGTTTGTGAAAACTGTGGCCAGAGTTATCATATTGAATTTATTAAGCCTAAAGTAGAAGGTGTTTGTGATGTTTGCTCTGGTAAACTTATTACACGCCAAGACGATAAGGTTGAGTCTATAAAAAATCGACTAGAGGTATATCGTAATCAAACAGAACCTTTAATTGATTTTTATTCAAAAAAGGATGTGATGTATAATTTGGATGCATCCTTAAGTACACAAGAAATTCTTGAAAATTTTTTAAAAGACTTTCCTGTAAAGTGCTAAGACATTACATAATTTTGTTTTATATAACAAGTTATTATATTTAGAGTTGTTGCAACCACTTGACTAATCGCTAATGGTTTGGTAACATACTTATACTTTTATTTGGGGGTTTTCTTTTGGCAGGAAAAAAATCATCAGCAGAAAAAAGACACAGACAGAGTGAAGAAAGACGATTTCGAAACAAAGCTGTAAAAAGTTCTGCTCGTACACATGCAAAGAAATTTGTCCAGGCTGTGCATGCTAAAGATCAAGCATTAGCCGGTGAAACATTAAAAAAACTATGTAAAGAACTTGACACTGCAAAGAGTAAGGGTATTTTAAGTCCTAACTCTGTATCACGCAAAAAATCAAGAATGATGAAGTTATTTAATGTTTCTTTTAATGCAGCAAAATAAGGAAACTTGCTTTGTTGTAATGACATGAGGAGTTTGTGATGGATTCAAAAAAGGTAACGAAGAATGATTTGATTGATATGATATATCTTTCAACTAAACACGAGAAAAAAGTAGTACAGTGTGTTCTTGAATCCTTGCTTGAAAACATCAAAGCCTCTCTAAAAGATGGTGCAACTATAGAGTTGCGCGGGTTTGGCACATTAGAACCTCGTCTCAGAAAGGGACGTTTGCGAGCTCGCAATCCAAAAACTGGAGAAGAACTTTCAGTTGCACCTCATTATGTGGTAGCCTTTCGCTCGGGTCAAGAGCTAAAAAGTGCCTTATGGAATTTACCTATTTCAAAGGACAAATGAAAAAAATACTCACCGATGTGCTCTTGCTCGTAAGTGCACTTATACTTTTTATTCTTGCACATCCCAATGTACTCGTTGTAAACGGTATTCCTTTTTTTGCTTATTTCTTTTTGATTCCAATTTTTATTTTAATTAAACGACTTTCTTTTAAGACGGTATGGCTATACGGATTTTTGTATGGTTTTTTGTGTTATGCTTTTTATGCGTACTGGCTCATCAGCTTTCATACATTAGGGTTGCAAGTTATTGCTAGTCTTTTTGGGTTGCAATATGCAGTTTTGTTTGTTGTTCTGAAATTCGTTTCCAAGTATTTTATTAAACATTCATGGATTGCAATGTGGATTATTTGGTGTGGATATGAATATCTTCGTACACTTGGTTTTCTTGGATTTAGCTATGGAAGCATTGCCTACACTCAGTGGCAAGTACTCCCTTTAATTCAGATTGTAGATATTGTAGGAGTTTGGGGGATTTGTGCCTTTGTAACCTATCCTTCGGCGCTTTTATCAAAAATGGTATATCCTCTTTTTGAGAACAAAGAACAAAAGAGCATTTCTTTCCTTCCTTTTCTAAAGTTATCTGCTACAAAGCATTTGGTAGCAATTATTGCATATGGCATTGTGTTTGTATTAGTTTTAGTGTATGGATTGATATCTCAAAAAGATTATTCTTCGTATGAACATAAGACTGTGGCACTTATACAACCTAACTCAGATCCTTGGGAAGGTGGAACCGCTGGATACAAACAAGATTTGAATACTTTAAAAAATCTTACTGATGCTGCCTTGCGCGTAGACGATACTATTGATTTTGTAGTTTGGCCTGAAACTTCTTTTGTACCAAGCATTCGTTATCATTATAAACATAGAACAGACCGCACACGCTTAGAGTTAGTTTTTAATTTGCTTGAGTATATTAATTCTAAACAGATACCATTTGTAATTGGAAATGGAGATACGAGTGAAGGCTATACACAAACAGGTGCCTTTGATACTATTAGCTATAACTCAGCTTTTTTATTTAGGCCCGCTGAAAATGTATTGCCGCCGAATCCGGATATTTATAATAAAATGCATTTAGTACCATTTGCCGAGCATTTTCCTTACGACAACATATTTCCATGGTTTAATAATCTTTTACTAGAACATGATACACATTTTTGGCAAGCAGGTGATGAAGCTGTAGTATTTGAAATTGATGGTTTGAAATGTAGTACTCCAATTTGCTTTGAAGATACATTTGGATATATTGGACGACGTTTTGTTCAAAAGGGTGCACAGGTATTTGTTAATCTCTCAAATGATTCTTGGGCTAATAGTGTCGTTTGCCAGTATCAACATCTTTCAATGGCTGTATTTCGCTCTATTGAAAATAGGATACCAACTATTCGTTCAACTGCATCAGGACAAACGGCAATTATTGATCCTAATGGAAAGGTTGTTTCTATGGCCGAACCATTTGAGGAAACATTTCTTGTGGGTAGTTTTCCTGTTGTAGATAAAACAGACACAACACTGTATACTAAATATGGTGATTATTTAGGAATTGTTTTTATTGTACTTACATGCTTAATTATAGCTTGTACAATTTTTAATTTTGTGGTATATAAATATAGAGGGTAAAAATGGCAATATCATATAACCAAAAAGAAGGGAATGTAACAGTACTTGGATCAGAAACAGATTTTGATGGTGTTTTAGAATTTACAGACAACCTTGTAGTTGCAGGTAAATTTAAAGGTACAATTAAATCTTCAGGTTCTTTTGTGGTAGAAAAGGGCGGTTTCTGTGCAGTAGATTCAGTTTTAGCTGATTCAATAACTATTGCAGGACAAGTTGAAGGAAACTTAAGTGCATTAAATAAACTTGAAATGTTTCCAGGAAGCAGAGTTGAAGGAAATGTAGAAGCAGCCCGCCTTAGGATAGATGATAATGTAAATTTTTCCGGTGAAGTAAAAATGAGAGATGATATTCCAGACATGGATGTTTTTCTTGTTTCACCAAATGAATACAGAGAACTAGTTTCAAGACGAGCAAAAAAAGAAGAATTAGATGACATGTAAGGTCAGTGCGTCTGTGCTTGACAAAAGGCCTTTTTTTTGATATCATACTATATAACCTATTTACGTAAGAGTAACTTTAACAACTCTAAAGTCTATTTTATTAATCAAATACATATGGAGATAAGTAATGGCAGAAACTGATGAAGGCCGTTTCGATGACGATTCAGACAATACTGAACTGTCAAAAAAAGTTTCAAAGGGCGATATTTCCCAATCTACAGGAAATGCCGATTTATTTGGAAATATTGATTCTGAACAAAATGAGGCTGGGGGTGCACAATCAAGCCCAAAGAAGAAAGTAGTCATTCGATCTAAGGCGAAAAAAGCTCCTCAAGACAAAGGCGATAAAAAACGATCAGAAAATTTTTCTGGCGATGCGCAACCACGCAGAGGGCAAAAAGGGCCAATGCAAAGAGGTAACTCTAAACGAAGACAGGATTCAAGACCTCAAGATCTTCCAATGCCAGATGTTATAGAAACAGAAGAAGAAATCCAAAACAATGATTCTAAGCCACGCTTATCCATAAATGAATTAACGAAGATGGGGATGCATGATCTTAGAAAGCTTGCAGGGGAATACGGCATTACATCTGATGAACTTGCACCAATGAAAAAGCAAGAAATAATCTTTGTGGTGTTAAAATCACATACAGCACGTGGTGGAATAATTTTTGCATCAGGAGCTTTAGAAATTCTTCCTGATGGATATGGATTTTTACGATCTCCACAAAACTCTTACATGCCTGGTTCAGATGATATTTATATTTCTCCTAGTCAAATTAGACTTTTTAACTTAAAGACCGGAGATACTGTTTACGGACAAATTAGATCTCCAAAAGAAGGTGAAAGATTTTTTGCAATACTCCGAATTGAATCTGTAAATGATGATGATACACGTGAAGCTCAAGTACGTATTCCATTTGAAAATTTAACACCTCTGCATCCAGATGAGAGATTAAATCTAGAAACAAAAACAGAAGAAGTTTCTACGAGACTTATAAATTTATTCTCTCCTATAGGAAAAGGGCAGCGAGCACTTATTGTTGCGCCACCTAAGGCTGGTAAAACAATTCTTATGCAGCGAATTGCAAATGCCATTACCGAAAATCATCCAGAGGTGTATTTAATTGTACTCCTTATTGATGAAAGGCCAGAAGAAGTTACAGAAATGGAAAGAACAATTAATGCAGAAGTAATTTCCTCAACTTTCGATGAGCCTGCAACCAGACATGTTCAAGTTGCAGAAATGGTTTTAGAAAAAGCAAAACGATTAGTTGAGCATAAAAGAGATGTTGTAATTTTCCTTGATTCTATTACTCGTTTAGCTCGCGCATATAACCAAACTGCTCCTACTTCAGGAAAGGTTTTATCTGGTGGTGTAGACTCAAATGCATTACATAAACCAAAAAGGTTTTTTGGTGCAGCACGTAATGTTGAAGAAGGCGGAAGCTTAACTATTATTTCTACTGCTCTTATTGAAACTGGTAGTAGAATGGATGAAGTTATATTTGAAGAGTTTAAAGGTACTGGTAATATGGAAATTAACCTTGACCGAAAACTTGCTGATAGAAGGCTATTCCCTGCTATTAATATTAAACGTTCAAGTACCAGAAAAGAAGAGCTTTTATTAAGCCCAGAAGAACTTCAAAAGGTTTGGGTGCTCAGAAAGGTAATAAATCCAATGGATGATGCAGAAATTATGGAATTACTACTTGACAAAATGCGAAAAAGTAAGAATAATGAAGCATTCCTTCGCTCTATGAATACTGGAGCAGGAGATGGTTTTTAGAAATTGAAGACCTTTGCGGTTATGGATTATGCAAAAAGCTACAAAACAAGGCAAAGGTTAGATATAAATTATAGGAGTTTTATTATGAGAGACGGAATTCACCCAAATTATGAATTAACAAAAATTTCTTGTGTTTGCGGTAATGCAATTGAAACACGTTCAACTGCAAAAAATCCAGAAGTTGAAATTTGTTCTTCATGTCACCCATTTTTTACTGGTAAGCAAAAATTGGTAGACACAGCTGGTCGTATTGAACGCTTTAACAAAAGATTTAATATTAAATCAGCACCAACAGAAGAATAACATTGTTTTGATTATTTGTAAAAACACGGTAGTAGTTTTCTATACCGTGTTTTTTTATATTTTAAACGGTAAAATGCTTTCGATATTTGTAAAACCTGAGAGTATTGCTATAAGTCTGTCTACTCCCATAGCAACACCAGAACACGATGGAAAGTTTTTAAAAATTTTCCAATAGTTATCATCAATTGCATGGTTTATGTACGCTTTCTGATTCTTTGCTTTTCCCTCATTTTCAAAATAATGTTTAACTATTTCTTCGCTTGTTTCTTCTGTGTAACAATTTGCAAGTTCTATACCTTGTACATAAAGTTCCCAGCGCTCTTTCCACATTGGTTTTTTGTCCTTTGCTAAGCAAGGTACAAATGAGGGGTAATCGGTTAAAAAAATAGGTTTAGATTCAATCAAATTGGGCTCGATAGTATGTACTAAAATAAGTTCATATAGGTCGTCTATTTGCCAATCTAAAAAACTATTTGCATTTGGGTCTTCTAAGCCTAGTCGTACGGCATGCATTGCTATATCATGTGCGTTTTTACATGATGAGAGTTTAAATCCTGCATATTTTTCAAATGCATCATCCATAGTTAAGACAATAAATGGAGGGCGTAAAAAGGACCACTCATCCATTTCACCAACAGCTACTTGGGGAAGTAAAAAAGAAAATAATTCTTCTGTTATGTGCATAGATTTAGAATAATCTGCATTCATTGTGTAGTATTCAAGCATGGTAAACTCAATATTGTGTATGCGCCCTATGCTCTCTGTATTTCTGTAGCATTTTGATACTTGAAAAACATCAACTGCGTGTTCTGCAATAATTTTTTTTATATAAATTTCAGGTGAAGGTACGAGATAGAGCTCTTTTTTTTCGCTTTCCTTTGAACCATGTGGTGGTACATATTCTGTTTTAAAAACTTCTAAGCACGTTTCTGGTATAAGAGTACTAGAAAGGGCTGGGGTATCAAGTTCAAGGTATCCTTTTTTTTCAAAAAAAGTGCGTATGTCTTTTATAATTTTAGAACGAAAATGTAGTGTTTCCAAGTCCATGTGCGATTAGTTATGGCAAGGTGCCATTTTCCTTTTATGCGTATGTAGTGTAAGATATTACTACTGCAGCAATTACCTCAACACTGTTTTATTACTGTATCAGATTAAGTAGTATTTTTCTAGTCTTTTTGCTATAATTAAACAGAAACAATTGTAATGATAGTTTCAAGTGTTAAAATTTATTTACAGCTTGCATGAAAATATACAGTATGTAATTCTTGTAAATAGAAAAAAAGGAAACATTAGAGTGAACTCAAAACTTTTTAGTATTATTGATAAGGCTGTGACTGATTATAATTTTATAGAAAAAGGGGATAGAATCCTTGTAGGGGCATCAGGCGGAAAAGATTCTACTTCGCTCATTCAATATTTTGCAATGAGAAAATACCATCGAAAAGAAGATTTTCACTTTTCAGCCTTGCACGTTGAAAGCGGAGTTGGATCTTCAATTAGTCCAAAATTAATAGAGCTTTTTGGAACATGGGGAGTTGAGCCTGTAATTATAAACGCTGATGTAATAGAAAGACTGAAACCAGGTAGAAAAATGAATTGTTGGTGGTGTTCAACGCAAAGAAGAACTGAGTTAAATAATTATGCTATGGAACATGGGTATAACAAGGTTGCACTTGGGCATCATTTAGATGATATACTCGAAACACTATTAATGAATGCTCTAAATAAAGCGGAGCTTTCGACAATGCCACCAAGGTTAAAGTATGACAAGTATCCAATTACAATTATCAGACCTCTTTGTTTAGCAGATGAAAAAACAATTATAGAACATTCAGATGATCAAGGTTATATCAATTCAACCTGTACTTGTAATTATCAAGATAATTCAGGAAGAAAAGAAATGCGAAAACGATTGGCCAGCCTTACAGAAGGTGATTTTACAAAAAAAAGAAGACTTTTTGACGCATTGAAAAATATAAAATGTGAATATTTACCTTAAAAAATGCTTTTAATCACTTAAACGCATCATTTTGTGTATTGACAAATTAAGTATGTGTGCTAGAATGAATGTTGGGACTTTGTCTCAAAAAAAAAGTTTATGGATGCTCACAGAGTTTTCGTAGGAGGAAAATGTGAAAAAAACACTTGTATTGGTTTTGGGAGTTTTAGCATTGTTTAGTTTAGCTTTTGTTAGCTGCGGTGGAGGCAGTTCTGACGGAGTAACACTTACACTAGGCTCATGGAGAACAGATGATGTTACACAAATTAACGCATTGTTGGATGAGTACAAAAAAGTTGCGCCTGATGTAACTATCGAATTTCAGCCAACAAATCCACCTGATTATAATGCAACACTGCGTTTACAATTAGAAGGTGGTACAGGACCTGACTTAATGTATGCAAGATCATATGCAACTGGTGAAGAACTTTTTAACGATGGCTATTTTGCTGATGTTTCAGACCTTCCTGGTTTAAAAGAAAACTTTACTGCAAGTTCTCTTGCTCCTTGGCAAACAAAAGACGGAAAAAGTTTTGGTATTCCTTTTACAGCTATTGTTCAAGTAGTTTATTACAACAAAGATCTTTTTGATCAAGTAGGCGTAGAAATTCCAGAAACTTGGGATGATTTTTTTGCTGCAGCAGAACAATTTGAAGCCGCTGGAATTACTCCAATAGCAAATGGTCTAGGAGATGAATGGGATATTAATGAGTGCTTTATGATGGCAATTCTTCCTGGTGTAGTAGGTGGATTAGAAGGACGTCTTGAATATGAATCAGGTGCAGTTCCTTTAAATGATGCAAAAATGGCTTCAGCTTTTGAAATTATGGGCCAAGTAGCAAACTATCTTCCAAATGGTTATGAAGCTTTAACGTATAATGATTCTATTGCACTATTTGCTACAGGTCAATCTGCAATGTATTTTGATGGGTCATGGACAGCAGGCTTGTTTGCAGATGCACCTTTTGAATGGGGAACATTTGCTCCTCCAGTTCCACAAGGAAATGAAGCTGCAATTACATTTCACCCTGATACTGGTATGACTTACAATACAGCAACAGAACATCCAGAAGAAGCAAAAGCATTCTTGTCATGGCTTTGTTCAGTAGAAGGCGCTAGTGCAGCAGCACGATTGCTTCCTAATGGATTTTTCCCAATGATTAATGCACCTATTGCGATTGAAGATCCACATGCAAATGAAATTTTGGGCTTAACACAAGGCAGATTGCAAGACGCACGCTTTGTATGGCCTCGATTTATGGATTCAGAACCTAGTGGTTATGCTTTGATGAATCAAGGTGTTATTTCAGTAATGAAAGGACAAATAACAGCACAACAAGCAGCTGATGACTTAGCTGAAGGTGTTGGACAATGGTATCAACCATAAGTTAAAAATTAAAAAGTAACGTTGTTGTTTTCAACAGCGTTGCTTTTTTAAAGGGAAGAGAACATGATTCAAAGTAAAAAAGACCAATATTCTTGGTTAGTATATATATTTCCTGCGTTATTGGTATATGCTGTATTTATGGCCTTCCCATTAGCAGATTCAATTCGTTTGAGTTTATTTAATGATGGCTCAGGTGAAGTTTCTTTTGTTGGTTTTCAAAACTATGTAGAACTATTTACAAATCCTGTGTACTCTGAACGATATTGGGGTGCCTTTGGTAATACATGGTATTTTTTCTTTATTCATGTAGTAGTACAAAATGTACTGGGCCTTTTATTTGCTTTGATGCTTAGTTCAAAGGGTATGAAAGGCGGACGATTTTATCAAACAATTATTTTTATTCCAGTAACTCTTGCCATATTGGTAACAGGTTATTTATGGAAACTTATATTAAATCCCCAATGGGGAGCAATTGCATTATTTTTAAATGCACTCAACTTAGAGCAATTTGTACAGCCGTGGCTGGGCGATGAGCGTTATGCTCTCACAGCGGTATCACTTGTTTCTTCATGGCAATGGGTTGGTATTCCAACAATGATGTTTTTAGCTGGACTTCAAGGGATATCTGAGGATTTATTTGAAGCTGCTGATATTGCTGGATGTTCACGATGGCAAAAAATATGGTATATTCAATTGCCATTAATTAAACCAGTCATAGGAATAGTTACAATATTAACATTTGTAAATAATTTTAATGCATTTGATGTTGTTTTTGCAATGGAGAATGTAAATGGTGCACCACAATATTCTACCGATTTAATAGGGACCTTATTTTATAGGGTTGGAATTGCAGGGCAACATCCCGTTGGAATTCCGAATGCAGGCATGGGAGCGACTATCGCAACCGTAACGTTTGCTATGTTAATGATTGGTGTTGGTATTATACTTCGTATCACACGAACTAAAGACAAGGATTAAAGGGTGTAGTATGAAAAAAATAATATCAAAATCTAGAACAGGTTCTCATGCAGTATCTTATATAGTTTTAAGTATATGGACAGTGTTGGTTCTCTTTCCTATCTGGACAATGCTAGTAAATTCATTTAAATTTAAGTTTGATATATACGCAGACCCATTTGGATTACCGACGTCTTGGAATTTTGAAAGCTATGTTTCGGTTATACGTGACGGAAATTTTTTCTTGTATTTCCGAAATTCACTTTTTGTTACAATAGGTTCAATTGTATTGGTATTGCTTTTTGGTTCTTTAGCTTCATATGCAATAGTAAACTGGAAAAGTCGTTTTTCAAAATATATGTATCTCTTTTTTATTGCCGGAATGATGTTGCCAATAAAAATAGGGAGTATACGGCTTTTGCAAATGGTAAAATCTTTGGGCTTGCTTAATACAATATGGGGATTGTTTCCTATTTACATTGCGATGGGAATTCCAATTGCAATATTTATTCTCTGTGAATTCATACGGCATATTCCAAAAGATTTAACTGAAGCTGCAATTATTGATGGGGCAACAAGGTCAAAAACTTTTTGGATTGTAATCATGCCTCTTTTACGGCCTGCTTTAGCGACAGTTGCTATTTATAACTTGGTACCATTTTGGAATGACTTGTGGTTTCCTCTTTTATTTATAAATAGCGAAGCACATAAAACTCTTTTGTTAGGTGTAACAAGACTTTTTGGGCAATATATGACTGATTGGTCTAGAATCTTAGCAGTTTTAACACTTTCTTCAATTCCTGTTTTGTTATTGTATCTTACAATGTCAAAAAACTTCATAAAAGGACTGACAGCAGGTGCTGTAAAAGGGTAAAATCCCCGTTTTTTAACTGTATAAAATTTTATACAGTTAAACTGTCTATTTTTTTATACAGTATAACGTTTTAATTGTAGAACAAAATAAAACATCTTACTATTTCTTTGTATTATAAGAAAATAAAAATATTGTAAATTTCTTAAAAAGTTGGCACGAATCTTGCATTAATAATGGCAGGAGAAAGAGATGAGTTACAATATGTATATTAAAGATATTACAAAATATCCTTTATTATCAGCAGAAAAAGAAAAGGAATTATCACAAAAAATACGAAATGGAGATAATAAAGCACGAATAGAGCTTGTTAATTCTAATTTACGCTATGTTGTTTCAATCGCTATGCAATATACAAGTAATCAGGATGTATTGATGGATGCAATACAAGAAGGTAATATGGGCTTGATGGTTGCAGCTTCAAAGTTTGATTATTCTTATAATACTAGATTTATTACTTATGCGCATGCATGGATAACACAATATGTGTTACGCCATATAAATTTACGTGAGCCAACAATTCCTCTTCCAGCATTAAAATATGAGCGCTTAAAAGTATGTCGTGTTGCTACAGATGAGCTTAAGACAAAATTAGGTAGAAGTCCTAGTATTGAGGAATTATCGATATATACAGGAATACATGAAGATCAATTAAAAAAAATACAAAATTTTGATTACAAAGTTTGTAGTATTGACGCACAAATTAGTGAAGAAAATTCAAATACTCAAATAGATTTTTTGAGCGATGAAAAGGGAAATCCAATTGATGCAATCTTAGAAGATGCAAATAGAAAAGAATACCTAAACTTAATTAATCAGCTGCCTGCAAAAGAACGCGATGTTATGACGCATAGATATAATTCTTATATTGATGGGCAAAAAGTTACGTTTAAAACAATAGGTAGTAAAGTAGGTGTTTCTATTGAAGCAGCAAGACAAATTGAAAGACGTGCAAAAAATCGCTTAAGAGGTTTGTTTGAAAGTTACAATGAAGCTTATCAAAGACAAAAAGTGTATATGTGAGTTTAAAATCTAATTATAATTCTTTATTGCTTTATTATTGACATGTTTTATTTAAAGCGATATGATTGAACTAGTTATGAAAAAAAAATCATCTCGAAGTTCATCATCTAAAAAAAAGATTATTCTCTTAAGTACGCTTATTTTTGCTTTGGGGATTTTTATGTTGTTTTTCAATATTTTAATGAAAAATCCCTCTACGTTATCAAATAATAAAGGTATAGAAGAGAATCCAGTGCAAGTTACTGAAAGTATTCCAGAGTCTAAAACTGAAGATACACAAAAACAAAATGAAGTAACTGATTCTACAATAGAAAGACCCGTAATCGACGCACCTTCTGTTCCTATTGAAGTACCAATAGAAAAAACAAAAGATGGTGTACTCATTTTTATTTTTGATGATGGCGGACATAAACTGTCGCAATCGCAAGAGTTTGTAAACCTTCCATTCCCCGTAACGATAGCTGTTCTTCCTCAATTAGCAGATTCTGTTAAAACTGCGGATCTTGTTCGAAACAGTGGAAATGAATTGTTTTTGCATCAACCCATGCAAGCTATGAACTTAAATCTTGATCCAGGCCCATCAGCAATTTTTCCTGATATGACTACAGGGGATGCAGCTATAGTGCTTAGAAATAATTTATCATCATTAGGGCCAGTAAAAGGTGTAAATAATCATGAAGGTTCATTAATAACATCTGATAGGAACTTAATGGGGGCTATTCTTGATGTTTGTATCGATGAAGGGGTGTTATTTTTAGATTCCAGAACAACTGCACAAACGGTTGTGCCTATGGTTGCTTTAGAGCGCGGCTTGACTGTTCCACAACGAGACGTGTTTTTAGACAATTCACAAGATGAAAATGAAATACGAAAGATGATACAAGCTGGTCTTGATATTGCAGACAAAAAAGGGTATGCAATTATGATTGGGCACGTAACATCGCCAAAGCTTGCATCAATCCTTGAGGAAATGTACGACAATCTTATTGCACAAGGATATACTTTTTCTACTCCATCGAAATTAAATTATTAGTAGGTATATTATGATAGTACTTGGTATAGAATCATCATGTGATGAAACATCAGCCGCAGTTGTAAAAGATGGGCGAACAATTTTAAGCAGTGTAGTTGCAACTCAAATCCCTTTTCACGAAGTATATAACGGGGTTGTACCAGAAATTGCAAGCAGAAAACATGCAGAATGGATTTTACCTGTTGTTCGCCAAGCCCTTACTGAAGCAAATTTGCAACCAAATGATATAGATGCAGTAGCAGCAACTAATAGGCCAGGTCTTATGGGCTCGCTTTTGGTTGGCTTAAGTTTTGCAAAAACCTATGCTTGGTCACTAGATAAACCTTTTATAGCAGTGAATCACATGCTAGGCCATTTATATGCCGCTCACTTAGATAGAGATATAGCGTATCCATACTTAGGCCTTTTAGTGTCTGGTGGGCATAGTATAATATGTAAAGTAAATGGTTTTGATGATATAGAGGTTTTAGGGACAACGGTTGATGATGCTGTTGGAGAAGCTTTTGATAAGGTTGCAAAATTTTATAACTTTGGATATCCAGGTGGTGTTGCAATCGATCGACTTGCAAAGAATGGGGATATAAAAGCTGCAAAATTTCCCCTTCCATCGCTACACAAAGGAAATCATCAATTTGATATGTCTTATTCAGGATTAAAAACTGCTGTTATAAATCAGATTGATCAATTTTGGTGCGAAGGTTATGAAAAGACACCTGAGAATATAGCTGCATGCTTTCAAGAAGCTGCAGTAAACATTTTACTAAAACGCCTATTTGCAGCTGTAGAAGAAACAGGATTAAAAACAATAGTTGCAGGTGGTGGTGTAGCTGCAAATTCTCGTTTAAGAGAAATACTTGCACAAAGAACTGATATCGAATGTATCTTCCCTCCTTTAAAACTTTGCACAGATAATGGGGCAATGATAGCAGGCCTTGGATACAAATATCTAGAAAGAGGGGATACAAGTTCTTGGGATACAACAGCAAGTGCACGGGTTGAAGGATTTCGAAAAAAAGTGCGATAGAATACGTATGAGCATTCCAGTTGTAGAGAGGACACATAATCCTATCTCTATTGGTATATAAACTATTGACTTTTTATTTAATATCTGTCATATTAAAAACATATTTTAGGACAAAGGCGTCCTCAAATAATAGATTATAGGATTGGTGTCCTTATGCACTTTTTGTGTGTCTATTATTTGAGGACGCTTTTTTTATGTCCAACTTGTATTTCAATGGCGAAATAATGGAAAAACAACTTCCTTGTCGTTTTTTCATTTGCAAAATATACATTGCCTATTTTGCGGATACACGACAGCGTTGTCGTGCCGCTATCGCGATGTTTTAGGGGAAAAGTATGGCAAAAATGACGAATTTTACAGAATCAAAACAAAGTATTGGTCTTTATGATCCGAGGTTTGAACATGATAACTGCGGTATAGGTGCAGTTGTAGACATTAAAGGGAAAAAATCGCATCAAACGGTATTAGATGCACTTCATATAGTTGAAAACTTAGAACACCGTGCAGGAAAGGATGCAGCAGGAGAAACAGGTGACGGTGTTGGCATAATGCTTCAAATTTGTCATAGCTTTTTCGAAAAAGTTGTAGATTTTTCTATTGGCAATGAAAGAGATTACGGTATAGGCATGTTTTTCTTTTCACAAGATGCTGTAGTACGAAGTCAAGAAATGAAACTATTGGAGCGCATTGCAAAAGATGAAGGCGTAAAGTTTTTAGGATGGAGAGAAGTTCCTGTTCAAGCTGATGTTCTTGGTAAGACAGCATTCGATTGCATGCCATCAATTTATCAAGCCTTTTTAGCGCGCCCAGAAGGTATTTCTAAGGGTATAGATTTTGATCGAAAGCTTTATGTAATTAGGCGTGTATTTGAACAATCTCAAAGAGGTGATACCTATGTATGTAGTTTTTCTAGTAGAACTATTGTATATAAAGGAATGTTTTTAGTTGCTCAATTAGGTACCTTTTATAAAGATCTCTGCAATGAAAGTTATGAGTCTGCTATTGGTATGGTGCATAGTCGCTTTTCTACAAACACAACGCCAACTTGGAGAAGGGCTCATCCTAATAGGATTATTCTTCACAATGGTGAAATTAATACAATTCAAGGAAATGCTGACCTTATGCTTTCTCGTGAGGAAACAATTGCAAGTACTGAACTTGATAAAGACACACTTAAAAAAGTTTTTCCTATCATCGATGAAAGTGGGAGTGATAGTGCTCGCTTAGATAATGCTTTAGAGTTTATGATTATGAATGGTATGGATCTTCCTAAGGCCGTAATGGCAACTATTCCAGAGCCATGGGCAAATGATGACACTATGTCTCGTAAAAAGAGAGACTTTTACCAATATTATGCAACAATGCTTGAGCCATGGGACGGACCTGCTGCAATTCTCTTTACTGATGGGGATGTAATGGGTGCTGTTTTAGATAGAAACGGCCTCAGGCCAAGTCGCTATTATATTACAAAAGATGGAAAGATGATTTTATCAAGTGAAGTAGGGGTTCTAGACATTGCAGAGGATAGAGTCTTAGAAAAAAACAGGCTAACACCTGGTAAAATGCTTTTAGTAGATACCATAAAAGGCGAAGTAATTGCCGATAATGAACTTAAAGAAACCTATGCATCTCAAAAACCATATGGTGAATGGCTAGATAAAAATCTTGTACACTTAAAGTCATTAAAAATACCAAATGAAAAATCGCTTTTCTTTTCAGAAGTGGATCTTGCACGTCTTCAAAAAGCATTTGGCTATAAATACGAAGATGTGACGGGCGCTATTTTAGCTATGGCAAAAAATGGGATTGAAGCAACTGGAGCAATGGGTGATGATACACCGCTTGCTCCACTAAGTACTAATCATCCACCATTGTTTAATTACTTTAAGCAACGGTTTGCTCAAGTTACCAATCCTCCAATTGACGCTATTCGAGAAAAAGTTGTAACAGACACCAGTGTTTACATTGGAAAGCGCGGTAACTTATTACAAGAAAAAGGCGAAAACTGCCGTGTGCTTAGGGTAAATAATCCAATATTAACTGAAACAGATCTTGTAAAAATTAAGCATATGAAGCAAGAAGGATTTAAAGTTGCAACTGTTTCAATTGTGTACTACCAAAACCTTGGCTTAGAGCAAGCACTTGAAAATGTGTTTATTGAAGTTGATAAAGCATATAAGGATGGAGCAACAATCGTTATTTTATCTGATAGAGGTGTTGATGAACTTCGTGTAGCAATTCCAAGTTTACTCGCCGTTTCTGCTGTTTCAAAATATTTAGTACGCACTCGAAAAAGTACTGCATTAGCACTTATTTTAGAAAGTGGTGAGCCAAAAGATGTTCACGATTTTGCAACACTTTTAGGCTACGGTGCTTGCGCGGTTAATCCATACCTTGCACATAAATCAATTGAAAAGCTTATTGAAGATGGGCTACTTAATAAAGATTTCTATGTTGCAGTAGATGACTACAATAAGGCAATACTTGATGGTATTGTAAAAATTGCATCAAAAATGGGTGTTTCAACTATTCAAAGTTATCAAGGAAGCCAAATTTTTGAAGCAATTGGTATTGCAGACAGTGTTATTGAAAAATATTTTACAGGTACTCCAAGTCGTGTGGGTGGAATTGATTTAAGCGATTTAGAAGATGATGTGCTTTCTCACCACAGGGATGCATATGACCCACTTGGACTCGATATTTCAACTGAGCTTGAAAGCGGTGGATACCATAAATCAAGAAGTTCAAAAGAAGAACACTTGTACAATCCGCAAACAATTAGCCTTTTACAACAAGCTGTTAGAACAGGAAACTATGACTTATATAAAGAGTATGCAACACTGGTAAATGATGAGCAAGTAAGTCACTTACGAAGTTTGTTAGATTTTAAATTCTGTGAAAATGGCGGAATTAGCATTGATGATGTTGAATCAGAATATGAAATTGTAAAACGATTTAGTTCGGGGCCTATGAGCTATGGTTCCTTAAGCCAAGAAGCCCATGAAGCTTTAGCTATTGCCATGAATAATCTTGGTGCAAAAAGCAACACCGGTGAAGGTGGAGAATTAGAAGAGCGCTTTACTATTGGAAAAGATGGTCTAAATAAAAATTCTGCCGTTAAACAAGTTGCATCTGCACGTTTTGGTGTTACCAGTAAATACTTGGTAAGTGCAAAAGAAATACAAATTAAAATTGCGCAAGGTGCAAAACCAGGTGAAGGTGGACACCTTCCTGGAACAAAGGTGTATCCTTGGGTTGCAAAAACAAGACACTCAACAGTAGGGGTTGGTCTTATTAGTCCACCACCTCACCATGATATTTATTCTATTGAAGATTTGGCACAATTAATTTACGACTTAAAGAATGCCAATAGAAAGGCAGATATTTCAGTAAAACTAGTAAGCGAAGCAGGCGTTGGAACTATTGCAGCAGGTGTTGCAAAGGCTGGGGCAGGGCACATTACCTTAAGTGGATACGATGGTGGAACAGGAGCAGCTCCTAAAACTTCAATTTGTAATGCTGGTCTTCCTTGGGAACTAGGGGTAGCAGAAACACATCAAACATTAATTCTCAATGGCTTAAGAAGTAAAATTAGGCTTGAAGCAGATAGTAAAATGATGAGTGGACGAGACCTCGCCATTGCTGCAATGCTAGGAGCTGAACAATTCTCTTTTGCAACAGGTCCACTTGTGGCTCTAGGTTGTGTTATGATGAGAGTTTGTAACTTAGACACTTGTCCTATGGGAATTGCAACACAAAACCCAGAACTGAGAAAACGCTTTACAGGAAAGAGCGAACATGTAGAAAACTTCATGCTCTTTATGGCTCGAAATTTGCGAGAATACATGGCAAAACTTGGTATTAAAACAGTTGCAGAGCTTGTTGGCCGTTCTGACTTACTTGTAAAAAAAGTACATATAGACAACCCAAGGGCTGCAAAAATTGATGTTACAAGAATACTTTCAAACCCGCTAATAGAAAATATGGGTGTGCACTTTCAAAGTGAGGAATCATTTGATTTTGAGCTTCCAAAAACTTTGGATATGAATACTCTTATCCCATCATTTAGTGATGTATTTGATAGTGCTAAACAAAAAGCAATTTCTGTTAATATTACAAATATCGATAGGAGTTTTGGAACCATATTCGGTAGCGATATAACTGCAAAATATGGAAATACCCTTCCAGAAAGCACCTTTAGCGTTAATGTGTTTGGAAGTGCGGGGCAATCATTTGGTGCATTTATTCCGCAAGGCTTAACACTTAATCTTGAAGGCGACTGTAACGACTACGTTGGTAAAGGGCTTTCAGGTGGACAAATTATTGTTTACCCATCAAAAGATGCTCTGTTTAAACGAGAAGAAAATATTATTGTAGGTAACGTTGCCCTTTATGGTGCTACAGGTGGAAAACTTTTTGCTTCTGGTGTTGCCGGTGAGCGTTTTGCGGTTAGAAATTCAGGTGCTGTTGCAGTTGTTGAAGGTGTCGGAGATCATGGATGCGAATACATGACAGGTGGTACTGTTGTTGTGTTAGGTACAACAGGTAAAAACTTTGCAGCTGGTATGTCTGGCGGTATAGCGTATGTGTATGACCCACAGAATGACCTCTATATGAAAACAAATAAGGCTATGGTATCGCTCGAAGAAATGGAAAGTAAACACGATATAGAAGGCTTAAAAACATTAGTATTAGAGCATATTGAAAAAACAAACAGTCCTTTGGCAAAACAAATACTTGAAAACTATGAGATAGAAGTTAAAAAATTCAAAAAAGTTTTACCTCATGACTATAACAAAATGCTCAAACTTATAGCAAAGAAAGAAGAAGAAGGCTTTGATAAAGATCAAGCTCAAGTTGAAGCATTCTATGCACTAAAAAAATAGTCGTAAGTAACATTACATTTCTGTAATGTTACTTACGGAGTTTTAGCATAGCTAAAGCTTTAATACTTTTAGTTACTACCTGCGTGCCGTTCACGGCATAGTAGGTACCAGAATATTATAGGAGCGCACATTATTATGGGAAAAATAACAGGATTTTTAGATTACAGACGAAACAATAGTAAGGAAATTGAACCATTACTACGAATACAAAATTTCAATGAATTTCATATACACATAAAAGAAGAAGAGCAAAAAATACAAGCATCAAGATGTATGGATTGTGGAGTACCATTTTGCCAAAGTGGTGCAACAATTGCAGGGATGACAAGTGGTTGCCCCTTAAACAATCTTGTTCCAGAATGGAACGAACTGGTTTATCAAGGACTTTGGAAACTTGCTCTAAAGCGACTCATGTCTACAAATCGTTTTCCAGAGTTTACTTCTAGAGTATGCCCTGCACTTTGTGAGGCTTCATGTACTTGTGGTATGACTAGTGGAGACGCAGTTACCGTAAAAGAAAACGAGTTTGCAATTATAGAAAACGCATGGAAAGAAGGTTTTTTAGAACCAGTACAACCACCTGCACGAACAGGAAAAAAGGTCGCAGTTATTGGTTCTGGGCCAAGTGGATTATCTACTGCGGAGTGGTTAAACAGACGTGGTCACATTGTCCATGTTTTTGAGCGATCTGATAGACTTGGTGGACTTTTAATGTACGGTATTCCAAATATGAAGCTTGAAAAATCAGTTATTGATAGAAGAATTCGTCTTATGGGACAAGAAGGTATTGTATTTGAAACAATGGCAGATGTTGGAAAAAATAAAGATGCAAAAGAATTAATAGAACATTATGATGCAGTAGTTCTTTGTTGTGGAGCTTCAAATCCTAGAGATATTCAAGTAGAAGGACGAGATGCAAAAGGCATTTATTTTGCGGTAGATTTTTTATCTCAAGTAACAAAAAGCTTGCTTGATTCAGAATTACAAGATGAAAAATTCCCACAAGTCGAGGGAAAAAATGTGCTTGTAATTGGTGGTGGAGACACGGGAAATGACTGTGTGGGTAGTTCTATTAGACTTGGTTGTAAGTCTGTCACACAACTTGAAATGATGCCAAGACCACCAGCAGAAAGAACTGAAGACAACCCATGGCCTCAATGGCCAAAAGTCTTAAAAACTGACTACGGCCAAAACGAGTCCATTGCAGTTTTTGGCGAAGACCCTCGAAAGTATCAAACAACGGTAAAATATTTTGACATTGATGAAAACGGTAATGTAAAAGGTGCCCAAGTAAGTAAACTCGAATCTAAAAAAGATTCAACAACAGGCAGAATGATGATGGTGCCAACAGGTGAAGAGTTTTATGTAGAAGCAGATATTGTGCTTATTGCAGCAGGATTTGTAGGTTGCGAATCTTATGTTACTGAAGCTTTTGGTGTTGAAGTAGACAATAGAGGAAATGTTGCAACAAAGAGTTTTAAAACAAATATTGACAACATATTTTCTGCAGGCGATATGAGACGCGGTCAAAGCCTTGTTGTGTGGGGACTCCGTGAAGGACGCGATGTTGCACGAGAAGTAGATGCACAATTAATGGGATACTCAAACTTATAAAAATGCGTTAGAGATTGTAGGGACATGGCTTGCCATGTCCGCTCCTGGCTTGTCGCACCTACTGGTGAGCACGAAAATAAATTTTGAATAACTAATTAAATTTAGCCACAGATGAACAGGATGTGAAGGACGGTTTTTTCTTTTAGTGCATATGAATCACTACCCTGTTTAATCCTGAATATCTGCGGCTAGTATCGTGCGGCCAAAAATTGATTTCTCTGAGGGAAAATGTCAAACCTTGAAGAAACAATAATGTTATGATATACTCAAAAAAAGGAAAAAATATGAAAAGTACTATAAAAGAAGTATTAGATTTTGTAATAGAAAATGATGTTAAATTTATCCGCCTTGCATTTTGCGACTTATTTGGACGACAAAAAAATATTTCCATAATGCCTCACGAGCTTGAAGGAGCTTTTGAAAACGGTATTTCTTTTGACGGTGGGGCAATTGATGGGTTTTCAGGCGTTGTAGAATCTGACCTCTTTTTGTTTCCTGAGGCAGAAACACTTACCATTTTACCATGGAGACCACAACAAGGAAGGGTAGTGCGCTTTTATTGTGCTATAAAAAATCCTGATGGATCAACTTATAATTGCGATACTCGAAGCATTCTAAAAAATGTTATGGGTGAATGCGAAAAAGAAGGCTATACTTGCAATATTGGCGCAGAAAGCGAGTTCTACTTATTTAAAACCGATGAGAATGCAGAGCCTACTTTACAACCCTTTGATAATGGTGGATATATGGATATTGCCCCTCTCGACAAAGGTGAGAATGTTCGCAGGGAAATATGTTTATACTTAGAAGAAATGGGAATAAAGCCTGAATCTTCACATCACGAGCGAGGGCCTGGTCAAAATGAAATAGATTTTATTTTTTCAGATGCCTTAACATGTGCAGATAATCTTTTAACATTAAAAACGGTTGTGAGGACTATTGCAACAAGAAGTAGTCTCTTTGCATCCTTTATGCCAAAACCTCTATCTGGAAAAAGTGGAAGTGGTCTTCACACTAATGTATCACTATTTAAAGATGGAAAAAATATTTTTAAAAATATTTCAGAGGGACATTCAAAAGAGGCTGAAAGTTTTATAGCTGGAGTGCTTGAGAAAGCTCCAGAAATAACAGCCTTTTTAAATCCACTCACAAATTCGTATGAGCGTTTTGGCCATTTAGAAGCACCAAAATATGTGTCGTGGTCACATCAAAATAGGTCCCAATTGGTTCGAATACCTGCAGCACAAGGTAGCAAGGTTAGAATGGAACTTCGCTCTCCAGACCCTGCAATGAATCCCTATCTAGGTTTTGCGCTCATTATTGCTGCAGGAATGGATGGTATAAAAAAGTCTCTATTGCTTCCAAAAGAAATAAATGAAGATTTATACGAAGCAGATGATTCTCTAAAAGAATCGTTACAAATGCTACCAACAAGTCTTGGTGAAGCACTTGACTTGTGTGAAAGATCACAGTTTATAAAAGATGTGCTTGGTGATGATGTCGTAAAAAAATATTGTGCGCATAAACGCTTAGAACAAGAATCTTTTTTAAAAGCCGGCGATAAGCAAGATTTCTATTTTAATAGTTATTTTTATACAATATAGGATAGCAAGGTTTAGGATAATCTATGCAAAAAGCCCTTATTGTTTCAAATTCAAAAAAAACTATAAGCTTTGTTACAGAACTTATTCAAAGTGCTGGAATTGAGCAAGTATCCTCAGTATTTACAGCTGGTCTCGCACGCCTTATGACGATAGAAATAGACTATGATGTATACATTGTGGATGCACCTCTGCCAGATGAAAATGGAGAAGATCTTGTAGAATACTTAGCTGAAAAGAATGTTAGCCAAGTACTTATGCTTGTTGATGCAGAGTATTTTGATGAAACATCAGAAAAAGTTGAATCGTTTGGTGTAATAGCCATTCCTAAGCCTGTAGAACGAGCTACTTTTTGGGTATCGCTTAAAGCTGCACAAGCATTATTTAAGAAAATGCTTTCAATACAAAAACAAAATACAGCTTTACAAAGTAAAATTGAAGAAATAAGAATTGTTGATAGAGCAAAGTGTATTCTTATAGCACATTATTCGATGAATGAGGAAGAAGCTCATAAATTTATTGAAAAGCAGGCTATGAGTACTCGAAAATCGCGGCGTGATATCGCAGAAGAACTTATAAATACGCAAAAATAGCTTTAATTTTGCATATTTATGCGATTTTTTGATAAAAAAAGTATGAAATATTTAAAAACTGCTTGACTTTTTTTTTACAATAGTGTTTAATTAGTTTATACAGCAAAGGTGCTGTGATATTTTTCTGAAAAGAAATTTTCGGAAGAGTGTCACAGCACCTTTTTTTGTTTTAAATCCATGTTACTTTTTCGAAGTTTTCGTTGAGTTTCATAGGAAAATTATTTTTAAGGAAAAATTATGTGTGGAATTGTTGGAGCTTTTGACATTAAAAACGGTTCTGAGCCACTACGTGAGCAAGTGCTTGCAATGGCAAAGAAAATTCGTCATCGAGGACCGGACTGGTCAGGAGTGTATTCTAATTCTAATACAATTCTTGCTCACGAAAGACTTTCGATTGTTGACCCTCTTTCTGGTAAACAACCATTGTTCAGTAAAGACGGGAAGTTGGTATTGGCGGTAAACGGAGAGATTTACAACCATCAAGAACTTAGAAAACAATACGAAGGAAGATATGAGTTTTTAACTCAATCGGACTGTGAAATAATTTTAGCATTATACAAGTTTAAAGGAATGGATTTTCTTGAGGACTTAAACGGTATCTTTGCATTTGCATTATATGATATTGAAAATGACTGTTACATTGTAGGGCGTGATCATATTGGAATTATTCCTTTGTATCAAGGTTGGGATGAACAAGGCCAGTATTATGTTGCATCAGAAATGAAGTCTTTAGAAGGTCATTGTTCAACTATTAGCCTTTTTCCACCTGCAACAGTGTATTCAAGCAAAACAGGTGAATATACAAAATGGTACAAAAGGGAATGGGAAGAGTTTGATGCAGTTAAAGATAATGCATCAAGTGTTGAGGCTGTGAGAAAGGGTTTAGAGGATGCAGTTCATCGCCAATTAATGTGTGACGTACCTTACGGGGTGCTTTTATCAGGTGGACTTGATTCTTCTGTAATTGCAGCAATTACACAAAAGTATGCACAAAAACGTGTTGAAAGTGATGACACTCAAGTTGCATGGTGGCCTCGCCTTCACTCATTTGCAGTAGGACTTGAAGGCTCCCCTGACTTGGCTGCAGCCCAAAAAGTTGCAGACCATATTGGAACTGTTCACCACACGGTGCATTTTACGGTTCAAGAAGGCTTGGATGCAATTAGAGATGTTATCTATCATTTAGAAACATATGATATTACAACAATACGGGCAGCAACTCCAATGTATTTGCTTGCACGTGTTATTAAGTCAATGGGAATAAAAATGGTATTGTCCGGTGAAGGATCAGATGAGATTTTTGCTGGTTACTTGTATTTTCACAAGGCACCGAATGCTCAAGAACTTCACGAGGAAACCGTTCGCAAGTTGAGTAAACTTCACTTGTACGACTGCCTACGAGCAAACAAATCGCTTGCTGCATGGGGAGTTGAAGGACGGGTGCCATTTTTAGATAAAGAATTTATCGATGTAGCAATGACTCAAAATCCAAAGGATAAAATGAGTGGTGCTACAGGTGGCGGTAAAATTGAAAAGAACCTTCTTCGTGAAGCTTTTGCAGATTTACTTCCTGAAGAAATCTTATGGCGCCAAAAAGAACAATTTTCTGATGGTGTAGGATATTCTTGGATTGATACTCTGCGGGAAATGACAAGCGAAAAGGTTAGCGATGAACTTTTTGCAAGAAGCAAAGAGCGATTTCCTGTTAACCCGCCAATGACAAAAGAGCAGTACTTTTATCGCTGTATTTTTGATGAATTGTTTCCATCACAAACAGCGGCAACAACAGTAGCATATGAAGCGAGCGTTGCATGTAGTACTGCAAAAGCCTTGGAATGGGATGAGGCTTTTAAAAATCAAAATGAGCCATCAGGACGTGCCGTAGGTGGTGTTCACGAAAAGGCATATTAAAAATTAACTGTAGGGAGCGACGCCCTCGTCGCTCCCTACAGTGGGAACGCAAATAAAACAAGATGAAAGGTGCGCAACTTTCACTTAAAAAAAAATTGAGGTTAAGGAAAGTTAACGAAAAAACAACTTCCATGTCGTTTTTTCGTTGGCAGTTTTCGACGTTGTTAACGTATCGAAAACTGCGTATCTGCGACATCCATGTCGCACCCTTAACAGGGAGTTTAGGAGGTAAGGATGTTTAGTTCAGTGGATACAATGTGGGTACTTATTGGTGCAGCATTAGTTTTCTTTATGCAAGCTGGTTTTGCAATGGTAGAAACGGGATTTACCCGCGCTAAAAATGCAGGTAATATTATTATGAAAAACATTATGGACTTTTCAATTGGTACCATTTTGTTTTGGGTTATTGGGTTTGGTATAATGTTTGGCGCAAACGATGGGCCTTTAGCACCTTTTATTGGTGGTTTAGACTTCTTTGTTCGTGGCGATTATTCAGGAAGTTTTCCTACAAGCGCATTTTTAATTTTCCAAACAGTGTTCTGTGCAACAGCTGCAACAATAGTTTCAGGTGCTATGGCAGAAAGAACAAAGTTCTTAACATACTGTTTTTACAGTGCAATTTTAAGTGCTATTATTTATCCCATTTCAGGACACTGGATATGGGGTGGCGGTTGGTTATCACAAATGGGATTTACCGATTTTGCAGGATCTACAGCTGTTCACATGGTTGGTGGTGTTGCAGCGCTCGTTGGTGCTAAAGTACTTGGTCCACGTATCGGAAAGTTTGGATCAGATGGAAAGCCTCGCGCTATTCCAGGTCACAGTTTAACATTGGGTGCTTTAGGTGTATTTATACTTTGGTTCTGTTGGTTTGGTTTTAACGGTGCATCAACTGTGTCAATGACAGATGGGGCAATAGTGCAAGCTTCAAACGTATTTGTTACAACAAATATTGCAGCAGCAGCAGCAGCCTTTTCAGTAATGATAATTACGTGGGTTAAATACAAAAAACCTGACGTATCAATGACATTGAACGGAGCCTTAGCAGGATTAGTTGGAATTACGGCAGGCTGTCACTTAGTTTCGCCAGCAGGTGCAGTTGCAATTGGAGTATGTTGTGCCTTTGCGGTAGTATTTGGCATTGAAGCTGTTGAAAAAGTGCTCAAGATAGATGATCCTGTAGGAGCAGTTGGTGTACACGGTATTTGTGGTGCACTTGGAACAATTCTAACTGGTGTGTTTGCCCTTGAAGGCGGATTAGCATACGGTTATGGATGGTCATTTGTTGGAGTACAAACACTCGGTGTTTTAGCCGTCGCAGCTTGGGTATTTGTAACAATGGGAATTGTTTTTATTGTTCTTAAAAAGACTATTGGCTTACGTGTAAGTGATGCAGAGGAAATTATAGGTCTTGATATTGAAGAGCATGGTCTCGCTAATAGTTATGCAGACTTTATGCCAACTGTTATGGGAACAGATTTTCACAAAGACAAATTTCCAATTGGGGCAGCCCCTGTAGAAGATGCAATTAAAGTTGTAGACTTAACAGATGCCCAAGCTGTACCTGTAGCTAAAAAGGCAAGTGGGGAGCATGCTGGCGATAAAATGACCAAGGTTGTTATTGTTACAAAACGCAATAAGTTTGAACACTTAAAGCTTGCCCTTGATGGCATAGGTATAACTGGTATGACTGTAACACAGGTTATGGGATGCGGTATGCAGCGAGGTGATATAAACTTTTACCGTGGTGTTCAAGTTGAAACAAAACTTTTACCAAAGGTAAAAATAGAAATAGTAGTTTGTAAAGTGCCTGTTGATTTAGTTGTAAAAACAGCGACAGAGGCCTTGTACACTGGTGCAATTGGAGATGGTAAAATATTTATTTACAACGTTGAAAATGTAATTAAAGTGCGTACTGCAGAAGAAGGATTTGATGCATTGCAAGATGAGTAACCCCTCCGCCGACTTTGTCGGCACCTCCCCTAAAGAGGAGGCTTGGGTAGAATGTAAACACCTGTAAGGTAGCACCCATGTGTGCAGCCTCAGGTGATTATAGGTCATCGCCCCCAGTTGAAAAAATTGTAAAAATAATTATAATAGAAATAGGAGAACAAAATGAAAGATTTACCAGAGTTATTTGGAAGTATGGTTTTTAACGATGCCGTTATGAGAGCAAGATTGCCGAAGGACATTTATAAAGCAGTAAAAAAGACCATACAAGGTGGTAGTAGATTAGAATTGGATGTTGCAAACGTTGTTGCAAATGCCATGAAAGACTGGGCAACAGAAAAAGGTGCAACCCACTACACACACTGGTTCCAACCAATGACAGGGATTACCGCAGAAAAACATGACAGCTTTGTATCTCCAGATGGACAGGGTGGAATTATTTTAGAGTTTTCTGGTAAAGAGCTTGTAAAAGGCGAGCCAGATGCATCAAGTTTTCCATCAGGTGGATTGCGGGCAACATTTGAAGCTCGTGGTTACACAGCATGGGATCCATCCTCTTATGCCTTTATTAAAGATGACACACTTTGTATACCAACAGCATTTTGTTCATACTCTGGTGAAGTGTTAGATAAAAAAACCCCATTATTAAAATCAATGGAATCACTTAACAAACAAGCTTTGAGAATTGTAAAGCTTTTTGGCTATGATGGTGTAAAACGCGTAAACACAACTGTTGGAGCAGAACAAGAATATTTTTTAATTGATAAGAAAATATATGCGCAAAGGTCAGACTTAATGTATTGCGGGCGAACACTGTTTGGAGCAAAACCACCAAAGGGTCAAGAAATGGATGATCATTACTTTGGAAAAATTAAGTCAAGAGTTTCTGTTTATATGAAAGACTTAGATAAAGAACTATGGAAGCTTGGCGTTCTCTCAAAAACAAAGCACAATGAAGTAGCTCCTGCTCAACATGAAATGGCACCAGTGTTTACAAACACAAATATAGCAGCAGATCACAACCAACTCATAATGGAAACAATGCAAAGTGTTGCATCAAGACATGATCTTGTATGTCTTTTACACGAAAAGCCATTTGCAGGAGTTAACGGAAGTGGAAAACACAACAACTGGTCTATGTCAACCGATACAGGGATGAATCTATTAGAACCTGGTGATACACCATACGAAAATGCCCAATTCTTGCTATTTCTAGTAGCTGTTATTAAGGCTGTTGATGAATACCAAGACTTACTCAGAGTATCTGTAGCAAGTGCTGGAAACGACCATAGGCTTGGAGCAAATGAGGCACCCCCTGCAATTGTTTCTATATTCCTAGGCGAAGAACTCACCGGAATATTAGATGCAATTAAAACAGGTTCTGCATATGCAGGAATGGAAAAAATATCAATGCAAATTGGCGCTAAGGTTTTACCTCATTTTCCAAAAGACACAACTGATAGAAACAGAACTTCATCTTTTGCCTTTACTGGAAATAAGTTCGAGTTTAGAATGCTCGGGTCAAGTGCTTCTGTTTCAGGTCCAAATATTATCCTCAACTCAATTGTTGCAGATGTGTTAGAGGGATTTGCAAATGAGTTAGAAGGAAGTAAAAACTTTAACGAAGATCTATCAAAACTTATTACAAAAACAATTCAAGAGCACGATAGAATTATTTTTAACGGTAACGGATACGATGACGCTTGGGTAGTTGAAGCACAAAAACGCGGCTTAAGCAACTTGAAAACTACACCTGACGCTTTTCCAAAGTACATTGAGCAAAAAAACATCGATATGCTTGTTAGACAAGGAGTTTTTTCAGAAGCAGAAGTTCACTCACGCTACGAAATCTTATGCGAAAACTATTGTAAGACTATTCAAATAGAAGCACTTACCATGGTTGAAATGGTTAAAAAACATGTAATACCTTCTGCCTTCAAGTACGAAAAAGAAATTGCAAAAGTACTTTTGGCAAAAAAAGAAGTGTCAAAAAGTATCCCTTGTGCAAAAGAAGAAAATCTTTTAGGTCAAGTTGCAACACTTTCTGAAGAAGTTTTTACAAAACTTGAATCATTGGAAAAAGCAATTGAAAACAATGACAGAAGTGATATTTCAAAAGAAACATTCTATATGCGAGACAAGGTTTTTTCCTCAATGCAAAATCTTCGCACATCGATTGATGAGCTTGAATCAATTACATCAAGAGACTGCTGGTCGCTTCCAACATACGGCGACATTTTGTATAGTGTGAAGTAATTCATAAAATCACCCATCCTTGGGTGATTTTTTTTGTTCAAAATTGCCTAATAAAATTGTGTGTTTATTAAGCTTTGTTTCTCCGCATTAACGCGTTTGCAAAGGCAGTGTGAAATTTTCATACTGCTATTTCTTTGTCTAAGAACAAACAAATACATGGGGTCTTCGGACAGTAGAGAAAAGTATAAAAATTAAACACCTTAGTGAATAAAAGGTTACACCTAATTATGATGTAGAGTATTTTAAAGTAGTTATTTTAGTGGTACAATATAGTTTCTAATGATATAACTTTTACGACGTGTATGAGTGTGATTTTACTGCATATGAATTAGCTGCTTTTCTCTAAACTTGAAACATCTAATAAAGAATGTATGCTTTTTGTTCGTAAAGCATAATCATGAACTTCATTCAAAAATGAGTGTAT
>CAYJIM010000008.1:0-8999 GCA_964370215.1 uncultured Oscillospiraceae bacterium
TCTTCCCCCTAACTTGCCTTTTTCTTTTGTTCACGCTGTTGCAACACATTGACCAGAATCAAAATCAGCAGTACCACCACAAAGATGATGGTGCTGAGTGCGTTGATTTGTGGATTGACTTTCTTTCTGGTCATGGAATAGATTGTGACCGGCAAGGTCTGAAAGGAACTCCCACTCGTAAAATAAGTGACCACAAAATCATCGATGGAAAAGGTAAATGCCATCAAAAAGCCGGCAACCACCCCCGGCATGATTTCCGGCATGACCACCTTCATAAATGCCTGTAGCGGTGGGCACCCCAAGTCCTGTGCCGCTTCGTACACACTGTTGTCCATCTGGCGCAGTTTTGGCAGTACATTTAAGGTGACATAGGGCACACAAAAAGTGACATGTGCGATCAGCACCGACCAAAAGCCCAATTCCAAAACGCCGTCGCCTAAAAAGTAATTGACCATCGCACAGAGATAGACAAATAAAAGCATCAGCGAAATTCCTGTGACAATTTCCGGATTGATGACTGGCAGATAGGTCAAATTGGTCATCATCATCCGCCCATTGCGCTTCATGTTGCTCATGCCAATGGCGGCAAAGGTGCCCAAAATGGTAGCAAGACAAGCCGAGGCAGCCGCCACCAACAGGGTATTCCACAGCGATTCCAAGATCAGTTCATTCTGCACCAGTTCAACATACCATTGGAAGGTGAATTCGGTGAAGGTGGAGCGACTGCGTGATTCGTTGAAGGAAAAGACGATGAGTACACCAATCGGTGCATATAAAAACAACAGCAGTAGCCAAATGTAGGTGCGGGATAACAATTTTTTCATACGACAAGCCCTCCCACTTCTTCATCCTCAAGGGAGTTCATCATCCCCATCATCAATAGCATGATGACCATGAGTACCAGCGCCATTGCAGAGCCGGTGTGTGGGTTGTAGGTGCTGCCAATGAATTGTTGTTCGATCAGATCCCCGATCATCATATTTTGCCCACCACCGAGCATTCTGGAAATGATAAAGGTAGAGACAGAAGGGACAAATACCATGGTGGTGCCGGTAACAATGCCCGGTACACTCATCGGGAGCACCACTTTGACCAGTACTTTCCACCAGTTGCAACCGAGGTCACCGGCGGCTTCCAGTACCGACGGGTCTATTTTTGTCATGATCGAATAGAGCGGTAGAATCATAAAGGGTAGGTAATTATAAACCATCCCCAACACCACGGCACCTGATGTATTGATCATTTGGATGGGTCCGATACCGAATAAGCCTAAAAAAGAGTTGATGAGCCCTTCATTTTCAAGCAAAGTCATCCACCCATAGGTGCGGAGCAAAAGGTTCATCCACATCGGGAGCATCAACAAGAGGATAAAGATCCCTTGACGGTGCTTTTCCATCCGTGACAGCAGATACCCTGCCGGAAAACCGACCACCAAGCAGACGACTGTCGCAATGATGGCAAGGTTTAAGGAACGCACAAAAATAGGAGTATAGCGACTGATTTGCAGGATGTTGTCAAGCGTGAAAGTCCCCTCCTGCGTGGTCAGGGCAAAGTAGACGATCATCCCAAGGGGTACGACCACAAAGATTGCCATCCACAACAGTTGTGGGACAGCGGCCATTCTCTTTAACAATGTTCCCCCTCCTTACTCTGCTTTGCTAGGCAGAATTTCTACCGCGTCAAAGTGAAACTTAATGCCGATATTGGTGGCAATTTGTTCGTCGTTTTGGCTATGTAACAACAGACTTTGGTATTCCCCTGCTTCATTTTTCGCCCAAACAATCATTTCATTGTATGCCCCTTTGTACACCATCGACTCAAGATATACCACCAGATCCGCTTGGTCTTCCGAGACGATTTCAATGTCTTTTGGCTGCATGACAACCGTCACTGTGTCCCCTTTTACCGGTGTATTGGGGGTAAATGCCACCCCCAATACCTCTACCTTTTCGCCGTCAACCTTTGCCGGCAAACGGTTGTCAAAGGTTGGGAAGAGTCGGTTCATGATGTGGATGTCGTCGGGTTGAATGTTGAGCCCTACTTTTTGCCCCACCGCCGGATGTTTGGTGGCATGTACCACCCACAACAAGTCGTTGCAACGGATAAAAATTTCATAATGTACCCCTTTGAAGATCACCGATTCCACCACACCGACCAGCGGTTGATCGGCGGCCTCGACCAGTTTGATGTCCTCAGGTCGCACAACTACATCCACCGGTTGTTGCTCGCCAAAACCTATATCAACACAAACCATGTTCGCCCCACCAAAATTGACCAAACGGTCACAGAGCATCGTACCGTCAAAAATGTTGCTTTCTCCGATAAAGTCAGCAACAAAGGCGTTGGTCGGTTCGTTGTAAATATCTTCCGGTGTGCCAATCTGTTGAATTTCCCCCTCTTTCATGACGATGATGCGATCCGACATGGTGAGTGCTTCTTCCTGATCGTGGGTGACATAGACAAAGGCAAGCCCCAACTTTTGTTGAATCGCCTTGAGTTCTGCCTGCATCTCTTTTCGCAGTTTCAAGTCCAAAGCTCCCAACGGTTCATCCAACAAGAGCATTTTCGGATAGTTGACAAGGGCTCTTGCAATGGCAACACGCTGTTGCTGACCGCCCGACAATTTGTTGATGCGACGGCGTTCAAACCCTTTCAAGTTGACCAGAGCAAGCATTTCACTGACACGCTTTTGAATTTCTTTTTTGTCGAGTTTTTTGACCTTCAACCCAAACGCCACATTGTCGTATACATTGAGGTGTCCAAAGAGTGCATAGCGCTGAAACACCGTATTGATGGGGCGCTTGTAGGCCGGCAGATCGGTGATGGTTTGTCCATCAAAGGTCACTTCTCCCTCATCCGGATCGGTAAATCCGCCAATGATGCGTAGTGTGGTGGTCTTGCCACATCCCGATGGACCCAGTAAGGTGACAAACTCCCCTTCTTCAATATGTAATGAGATATGATCCAAAATCAAATCCCCATCATAAGCCATACAAATATCTTTGAGTGTCAACAAGTGTGTGCTGTTCAACATCATTTCCCCTCTCTTTTGAAACGTTAGGCATCCTGCTTTTTCAGTGCCTGATCTCTTGTTGCAACTGCCTTTTCATAGTAGGCAATTTTCCCTTCTACACGTGCAAGACTGGTTTCCAATGCTTGAATTTGTGACAGCACCATTTGTTTGCGATGCAAAAACATCTCCAGTCGCTGCCCTAACGTGTCATCCCCCAATTGGCACCAATCGATGAATTGGCGAATTTCCTTGACCGACATGCCACTGACTTTCAGACAGTGAATCAGCCCTACCCATTCCAAATCGGTATCGCTGTACAGGCGTACACCAACGGCATTGCGCCCAACGTTCTGCAACAGACCCTCTTTTTCATAATAACGCAAGGTATGGGCAGAAAGTCCTGTCATTTCAGAAAATTCCTTGATTTGATAAGCCATCACACATCCCCCTTCGCTTGTTCAATCATTTGTAAGAACGCCTCTTCGGTCAATACCGTAACACCAAGGTCGGTCGCTTTTTTCAGCTTGCTTCCCGCCTTTTCCCCTGCCAATAAATAATCGGTGTTTTTGGAAACGGAGGACGCCACCTTTGCCCCCAACCCCTCCAACGTCTCCTTGATGGAGTCTCTGGTAAAGTGTTGCAGTTTGCCGGTCGCCACCACCGTTTTGCCCGAAAACAGGCTATCGGTCGCTTCAGGAGCACCCATCGGTTCAAATTGCAAGAGCGGCACGAGGGTATCAAAGTCGGATCGATGAGTGTTGTAAAAGTCGTGCAGCGACGTGTTCATGATGTCGCCAAAGTCAGGGAGAACGGTAAAGTCAAACCCCTCTTGCAGCTGTGTTTCTAAGGTCGACCAATCCCCTTGCACCGAAGTGGCAAGCACACGACAGCTGGCACGACCAAGGTTTGGAATGCCAAGGGCAACCAAAAATTTATCCAGTCTGGTATGACGACAACCTGCAATGGAATCGGCAAGATTTTGCACCGACTTTTCACCAAATCCCTCCATCTCCTTGATGGCATCGCCATGTTGTTCCACCAAGGTAAAGAGGTCGGCATACCGGTGAACAAACTTGGCATCGATCATTTTTTGCAACGTTTGTTCAGACAACCCCTCAATGTTCATCCCATATTTTGACACAAAGTGGGCAAACTGACGCACCTGTTTGGCAGGGCAGGTAGGGTTGGGACAAAATAGTTCAGTGGTTTTGGCAATGACCTTTTGTTCCAATGTCGCTTGACAGCAAGGACAAATCATCGGCAGGACAAAGGTGCCACTGCGGGAGAGATTTTCCTCCACTGCCGGAATGACCATGTTACTGCGGTAAACGGTGATGGTGTCACCGATGCCAAATTGATATTCTTCCATGATGTCCACATTGTGTAATGTTGCACGGCGCAGTACCGCCCCGTCCAGTTCCACCGGTTCAAAAATGGCAGTCAAGCTCACCCGACCGGTACGGGTGGGATTCAATTCAATGTCCAACAACGTGGTCTGTTTGACCTCATCACTCCACTTAAATGCCATCAACGAGTTGGGGTGATGTGCGGTCTCGCCAAGCGAAGCACCATAGGCGATGTCGTCGTAACTGACAATCAAGCCATCCACGGGATAGTCGTACCCTGTCGGGTCGTGTGCCGCAATGCAATCGGCGATTTCTGCTTGTCCCACCGTTTGGTGCGGTACTACAGTAAAGCCCTGTGCCGCCAAAAAGGCCAGCTGTTCGGTCATCGTTGTAAAGACCTCTTCGCTTGACACCAATTGAAAGGCGACAAAGACAATGCCACGGTCGGCAACCAGTGCGGTATTGAGCTGGCGCACCGTGCCTGCCGCCAAGTTTCTGGCACTGCTGTAGGGTACCTCCAACTGTTCGTTGATCCGTTCAAATTGAGTGTAGGAAAGTACGCCTTCCCCACGCAGTTGCAACGACCCTTGTGTCGGGATGGTGAGTGGAATGTTGGAAAAGCGTTTGACATTTTCCGTCACATCCTCTCCCACTTCCCCATCTCCTCGGGTCACTGCCTGCAAAAGTGTGCCATTTTCATAGCGCAGTACCAAGGTAAGGCCGTCCAATTTCCAAGAGACCACCACCTGTTGATCGCCTACAAAGTTGGCGACTTCTGCCACCGACTTTGTTTTTTGTGCCGACAACATCGGACGGTCATGGGTGACTTTCAAAAAGCCATCCAGCAGCTTTCCCTGCACCTTTTGGGTCGGTGACCCTGCCAAGATGACCCCTGTTTGTTTTTCTAACATTGTCAATTCATCGTAAAACTGATCATACTGCTTGTCGGTCATGATCGGTTGATCTTCTCCATAATAAGCATCCCCTGCTGTTTTCAGGATGGCTGTCAATTCCTTGATGCGCAAAACCGCTGATTCCATTCTATTTACTCCTATCGTCAAGACAAAATCGCCCTATCATACTATCAGATAGTGTACCACATTTTGAGGTAAAATAAAAGGGTTTTGTCCCAAAGCGAGACAAAACCCTTACATTGCATGAATCGGTATTCTGTTTTTTGTTATTTCAGACAAGTTCCTATCAGACAATCGCCAAAAGGCAATTATTTTTCTACCATCAAATCACAAATGGCGTTGGAAAATGCCACCGGATCTTCAATGGAAACCCCTTCAATGAGGCAGGCCTGTGCATAGAGAAGATCGGCATATGCAGCCACCTTTTCAGGGCTTGTTTGTTCCATCTCTTGCAAGGTCGCAAAGATGGGGTGATTGGCATTGATTTCCAAGACACGCTCCGCTTTGACCTGTCCGCCGTTTGGCATGGCATTCAACACCTTTTCCATTTCCAGAGAAATTTGCCCTTCACTGGACAGACAAACCGGATGAGATTGCAGTTTTGTGGATAGGCGTACGGCCGAAACCTTGTCTTTGAGCGCTTCTGTCATGCTGTCAAACAGCGGTTTTGCCGCCGCAGTTTGTTCCTCTACCGCTTTTTTCTCCTCTTCGGTTTGCAGATCAAGATCCGCCGCCGATACCGATTGGAAAGATTTTCCTTCATATTCCATCAGCATTTGGATAGCAAATTCGTCCACATCATCGGTGAAGTACAGCACTTCATACCCTTTGGCTTTGACCGCTTCGGTTTGTGGCAGGCGATCGATGCGTGCCACCGATTCCCCACAGGCATAATAGATGTCTTTTTGATCCTCTTTCATGCGCGATACATATTCCGACAAGGTGACCGGTGCTTGTTCCATCGACGAATAGAACATCAACAATTCTTTGACCTGATCCTTTTGCATCCCATAATTGTTGTAGACGCCAAATTTGAGTTGCACCCCAAAACTTTTGAAGAATTCGAGATATTTTTCACGGTCGTTTTGCAGTAATTTCAACAACTCACTCTTGATTTTCTTTTCCAAACTTTTGGCAATGAGTTGCAATTGACGGTCGTGTTGCAACATTTCTCTGGAAATATTCAGCGCCAAATCTTCCGAATCAACAATCCCTTTGACAAAGCTAAAGTGATCCGGTAGTAGGCTTGCACACTTGTCCATGATCATGACGGTACTGGTGTACAATTGCAATCCCTTTTCATAATCTTTGCTGTAGTAGTTGTGCGGTGCGCTTGCCGGAATGTACAAGAGCGCACTGTAGGTCACTGCCCCTTCGGTTTTGGTGTGAATGGTACAGAGTGGATCACGGAATTCATGGAATTTGTCTTTATAGAATTGGTTGTATTCCTCCGCTTGGATCTCGCTTTTTTGCTTTCTCCAAAGAGGTACCATGCTGTTGAGGGTTTTCAATTCTACAATGCTCTCGTATTCTGCCGGTACGTCGTCGGTGCCGGTACCCTCTTTGAGTTGTTGACGCTCCATCTCCATTTGGATGGGGTAACGAATGTAGTCGGAATATTTGGTGACGATGGTTTGCAAACGGTATTGCTCCAAAAATTCGTCGTAATGTTCCTCTTCGGTATCCTTTTTCAAATACAGGGTGATGGTCGTTCCGGCATCTGCTCTCGACGCTTCTTCGATGGTGTAACCATCCGCCCCTTCCGACGACCAGCAGTAGGCGGTGTCGGCACCATAAGCACGGCTGACTACCGTCACGCGGTCACTGACCATAAATGCCGAATAAAACCCTACCCCAAATTGCCCGATGACGTTGACGTCTTCTTGTAATTCGTGTTCTGTTTTGAATGCCAAAGAACCGGAATGAGCGATGGTGCCGAGGTTCTTTTCCAGCTCTTCTGCGGTCATCCCCTGCCCATTGTCGATGATGGTCAAGGTTCTTTTTTCTTTGTCCACCTCGAGTAGAATTTTAAAATCCTCTCTTGCCATGTTGACCGATTGATCGGTCAGGGAGCGGAAGTAGAGTTTGTCGATGGCATCATTTGCATTGGAAATGAGCTCACGCAAAAAAATCTCTTTATGGGTATAAATGGAGTGGATCATCAGATCCAATAATTTTTTAGATTCTGCTTTGAATTGTTTGGTAGCCATGTACTTCACCTCTATAAAATTTTTGACAAGAATTTAGCACTCTGCAATTAAGAGTGCTAAATTCAGTATAATGGTTTATCGTGAAAAAATATGCCTCAATTTGTGAAGGAATTGTAAATGCAGTAGTTTAAGACACTTCCTGTTCTGCCAATTCCGCACTGTCCCCTTGGCAATCAAATTGCAATGCTCCATCTAATGCGGTCACAACAATACGCTGTCCCACTTTGACACTGCCCTCCAACAAGAGTTCCGAAATCGGATCCTCCACCCTTGCGGTAATGGCACGGCGCAACGGTCTTGCTCCATACTGCTCGTCAAAGCCCACTTCAGAAAGCACTGCCAAAGCACTTTCCTCCACCGACAGTCCAATGCCAAGACCTGCCAAACGCTCCTGTAAACTGCCCATCATATTTTTTGCGATCTCTTGAATGTGCACATTGGTGAGTTTGTGGAAAATGATGATGTCGTCGATGCGGTTCAACAGTTCCGGACGGAAGTGTTTTTTGAGCTCTACCATCATATCTGCACGGGTATGCTGTTGTTTTTGTGCCGTTTCTTCCACTGTGCCAAACCCGACACTCTTTTGTCGATCCAATAGCGCTGCCCCGATGTTCGATGTCATGATGATGAGGGCATTCTTAAAGCTGACTTTACGCCCTTTCGAGTCGGTCAACACCCCATCCTCCAAAATCTGCAACAGCATATGAAAGACATCGGGATGTGCTTTTTCAATCTCGTCGAATAATACGACGCTGTAGGGTTTTCTACGAATCTGTTCGGTGAGCTGTCCGCCATCGTCAAACCCAACATAACCGGGAGGAGAACCGACCATACGAGAAACACTGTGTTTTTCCATATACTCCGACATGTCCAGTCGAATCATCGCCGCTTCGTCCCCAAAAAGGGTGGTGGCAAGCGTTTTACAGAGTTCTGTTTTACCGACACCGGTAGGGCCTAAGAACAGGAAGGAGCCAACCGGTCGTTTGGGATCTTTCAGCCCGACTCTGCCACGGCGAATCGCCTTGGAAACGGCAGTCACCGCTTCCTCCTGTCCAATGACCCTTTCATGCAATACCGATTCCAATTGTAGTAAGCGCTTGCTTTCCTCTTCGGTCAATTGTTTGACCGGCACCCCTGTCCATCCGGATACAATATCGGCAATGTCCTGTGGGGTCACTTCACCGGTCACGCCGGCATTGCGCTGTTGCCACTGTTGTTTTTGGGTTTCGAGTTGCTCTTGAATTTCCTTTTCCTCGTCTCGGAAGGTCGCTGCTTTTTCAAATTCTTGTGCATTGACAGCAGCTTCCTTTTCCCCTGCAATTTCTTTCAAGCGATCCTCCAACGATTTGACATCAGGTGGAGCGGTAAAAGCCTGTAATTTGACTTTCGATGCCGCTTCATCGATGAGATCGATGGCTTTGTCGGGCAAAAAGCGGTCGTTGATGTACCGTGCCGACAGATCCACCGCTGCTTTGATCGCCTCATCGGTAATTTTGATTTTATGGTGTGCTTCGTA
>CAYJIM010000008.1:9099-52231 GCA_964370215.1 uncultured Oscillospiraceae bacterium
ACCACATGGCTGTTTTCTTTCACTTCGTCCAGCACCGCCTTGATGCGCTCTTCAAAGTCACCTCGATATTTGGCGCCGGCAAGCATGGCGGTCAAATCAAGGGAAACGACCCGTTTGTTTTTCAAAATTTCCGGCACTTCCCCCTGTTGAATTTTTTGGGCAAGGCCTTCGGCAATGGCGGTTTTCCCGACCCCCGGTTCCCCGATCAGACAGGGGTTGTTTTTGGTGCGTCTCGATAGGATTTGAATGACACGAGTGATTTCTTCGGTTCTGCCAATGACCGGATCAATTTCCAGATCAGCGGCGGCCTTTGTCAAGTCTTTGCCGTATTTCAACAGCGCTTTCAAATCCTCCTGTTTTTGGTCTCGTTTGCCACGCTTTTCGCCCCCCTCTTCCACATAAGGAGCGCCCGACAGTTCCCGTACCACCTCTTGATATAATACCCCCGGTTGTACACCTGCTTCGGTGAGAAATAGGATGGCGTAACCGTCTGTTTGGCTGATGACTGACAACAAAATGTGTTCGGTGCCGACGTAATTGTGTCCGAGCTTTCTCGCTTCGCTCACGGCACGTTCCAACACATGTTTGGCACGTGGTGTGAGATTGGAAGGCGAAAGCTGTACTGCATTGCCCTTGCCGTCTGCCGCAACAATCTTTTCATAAATGGTATCCGGTTTGACCCCCTTTTTTTGCAGTACGGTGGAAGCCACCGACCCTTCTTGTGCAAGAATGCCGTACAGTAGGTGTTCACTTCCCACAAAGGTATGTCCCAATTTTCCTGCCAATACCACAGCGGCATTGATGGCTCTATTTGCGCTTTCTGTAAATCCGTTAAACATATACATCTCGATGTTCCCCTTTCAAATTTATATACATGTACTTGATGATTATCTTGTTTGATCGTTTTTCAATAGTGTTCGTACCAGTTGACTGCGTCTTTCGTCTCGCTCTTCTTCAGATAGCAATCGCCCTGCCTTGTGACAAATGCTTGCAGCACCCGTCTCCTGCAACAATCGGTTGAGTGTTTCGAGCGAAAGGGTTTCAAGTAACCCCATCGAAACGCCCAAACGCAGTTGAGAATAGAGCTGATAGAATTCCTTCCCCGACAGCTTTCTTGCATACTGCAAGGTGCCAAAACTGCGAAAAACGGCATCTTCCACTGCCAATGGCTGTTCTAGCATCGCAGCTCTTGCTTGCTGTTCACTTTCAATGATCTGATGAATGATTGATTCCAGATTTTGAATGGAATCCTCCTCGGTGATGCCTAAGGTGATTTGATTGGAAATCTGATACATCGATCCCAAAATCTGACTGCCCTCACCAAAGGTGCCACGAATGGTCAATCCCAACTTGCCGATGGTACCGGCGAGAGAGGAAATCATACCCGACTGCTCCAATGCCGGCAGGTGCATCATAACCGAGGCGCGCAGTCCCGTACCCAGGTTGGTCGGACAGGTGGTCAGATACCCCAATGTTTCATCAAAGGCATATTGTAGCGTTTCATCCAGTACGTCGTCTAGCTTGTTGCAATATTCGTAGGCTTGTCGCAATTGTAACCCCGCGGCCAACACTTGTATGCGCAGGTGATCCTCTTCCCCGACCATCACGGCAATGGCGTCGTCCTTGGAGCGCAACAGTATCCGATCGGTCGGGTGTTTTGCAAAATCTGCACTAATGCTATGCGCTTCCACCATGGCATACCGTTCCATTTCCGAACAGTCGTCCATCGCGATCACCGCCAGCGTATTATCTCCCAAATTGACATGCGCAATCGCCTCTTTGACCGCACGGTTCACCGCTTGTCGGTCGGATGCTGTCATGGTTGTCACAAAGGGAAAAGCTTTTAAATTTCTAGCAAGGCGCACTCTGCTCGACAGCACAATATCATCCTGTGCTCCACGTTTTTCATACCACTTATTCATCCAAAGTCGCCTCCAAGGTTCGAATTTCATCTCTCAATAACGCGGCTTTTTCAAATTCTTGTGCCGCAATCAAACGGTTCAATTCCACTTTATATTCTAACAGCTTTGAGCGGCGCTTTATGTCACCTTGTGCTGACTGTGGGATCTTCCCCATATGGGTTGATTTCCCATGAATTTTTCGAATACTCGGTTGTAACTGGACGCCAAAGGTGCGATAACAATCAGCACAGCCCATTTTGCCAATTTTGTTGATTTGCCCGAGTGTTGTATGACAATGGCTGCATTGTTTTTGTGATTGTTCTCCACCCTCTTTGGCAAAGCTGTGGTGGAAGCCCATATCATGAAACATACTGGAAAAAAACAGGGCGTTTGCACAGGAAGCACAAAGGTGCTTTTGCTTGACCTGCCCACCAACTGATTGTTTGACTGTTGTTGCCGCTTCACGTTGTCCACACGATTCACATAACATGTAAATTCCTCCTTTTGTTCACCCAATGATTGTAATATGGTATGCCTCTATCCTTTAAAGTGCATGTAGCAACATGGTTTTCATCAAATTGGCGCGCACCGTTCGCTTGATAGGATCGGGCAACCCTTTGAAATTCTGATCCTGCAATGCCGCCATCATCACCTTACAGATCGCTTCGCTGAAGGTTTGATCGTGGGCAAGATTTTGCAGAATGATGCGTGCGGTATGTTCGTCCAGTTCCGCACCAATGGAGTGGATGAGATGAAAAATTTTCTCTCGATCCGATACCTGTACTTTGACAATGCGAATAAATCCGCCTCCCCCTCGTCTGCTTTCCACCAAATACCCTTGTTCTGCTGTAAAGCGGTGGGTAATGACATAATTGATCTGACTGGGCACGCAACCCAAGCGACTGGCAAGCTCATTTCTTTGAATGCGGGTAGTGCCCCCATCCTCCTCGAGCATCGCCAAAATTTGATTGGCAATCAAATCGGTGACTTTCATGCTATACTCCCTCTCCGTCATTTCGACTTTGACTTTCTTTGACCTTGAATCCATTGTAACACTAAGGTCAAAGAAAGTCAAGATCTATTTTTACTATTATTTTCAACTTTTTGTAAGCAATTTGTGAACAACGAAAGTGCTATTGACTATTAAATTTAAAATAGATACTCTTTTTTTAGCAAAAGTATTGCAAACCCACTGCAACATCGTTATAATGGACTGTAGTAACCCTTTGTCGTTCGACAGCGTACAAATATCAATTTTCAGGAGGTCTTTTCCATGGCAACACAACAAATGAAAATTTCTTTACTGCCCAAAGAACATTGGTGGGGTGGTATTGTTGATGACGGTGTCCTCATGCCGTACCACAGCGACAGCGATCATACCGGTTCCCTGCTCCCCTGTAACACCAGCAACCAAACTGCCCCTTTTTTGGTATCGGATCAGGGACGCTACCTCTGGTGTGACCAGCCTTTCACTTACCGTTTTCAGGAAGGTATGTTGACCGTTTCCAATGATTTGGACACCCCTTTTGTGTTAAAGCAGGTAGGCACTTCCTTACAAGAGGCGTACCTTGCCGCTGCCAACGCACATTTCCCCGCAAACAATCGGATGCCTGCCCCTGCCTTTTTTGCCCATCCACAGTACAACACTTGGATCGAGTTGATGTATGATCAAAACGAGGCGGCCATTTTGCAGTATGCGCAAGACATTTTGGACGAGGGGTATCCCACCGGTATTTTGATGATCGATGACAACTGGCAGGAAGATTACGGCATGTGGGACTTCCATCCCGGTCGTTTTCAGGATGCCAAAGGCATGATCCAAAAGCTTCATACGATGGGCTTTGATGTCATGTTGTGGGTTTGTCCCTTCATCAGTCCCGATTCTTTGCTTTGTCGCAATCTACATAAACAAGGCCTGCTTGTCAAAAATGCAGACGGCACCCTTGCCATCCGTGAATGGTGGAATGGCTACAGTGCAGTACTTGATTTGACAAATCCTGCTGCCTGCCAATGGTTTTCTGACCGTTTACAGCATTTGACCGACCATTACGGGGTGGATGGTTTTAAATTTGATGCCGGTGACCCACGTTTTTACCGTGATGATGACCTCATCCACACCCCCGGCCATGCACAAACACAGTGTAAAGCCTATGCGCTGTTTGGCGAGCAGTTTTCATTTAATGAATACCGCAGTAGTTATGATGTCGCAGGCAAAGGGCTTGCCCAACGCCTCTGTGACAAGAACCACAGTTGGGAGGAAAACGGTCTTGCAAGCCTTATTCCCAATGCCCTTGCCCAAGGGTTGCTCGGTTATACCTTCAACTGCCCCGACATGATCGGTGGCGGCGAATATCAAAATTTCCTTCCCGAAGTACTCAACATTGATGAAGAATTGGTGGTGCGCTATGCACAGTGTGCTGCATTGTTCCCAATGATGCAGTTCTCTGTCGCTCCGTGGCGTATTCTCTCCAAAGAACATGCAGCCATTTGCCTTGACATGGCCTTGCTCCATGAGCAATTCGGCGAGGACATCGTTGCCCTTGCAACTGCTTCTGCAAAGACAGGAGAACCGATTCTCAAACATCTGGCATACCATTATGGTGCTGATTTTGCCGACATCACCGACCAATTTTTATTGGGAGATACCATCATGGTCGCACCAATTGTGACAAAAGGCGCAACCTCCCGCACCGTTGTTTTCCCACAAGGCAGTTGGCTTGGGGATGATGGCGTTTGTGTAGAAGGCCCTTGCACCACCGTCATCGACGTACCGATCACCCGTCTACCCTACTTTCAAAAACAGTAAGCAAAATTGAGAGGACTTGCTATGGTGATAGAGAAAAATCCAAACACCGCATTATCTTTGATGCAGATTCGGTTATTTTTGGTTGCTCCTTGCTTGGGTAAAACCACGCTTGCGTCACAGGATGCTCGCTTTGTCGATATGGATCAGATGAAATCGATCTATAAGTATGGCGGTACAGCAGCACTACAGGAAACGACCAAAGGAACAACCAAAACAGTGCTGCGAGAGGATTCTTTTTCCTATATCCAACAACAGACCGCTCTATTATTGTCGCAAGATAAAGTTTTGTTGTTCAATGCAAAGCCTATATTTGCTGCCTTTTTGACAGCATCTGACCTACCCTATTGCCTTGTTTACTTTCATCCAGATCGCCTGCCAGAGTTGATTGAAAAAATGAAAAACAGAGGCAATCCGCCCGCATTTGGCAACACCTTTACCGCAGAGACACAGTGGCACTATTATCGTCAACATCAAGCCAATACACGTCCGGCATTCAAGGTGGAACTGCAACAGAATGAGCACCTTGCTCATTTGCTGTTGCCAAAGTGCAAATTATTTGCCATATCCACTGCTTTACAATAATAAAAAAGAAAACTCGGTGAGTCGCTTTACTCATCGAGTTTTCTTCTATTTATACTGTAATTTCGATCAAATTCCCTTCTGGATCGGTAACGCAACTTTCGTAATACCCATCACCTGTTGTGCGGGGCTCACTGGTTACTTTGTAGCCATCGAGGCGGATTTGCTCAGTCAAGGCACGCACTTGTTCTGCACTGCCGACTGAAAACGCAAGGTGTATCAGCCCCATTCGTTTGGGGTTTTCACTCTGTTCCTCCAACACTGCAAGATTCATCAACTCCACTCGTGCCCCATCCGCAAAAGACAAAAAGTAAGAACGAAAGCCGGTCGTTTGGTTGTGGTACATCGCATTGCTGGTTGCACCAAAATACCGTTCATAATACCCCTTTGTTGCTTCCAAATCCTTGACATAAATCGCTATGTGTTCAATCTTCATCGTTCTTCCTCCATTTTACGAATTAGTCAGTTCCTGTACTGCCTGTTTGACCGAGGAGACCCCAACCACACGAATAGAGAGTTTGTCCACCTGCAACCCTTTGAGGGACTGTTTGGGAATGAGGCAGACCGAAAAGCCCAGTCGCGCCGCTTCGCTGATGCGTGCCATCACTTGACTGACTGCACGCACTTCCCCTGCAAGCCCTACTTCCCCAAAGGCAATCCAGTCATCCGGAATCGGCACATCACGCAGTGCCGAAACAAACGCCAATGCCACCGACAGATCCGCTGCCGGTTCATCCAGACGAAGCCCCCCAATGACGTTGACGTAGGCGTCGAGTGCCGAAAAGGGATACCCACAACGCTTTTCAAGTACCGCCAACAACATGGCCATCCGATTGTAGTCCACCCCTGTTGCCGTTCTGCGAGGCGTACCGAATGCCGTTTTGGACACCAGCGTTTGCACCTCGGCGAGCATGGGACGACTGCCTTCCATAATACAGGCAACGCAAGTACCGGATGTTTGCACCGGTCGCCCTGCGAGCAACATTTCCGATGGATTTTCCACCTGTCGCAATCCCACATCCATCATCTCAAAGACACCGATTTCATTGGTGGAACCAAAACGGTTTTTGATGGCACGCAGTACCCGATAGGTTTGGTTTCGTTCCCCTTCAAAGTGCAGGACTGCATCGACAATATGCTCCAGCACCTTAGGCCCTGCAATGGTGCCGTCTTTGGTCACATGTCCGACGATGATGACCGGCACATCCTCACGCTTTGCCAAATGCAAAAACGCATTGGTCGATTCTTTGACTTGAGTGACACTCCCCGGTGAAGAGGAAACCGCTTCCACACTCATGGTCTGGATGGAGTCAATCATCACAAGGTCTGGACGATGTGCCATGACGGTGTTGACAATCGTCTCCACATCTGTTTCCGCCAACAGCGACACCCGATCACTGCTGACCGCCAAACGATCGGCACGCAGCTTGATTTGTCTGACCGATTCCTCACCCGAGACATATAAAATATCCAACTGCTCTGACAGATACGCACAGATTTGCAACAGTAAGGTAGACTTCCCGATACCGGGATCACCGCCTAATAGCACCATACTGCCCTTGACGATCCCACCACCGAGCACACGATCCAACTCCTGCACCCCTGTTTTGAAACGCACTTCATCGGCCATGTTGACTTGACTTAGTGTCAACGGGGTACCTCTACGCCCACTCCCTGTCATCGCCACTTTTTTGGTGCCGGTCGGTGCCGTTTGCTGTGGTACCTGCTCTTCTAGGGTATTCCATTCCCCACAACCGGGACAACGCCCCATCCATTTTGCTGTTTCATACCCGCATGAGGTACAGCAGTAGTTGATTTTTACTTTCATTCTATTCTCCACTTCTTGCTACGTTGTATCCGTTGATGCCAATTGCTGTCCTGTTAAAAAATCCACCACACCACCTAGTAAGGTTACTGCAATTGCCGTTTGATGTGCTGTTGTCGAAAGCAATGCTGCTTCGGTCGGGTTGGATAAAAACCCACATTCCGCCAACACCATAGGGTTTTCAGCCTGCTGTAACAGATAGACACTGCTCGGTGCCTCCTTGATTTCTCTTGTGTTGTCAGGCTGTAGTTGGTAAAAGCGATGTTGCAACGTCTGGGCAAACAGGACACTTTCTGCATGATGCACGCCGTAAAACATCTGCGCCCCACTGTACTGACTTTCGCTGTAATGATTTTGATGAACCGACAGCACCAAACTTTCAGGGTGTGTGTCGAAGAGCGCAAGCCTTGCCTTGATGTCCGCTGTTTTTGCTGCACCGCCCGATAAATTTTCAGTGTTGAGTGCCGCATCGCTTGTTCTGGTTTGGTAAACCGTCCCCCCGCACAACAGGATCAAATCGGCAAGGCAGTCACTGATGGCAAGGTTGACATCCTTTTCAAGCAGTCCTTCATCTGAAGATGCACCGCCATCAAACCCACCATGGCCTGCATCGACAATGACAGAAAACACATGGGGGGAAGGGGCGACTGCTTCCGTTGCTGATACCCGTGTGAAAATTGCCATCAAAGAAAATCCCAGTAAAAGCAATAACACCCACCGACTCCATCCTCGCCTATTTGGCATACCAATCACCTCTTTGTGTAAGGGTATGTCAAAGGGAGAAAAAATATGAGTCGTGGGTGGAGTTGGCGCCGATTATAGGTTGCCTATCACCAATGAAAATCCTGAAAGAATCAATAGAAAGATGACAAGCATCCGCACCACCGATTCCTTGATGTATCTGGCACTGAAGATCCCTGCTGTCAATGCCAAAAGGGAAATTGGGAGCAACCAAAGCGCTTGCCACGCACTGTCCAGTGCGAACATGCCAAAGGTGATATAAAGGATCAGGCGCACAGTATTTTCTACCGCAAAAACAAAGCCCATGCTCGCTTTCAATTCTTCGGTATCGTCGGTGATCTGGTTGAGGTAGGCAGCAACAAGTGCCCCGATACCATACAAGCCACACAGTACTCCCGAAATAAGCGCCACCAAAATACGTACGACTTTGGGCCATTTACCCTTTTCAGGATGATGGTGTCGCCAGAGCATTTCCACACCAATGCCCATGATGACAAAACCAAACAGCACCTTAATGGAAGAGACATCAACATTCTGTAACAGCAAAATGCCGGGAATACACCCTGCTAAAATGAGTGCGGTGATCGGCAAAACCACCGATAAGCGTACTTTTTTGCGCCCACGCACCGCCAATATCACGTTACTCGGATAATTTAAAATCAATTCAATGGGTGAAATGGTGGCATTGCTGACGGTAAAACTCATCACACTGGTGAAAATCAGGGTGTTCGCAAATCCACATAACCCTTTCACAAAAAATGCCAATACTGTTGCGACGATCCAAACGATCATTTGTCAATCCCCTATTCTGTCCATTATTTTGTAACGCCGCTTGTCTGTTTGTCTTTTTTGTAAATCAAACGGTTCATCAACTGCAAATCACGATATCCTAAAATATACTGTACCCCTGTAATGATAGGAATGATGAAGTTTAAGAGAAAGACCCCGATCATAGAACCCCAAGAAACCTCTGTGAGGTAAGCTGCCTGCACCCCAAAGGAGGTTCCGTCAATCAGATTGATGAACGGCAAAACGTGGGCATTGACTAATTTGTAAATGACATAAAAATTGGGCAACAACTCCGCCTTTGCAAGCAACAATGCAATGCCAAATAGGATGAGCGGTATTGAAACCACAAACCCCATCACAAACCCACGACCCAAAAATTCTGTGCGGTGTCCAAATTTGACACGGTTGCGGTCGCGATTGCCAAGATCCCAACTTGGCGCACTGATGATCATAGCATAAATCAAAAAGGTGAAAATCCCTACACCGACATGAAACCAAACATTGTCAATGAGTGTGCCGAACGAAAAGTTCAAAATCAAGCAAAGTACCACACCAATGACATGGGACCCTAACCATGAAAAGGCAAGTCCTACCGTTGTTTTTTCTTTTCCCTGTACCATATTGTATTCTCCATTCTTGGGTTATGATGTTACTGTGCTTTGAAACAACGCGTTTTCTACAATCTGCGCCGCATCGTACACCAGTTTTGCACATGGACGTGTCGCATAGTATTCCTCTGTGCGTGCCGACGGTGTCGGTGGATCACTTTTTTGCACAAGTTCCAACAACTCCCGACAGACAATGGAGCCGTTGCGGTCGGTAAACTGTGCCAGTAACCCCTGTGTCAATTCGTATTGTGTCGCTTTTTTATCAGTGTCCAATGGATCGGTGTAGCCGTCTTTGAGTCCGATGACCATCGCCACCCCACTGACTGCTCCACACAATTCACGCGACCGCGATACCCCACCACCAAAGGAGGAACCCAATGCCGCCGCTGTCTCGCGTGATAAACCCAGTTCTTCGTGAAATGCCAGCAATACCGCCTGACAACAATTATAGCCACTTTCAAATTCCTGTGCAGCTTTTTGTGCTTTTGTCATAGTGCATCTCCATTTCTTCCTTGATAAAGGATTCATATCTCACAAAAATACTATTGTATTGTATCATATTTTAAGCGAACAAACAAGCAAAAAATCGTGTTTCTGCCTTTGATTTTCTAACTTTTCACAATTTCAAAGCAATGCTACCGGAAAATGAGAAAAAACTAAAATTTAGGTCTTTTCTTTTACCTACAATTGTGCTATAATATGAAAGCATCTTATGCGCTCGTAGCTCAGTTGGATAGAGTGTCAGACTCCGACTCTGAAGGTCGCTGGTTCGAATCCAGTCGGGCGTACCAAAAAAATCCTTGTAGCCTAAGCTGCAAGGATTTTTACTTATTACTTCTTCACTATTCACTCTTCACTAATTCTGCTACAATGATTTTTTAAGTAATAAGTAATAGTTCATAGTGAAGAAGTTAAGGTATCGCCTATCGGCAATTATTTTAATAAATAGTATACATCAGGTTTTTAGTGGTTTTTCACCTCAGAAAAAACATAACTGTTCCGTAGATGCAAAAGGCTTATTTTGCTCGGTTTTAGTGAGTAGGAAACCCAATTGATACAATCATAAAAGGAATGATAAACTTTTTCTATGAAGCAACAAAAATTTATTGTAAGTAATCCCATCAATATTATAAACATCTATTAGTATATGCTGATAGGTGTTTATTTTTTAGGAAAGGAAAATACAAATGGCTAAAAAAGAAACAAAAATACAACCGACCGAGGACATCAAAATCAAAACTAAAGCAACTTCAAATTGACATAGCAACAGTGAAAACTGCGAGGATTTTTTATTGCTTGACAAATTTATACTTTATCAGTATAATAGTATATAAGTAATTGCTGATATACTATTATGGAGGGATTGCATTGAAAACAAAGAGCGTTGCATCGATCGGTCATCTGTGCGTTGCCTGTGGCACCTGCATGAAGGTTTGCCCGCTGATGGCAATCAGCATCACCAATGGGATTCGTGCCAACGTCGATCACAAAAAATGTGTTGGCTGTGGCAAGTGCAGTAACGTATGTCCGGCTTCGGTCATCGACATTGTGCCAAGGGAGGTAGTAGATGAAAACTAAAAAAAGCAACCTAAAAAAATGGTACGACTATTTGTGGATTGTCGAGATTATTTACTTTATACTGGGCTTTTTCAACATTCTTTTTGCATGGATCGGCATGATCTTCTTTTTGACACCCCTGTTGCTTGCCGTTTTTACCGGCAACAAAGGGTACTGCCATCATTTCTGTGGCAGAGGGCAACTATTTTCAGTGCTCGGGGAAAAATTTTCACGCAACAAACCACTACCCAAATTTGTCAGAAGCAAATATTTCCGATACGGATTTTTGATTTTCTTTATGGCAATGTTCTTGAACATGGTATTCACCACCTATCTGGTGTTTGCCGGCACCGCCAATCTGTCAGAAGTGGTCACCCTTTTGTGGATCTTTCAACTTCCTTGGACGTTCACCAGCACCAGTGCCGTACCTGCTTGGATCGCACAATACGCCTTTGGATTTTATAGCATCATGCTAACCTCAAGTGTTTTGGGTTTGCTCACCATGGCAATTTTTAAACCACGCGGGTTTTGCGTTTATTGTCCGATGGGCACCATGACCCAAAGCATCTGTCATTTAAAAAACAAAGGAGGAACATCATGTCAGAGATGATCGCTATGCAGGAAAAGGCAAAGGAAATTGCCGATTTATTGAAGTTGGTTGCCAATGAAAACCGTCTTTTGATCTTATGTGAATTGTCAGCCGGACCCCAAACGGTAAGTGCACTGCTTGAAAAGTTACACATCACCCAGTCTGGACTGTCTCAACACCTAGCACTCTTAAAAGCAAATGGCATTCTCGACTACGATAAAAAGGCTCAAACTGTCACTTATAATGTAAAAGACAAACGAATTTTGGTGCTACTGAGCACCATCAAGGAAACCTACTGTAAAGGAGAGCGCGAACATGAATCAAATTAAAACATTGACCGTCATCCAAAAAAACTGTCCCCAAAATCACAAATGTCCCTCTGTAAAAGTATGTCCTGTCGGCGCCTTGTTCCAAGAGGGTGACAAGGCACCGACCGTGGATCAAAACAAGTGTATCAAATGTGCCAAGTGTGTCAATTTCTGCCCTAAAAAAGCGTTGGTGTTGATTTGATTGAACCGTCGCAAAAATTTATAAAACCGTTACAGGTTGTGCTATAATGAAATAAGGGAAACTTTCTATCATTTGCCAAACTGCACCTGTGATCATTCGCAATCAAAGGAAGTGGTGAAAGATGAAAAAATTAACCGCAGTGCTGTTGGGGCTTTCTTTTGTCCTACTGCTTACTCCCTGCACCGTGCAAGAAGAATACACCATTTCTCCTTGTAATGTATCACGCCTCGGAACAACCGCCACAGAATGCGATACGGTATAAAAGAACACGCTAGACGACCGCACTGTCGTCTAGCGTGTTTTCATCATGTAGAGTAATAGGATAGTTCAATCAAATTGCCATCCGGATCACGCAGGTAGATCGACTGCATAGAACCCCTTACACCATGTCTTGTCACAATGCCTGATTCCGTTTGCAGCCCTTTTTGCGCGAGGTGTGCCAACACCGTTTCCATCTCCTCATCCACTTCAAAACAAAAGTCATTACACCCCTTTGCGACTTGCGCCGCATGAGGGGACAACTCTTTGCCCCATGAATGAACATTGATTTTAAAGTCACCGGCAAACAGCTCATACCGTCCTTGTTTTGCCTGTGCGGTAAACCCCAATGCCTCATAAAATACGATGATCGCTTCCATCTGATTGGTGGTGATCACCACATGATCAATTTTTCGAATCATCCAATCATCCTTTCTATATAAAACAAAAGATATGGTCAGCGAAATATCCGCCGTACCATATCTTTTATTGTATCGTATTTTTTAAAAAAGCGCAATGCTTTTAGCCTTTCATACCGGTTGCTGCAATACTTTCCTGTACCTGCTCCTGTGCGACGGCATAGATGATGATACCGGGAAGTACCACCACGGTGAGTGCCGCAAAGAATTTGGTGTAGTCATAAGAAAATGCTTCATTGAAGAATTGCAACGCCAACGGCAAGGTTCTGTTGCTTGCCGACGAGGTCAAGAGCGATGCGTAGAAGTATTCGTTCCAGTTGCCGAGGAACATCAAAATCCCTGCGGTGGACAACGCCCCTTTGACCAATGGCACGTTGATGGTCCAGAACTTTGTAAAGAAGCTCGCACCTTCCAAGGATGCCGATTCGTTCAATTCCATCGGTACCGACATGAATGCCGCTTTCAAGACAAACATCGACATGGCCATCCCACCGGACAGATAAACGAGCATCAACCCTTCACGGGTGTCATACAGGTTCATTTCCAAGATGAGGGTAAAGATCGGCTGTGCTTTGGTGTGTCCCGGCACCAACATGGTGAGGGTGAACAGAATGTAAAACAGGTTTTTGCCCCAGAAGTTGTATTTTGCAATAACATAAGCCCCCATCGAGTAGAACAACAGCGAAATGAGTGTTGCTACCATCGAGACGCTAAAGGAATTGAAGGCATACAACAAAAAGTCATATTGTTCAAACAAGTAGACATAAGGCTCAAAACTCAAGGACGTTGGGAAGGAAAAAGGGTTACCCAAAATTTCTGCGTTGGTTTTGAAAGAGGAAAAGACCACCCAAATAATCGGGAAAATAGAGACGATTACGGTGAACAGCATGACCACATAAACAAAGGTCTTGCCACCGATTTTTTTCAGCAAGTTCATGTTTCAAGTTCTCCTTTCCCGTGTTTAATAGACCGGATCGTTCATTCTAAACATACGATTGACGACCAGCAGGGTCAATATCCCCAAGATGAACATGATGACTGCCGAGGCATTCCCGTAGCCATAGTTCATATCGGTGATGGCGTTGACCAAGATGAGCGGTAAACTCATCGTTTCATCGCCGGGGCCACCACCTGTGGTCAGTGCAATTTGTTCGTACATCGCAATACGTGCGGTAACCGAACAAATGACACTGGTACCGATGGCATTTCTACAAAGTGGCAGATTGATCGCTTTGGTGATTTGCCATTCGCTCGCACCATCGATTTTTGCCGCTTCGTGAATTTCCGACGGAATGGCCATCAAGTCGCCCAATACAATGAGGGTAACGATGACAGCATAGAAAAGCCAAGTCAGGGTAACTGCCCAGAAGGCATAACCCGATTCAAAGAACCACTGTACACTAAAGTCGGGATTGAAGATACGGATCAATCCATTCAAAATCCCGATGTCATTGTTGAAGACAAATTTGTAAATCATTGCCCAAGCTGCCGCCGAAATGACGTTTGGTACCATAAACACCATACGGGTGAATTTCCAACCGAACGGTTTTCTGTACAGAATGAATGCCACCAAAACCCCAAAGCCCACATGCAGGACAATGGCCACGACACTCCACGCTAAGATGTTCCAAAGGGAAACCAAAAACGCATCGTTTTGGAACAAGCGGAGGTAGTTTGCAATCCCATTAAATTCCGGTGCGTTGAACCCGTCCCACGAGGTAAAGGAAGTCACAAACACTGTTGCAATGGGTACCAAATAAAATACGGCAAAAATCGCAAGCGACGGGAGCAAAAAGAGGTACACCCAAGGCAGCTCTGATTTTGTTGTTTTATTTCTCAAAATAATCGCCTCATCTTTATCAAGACATCGGGTAGCAACTTGCTACCCGATGACCAGGTTTCGCCTATGATTATTCAGCCAATGCTTCTTGTGCAGCGTCGGTCAATTCAGCACAGAATTGTTCAGCAGTCAAATCGCCACTGAGAAGACCCGGCAACAATTTGCTGACTTCCGAGTTGATGACGGAGTTTGGCATGATGTCACCTACCGGAGGAACAAACAGGGTGTCTGCATTGACAGAAGTTGCGTAGTCACTAAAGATTACGTTTTTGTCAAGTTCAGTCAAGAATTCTTCGGAGTATTCCAACGCAGGAACAGAACCACCTTCTGCAAGGATTGCAGTTTCCAATTCTGCCGGAGAGTTGATGAAATCAAAGAAGGCATAAGCCAATTCTTTTTCTGCATCGGTTGCATTTTCAGCAACAAAATAGCTGTAACCACGGGTGTTGCTGATCCCGATGTTGCCAGGGTACATGGAAGCACGTACTTGGCTACCGTCAAAACCGTTGCTCCATTTGTCTTCAGAGCCTTCTGCAAAGTCACCTGCCATCCAAGAACCGTTTGCAATGACAGCGGAGTTTTGGCTCATGAAGGAGTTTGCAGCATCTGCATATGCCGCACCCAAAGTGTTGGAGGAAGCATGGGTTTGCATCAAGGTTTGCAGTTTTGCAAATGCGTTGACAAATGCAGGATCGTTAAAGTCATACAATTTGTCTTCTACGTTGTTTTGCAGCAATTCCGCACCGCCTTCTTCTGCAGCGATCAACGCAGATGCAAGCAGCATAGTGGTCCAAGCGTTTTCGCCGGTCATCATCGCTACTTTGTTGTCGCCCAAGGATGCCATGAAGTCATCAAAGCTACCCGCTTGCATGTCCGCACCTTCTGGGAACATGGTTTCGTTGTAGTAGACCCCGATTGGTTTGACAACAACAACCGGTACCGAATAGATCGCACCATCTTCGGTGGTGTTGAATTCAACGGAATCAGCATCTGCCAGAGCTTTGACGTCAGATTCGTTAAACCATTCGGAAATGTCTGCAACCAAGCCGTTCGGGATTGCAATGTCGGAAGCCCACAGCGGATCTGCCCCTTCAAAGAAGACCGGCAATTCGCCTTGTTGACCCAATTGTTTCAATTTGTCAGCAAAAATATCTTGTGGGGTTTCTTCGATGTTGATTTTATATTGACCTTCATACATTTCGTTGAAACGCTCAATTTGTGGCAAGTACAATACTGCCCCAACGTTTTCCCCTGCTTTGTAGGTCGGGATGGTTACTTCTACCAGTTCAGTGCCGCTCTCGCCGGTGGTTTCTCCTTCAGAAGTTGCTGGAGCTGATTCACATGCTGCAAGCCCTACAGTCAAGGTGGTTGCCATCAACATTGCTAAAATTCTCTTTTTCATTGCTTTTTTCTCCTTTTTTGTATGAACGTTTTTTATCTATTAAACCGCATATCGGCTTAAATCAATTGGAAGGTTTGGTGGAATCTCTGCTGATCCACCGACAAGGGACATAAGTATTGGTCTCGTACTGCTCTTTTTGTAGCATTTGGTGCAGTACTTGTGCCGCCTCATAGCCCATTTGATAGAAATTTTGTGCCACGGTACTGAGCGACGGTACACTAAATCGCCCAATCGCAATCCCATCAAAGCCACACACCGCCACATCTTCGGGCACCTGTAAGCCGTGTGCTTTCAAGGCGTTGATCGCCGCCATCCCCATCACATCATTGATGGCAAATACTGCATCAAATGGAACCTTTTTTTCGAGCATCGACTGGATGTGGGCAAAGGATTTACCGTAATGGAACTCTCCTTTTAAAATCAATTGTTCATCAACGGGTATGCCGTATGCTTTTAGTGCATCACGATACCCTGCGACACGCTCCTTTTCGACGTTGGAACGTCCCGTACCGGACAGCACCACAATACGTCTGCGCCCTATTTTCAAAAATTCCGTTACCGCCTGTTTTGCATACCGTCGGTTGTCGACTGTCACCAAGGCTTTGTTGTGGTTGCCGATGACCTGAAACTGGTTGTCAATGGAGACCACGGCAATGTCGTCTGCCACTGAAATACGCTGAAAGGCTTGTCCTTCATGCTCTACCCCGTGTAGCACCGCACCTTGGATGTTGCGGTCTCTGCAAAAGGCGAGAAAATCGGTTTTGTCTCCATCGCAATAATGGATGACATGTTCCAAATCGTGCTCACTACAGTAACGGTTGATGCCCGCGATGATCCCGGTGATCCCACCACCCTGTGTGTTGTCTGTATGAAAGTTGTCGCCGTCTTCCTCCATCCCTTTTGTCACTTCAATGTCCTGTTCGACATATACTTTTAAAAAGTGGATTTCGTTATAAGTACCCTTGACAAGTTTCCTTGCGGTCTGGTTTGGCACATACCCCATTTTCTCTGCTGTCTGTCGCACTCGTAGTCTGGTTTTTTGGCTGACATCGGTGTAGTCGCCCAATGCACGAGAAACTTGTGCCACCGAAACGCCACATTCTTTTGCGATATCCACCAACTTTACCATCAGATCACACTCTTTCTGTCCCCATCCACATTCAGCAAAATAGACAAACATAGGCAAGAAGCCTTCCTTGTTGCGTCCTTTCATTATGTGCCATTCTATGGCAAAATTACTTTGGTTAACAACAAAATGTTTATTACCGAAAACGTTTTGGAAATTACTCTCTTATTGTAACGTGATCATTGTTAATTTTCAATTCATATTTTACCCAGACTTCACACACGCAATTAGGCAGTATTGCACAAAAAATAAACTTTTTCTTCTCTCCCACTCACTTTGTATTCTTTTTTAATAAAATAGTCTGAACAATTCCGCTTTATTTATCTATTTAACCAATCTTTGTGCATGTTGTTGAAAATAGAGAATTTTTGAATATCTTTTGTGCAAAAAAATCGCTTGACAAATCTGCCCCTTTGCTATAAAATAAGCACAAACCGATGAGTAAGAGTAGTACGCAAACGCTGTTTCATCCAAAGAGAGTTGTGGGTGGTGAGATCACAACATGAGAACTGTTTGCTGAATGGACTTACGAGGGCAAGGTGAGCGCTGTAAAGCAGGTAGCCTTTGACGGGATCTCCACCCGTTATCATGGGAGCGTGCATGGTGGTGCATGGAGCGAGTGGGTGACATCATTGTCGCCAAACCGGGTGGTACCGCAGAAGAACTTTCACTTCTGTCCCTGTAAATTACAGGGACAGAAGTTTTTTTATGCCCACCTTTTTCCACTACAATTACACGTGTTGATAAAGACTACCCACAAGAAAGGATGAATGACCATGAACATTCCACACAGACTTTACCTTACAGAAGAGCAAATGCCAAAACAATGGTACAACCTACGTGCTGACATGCCGGAACAACCCGACCCTTTGCTACACCCCGGTACTTTACAGCCCCTCAAAGAGGAAGAGCTACACCCGATTTTCTGTGCCGAGCTTGCCGCACAGGAAATGGACAGCACCACTCGTTTCATCGACATCCCGCAAGAGATTTTGGATGTCTACAAAATCTATCGCCCTTCCCCTCTGTGCCGTGCCTATTCACTGGAACGTGCACTCGGCACGCCTGCTAAAATCTATTACAAATTCGAGGGTAACAACACCTCAGGTAGCCACAAACTCAACTCCGCTGTTGCACAAGCCTACTATGCAAAAAAACAGGGCTTGACCACCTTAACCACCGAAACCGGTGCAGGGCAATGGGGCACCGCCTTAGCAGAGGCTTGTGCTTATTTTGGCATTGACCTGACTGTCTTTATGGTCAAGGGTTCCTACGACCAAAAACCGTACCGCAAAGCCATCATTCAAACCTTTGGGGCGGATGTCATCCCAAGCCCCTCTGACCAAACACAGGTCGGTCGTGCGATTTTGGCTGATAAACCGAATACCACCGGCAGTCTTGGTTGTGCCATCAGTGAGGCAATTGAGCGTGCAACCACCACTGAAGGGTGCCGTTATGTCTTGGGTTCGGTGCTCAATCAGGTGCTCTTGCACCAATCCATCATTGGGGAAGAAACCAAAGTTGCCATGGATCTGTTGGGAGAATACCCCGACATCATCATCGGCTGTGCCGGCGGTGGTTCCAACCTCGGCGGCCTGATTGGCCCCTTTATGCGCGATAAATTATTAGGACTGAAAAACCCACACTTCATCGCCATGGAACCTGCTTCCTGTCCGTCTTTGACGCGTGGTCGCTATGCGTATGATTTTTGTGATACCGGCAAGGTCACCCCAATGGCACGGATGTACACGTTGGGTAGCGGTTTTATTCCATCGGCAAATCATGCAGGTGGTTTGCGTTACCACGGCATGTCCCCCATTGTGTCTAAACTGTATCACGATGGTCATCTGGACGAAGCACGTGCGGTGGAACAAACACAGGTGTTTGAATCGGCAACGCTGTTTGCAAAAACCGAAACCATTCTCCCTGCGCCGGAATCGGCACATGCCATCCACGGCGCCATCCAAGAGGCACTCAAGTGCAAAGAAACCGGCGAAGAAAAAACCATTCTGTTCGGCCTAACCGGTACCGGCTACTTTGACATGACCGCTTACAGCTCTTTCCACGAAAACACCATGAGCGATTATATTCCAACCGACGAAGATCTCGTACCCGGATTCGAGTCTCTCCCAAACATTCCACAAAATGAAGGTTGTAGATAATTCCTCCCAAAACAGTCCTTTTTATTATGATATCCTACCAGAGCATCCAAAAATTTGCAAGTCAAGGAACAAAACTTGTAAATGAGAGAGTAATACACTGGGTATATGAACGAAATTTACAAGTTGCAGTGACACAGAAAGAAAAAAAATGGTGAGCGATATCACATCGCTCACCATTTTTTGATTGCGGTTTTTTCGACGGTCTGAAAAGACAGTTATGCCAACCAGTCGAGTGCCGTTTTGACATACAATGCACAACCGAGGAGTAGACCCTCTTCATCCAAATCCACAAGCCCGTGATGGAGTGCTCTTGCAGTGTCCGCAAAATTCGGATTGCGTGTACCGACAAAGGCGTAGCACCCTTTGGTAACAGCCAAATAGTCGGCAAAATCATCGGCACCCAAGGCACGTTCAAAGTCAGTGACAATTGCTTCATCCGATAAAAATTCTTTGGCCGTTTGGGTGACTTCTTCAGTGGCGATATCGTCGTTGATCAGCGGTGCTGCATAATTGGTAAATTGTACTGAGGCATTCGCCCCATACAGTTCTGCAGTACCCTTTGCAATGCGTGTTACCTGCTCATTGGTCGCTTTGCGAATCATGGGCAGAAAACTTCTCGTCGTACCCTCCAACACCGCTTTGTCTGCAACGATGTTGTACTGTGTACCGGCAGTAAATTTACCGACCCCGACCACCACCGTTTCCAACGGATCGGTACTGCGTGCCACAACAGACTGTAATCCAACCAACACCTGTGCACCAATATAAGCGGCATCTATCCCGAGGTGTGGGGTAGAAACATGTGCCCCTTTGCCGGTAATCTCAATAGAAAAGTGATCACAACTTGCACATTGCGGCCCTTTGGTCAAGGACACTTTGCCAACATCCAATTTACTACTAACGTGAATGCCAAAGACACGGTCACAATCGTCTAAGATCCCTTCCTGCACAAACAGTCGTGCTCCCTGTCCGTACTCTTCCCCCTGCTGAAACAGTAGTTTGATCTGCCCGCTAAAGGTTGCTTCTCGTTCTTTCAAAATATGTGCCGCTGTCAGCAGTGCGGCTGTGTGCCCATCGTGTCCACAAGCATGGCAAACTCCTTGATGTCTTGATGCATAGGGTACTTGCTTTAAATCGTCCATGGCAAGGGCATCAATGTCGGCGCGCAATGCCACCACACGGTTCTCCCCTTGCTTTTTCCCATCGATCCACGCAAACACGCCGGTTTCTCCTACACGACGATGCGCAATGCCTAGATTGTTGAGCATCGCCTCAATATAACAACAGGTTTCAAACTCCTGCATGCTTACTTCCGGATGCTTGTGTAAATAGCGTCTTGTCGCAACGAGTAGGTCGCGCTCTTCTGTTACCCATACTGGTAAATCCATTTTCGTTCTCTCCCTCTTACGATCTCTACCAAACCGGTAAAAATGCCCCTGCGTAACTATCTCCCAATGCTTGTTTTACCTCATCGGTGTGATAGGCTTCTACAATTTTTTGATACGCTTCACGATCCACTTCATCAGCTCTTGCCACAATCACATTGACCAATTCCGGTACCGCCGCATTTTCATCCGGATTGACATTTTCAGTGTAAATGGTGTCTTCAATCGGGTGTAGGCCTGCGGTATACGCATTCCCTCCATTGATGATTGCCGCCGTATGGTCGGGTAGGATACTTGCAAGGGTTGCCGATTCCACTTCGACAATGTCAATGTCGACATGATATTCTGTAATATCCGCAACGGTAGGAATGAATCCTTTTTCCGGATCACAGGTAATGAGTCCTGCCTCTTCCAGCAACTTTAATGCACGACCACCATTGGTCAAGTCACTTGGAATGGCAATGGAATCACCGTCTTTGATGTCTTCAATGGAAGAGATTTTATCTTTGTTATGGAAGATGGCAAGAGGTGCGATGATGGTATCGGCAATCGGCTCAATCTCATAGCCGTTGTTGGCAATATCATTGTTGAGGTAAGCGATGTGTTGAAATGCGTTGAGGTCAATTTCTCCATCGTTGAGCGCACGGTTCGGCACTGCATAGTCAGAAAATTTCACAAGCTCCACTTGAATACCGTCCTCAGCCAACAGGTCATTGATGATGTCCCATTGGAGATTGTACTCACCGACAACCCCGACGGTAATCACGGTAGTATCCTCGGCAGTTTCAGTGGGTGTGGTATCACAAGCGGTGAGGGTAATTGCTGTAGTTGCTGCCAACAGGGTGGCAAGAATGGCTTTTCTAGTTTGTTTCATGGTGATTTCTCCTTTATCGTCAATGGTTTCAATGAATGATAGATTTAAGTGTGGTCTGTTTTCTTGACCACCAGATAACCAACACCTTGAATGATGCTGATGAGTAATAAAATGATGATGACTGAGATCCAGATCATATCACGTAATTGATTTTGATGCCCATAACGGATGGCAAAGTCACCCAAACCTCCTGCTCCAATAGAGCCTGCAATGGCCGTGATTCCGATGAGACTGACAAGGGTGATCATCGTTGCTTTGGCAATGCCGGGAACACTTTCCTTAAGATAAACACGGAAGATGATTTCTATTGGTGACAGTCCCATTGCTTCACTTGCCTGAATCAACCCTTTGTCCACTTGGGAAAGTACCGCTTGAATTTGCCTTGCAAAGAATGGAACGGTACCGACAATGAGTGCCACATAAGCACCGGTGACCCCCGACCCTGTGCCGACCAACGCTCGACTGACCGGTACCAGTAGCACCATCAAGATCAAAAATGGAACCGAGCGGACAATATCAATGGCCTTGTCTAACACATGAAAGAGTACGGCATTTTTCCAAAGTCCTTGTTTTCCTGTCATGATGAGCAGCACCCCAAGTGCCAGTCCTAAGAAAAAGGAAATGCTACCGGACACCAAGACCATTTGCAATGTCTGTCCCACACTTTTGATGAGTTCTTCCTGCAATCGTTCTAAATTTGGAAAGATGGAATAAAGTAGGTTCATCGTTTCAATACCTCCAATGTAATTTGTGCTGTTTGCACCGCACCGATCGCTGCAGCAATCTTTTCCGGATGGCCGGATAGTTTGAGCACCAATTTACCGAGCGGTTGATCCTTTAACAGTTCAATATTGCCGTAAATGATGTTGGCTTCAATGCCGTATTGTTGCACCAAACGAGAGATGAGAGGAAGTCCTGCATGTTCATCGGTATAGGTGAGTAGTACCAACTGCTCACCCTCTTGTAATTGGGTGAGAGGGTGCCCACTATCAATCATGTCATAAATCTTACTGACCCCTTCTGACGTCTCCACAAAGCGTTTTGCCGTTGGCGTTTTGGGCGCGGAAAAAATGGTTTGAATATCGCCACTTTCTACAACTTCCCCATCCTCCATGAGTGCCAAACCGTCACAGATTTCTTTGACCACCGCCATTTCATGGGTGATCAATACAATGGTCAACCCCAATTCACGGTTGAGTTTTTGTAAGAGTGCTAAAATGGACTTCGTTGTCTGTGGATCTAAAGCACTGGTCGCTTCATCACACAATAAAATCTTTGGATTGTTTGCCAATGCTCTTGCAATGGCAACACGCTGTTTTTGTCCACCCGATAATTGACTGGGGTAGCTGTGCTCCTTATCGGTCAAGTCCACCAATGCCAACAGGTCTTTTACCTTTTGCTTTCGCATCACTTTGGAGAGTCCGCTTTTTTTAAGTGGCAGCTCCACATTTTGCCCAACGGTGCGGGAGGCAAATAAATTGAAGTGTTGAAAAATCATCCCAATATTTTTTCGTGTTGTACGCAATTCCTTTGCTGACAACGTCGTCAAATCCACACCGTCGACCACAACATTGCCTGCCGTTGGGCGTTCCAACAGGTTAATACAGCGAATTAAGGTAGACTTCCCTGCCCCCGAAAATCCGATGACCCCAAAAATTTGTCCCTTTTCAATTTGCAGCGAAACCTGCTTGACTGCATGAACCTGTTCCGCACCATGCCCCTCAAATGATTTACTCACATTTGTTAATGTAATCATACGTACCCTCCTCTAAATACAAAAAACTCGTCTTAACGTTTGGAAAAAACTCCATTGTTAAGACGAGTTATACAATACCCGTGATACCACTTAAACTTCGCTCACTTCTCACAAAGCAAGCCTTCTCGAGTGCGTCCGACAACATCGGAGATACTCTAGCGCGTTAATGGGCGCACCCATTGCAACCTAACACACGGTGTTCATGGTTCAGCTGCACAACTCGGAGATCATCTTCGTAACAGTCGGTTTTATTCTCTCTCAGCAAATCGAGAACTCTCTGTGAAAACCTTCTCTTACTACTCTTCTCGTCAAGGTCATTTTAGATTATGTAGGTGTTGTAGTTATCATACTAAATTGCCGGGAATTTGTCAAGTATTTTTGAATCGAAAAATTTCCCAATACTATTTTTTAGTACTTCAGACATCTTTTTCTGATTTTTCCAATGCTTCTTTTGTGCTTTTACACAACAACCAACTTCTTTTTTGCATAGAATCAGCCTTTTCAATTGCGAAAATAGGTGGTAACTTTGATCTCTTTATAGTAAAATAAAACTATACTATACTATGTTTTGGAGGGATTGGATGAACAGCAAACCAAATTTTTTAGTTTTTATGACCGACCATCAGCGTGGGGATATGCAGCCACCTTTTCAAAAAGCCTACACCCCAAATCTTGATAAACTTTATCAACAAGGGGTCAGTTTTACCAACGCGCACTGTCCGTCACCCCACTGCTGTCCCAGTAGGGCCACCTTTTTTTCCGGTCTTTACCCAAGTGAGCATGGCATTTGGAACAACGTCAATGTGTCCAATACCCTTTCCAGACGCTTGTTTGATGGGGTTCGTCTCTTTTCTGAAGACTTCAAAGACGCAGGATACAATCTGTATTACAGCGGCAAATGGCATGTGAGTGCCGAAGAAGGACCACAACATCGCGGATTCGAATTGCTCCATCATGAAATGACCTATCGTACCTATGAAAATGTTCCCTGTACCGAAGAGTGGCAGACCTACCGTCAAAAACCACCCTGTGATATGACAAAAGAGCGTCAAGAAGGGCAGATTTTGCGTCCCGGTTATCCCCTTTATACGCAGTACGGCATAGAAGAAAACCCCTTTGGGGATGCGGATGTCGTAGACGCCGCTATCAAAAAAATTCATACCCTAGATGCCGACAACCCTTTCTTTCTCTATGTGGGCACCTTAGGGCCACATGACCCATACGATGTTCCCCAGCGATTCTTGGATCTTTACAAGCCCGAAAACATCCAACTACCTGCCAGCTTTTCCGATGATATGAGCGACAAACCGGCATTGTACCGCCGTACACGAGATCGCTATGCACAGTTGACTGAGGCCGAACACCGCGAGTCAATGCGTCGTTATCTGGCCTTTTGCAGTTATGAGGATCATCTGTTCGGCCAATTGATCGAGGCATTGCAGGAAAATGATCTACTCGACAACACAGTGGTGCTTTACCTCTCCGACCATGGGGATTATATGGGGGCACACCGTTTGTGGGCAAAGGGACTGCCTTGTTTCAAAGAAGCCTATCATATCTGTGCAACGATGGGATATGGCGGCCTGACACCAAAAGGGCAGGTGTGTGACCGGTTGGTGTCACTTGCCGATTTCGCCCCAACGCTGTTGCAACTGGCAGGGCTTTCCGTTGATCGTTCCTTTACCGGCACCACCCTTCTACCATTGTTGGACAGCCAAACACCGACAAACTGGAGAAATGCGTTGTTTACCCAGTCCAACGGCAATGAGGTGTACGGCATTCAACGCGCAGTGTTTGACGATAAGTACAAGTACGTCTTCAACGGATTTGATTATGATGAATTATATGACCTTATCAAGGATCCACATGAAATGCACAACATCATTGGCGAAGCTGGTAGTGACGAGATTGTTGAGCGGTACTGTAAATTGCTGTGGCAATTTGCCTACGATCATCAAGACAGCATCGTCAACGATTACATCATGACCGCCCTTGTGCCGTATGGCCCGGGGATTATTTTTGAATAACAACAATCGGTGAGCCCCTATAATGTGGCTCACCGATTGTTACGATTTCTATTAGAACATATCCCAATTTTTGTTGTGCCCTTCCACTTCGACGGACATCCCCAAAGACTGCATCAGTTCTTGTGCTGCATTGTATCCCATTTTCTTTTGGCGATTATTGATTGCTGCAACTTCCAAGATGATGGCAAGGTTTCGACCCGGTTTGACCGGAATGGTGTGCGATGGGATTTTCAGCCCCAAAATAGTACTGTATTCATTTTCCATGCCCATACGGTCATAGATTTTTTCTGGATCCCACGCCTCGAGTTTGACGACCATATCCACCTTTTCGGTGACCTTAACAGCCCCCATCCCAAACAGGCGACGGACATTGATGATCCCGATGCCGCGTAGTTCCAAGAAATGTCGGATGTTTTCCGGCGAAGAACCGACCAGACTTTTGTTGGAAACACGACGAATTTCTACTGCATCGTCTGCCACCAGTCGGTGCCCACGTTTGACAAGCTCGATTGCCGCTTCACTTTTCCCGACACCACTGTCGCCCAAAAGCAAAACCCCTTCCCCGTAAATCTCAATCAGCACGCCGTGTCTAGTGATGCGTGGTGCCAATGCTACATTGAGGTAATTGATGATGGAGGAAAATAAAGTAGAGGTCGATTCTTCGGTGTGCAATAAAATCACACCGTGCTCTTTTGCCACCTCGTAAATTTCAGGAATGATTTCAAGGCCCCTTGTGATGATGGCGCAAGGGAATTGAAAGCGAAAAATTTGATCCAGTCGACGGCGACGATCCTCCTCTTCCAAAGTGCTCAAAAAGGCAAACTCCAAACGACCCAAAATTTGAATGCGTTTGGGATCAAAATACTCCAAAAATCCTGTTAAATTCAACCCCGGGCGATTGAGGTCCGCGGTATAAATGAGGGTATCCTCCGCCCCTTCGGGCATATAGGCAACCTCCAAGTCAAATTCTTTGATAATCCGTTCGAGCGGAATTGAAAAGCCACTGTTGTCCATCGTTTTCCCTCTCTCTTTCTCTGTATCATTTAAACTATCACTATGCGTCTTTCCTATGTCATAGCGATTGCGTTTCCCTTTCTTATTATACTTGAATATTCTCCCTTTTTCAATGCTGTTTTGCATTTATTTGCAATTTTCTGAACAGATCTGTTTGATTGCTTACTTTTTCCATACACTTTCTATGAAAAACCATCAAAAAACAAGGTATATCCCACGTTTTAGCTAGAATCTTAAGAAAAATCGTTTGAACTTTTACCTTTTTCGCCTTTACAAACAAAGGGCAATCGGGTACAATAGAAATACCTTACAGCAAACACCCTTTGAGTTGTATCTTTCATCAGAGCAATTATCAAATTTATTTGGGTTCATTGGAGTTTTTATGAGAATTGTATTGTTCACCGAAACCTATTTACCTTATATCAACGGTGTTGTCACCCATGTCAAGTCGCTCAAAGACGGCTTAGAACGTACCGGCCATCAGGTGTTGATTGTCACCGCGGATATCCACTCCAGACATCATCATATTGAAGACGGTGTGCTGTGGTGTCCTGCCAAAGAGTTTAAAAAGTTTTACAGCTATGGATTGGCTTCACCTGTCAGTCTCAAACGGTTGCGTCTCATCAAGGAATTTGCACCGGATATTATTCACATTCATGCAGAATTCGGAGTGGGCCTTTCCGGTGTCAGCATTGCACGCACACTGAAAGTGCCACTGGTTTACACACTGCACACCATGTATGACGATTACCTTTACTATGCAGTGCCCCAATTTTTCATTCCTGTAGCAAAGAAAATCACCCATACCTATGTGCGCATCTTTACTGACAACGCCAGTGCCATCACAGGTCCTTCCAAAAAAGTAGAACATTTTTTGCGTGGGTGTGGTGTAGCACGTCCGGTGGAAGTGGTGCCAAACCCTGTGGAACTGGATTGTTTCAACCAAGAAAACATCGATCCTCTTCAGGTAGCGGCCTACAAGAAACAGTTCGGCATCCAGCCGGATGAACAAATTGTTTGCTTTTGCGGACGTCTTGGCAAAGAAAAAAATGTCAATACCTTGCTTTCTTATTTTGCCAATCAGTACAAACCGGAGGATCGCATTCGGCTGATGATCATCGGCGATGGGCCGGATCGTGAATCGCTACAACAGCAGGCAAAAGAATTGGGGATCGGCGACGCCGTCATTTTCACCGGTAAGGTTGCACATGAATCGCTGTTGCAGGTGTACGCCTGCTGTAATATGTACATCACCACCTCTCTGTCGGATACCAATTCCATTTCCATGCTGGAAGCGATGGCAACGGGATTACCGGTACTGCATATCTATGACGAACTCAATGCAGGCCAAGTCATTCACGGGGTCAACGGATTCATTTTTAGCAATGCCGAGGAAATGTACAATCAAATGTGTCGCTATCGGGATCTTTCGGTACAGAAAAAACAAGCACTTTCTTACTCGGTGCAGCAATCAGTGAAAAAATCAGGTCAACAAAATTTAGCAAACTACCTACTGGATGTCTATCAATACATTGAGCAGAACAAGAAGCATACCAAGCGTATCCCAATTTTTGAATTGAAATACAAAGACCGCACCTAAAAAGGACCTGCCATGAAAAAAATTACTGTAATTGATCTACTGCTTATTCTTCCAATTCTTTTATTTGCAACCCTGCTCGTACTTTCGTTTGGGTTCAATCAGCAAGTATTGCTCTTTCAGTCGCTCATCACCAATGATCTGTTGTTGTTAGATGGTCTTTTGATTGCAGTCCTGTTATACTTCAGAATTATTTGGACGATCCACAAGAAACAAGAGGATTCCTTTGTGTTGGTGCTGGGCATTGGCTTGTTTGTCACAAGCGTTGTCGGTACCGCATCACTTCTTGCCAATATCAGCGATCTGCTGCTCTTTATTTGCATCGGTGCTTGCCTGTTGTTTTTACTTGTTTTCATGATCTTTCAGCGGTATCCACCTCTTAAAATTATCACTGCCATATTATTGACCGCTGTTATTTCAACCGTTGTGTCTCTACTCAGTTTATTGATGGTTCTCTTTTCGGGCATCGATACCGACTACACCATCCTCACACACCCCCATGGACATACTATTGTCTTTGCAGAAAGTGCCTTTTTGTTTTCGGGAGAAACTACAATCTATCAAGCGACCTCACCAATCACGATGACATCACTCGGCACCTACACCACCGACGACGGAGACAAACCAATTCAAGGTGGTACGGCAACCATTGTTTGGGACGATCATACCATGTCTATCTCTGCCCCGTCCATTGAAGGGGTAAAGACCTTTGAAATTACACATCATTAAAACTGTGTCTCTACCGACGGTGGTAGCGACACAGTTTTTGCATTGTCCGTCACCTTTTTTCTCCTTTGCCATAGAATGAAACGAAGAGGTTTTTTGGAAACCTCTTGACTGAACAAAGGAGTTGAGACTATGGCTTGCCAATGTCAAAGCAATATGAACTTTTCCGATGCAAATTACATTTACAAACGCGCCGGAAAGAAAGGCTGTTGTGGCACCGAACCAGTTGTCACCCCCGTTTCTACTAATGGGCGTCGTTCCTGCGGATGTGGCCAAAATACCAATGCCGCCGCTGCCGTGAACGATTCCGGTTGTCCTGGTGTGAACTTTGCCTGTTTAGAGGACACCGTGATCCCCTGTGAAGCAATGGACTGTTGTGCGGTGGAGCGCTGTTTGGAGTACCGCACCTGTTGTGATCCAAATGGCATCTGCTGTCGCTACCCTTGCTGTTGCAGAGAACAATTCTGGCCGTCCTTCACCCACCCGAGATGGCTTTGCTGCAACCAGCTGTATCATGTCGACTAGTCGCATACCGTTACTTATCTGCTAGTCCGACAGCAAAAAATCCCAATTTCACATGGAAATTGGGATTACATATCGGTGTCATTTCAGCGTTCTCAAAAAATCGCTAAAATAGTCGGGTAGCGGTGCGGTAAAGGTCATCCATTCCTCTGTGGTGGGATGGATAAATCCGAGGGTCATGGCATGTAGACATTGCCCTTGTAATTTTGTCAATACTCTTTTTGGACCATAGACAGCATCCCCAGCAATAGGAAAACCCTTGTACGCCATATGCACACGAATTTGGTGGGTTCTGCCTGTTTCCAACTGAAAGCGCATTCGTGTAAAGCCTTCATAGCTCTCCTCCACCCAAAAATGTGTGATCGCCTCTTTGCTGTGCTGATTGGTGACACACATTTTTTTGCGGTCTTTTTGACTGCGCCCAATCGGCGCATCAATGCTACCCGAAAGTTCTTTCATCCTACCGTATACCACCGCTTGGTATTCACGCAAAAAGCTGTGTTCTTTGATCTGTTCCGCCAAATGCTGGTGGGCATGATCATTTTTTGCAACCATCAACACCCCCGAAGTGTCTTTGTCAATGCGGTGTACAATACCGGGGCGCATCACCCCATTGATCCCAGATAGAGAATCCTTGCAGTGGTAAAGCAGTGCATGAACAAGCGTGCCGGTTTCGTTGCCTGCAGCCGGATGTACCACCATCCCCTTGGGTTTATTGATCACCAACAAGTGCTCATCTTCGTAGAGAATATCAAGAGGAATATTTTCGGGTTCCAGTTGTAAAGGAGTCGCTTCCGGAATGGTCACCATGACAATATCATGCAAGCGCAGTTTGTAATTTTTGGAAATCTCCTTGCCCCCGACCAACACACTGCCCTCCTGCAACAATTTTTGCAGGTAACTGCGTGTCTTATCCGGCAACATCTCTGCCAAAAAACGGTCAATGCGGGTACCTACTGTTTCGGTATCGATCAAAAATTCATATTGCATGGGCTACTCCTGCTCTTCGACAGTGGTGGATGGTACAGTGGTTTCTGATGACTTCTCGGACACAGTCGGCTGTCCTTTATCCAAAAACAAATAACCGATCACAAAGATGATCGCCCCGATAACAACAAAACAATCCGCTAGATTGAATACCGGAAAAGTAATGAAGGTCACTTGTAGATAGTCAACCACATACCCCAACACCACACGGTCGATGAGATTGCCAACACCCCCACCGATGATGAGGGCAAAACACCACTGCATCCAAGGAGATGGAATTTTTTTGAGGGCAACGGCAACCGCCAATACTAAAATCAAAACCCCTGTGACCCCGACCAAAATAAACTGTTCCCCTTGTAAGACACCGAAGGCCGCCCCGGTGTTCTCCACATAAGTGAATTGAAAAACTCCATCCCACACCGGAATGGTACGCAACGGTTGTAGTACCGAAAGCGCCCATTGCTTAACCAATTGATCAGCTACAATCAGCAATGCTGCGAACACTAGCGCCAACCAATTTCCATACTTTTGCATCCATTGTTTCATAGTGATAAAATTCCTTTTCATGAGAACACGAGAAAACAAGAAGGCCTCGTTTTCCCGTGCATGTGATTGATATGATTAGTCGCGTTTGCCACCAAACAACAAGTCCCCGTTCATCTGTCTTTTCGGGCCACCACTGCGTGCAATTTCAACAGTATCTTGCAATACATTGTGTTTGACCATTTCCACTTCTTGTGTTTGGTCAACCCCTGCTCCTTCTTCTACTTCAGCAACCGCAGTTGTGGTTGTTTCTGCTTTCACTTCTTCGGTGGTAGGTTTTTGCTCGTAAATACGTTTTTCAATGACCTTTGCTTCTTCGTGACTGCTCTCTTCTTGTGCTTCCACTTCCGGCAGATCCTTGATCAGATCGATGTGATTGCGATAGAGTTCCAACACTTCCGCTTTGAAGGAAGATACTTTGCGTTGTAGGCGGATGAGGTGTGCTTGTTCTTTGTCGATGTCATATTTGCTGTTGCGAATGATGGTATCGACCCCTTGTTGTGCTTCAGAGAGCATACGTTTGGATTCCGACTTTGCTTTCAACAGCAGTTCCTGTGCAACCGCTTTAGAATCGCCAATCAGTTGTTCCGACTCTGCTTTTGCAAGCGACATGGTTTCGTCCGCTTGTTGTTGCGCACCACTCACCAATTCTTCCGCTTGTTTTTTGGCATCGTCCGATACTTGCTTACCGAGTTTTTGTGCGCCCAAAAGTGCTTCACGGATGCTATCTTCATCGTTGCGATACTCTTCAATTTTATTGACGAGCACTTCCATTTTTTGCATCAATTCGTTTTTTTCTGCCTGTACACTCTCCAATTGCGCGATCACTTCACGCTTAAAACGGTCGACTTCTTCCGGAGAGTACCCCTTTTTCACTACACCAAATTGTTTGGTTTTCAGTTCATTGATTGTCATCATGATCGCTCCTTTTTCAAATGTATTGATTTATCGTGATATGGTAGCGCCCCTTTTTGGTCATGCGCCCCGGTTGTGCCAACAAAAATTTCCCATGTCCTCGCACTTTTAAAATGTCGCCTTCCACTAGGAGTTTGTCAGACTTCAACACCTCTAAATCATTGACAAACACTTTACCCGATTGCAACAACGGCACCACTTTACTGCGACTGAGTTTCAACGCCACAGCAAGGACACTGTCCAATCGCATGGAGGAAACGGTACCTGAAATTTCACGGTAATTGCGATGCTGATCCAGCGTAATCGCAGGAATTTCTATCGTTTGTACGCCAACACGTCCCACTTTATCGATGGGTAAAATCAGTTCTTTGAGGTGGTCGAGTACAACAAGTTGTGCCACACCCTCTCCAAACAGAATGTCCCCCACCGTTTCTCGCTTGATCTGCAAGGCCATCAAAGACCCTAAGACGTCCCGATGAGAAATGGTATGATTTTTCGGAAAGGTCATTTGGATAAAGGCGAACGGGTAGTCCAATTGATCCTCGGTGAGATAATCTGGAAATGCCATCATCACCTTACGTTCCGCATCAGAAAAGCCCCCATAAAAGGCGACTCCGATACGGTGCTTCAAAAGATTGCTTGCAAGGGTATACTGGTGTCCATCTAAAAAAGCTGTGTGCTTTTCATACCCATCCCGCATCGCAGAATCATAAAGTGATTCCAACTTTGCCAAAAAGAATTCGTCTATCTTTTGATTTGTCATGAGAAAATTTGTTCAGTCTCGCCCAGCTCTTCCACAACATCCCCTTTGACATCAACATTATTAGAAGTGATGATGTAAGTACTTTTCGCTACGCGTTTAGGTTGTCCGTCTTTTGCATAAGCTACTCCACTCAAAAAATCAAACAATTTCTCTCTGACAGGGCTTTTTGCATCTTCCAAGTTCAAAACCACGGTATGGTTGTCTTTTAAATGATCGGCAATGGTGGTCGCTTCTTCAATTCTAGTGGGTTTTGCAAGCACCACCTGTAAGCTGGATTTTGCATTGATGTTGATGGAGCCGGTTTTTTTCATGCCGGCGACAGGTGCTTGGGTATTTGGCGATACCGGTTGGCGACGAGGTTGCTCTACCTCATTCTCTTCTTCTACCTCATCATACTCTTGCTCATCATAATCATCATGTGCCATCCCATCATCATTAAACTGAAAAATTTCTTTCAACTTACTTAAAAAACTCATATAAACGAACCTCCAATAAATTTAATATCATTTAAGGGTACTGGTACCCCGAATACTACAAACGCTCACCAAACAAGCCTGTTCCTACCCGTACAATGGTAGAACCATAGCCAATGGCAGTCGCATAATCAGACGACATTCCCATTGAAAGAATATCCATAGATCTATTATGGCGGTTTTTCTCCTTGATGTCAATAAAAAGTTGTTGAATTTCTTGAAAATATCGCTTGGTATCGCCTTTTGGTGGAATACACATCAGTCCACGTAGACGAATATTGTCGAATTTCAACAAATGGTCACACACTTCCATGACTTCCTCTTTTCGAAATCCTGCCTTGCTGTCCTCGTTTCCGATGTTGACCTGCAACAGCACGTCCATACAGAGGTGGTGTTTTTTTGCCTGCTTATCAATTTCAGCCGCCAATTTCACCGAAGACACCGATTGGATCATCTGCACCTTATCGATGATGTATTTGACTTTATTGGTCTGCAATTGTCCGATGAAGTGTACCTCCACGCCATCCAAGTCATACTGCTCCCACTTTTGCAAAAACTCTTGTACACGATTCTCCCCGAGTAGCGTCACACCACTGTGAATCGCCGCATTGATCTTTTCAGGCTCCACCGTTTTGGTGACAGCCATGAGACGCACCGTTTTAGGATCTCTTGAAACCGCAATCGCCGCTTGGTCGATCGCTTGTTGCAGTGATCCCACACGGTTTTTCATCCGCTCATCGAATGGATTTGCCATCGTAAAGATCACTCCCCTCTAAGATGATTTCATCGTAGATTTGTAGGTAGGCCGGATCACTGTCGTTGATGTCGGTGACCACATAGTTGTCCCCTTCATATAAAATATCAACCTTGCGAAACGCCACCAATTTTCCAATGGCAACATAAACGCCGGGGACAGCTACTATTTTTGTATCGCCGTTTTCATCTTTTTCTTCCTGCTCCACAATACGGAGTGCCTCTTTGGGTACTCGAATGCCTTGACTTTCCGAAAAGATGAGTGTCGGATTTTCCTGACGCACATCAACGATTTTGGTATTCATATTATTGCTTTTCAAAAGCACAATGGCCTTGTCATCGCCCTCTTCATACAGTACTTCCTGCACTGTTACCTTGACACCGCTATCTGCATTGTCCGGAAAGCGAATGGTAATCTCTGTTTTTGGCACCACCCGTTCCATTTCCTTGGCATCAAAGAACCCTAAGAAATACCATTCCGAAGAGTCAATCAGTTTACCGATTGTCCCACTGGGGGCTTGTACCGCACGGCTGAGTAGCGTCGTGAGCTCTGCTGCCGTAAAGTCATCGAGATTTTGTACCATTTCTGGTGTGACGAGTGTTTCATACCCATCCACTTCGCTGGTAAAGTAACCGGCTTCACTCACTGTCACGACTTGCCCTTGTCCGGTAAATTGTCCTTGCAAAGTCGCAATTTCTTGATTGACAGCGTCAATTTGTGCGGTCAAATCAAAGGACTGGTCGACAATCAATTCCTGTTGGATAAGCAGTGAAAACAACTCTAGCTCCACTTGATTGGCAAGGACAAAGTCATCCTGCTGTACCGCATCGGCAAAGGCCACCTGCGTGTCCTGCAAATCGGTGATAACCTGCTGGGCATTGATATAAATATCCGTTCCATGAGACTGTAGTTCGGTCAAAATTTCAAGTTTTTGTTCCGCTTGTTCAATTTCTTTGCCGAGCAATAGATCCCCATTGGTCGGATAGATGGTCGCAACGGTTGCACCGGCGGTGACTTTTTGTGCCCCGCTCACTTGATAGGAGACCACACCGGCTTGTATGTTTTCCACCACCTGCTCACTTTTGATGGCAATCCCCTGCAACTGCACCTGATCGGTGTAAGAGGTGATATAAGCGGTTTCGGTGGGATATGGTTCATAGGTCATCATATATATTTGGTAGCCAAAATACACAATTGTAAAAAGCGAAAACAAGCCTGCTACAATTTTGAGTAAAATGGAGTTCATCACATCATCCTTTCATATCATTTCGGATCGATAAATAAGCGACATATTGTATCCGCAAGTTACATTTTGAATCTAAATAAACTCCTATAGCTTACTATTATATCATGCTTTGTGCGACTTTTCCAGAATTTTTTTACAATTTTCAATCAGTTCATCAAAAGATTGCAAATCATCAACATATATCCAGTGAATTCGTTGATCCCGACGAAACCAAGTCAACTGGCGTTTGGCGTAACGACGTGATTCCTGTTTGATTTTGGCGACACATTCCAGTAAGGTTGCCTGCTTTTCAAAGTACGGAAGTAACTCTTTGTAACCAATGGCATGAAATGCCGTTTGCAACCGGTAGGTTTTTAATACCGTTTCAGCCTCTTGTAACAGACCTTCCTCCATCATCAAATCAACACGCTTGTCGATGCGGTGATATAGCGTTTGTCGATCTCGATAGGTCAGCCCAATGACCGTCGCATCATAGGGAGAAGGAATCGCCTTACTTTCCTCTTTTAACTGGGTCAAGGTTTTACCGGTCGTCTCATACGCTTCCATCGCACGCACCAAACGCACGGTGTTGTGCGGATGGATCTCCTTTGCCGCAATCGGATCCAACGCGATCAAACGGGCATAGAGTGTCGCCCCATTGTCCGCCTCAGCCTCTTTTGTCAACCGCTCCCGTAACGCATGATCGGGTTGGGTCTTGTCAAACTGCACATGATCCAAAAGCGTGCTGTAATAAAGTCCTGTACCGCCGACCAAAATCGGGGTTTTGCCTCTGCTTGCTACCTCGGCGATGACCTCTCTTGCCGCTGTTGCATAGTCAGACACACTGTAAGAGGCCTCGGGGGAAATGATGTCCATCATATGATGGACAATCCCCTGCCGTTCTTCCAGCGTCGGTTTTGCCGTGGCAATGTTGAGTTCCTTGTAAATCTGCATGCTGTCCGCATTTATGATTTCACCATCCAACTGTTTTGCAAGTGCGACCGACAGTGCGGTTTTCCCCGATGCGGTAGGCCCTACCACCGCAATGAGTGGTATTTTTTTATACTCGTCCAAATTTCTTTTCCACCTCGTATTTTGTCATTGCCACACCGACCGGTCTCCCGTGGGGGCAATGTTTGATGCTGCGATCGTTGTAGACTTGTCTTGCCAGCGCTGCCAACTCCTGTGGGGTGTTGGCGTCATTTGCTTTCATCGCCGCACGACAAGCCATGGAATGCAGTAGCTCTTCCAAATCGGAAGGGGTGGCATCCATTTTTTTCTGTAGTAGATTATCGGCAATTTCCTCCACCATATCCTGTAGCGAATAGCGGTGTAGGATCATCGGTGCACCCAGTACAACCACCTCTGCCCCGTGAAAGGAAAGCAAAAAACCCAGTGATTGCACCAACGTGTCCTCCTGTTGCAGTACCCCTCGCTCCTCTGCCGACAACGACAGGGTGTGCGGTTGCAGCAGCATCTGACTTTCCTTAAGCGACACCTGCTCTTTCAAGCGATCAAATAAAATGCGCTCATGTGCTGCGTGTTTGTCTAGCATGACAAACAACTCCCCCACCTCAAACAGAATGTAGGTTTTGAACAATTCGCCAATCAGACGAAGGGGTATCACGGGTTGTTCTTGAACCGCTGTGACGACAGGGTTTGTTGACGGTGCTGTTTCTACCACCGGTTGTTGCGGTATGCTCGGCATGGGTTTGACCGGTTGTTCCTCGGGTACCACCGGTGGTGCTTTTGCAACGTGCGGTTTTGTCGGTATCGGTTCCACCGGCGTAGCCGTTACCGGCTTTGCTTTTGGTGCAAAGGATGTGGCATCCAAAAACTGAAAGGGGTCTTGTTTTGCCTTTTCCTGCCCATTTCCCTTTGCCACCTCCGCCTGAAATGCTTTGGCGGAGAGGTTGGTGAATCTTTCGGATTTTGGTGACATCGTTTTCGCTGTTGGTGTGGCCAGTGCAGTGTCCGCCAACGTCATCTGACTGGTGTCTGCCACCGTTTTGGTCGCAAGAACCCGCTCGGTCACCGCTGTTTTCATCGGTGGAGGGGCTGGCACAAAGAGATCCTCAGCATCCAATGCCGATTTGACCGCAAAGAAAATGGCTTCAAACACCAATTTTTCTCGGGCAAAACGCACCTCAATTTTGGCCGGGTGTACATTGACATCCACCTGATCAAACGGCAGGTACAACATCAGCACACAACCGGGGAATTTGCCGACCATCACCGCATTGCGATAGGCTTCGTCCAATGCCGCAGCACTGGTTCCCGATTTGACGTAACGATCGTTGACAAACAGATATTGTGACATGCGGTTTTTACGACAGCTGTCGGGGGCTGTGATAAAGCCCTTGACGGCAATGCCCTGATGGGTGTAGTCCACCGCCAGTAGTCCTTTTGCAAAACTGCCCCCCAAAATGGCGTAAACAGTCGCACGCAGATCCCCATTACCGGGGCTGTGCAGCACCTGTTTGCCATCTCGCAACAGGCGAAAGGAGATGTGCGGGTGAGAAAGGGCAATTTTTTCCACAATACCCTGCACCGCATTCCCTTCGGTGACATCTTTTTTCAAAAACTTCAACCGTGCAGGCATGTTGTAAAACAGGTCCTGTACGACAATGGTTGTCCCATTGGCACACCCGATTTCATCGAGGTTTTGATGCACCCCACCGTGTACCGTCATGCAAGTACCCATCGGCGCTGTCGCCACCTTGGTGATCAGCTCTAATTTGGAGACGGCACAAATGCTCGCCAGCGCTTCGCCACGAAACCCCAAAGTCGCAATGTTTGACAGATCTTCCGAGGTCCACACCTTACTGGTGGCATGGCGCAAAAAGGCTGTGGGTACATCCTCTGCTTCGATGCCAATGCCGTTGTCGGTGACACGCAGGTAAGAGATTCCCCCATGGCGAATTTCCACCGTGATGGCGGTAGCACCTGCATCGATGCAGTTTTCCAGTAGTTCTTTGATGATAGAGGCCGGCCGTTCGATCACCTCGCCGGCGGCAATCAGTTCCGATACAGACGGATCCAACAAACGAATTTTTCCCATACTTTTTCCTTTACACTATCGGTTGATCATTTTTTTCAATTCATATAACAGGTTCAACGCTTCAATCGGTGTCAAGGTGTCGACGGTGGTCGCTTGTAAACGCTCCTCCACCTGACTGACATACTGTTGAAAGGACGCTTGTGCCGCCGCTTCCGGTGCCTCACGAATGACCGTCACGGTATGCTCCTCTTCCAACTGCTTTAAAATTTCCTTGGCACGGTTGACAACAGGGGTTGGAATACCGGCAAGTTTTGCCACCTCAATCCCTAAGCTATCATCGGCACCACCACGCACAATTTTACGCAAAAAGGTGATGTCATCGCCACGCTTTTTGACGGCAATGTTGTAGTTTTTCACCCCTTGCAGTTCCTCTTCGAGCGACGTTAATTCGTGATAGTGGGTGGCAAACAGCGTTTTACAACAGAGTTTTTTGTGGGTGGCAAGGTGCTCTACCACCGCTTTTGCAATGCTCATGCCGTCAAAGGTAGACGTTCCTCTCCCCACCTCGTCCAAAATGACAAGGCTTTGCGGGGTGGCGGACTTTAAGATGTGCGCCATTTCGCTCATCTCCACCATAAAGGTGGACTGCCCTGCCGCCAAATCATCCGACGCCCCCACCCTTGTAAAGATCTGATCCACCACGCTAATCGTGGCGGAGGACGCCGGCACAAAACTGCCGATCTGCGCCATGATGACAAGCACTGCCACCTGTCTCATATAGGTGGATTTCCCAGCCATATTGGGGCCTGTAATGACCATCATGCGGTTGTCTCCACCATCAAGATGGATGTCGTTGGGGACAAAGGGCGCCCCTTTCATCAACTGTTCCACCACAGGGTGTCTGCCATCTTTGATGACAATCGACCCGTCCACAGTCATATGAGGACAGGTGTATTGGTTGTGTAGCGCCACTTCCGACAGCGCGCAGATAAAGTCTAGCCGTGCGATTGCCTGTGCCGTCTGGCTGATGACATCACAACGACCGGCGATATAGCCACGCACTTCTTGAAAAATTTCCGCTTCCAATGCCAGGATTTTATCGTTGGCGGTGAGAATTTTACTTTCCAATTCCTTCAATTCTTGGGTGATGTACCGCTCGGCATTGGCAAGGGTTTGTTTTCTGATATAATGCTCCGGTACCAAGTGGGCAAAGGAATTGGTCACCTCTAAGTAGTAACCAAATACCCGATTGTACTTGATTTTGAGATTTTTGATGCCGGTCTGTTCTCGTTCAGTTTCTTCGATGTTTGCAATGATCGTTTTGCTGTCATTGCAAAGGGCACGAAGTTCGTCGAGTGTGCTATGAAACCCATCCTTGATGTAACCGCCATCTTTTAGGAGGACAGGGGGCTGTTCTGCAATGGCGTTGTCCACCAAATTCGCCACATCTTCCAACAGATCCAAATCCCTGTGAATGGCAGATAGGTATTCTTCAGTGTACCCTGCTGTCAACGTTTTGAGGGTCGGTAGGTTGTTGGCCGTTGCCTCCAACGCACGCAGGTCTCTCGGGGATGCGGTGCCGTACAGCACCCTTGTCATCAAACGCTCAAGGTCATACACGCCGGAAAGTGCCTGTTGCAGTTCCTGTAATCCAATACTATCCTGCAGCAGTCTTGCAATGGCGTTTTGCCGTTTGGTAATACCGCCAATTTGTAGTAGTGGACGATCCAATGCACCACGCAGATAGCGCTTGCCCATCGCTGTTTTGGTACGATCCAACACCCAAAGAAGAGAACCACGCTTCTCATGTCCGCGCATCGTTTCAGTGATTTCAAGATTTTGTCTTGCCGTCACATCCAAATTGAGAAAGCGTCCCTTTTCACTGTAGGTCACTTTACTCACCCGCTTCGCCCCGTCCGCCTGAATGCGGTTGAGATACGCGATCAAACCACCCAGTGCCTCAATGAGCAGCGGTTGATCGGGGATGGACAACTCGTCAATTTTTGCAATATTAAAATGAGATCGCACAACATCCGCCGCATCAGAAAGACAAATGCTCTCCTGCTCGTAACGACTGCACACGCAGTGTAGCTTTTGTTCCACCAACTGCTGTAACCCCTTGTGAGCAAAGGCATGGTCATCACAAATGATCTCGCGTGGCAAAAAGGTGGAAAGCTCGGCTGAGAGCTCTTCAAGGATTCCCTTCCCCTCACGAAAAACTACTTGTGTTTCCCCTGTGGAAATGTCGGTAAAGCAGACAGCAAAGGCTGTTTTTTCCAGTCGGATCGAGGCAATGTAATTGTTTTTTGCGTCCTCTAACAGGTCCTCTTCGATGACCGTTCCCGGTGTAATGATCCGCACCACCGAACGCTTGACAATCCCCTTGGTCGCACCCGCTTCCTCTGTCTGTTCGCAAATGGCCACCTTATACCCCTTTTCGATGAGACGCTTGATGTAGGTGGCGCTTGCATGGTAAGGAATGCCACACATCGGTGCTCGTTCCGGCAACCCACAATCTCTGCCGGTCAACGTCAATTCCAATTCCCTTGAAATTTCCACCGCATCGTCAAAAAACATCTCATAAAAATCGCCTAGGCGAAAAAACAGCACATGATCTTTGTGTGCCGCCTTAATTTCCAAATATTGTTCCATCATCGGTGATAGTTTTCCCATCGCCAAATCCCCTCTATTCCATAAAAATCCCAAGTTGCAAATTATATTTTATTGTACCATTTTTCACGCCGTTTTGCAAACTTTTTCCGCACTGTGTGACACCTTTTACTGAAAGGGGCAAAAAAAGTGGTAGGCAAATTGCCCACCACTTCTCAATCAAACTGTTGCTTACAGCCTATACCAACGGATTGCCGTTCGCATCGGTGTTTACTTTACCGGTCAGGATCATAATCCCATCGATAATGCCCCAGATCCCACCAACAAATACCAAGGAAGCCAAAATGTGGAAAATCCCCATTTTTGTGTCGCCAAGATAGAAGTTGTGAATGCCAAGACCACCAAGGAAAATAGCCAACAAACCTGCTGTCATTCTGGATTTTTGTCCGGATGTAATCATAATCGTATCCTCCATTCTTTTTTCAAGTCTAGGTGTTTCAATATCCATTGAAACAGAACTGTTTTGCGCTAGGTACACGAGTTTAGTTCTTACTTTTATTATAAGTACTATGTATTCAAATGTCAATACTTTATGAACGAAATATCATAATTTAATTAAATTCCGACTATAAAACATGGATATTTTTTTAATATTGTCGAATATTTTGACTTATTCTCCATTGCACACGATAAAAACGGATGGACAATCGATGCCCATCCGCTTTTGGTTTTTCGCAATCTCGCTGAAAGATTAGTCGTTCCAAGAATACATTTTGCGCAATTCAGTACCAACGGTTTCCAATTCATGCTCTGCTTTCAAGCGACGAGTTGCGTTGAAATGCGCACGACCATTTTTGTTTTCTGCAATCCATTTGCCTGCAAAAGTACCGTCTTGAATTTCTTCCAATACTTTTTTCATTTCTTTTTTCGCTTCATCGGTGATGATGCGTTTGCCGATTTCGTAATCGCCGTATTCAGCGGTATCGGAAATGGAGTATCTCATTTCGGAGAAGCCACCTTGGTAGATCAAGTCAACGATCAATTTCATTTCATGGATACACTCAAAGTAAGCGTTTCTCGGGTCATATCCTGCTTCTACCAAAGTTTCAAAGCCTGCTTGCATCAAAGCGGTTACCCCACCACAGAGAACAGCTTGTTCGCCGAAAAGATCGGTTTCGGTTTCTACGCGGAAAGTTGTTTCCAACACTGCTGCACGTGCACCACCAATACCAGCTGCATAAGAAAGTGCCATGTCGGTTGCTCTGCCGGTTGCATCTTGATGTACCGCGTACAAGCAAGGAACACCTTTGCCTGCTTCGTATTCGTAACGAACGGTATGTCCAGGACCTTTTGGTGCAACCATGATGACATCAACGTCAGCCGGTGGTACGATTTGTTGGAAGTGGATGTTGAACCCGTGTGCGAATGCCAAAATTTTACCCGCAGTCAGGTTCGGTTTGATGCTTTCGTTGTAGATGTCTGCTTGCTTTTCATCCGGCAACAGGATCATGATCAGGTCAGCCGCTTTAGAAGCTTCCGCAACGGTTGCAACTTTCAAGCCAGCTGCTTCTGCTTTTGCCCAAGATTTACTACCTTCGTATAGACCAACAACAACCGATACACCGCTGTCGTGTAGGTTCAACGCATGTGCATGCCCTTGGCTACCATAACCGATGACTGCAACGGTTTTGCCGTCCAACAAGCTCAAATTACAATCACTCTCATAAAAAATTTTCAAATCTGCCATTTGTTTCATCCTCCTGAAATGTTTCATCCTTGTGAGACCGCCTGATTTGATCAGACAGTCGTACTGCTTTCGTGATTTCTATTATATCTTGTATGATGTCTAATGTCAAGGAAAATTTTTATTCCACCTCATACCCCAACTCCTGCATGGCGTGTAGGATATGCAGTCGCATGGCAGTTCTCGCCCCATCGGCATTGCGTGTTTTCAAAAAATCCATGATCATGCGATCGTCCGACAGGTTCATTTGACTGAGCTTTTGATTTTGCTGTAATAGTTGTACGCCATTTTGAATCGCCTCAAATACCACGGGCAACAGACGGTGCACAAAGTTGTTGTGGGTTGCCGTTGCAATCGCTTCGTGAAAACGCTGTTCTTCCAAGGTGCGATCCTCCCCCACCAAGAGTTTTTTCTCCACCGCTTCCCCGTACTTCAAAATCTCTGCAATTTCATCATCACTCGCCCTTTTCGCAGCAAGATAGGCATTTTCCGGTTCAAAAATCAAACGAATTTCAAATAAATCTCGCAAGTCAGATCGATGTGCCAACCCATCCAATACCCTATTGGAAACGGCAGTTGCCTTGGCTGTCACAAAGGTGCCCTTCCCCCTTTTAATCTCCAGAATATTACTCCCAATGAGGGTGCGTACCGCTTCTCTAAGCGTCGCACGACTGACCCCGAGCATTTTGGAAAGCTCAATCTCATTTGGCAATCGGTCTCCCGGTTGAAACCGCCCTTCCTCCTCCAACATTTTGCGAATGTCCTCCGCCACACTGTCTGACAACAGCAATCCCTTTTGCGCCATGGTGTCCCCTCCACATCATCATTGCAATCAGTATACCACAGGGTGGATAAAAAAGCAATATGTTGTCAGACATCCGACAAAATTATTTAGACATCTTTTGTTTTTTTGCCATTCTTACAACTTTTTTATAAGTTTTTCTTCTTTGTCGAAAAAATTGCAAAAATCACTTGACAAATGCCCATTTTCTTGATATACTATTAAAGCACGTTAGAAGTGCGGCAGTGCTGGAATCGGCAGACAGGCACGTTTGAGGGGCGTGTGTCAATGACGTACGGGTTCAAGTCCCGTTTGCCGCACCA
>CAYJIM010000009.1:0-23242 GCA_964370215.1 uncultured Oscillospiraceae bacterium
AGTAGGATTGCTGCCACCGCTGTTGGCAGTAGCCACCCTGTGGTGGTGGTTTCTTCCGCTTCGCCCAAGAGGGTGAATGTGGTCTCGATGGTTTGGTCGGCTAAGACAATTTGCAGGGTGTGTGTACCCGGTTGCAATTGTTGCAGGTAATCTGCCGAAACTGTCACGGCGAGACGATCCCCTTCCACCGTCACTTGATCGGCCGGTACCGGTTGGTCGTCGATGCGTGTTTCGAGGTAGTCCTGCACCTCCCCTGCAAGCACAATGCGCAGAGAGACACCCGACTGTAGCGTTTGGTCTTTGCCCTCAAGAATGGATGGTGGTGTCGTTTGCTCCTGTGACACCGTGCTTGTTGTTTCACTTGATGCGGACGGCACACTGCTTGTTGTGGCAGTGCTTGTTGTTGTCGATACGGTTCCGCTACCCTGTCCACCGCCATGAGAAGCGCTACCCGCCCTGTGATAGTCGGTGGATTGTGTGACCGCTTCATACCGGTCGGCAGTGTCCCCTGTCGGCGTAAATTGTGCGGTGAGGGTATGGGTGCCTGCCGTGAGTGTGACGTCTAGGGTCGCCTTCCCGTCGGTGAGGAGTACCTTGCCGAGGGTCACGTTCCCTTTTGTAAAGGTCACAGTGCCGCTTAGTAGGTCGTTGCCCACACCGACTACCTGTGCCGTGATGGTCTGTGCATTACTGTCACCTGCGACGATCAGTGTCATGGTCGGGGTGGCTTTTTTTGTCAACACGGCGATCATGGCGGTCGTTTCGGTGATGGCGGTATAATTTTTGATGGTGCTTGCCGAGGGGACAAACTGTACTGTAAAACTACTATTGCCCACGGTCGGCACAGTGCTGTCGTCCTGCCAATGGAAACTGCCGTAAGTCGTACTGCCACCTGTCAAGGTGGACAGCGCCAATCGTTGGCCGTAAACGAGATCTCCGGCAGTTGGGAAGGTGATGGCTGGCGCTTGCTGTTTTGCAATGCGATAGCCCACTGTGGTTTCCCCTGTGTAGTACCCCTGTCCGATGACGGTTGCAAGATACGCACCTGCATCGGTTTGGCTGTCACCCGACATTTGATAGTCGCCGTTCGCCCCAGCGGTCAACGACTGGCCATCCACTGTAACAGCGGTCACAAGCACTTGTTGTGGCGTGCCGGAATAGGTAAAGTCATCCTCTTTGACCGTGATGGACGCATCGGTGATCGACCGTGCCTGTAGTGTGATCGCACAGGTTTCGGCATGGGGGAGTAAATTGTCGCCACCGCCGAATTTTGCGGTGAGAACATTCTCTCCAACGGCCAATTGACGGGCAAAGGTGTCGATCGTAAAGGTAAGCGTTTCGCCCTCCTGCACTGCCTGTGGTGGGGTAATCTGTTGATCGCCAACAAAGAGTGCCATTTCTCCGACGGTTGGTGCGGTGCTAAACCACGACCAAATGGTGTCGAGAATGTTTGGTGCTTGTCCTGTCGCATCGGGGGTGACCAGCACTTGGAAGCTGTCTCCATAAGTCACGGTGTCGATGGTTGTTCCATCCGGTGTTTGCACCTGTATCCCGTCGGTAAAGGTGGTCTGGGATTTGTCGATGGTGACCTGCACCAAATTGCTGTTGACGGTAAAGGATTGCGCCTCGGTATTGGTGCCGGTGACGGCACAGAAGTAGTAATAGTCACCGACATTGCGATCTGTTGGAATGGTATAGGTCGTTTCGGTTGCACCGGTCATCGGTTGCCATTCCGCCACAGTAAAGTCGCCGGTCGGAACCCCTTTCCCTTGGTACTGGTACCATTGATAGGTGAGGGTTGCGGCTTCATTGGTCGCATGGGCCACCACATTCAATACGACATCGGATTGCTTGTAAACCACCTCTGCCGATGGAATATCGGTGACAATCGGTATACTGTTACGGTTGATAACAGTCAGGGTGTAGACCTTTTGGGTCACACCATCCTCGGCGGTGACGGTCACGGTAATCACCGTGTCGTTGCCCGGATCAAGGGTGACTGTTTTGACCCCTCCTGTGGATTCCGCTTCCGGCACCAGACTGTCCTCTTCGGCAGTGGTGGCCACAATGGACACCGTGGCGCCCGTCCCCTTAGCCGGCGTGGAAAGGGTCGTGGTGCCGATATCTTCGGCAAGGGTAGTGGCAGTGTACTGCTTTTCATCGGTGCTGACAAAGTCGTCCAGCGAAATATCCACCCCTGCAAGGGTAAAGGCATTTAAGCTCGCTTCGTTATCAAGCGTCACCTTTTCGTCATAGGTGATGGCAAAGGAGGTAGCGGTCGGTACATCTTCAAAGACAAAGCTGCGTTGATACCGCTCTTCAGGGTCGAGTTTTAACAGGGTGTGGTCGGTGGTGTAACTCTGTTGCCAGCCGACAATTTGATTGTTTTCATCAAACAAAGTGACGGCGATGTTGCCCTTTTGTGATTGTACAATGGAGTTGTTTTGTAGCGTCACTGCGACGGTTTTGCTGTCGTCTACGGCCATCATATTCCCTTGAATGGAAACAGGGGTGGCGTCGTCCACTTCCAATAAACCGACAATTTCGGTGGTCATGCCGTTGTTGTATGTAAAGTACTCCGGCGATTCCACCATTTCGCCCTCTTCTTCCTGCTCCATCCACACACGTGCATACAGGGTAATCCCACCATCTCGGATTTCTCCATCTTCGTCCAAAAACGGCTGATGGGTCATACCACTCGGTAAGGTTTCCTCCTGTTGAGCGTAGGCCTGTAGATCAAAGGTGTAGCGTGCCGAATAGTAGCCCTCATCCACCTTTTGTAGATCCGCTGTTGTCGTGAGGGTGAGCAGGTTTTGTGGAACACCATCTAAGGAAAGGTAGCTGTCGTCAATCGGCTGTTGATAATCGGGGTCGGAGAACAGCTGTAGGTGTACCTCTCTGTCCGATCCTGCAAGGGTGCTGACACTGTTGTTAAACAGGGTAAACTCCAGCACACGTTGTCCGTCCTGTGCCGACACGACAGGTGCTTTTTGGGCAATGCCGACATCGGCAATGTCAAGGATTGCCTTGCCGTTTACGGCATCGGTTGCGCCATTTGCAAAGGTGGCGGTCACGGTATAGTCCTCATCTTTGAGTTGATCGAGAGGGAGCTTGTGTGATAGGTATAGGGTGCGTGATTGCCCTGCTTGGATCGGTACAAAGGTGGGGTCAACGGTGGCATCCACTGTTTGGACGGTGCTACCGACAGCTAGGGTCAATTGGTCGATCGGCACGGTTCCGTGATTGGTGACTGAAAAGCTGACCGGAATGGTGGCGCCCAATTGTAGATTTTGGTAGTCGGCACCCAATTGCTCTACCGAAACGCTGTCGGTGTAAGATCCTTGTACGGCATAGATGTTGGTTGTTTCCTGTGGCAATTGTACCTCAGAAATCCCCTCTGCCGAAGAGACAAAGATGGTTTCGAGATTGGTTGGGTCATAGTAAGTCCCTAAGATCGTCAGCGCCAAACTGCCGTTCGACTGTGTGATCCCGACCATGGTGTTGATACTGGTACTTTCGTCCATGATTGCCATTTCCTGTGCTGCTGTCACATCAATGCGGCCATCGTCTGCGACGGTAAAGCGCAGCGCAGAGACCTTGTCACGATTTGCCGTGGTAGGATCTTCCGATTGCTGTAGTGTGACATCCCCCTCGCGCCAGAGGATGGAGAGCTCCTCGAGTGTCGTCGCCCCTTGGCTGAAGGTAAAGGTGCTACTGACGCGGGTGTTGTCGTTTTCGGTCAGGGTGGCAAGGTTGTCGACAAAGGCGGTCAAGCGGTTGCCGTCGGTATCCATTGCCATCAATCGAATGTTGCTCTGTTGCTCTGTCGTACCGTTGTTGAGCGAATGCCAACCCAGGACAAACAGTTCCTCTCCTTGATAGTCGACCACGGCCAATTGCGGATTTTCATCCAGATAATGGTCTTCGGTTGCACGGACATAGCGGGTGACCCCAAAGGTCGTTTCCGTTTCTACGGTGGTGGGTGCAAGGACAGCATACAGCACCTCTTGGCCACTGTAATCAGTCGCCCCCGTGGTATCTACCACAAAGGAAACAAGTGTCTTTCCATCCGCTGCCATCTCTGTCTGCAAACCCTTGACATTGCCAAGATCGCCGGTGTAGAGCACCTGTTCAGGTCCCCACACGTCACCTTCCTTGACACGGTACAGCAGATAGTCTTTGCTGTTTTGTCCCAATACTTCCTCGGTTGCCGAGACGGTCTGTCGCCATACCACGACAGTACGACTGCCGTTGGTTGCGATGGCAGGTGCGGTATCGACCACACCGTCGTTGTCGGTTAGTTGTTCTACAGTCCAACTGCCACCTGACCGGCTCGCCACCATAATTTCGGAGGAGCCTTGCATCATCGCCTGCATACTCGGGGTAATGCTCTGCCCCGGTTCGGTCACGGCCGGTGCTTCGGTCAAGCGACTGAATGCCAGTACCGTCTGGTCGCCGGTGCCTGCCGCTTTGAGGTAGCTGTCTCCGTATCCTTCGACAACCCCTTCGGTGAGGATGACAGGGGTACCCGAGCCCTCTGTCAGAACAGCGGCACGGAGTGCAGTTGCATCGGTCGGATCGTCCAAATCATCCAAATAGAAGAGGTGTTGTCCGTCGTCGGACAAGGTGATTGCTGCATCGGGGTAGACATTGGCCAGGCGCATTGCCATGCTGTCCATGCCAAAGACGGCACGCGGTTCTCCTCGTGTGAGATAGTCGCGGTCGGTTAAGGTGGCATCGGTCGATGCACTGTATAGTACCATGCCGTCCTCCTCGCTGATCATCATCGGGGCAGCGGCATAGAAGGTGGGGAGACGTTCTTCATCAAACATCCCCTTGCCAACTGCCGCCCAGTACTCTTCGATGCCTTGCCACAGCACGCTTTCTTTCTCTGCCTGTGGCAAGCTCTTGGAAAATAGGATTTTTTCATAGGAGATAAACAGGAATTTCATCTGCAATTTGATGCCAATACTGCCGGTCAGCCCTACCTGATACGCGTACTTCACATCTGCCGGTGCGGCTTCCATTGCATGGAGCCAGCGGAATTGCAAGTCCAATCCGACCTGTCCGAAAATACCGATTTTCATGGCCAATACGGTATAGTCAAAGCCCAGTCCGCCAAACGCCTGGAAGTAGGCGTTGACGCGCAACTCTGTCAGATAGTCGTTGTAACTTTCACCACCTGTGCTGTGGTTGATGGCGGCTTTGAAGTTGACCACTGCCGAAGCGCCCAGTCCCAATTCCAAAAACATCGGAACGGGGCCTACTTGGGTATTGAAAATCCAGTGGTAACCCAGTCCGCCGCCGGCAGTGAATCCGCCGTTGACGACCACCATTTTCCATGCCTTATCGGTCAAATCATAATACACTTTGGCTTCACAGTACCCTGACAGGGCATACAGCGTATCTTTGTCGGACGATCTGATGCTGCCACGTCCGTGGGTGACGTTGTGGCTCAGCATTTTCATGGCATTGGTCACCTGATTTGTCGCTGATTGTGCATACCCTGCAAGTCCTTGATTGTAAACGCCCTTGATCGCGGCTAGTCCCGGTGCGGGATCAAAGTCCGATCCACGGGATACGTCTGCTTGTGCGCCTGAAACATTGTCGCCTTCGATGTTGTTCAGTCCCGCGAACAGGTGAGCTTCGTAGACCAAGGGGTTATCTGTCGGCTCGAGTATCATCTCGAAAAGACCGACCTCTGTCGCCAGGTTGGTCAAGAAACCAACCCCTGTATCAATCAGCGGATCGCCGATGCTCATCGACGAGGTCGAATTTTCACTCAACGCTCTCAACCGCGCAAACTCTTCATCCCACTGGTCGGGTGCAAGGGCACTTGGTAGCGTGGTGGTGTTCATAATGGTCAAGGGCAGATCATAGTTTGCAATATTTTCTCCGTTCACATAGTAATGGGCGACGGGGTTTGCTGTTTCCAGATCCCCAATGCCTACCGCTTTGAGGGCTTTGTCGGTGAGCAGGGTGGTCTGTACCGTGACAGGGTAGCTGGTAAAGGGGTATGCCAAAGGCGCTTCGGGATCTCGTATCACAATCCCCAGTGAGATGCCATGCTCGTCTTTGAGTTCGGTATGCCCTTTTTCCTTGCCGTCCCAGTCGGTTTCTCCCCACCAGTAGCTGACGGTTTTGAGTGCAAGATAGGGGACGTCCACCGAGGGGCCTAAACGGGTTTTGATCCCTGTGATGTTGATACCCAGCCCCTCTTGTGCTGCATCGATGTAGATGCGCTGTTCTGCGACAAAGGGGTTTTCTTGCGCCGTCTCTTTGTTTTCCACTGCGGTGAGACGTACAATTTGTTCCCCTGTGCGGATGACTTGGTCGGCGTTTGCCGTACCGTCTAGTTCCATAAAGACAGGGTAATAAATCGATGCCCCTGTCGGGTCGGTCGCCTTGAATTCAAAGGCAAAGACAATGTCGTCCGCCGCTGTAATGGGGTTGGTTTGGTCTTCACTGACAAACTGGGTCACGTCGAAACGGAAGGTGTATTTGCCGTTTTCAAAGTCTACAAGATAATCGGTGGCGTCGACACCGGTGCCGGTTGCTTGGTTGTCGACCAGTGCATGAGGTAAATATTCGCCGTTGCGGTATACCCCCACACGTGTGGCGACGACGCCGTTTAGATCCTCGCCCGTCGGTGTCTTGAGATAGATGGGGACCGATGATGCCTGTCTCATTTGTACCGTGTTGAGGGGGTACAAATCAAGCGACAATGCCTCATGTTCCCCTGTGAGGAGGGTGTCTGCCTGTAGCGTACCTAAAAATAGTTCCGATACCCCTTCTACGGACACTTTTGATTCCACATACACCTCCCCTACAATGCCGGATTCTTCATAGATGGCGGCTTGTCCCTCAGCATCGGTTGTCACCTGCTTTTGCTCACCTGCCCCATTTTGATAGGAGATGGTTGCCACCGACACAGGATAGACCTGTAGTAGGTAAAGTTTGTCTTTGAGCGTGTTGACATCCACGGTGATCGCACTTTGCAATTGTCCATCCGAAAAATCATGGATTGCGGTAATGTCGGTCGTGCCATCCCCGTTGCCCGACAATAAAAACTCACTTGCAGGGGCAAAAGAGGTGTAAGCCAAATCCTGAATATCGGCATATCCGGACTGCAACTCATAATTGATGGAGGCAACGGTGTCGACCGAACTTTCCCAACGAATGCGATCCAACGCATCACTCCAAGGATAGCTGTCGTTGTTGATGGACAACGCTGTTTGTAAAAAGATGTCACGTTCCAACGCAAGGACAGCATCCTGTCCTTCTGTTTTGAGCAGTTCTTGGATCCATGCGCTGTTGTCGACCGTCACTTGATCGTCTGTCACCAACACGCGATTGGTCACCGCATCGGCAACAATGTCAAGGCTGTCTTTTTTGTAGACGTATAGGGTATAGGTATCTCTGCTGTAACTGGCCTCATTGGGGTTTTTCGCCTCAATGGTGATGTCGTAGATGTTGCGCAAGCCGTTTTCCACCTTCGTTTGGAAGGTAAAGGATCCATCTTGCTGTGGGAGCACCGTTGTAGGATTCAACACCTGTACCGCACCGGTTTCGTTGTTGATGACCTGTACTTTAAAATCCGCTTGATTGAGTGCGTCAAAGTTTGCCATCGTGTAGTGTACGGTAAAGGTGTCCTTTTCATCGGTAATGACCAGTTGTGGCGGTCGGGTCAATTTGACAACGACGGCAGGTGACTTGACAATGACCGCCATCGGTTCGCTGACAATGACTCCGGTCGTTTCTCTGGGCACATCGTCGTGCGGTGTGGCACTGACGGTGATGTTGTAACTTGGGGTTTCCCCCACTGAAATATCGGAAAGGCTTGTGAATACCACCGCTTGGTTTGGCCATGCGGCGATCTCTTCAGGGGTATCGCCCTTGTTGTCCGGATCAAAGGTGATCTCCTGCTCGATCTCCTCACCACCGTTTGTCGGCGTGGCGGTCACGGTAAAGGTGATGGTGCGATCCTCTCCGGTAGCGAGGTGCTCTTCTTGTTTTTGTGCAAGGTTACTCGCCCAGCGCACCGTCAATGGATCACCTGCACGGAGGGTGACTGTTTCTGTTGCCATCGTGATATAGGGGGTTGCCCCCTCTTGGACGGTGATGGGCACCGTCCAGTCACTGCTGTAATCATCCCCTTGAAATGCAGTGATGTCGCCATTTTCGGCGACGGCACGAAACTGCACATCACCCACTTTCAAAAAGCCGATGTCTCCGGTCACAGGATCGATGACCGCTATTTGCTCATCCGAGGATTCCCAATGGTACTGCGTAAAGGTTTGATCCTCAACATCAATCAAATCCGCTGTCAGTTGTAGGGTAGGGGGCTTGTCCAGATAGACGCCTTTGGTCGGCCAATCATCGGGCAGATTGACAGAAAAATTGTCTTTTGTAAGGGGGATTGGCGCATTGACGGTAAAGGCACCGTATTTTCCGATCAGCACATTGCCTTTGGTTGCGGTACTGCCGGTAGTAGAAATTTCATAAATTTCCATCAAAAAGTCTTGGGCGGTCGCAGTCGCTTCCACTTCAAAGGTGGCTTGCAATGCGGTTGGATTGTCGTTGTCGTCGTAAGTAAAGGAGGTCAACGTCTGTCCGCCGTCAATGGACGCGGCAAAGGTTGCATTGGCGACGTTCCCATCCTTGTCGGTGTAGGTGGAAAGCGCCAATTGTCGCTCGGCGTCGATGGTGGAAAGGGGAACGGTGACCATTGCTGTGGCGGTGGTGGTGCCGGCATCTTCCCCAAGTCCTGCGGTATAGACAGGATCAATCGGATCCACTGCCGTAGGCATTTGGATGGCGTCGTAAAGCACCGGTTGTATCGTTGTTGTACGATAAGTTTCGGTCACGGTGTGGCTCTGTGCAGCACTGCTGCGCAGGTCGTTAAAACCCTGTATCGAGCTGATCTGCAAACTGCCGTAACTTCCGGTACCAATGGTGGAAAGCAGTGTTTTGGTTGCCCCTACCATATCGGCATCGGCAACGGTAAAGGGTGCAAGAGCGGTCGCTGTTGCGGTAATTGCCCCTTTGACAGGTTCACTAAAGGTGACTTGATAAGGCAGTTTTTGCCCGATATAATAGGTTTGATCCTCTGCCGCAGTGGCAGTTACGGTAGGTAGGGTGTTGTCGATAAAGCGCAATCCATTGATGTAGCACAGCCCTGAAGACCCTTCCACTTTACTCGGTTTTAAGCGCACTTGCACATGAACTTCATTCAGTGTTGCAAGGCGTGCCGGATCTACGGCAAGGGTGGTCCAGGTAATTGCGGCACCATCGGTGTAGGTCGTTTCGACATACTCGGAACTACCGGGATCGCCGTAATAGAGACGGACTGTGATCGTGGTTTGTAGCGAACCTCCTGACAATTCCTGTCCGTAGGCATGGGCGCCGACCTGTAAATGGGTCAACAGACCTTGAGAAAATTGTTCTTTCATCTCAGCGGTTACTGTCATCGGGAAGATCACCGTGCCGGCGTTTGAGCTAGAATGGCTGACGTCCAGTCGGTTTTCCGACGTATTAAAAACGTCTTTTGTGCCGTACCATTCCGTTTGAACACCGTTGTCGTCAAGTACCGGCACCGCCGAAAGAGGAACATTGATGGGTGCGGTACTCGGTAGGGTCATCGTGTTGCTTACCGTAACGGTGGTACTGCTTCCTGCATTGCCGGAGACAAAGCGTGCGCCGACAAGGTTTTGAAAGTGGATGGCAGTTTGGTCGTCGCCGTTCCAGCTTCCGGTCACGTCGTTACTTTGCACCGTCAAGGTTTTGGTCTGTTCGCCGGTTGCAAAGGTCACCGTGCCGGACTTTTGCCCACCCACCGATAGGTCAACCGAGGTGGTGTCGATACGCCAATCCACCGAAACGGGTTGTGCGGCTGCATTGCTGAGAGAAAGGGTCAAGATGGCAGTACCACCTGCCGACAGCGATAGCGTTTCAGGTGTGGTCAAACGCAAGCTGTGGTCGATGCCGGATGGGAACACCAAATCGGCAAGATCGGTGCTCATGAGCGCAATGCCCCCATCGGCCAGCAATTGTTGTTCCAAACTTGCAAGCGCCTGCTCATGCGCCGCCGTGAGGTTTTCGCTTTGGTCGGCCGTATAAATTTCTTCGATACGGGCAAGTTCTTCTTCAATGGCGAGCACCGTTTCAAAGTCGCCGAGTGTCATCTGATCGCCATCTAGCGCAAGAATTTGATCACGACTTTGATTGGGGTCGTCGAGCAACGCTTCCACTTCTTGGAGCGTTGTTTCTTTCGGTGTACCGATCAACTGTGTCTGCCAGAGCGTTTTCGCACCATTGTCAGAAAGCAAGCCGTATGCGTCTAGAAGGTCTAAGACGTCAAACAGCAGTTCTTTGTCCACTGTTTGTCCCAGTACGGTTGCCTCTTTTGTCACGTCGGCGGACAGGTGCCCCAGCATGGCTGCCGGTGCCACTTCCAATCCACCCCAAGTGAGTTGCCAGTGGGGTTCAAGGTGTGCGCCATCAAACACGCCGAGTGTTTGCAGGTTGGTGAGTAATTGCTGCATGGACGCCGCCGTTGCTACACGACTATTGACCACAACCGTTTGGGCGGTGGTGGTGTGTAGTTCCTTTAAAGAGAGGTTGGTGGCGGGGTCGGCAATGGTCACCGCTCCGGTAAAGTCCTCTACGACGTTGCCTTGCTCGTCCACCAATCCATATTCTGCAAGCAATGCCATTGCTTCTTCTGCCGTTTTGTCATCGCCCCAAAATTCTTGTAGCGTTGCCAAAATTTCCTCATTCTGATTCGGCGGATTGTCCAGCAAGGAGGCGAACGCCTCCAAGGGGAAAATCGTCACGGTGAGCAGCATCGCAACCATTCCACTGACGACACGCTTCCACAGCGCTTGCAGAGCATTCTTTTTCATAATCATTCTCCTTAATAACAACAAACAGGGTTCAACGATCACTGCACATTTACAACGGTTTTCGATCGTCACTTGGTTTTATTATACTCCTTATTACTGCAACTGACAAGATGTTTTTTTGTAGGAAATTCCTATATAAACAGTAGAGAATAAAATATTTTGTCTATCTTTTGCCAAACGAAAAAGAAAAACGGATTTGCAATGGTTGATTGCAAATCCGTTTTTTTCATGTCTGTACTAGTCTTCTTTGTCTGCCTCTTCTGTCAATACCGCTTCAATTTCCTCGTCCAATTCATCTGCCGCTTCCATAACTTCGTCGTCTTCCACTTCGTCACGATAGTCACGCACTTTTTGCAACACGTCAGTTGCCGAGTATACAGTGGATTCGGTCAACGACTCATATTCGCCGTCTTCCAGTTCTTCCAGTGCTTCGTCCAAGTCTTCTTGTGCAGCCAACGCATCCATCATCAATTCATCTTCAAATTGATCAATTTCAACACGTTCGCTTTGCTGCTCTTGTAATTTTTTGACAATGATTGCGGCACCAACACCGACCCCTACCAATCCAACTGTAATTGCTGCGACTTTCCAAAATGTACCGTTTGCCATAGTCATACCCCTTCCGATCGATTGATTTCTTTTTATTATAACCCAAAAAACAAAGAAAAGTAAAAACGATTTGTTAAATATTTCTTGTCAACTGCATAATGATTGATATTGCAGCCAATGGTGCTGTTTCACAGCGCAAAATCAATCGTCCGAGCGTCGCTGTTTGCACCCCGACTGCCTGTAGGGCTTCAATTTCCGACACCTCAAATCCACCTTCACTGCCGATGATCAAAGACAGGTTGGTACAGTCCGCGGGGACGAGGGTTGCCAATCGTTCGCCCCCTCCTTCATAGCAGACAATGCTATGAGGGGTGTTGGATACGGTTTGGACCAATTGGTCAAAGGAAAGCAATGGATGCACCGTCGGCACGACTCCTCTGCCACTTTGCTTTGCCGCCGCTTCAACAATTTTTTGGTAGCGTAGTTGTTTCTTTGCCATCGATTTCGGATCAGGTCTCGACACACAACGGCGGGTGAGCACCGGCACAATGTCGGTCACCCCAAGTTCTACCGCCTTTTGTAGGATCAGCTCCATTTTATCACCCTTGGGCATTGCCTGATAGAGTGTCACCGCAACCGACGGCTCGACACTGTCGTATGTTGTTGTTAAAATTTCAACCGTGACCGATTGATGTTCCAATGATCGGATCACACCTTCATGGCGGTTGCCGTCCGCTGTCGATACAGTCAGCGACTCTCCGACTTTCATGCGCAACACCCGTGTGATGTGGTGGGCGTTTTCCCCTGTCAAAACAAGTTGTTTTTCGTCTGCTTCGGCACAAAAAAAGTGTGGCATATCCACCCCCCTCTCAATGCCCTCATTGTATCATATCTGCCATTCTTTTGCAACCTTCTACCCACTTCTTTTGGCACAAATAGGGATACGAAGATGTAGAAAAGAAGACAGTATTGTTGCAAAATTGGAAAAGCCTACTATAGCTCTGTGAATTCATTCGATCGGATTGTCTAAAATCAATAGGGAAAACACAAAATATTCTATTGTTTTGATATAAAAATAGCAGTATAATAAAAGTATCAAACGAGGGGTGAGATCGTGACCCTAAAACAAGGAGGATCCAAATTTATGACAAGACAACAAGCATTGGCGGCCGCAAAGGAACTGGTTTCAAAAATGACCTTAGAGGAAAAAGCATCTCAACTTCGGTACGACGCACCCGCAATCAAACGGCTGGACATTCCCACCTACAATTGGTGGAATGAGGCGTTACACGGGGTCGCACGCGCCGGTACAGCAACCGTTTTTCCACAGGCCATTGCATTGGCAGCAATGTTTGATGTCGAACGTATGACACAAATTGCGGATACCATCGCCACCGAGGGACGTGCAAAATACAATGCCTACAGTGGAGAAGAGGATCGAGACATTTACAAGGGCATGACCTTTTGGTCGCCCAATATCAATATTTTTAGAGACCCTCGTTGGGGCCGTGGGCATGAGACTTACGGGGAAGACCCCTTCTTGACCGGCACCTTGGGCGTTGCCTTCATCAAAGGGTTGCAGGGCGATGGCGAGATCATGAAGAGTGCCGCCTGTGCTAAGCACTTTGCGGTGCACAGTGGACCGGAAGACCTCCGTCACGAATTCAATGCCGAAGTATCGGCAAAGGATTTGTGGGAAACCTATCTGCCGGCGTTTGAAATGGCAGTACAGGACGCAGAAGTAGAGGCTGTCATGGGTGCGTACAACCGCACCAACGGTGAACCTTGCTGTGGCAGTTACTTTTTGATGCGTGATATTTTGCGTGGTAAATGGCATTTTAAAGGACATTATGTTTCGGATTGTTGGGCCATTCGCGACTTCCATACCCATCATGGGGTAACCAAAACCGCTGAAGAATCGGCAGCACTCGCCATCAAGGCCGGGTGTGATGTCAACTGTGGCAACACCTATTTGCATTTATTGCAAGCGGTACAGTCGGGACTGCTGACCGAAGCGGAAATCACCACTTCGGTAGAGCGTCTGTACACCACAAGATTCCTGTTAGGACTGTTTGATGGCAGTGAATACGACAGCATTCCATATGAAGTGGTGGACTGCAAAGAACACCGTGATCTCAATTTAGCGGTGGCAAAGAGCAGTATTGTCCTACTCAAAAACGACGGCGTACTGCCATTGGATCGCCAGACACTCAAAACGGTCGGTGTCGTTGGCCCCAATGCCGACAGCCGACTTGCCCTCATCGGCAACTACCACGGGACAGCCTCTCGCTACACCACCATTCTGGAAGGCATTCAAGATGCCTGTGGGGAGGATGTGCGGGTACTTTATTCCGAAGGGTCTCACATGTGGGACAAGAAATTGGAACCACTTGCGTGGGATCAGGATCGCATTTCCGAAGCAGTCATTGTGGCAAAGCACAGTGACGTGGTGGTTTGTTGCCTCGGCTTGAACGAGCTGATGGAAGGCGAGGAAATGGATCAGGGCAATCAGGTGGGATCGGGGGACAAAGCCGATCTGCAATTGCCGAAAGTACAACAAGAGTTGCTGGAAGCGGTCACCGCTGTCGGCAAACCTGTTATTTTATGTGTCATGACCGGTAGTGCCATGGATCTAAACTTTGCCGATGCAAACAATGCGGCGGTCTTGCAGGTTTGGTATCCCGGTGCAGAAGGTGGGAAAGCGGTTGCCGACTTGCTGTTCGGCGAAACCTCCCCATCGGGCAAACTGCCGATTACCCTTTATAAAAACTGTGACAACCTGCCGGATTTCACCGATTATTCGATGAAAGGGCGTACCTACCGCTTTATTGAAGAGGAGGCACTCTATCCATTCGGATTCGGCCTGACCTATGGCAAGGTGACAGTCACCGAAGCGACTGCACAAAAAGATGGCGACGATATGATCGTCACCGCAACGCTACAAAACACCGGCTGTGCCACCGACGAAGTGGTCCAGGTTTACATCAAAGACTTACAAAGTCCCTTTGCCGTCAAAAACCACAGCCTTTGCGGTTATACCCGTGTGGCAGTGGGGGCAAACGAGACGGTCACCGTTTCCATTCCGGTGAAACAACAAGCATTCCTCACGGTCAATGACGAGGGCGAACGTGTACTGGACAGCAAAGAATTTTGTCTGTATGTTGGCCTCAGTCAGCCGGACGATCGCAGTGTCTCCTTGATGGGACAAGCGCCGATCGCCATTTCTGTTACCCTGTAAGTGGGCGTTACCTCGCGGATCCTTGTACAACGCTTGCTTATTCGTCAGATACATTTTGTAAGGGTAAAAAAGATGTGCTCCCCTCTAGCGAAGAGGGGGTGTACATCTTTTTTGCATTGAAAAAAGGCCACCCACACAGCGCAAAACGGCGTTGTGTGGGTGGTCTTTTCGGGTTTTATTGGGTGATGGATCTGTAGGGGACGGGTAGAGTGAAAAGTGAAGAGGTAGGGGCGATTCACGAATCGCCCGCAGTTGTCCTGTCGTTTTCGGTGTGCGGTAGGGGCGACCTTTGGTCGTCCGTATTCCACACCCTGTTTTGTGTCCGATGAATGACGGATGGGTCAAGACCCATCCCTACAGAACGATATTTCAATTGGGTGGTAGGGTCGGGTCTTGACCCGACCGCAATGCCTGACGGTTGTGTAACACCATCCCACGTCGTGGACGGGCTTTCCGTGCCATGGGTGCTCGGTCGGCAATAACAGCGGGTTTCACCCGCAGGGAGATTTTTTATCGTAAAATCTCCCTCTTTCCAAACAATTCACAGGATTGTTTGAAAATTCACCCTCTTAATACTCTTTGACGCAGTAAAGACCTTGAGGCGTTGCCTCAACCACCACCACTTTTGAAAAAGTGGACAAAACTTTTGATCTTACCATCCCACGTCGTTTTCATTGTGGTAGGGGCGATTCACGAATCGCCCGCAATGCTCGCCGGTACTACCGACGATGGATGCTTAGTCGGTAACAACCGCGGATTTCACCGACCCGAGGAGCGGGAGTGTTTTGAGTGCCACTTCCCTTAGCACGTCGGTGTTGCCCAGATAGCTGTCGGGGGCATCAAAGGTTGCCGTGTCGGAAAAGTCCTTGCACAGGGACAGCAGTGCATCCGAAACGGTGTATTTGGAACAGCTCGGCAGTGCGACAATGTTTTTGCTAAAGTCGCTCAAATTCTTGTTGGCATAGTGATTGGTGATGGTGTGAATGCCAAAGGTTGCCATTTCAAGTGGTGGATAACTCGGGTGTGGCGACACCATCAGCGAAATGCCGGCATAGGTCTCGAGCATCATCGTCGCATACTGATCCAGATCCAACTTGCCGACCGATTGGAGTTGCTTGCCGTTACCAAGATCAATCGGATCGTGGTATTCACCGGCAGACAGAATGGTCCAATCCGCAATATCCGGTTGTTTTTGGCACCACTCCGTCAACGAATCGACAATGATTTCAAAGGCGTTGCGTGCAGTCGACGGGCGACCATATACCAGAATTTGCTTTTTGCGTGTCGAGGTGGTCACCTTGTCGACAAATGGTGCAAGTGAGCGGTTGAGCACCGGATCAAAGACCAGCTCTTCCGCGAATTGGTATCCTGCCTGTTTCATAAACTGATACAATTGCGAGGAATTGAAAATCCCAATGGTTGGGATGTCCAGACGATAGGTGCTGTCCGCCATCAGATAGCGAGACGACCATTCGTAAAAGCCCGGCTCATAGTCTTGTATGAAGTACAGCAGTTTGTTGTCACAGCTTGGAAAAGCTGCGCGTTGCTCCTGCAACAGGGTGATCGCCCCGTACGCTGTCCACCATGCCGTTGCCATGAAAATATCCCCTTCACAGATCGGAATGGTTTTTTGATGGCGATCCGAAAAGTCCACCACTTGATAAAGGTCAGCGGCATCCTCTTCGGCGGTGCGGTGTTGATAACAGGGGAGTAGCACCGATTCTGTTGGAATATACGGCGCATCGGTGATGATGACACGGGCAGGCAGGCCACTTTCCTGTACCAGCTTGTAGAAAAAGTCCAATGCGGTGGTCACCCCACCAAAGACATGTTTTTTGGTCACGGTAGGCACCAATAGATTGAGACGCTTTTGTCCTGCCATCGTCTCGGATGGTCTACCGTGGAGCGCACCTGCCTCCGGAATATCGGTGTTGGGGGTGCTTAAAAACTGTTGCTTGATACCGTTGTAAACCTTTCGGGCAATGGCATTACGGCTTAAATGGTAGCGAAGCCCTTTGCGCATACGAGCCATATCCGTTTCCTCCGTTGGTGTAGTGAGGTCGTAGTTGAGATTGATGTTGTAGTAAGGGTCACCCTCCTCACGATAGGGTGCGTAGTAGTACGCCGAACGCTCAAAGTCGTTTGGTGGAATGTAGGGGGTGCGACTTTTGGACTCCAAATGGAAGAGTGCCACATGCGCCAGATACAGGTTGTTGAACCCTGCCTCATAGGCACGTAGACAGAGCTCGACATCGCTGCCACAGATGATAAAGGTCTCATCAAACCCACCGATGGTGTCGATGGTTTCTTTGGCAATTGCCATACAAGCGCCTGTCACCGCCAACACGTTGCGGTTGAGCACAGGAGAGACAAACGGCAGATAGGTGTGCGCTGCAGCGGCGCCCTTGTAGACATGATCGGCAAAGCCACCCATCCCGAGTACCACGCCGGCATGTTGCAACGTGCCGTCCTCGTAGCGCAGTTGTGGCCCTACCACCCCGATGTCGGGGCGCAACGCCTGTTCACACAGACGCTCCAACCAGTCGGGGGAGATGATGACGGTGTCGTTGTTCAAAAAGACATAGACATCGCCCTTGGCAGCAGCGATCCCCACATTGTTGAGTTGTGACCAGTTGAAGGGGAACGCCGCTTCCAATACACGGATGCGATTGTCCTGCTTGACAACCTCGTCAAACCATGCAAAGGTCTCCTGCTCCTCCGAATTGTTGTTCAACAGGAGAATTTCAAACTGTTGATGGGTGCTCAAACTTAAAATGCTGTCGACACAACCCTTGCTCAACTGCCAATTGTCTTTCATCGGAATGATGATCGAGACAAGCGGTGGGGTTTCGGGTAGGGTAAAGCGTGCCTGATAAACAAAGGTGTGTTCTGTTTCACAAGCATACGCCCCCTCGCCAAAGGTGCGCTTGAGGTGGGCATCGAGTGCCTGCAACCCTGCGGTGTGTGCATAGGGTTTGGTGTCGGCATTGGCGGCGGTGGAGGTGGGTGCCTCACGCCAACCGTACAGCACTTTTGGAATGTGATGAATCAGTGAAGTCTGCTCCGACAGACGAAGCATCAAGTCATAATCCTGTGCCCCATTATAGTCGGGGCGGTATCCACCAATCGCCTCAAAACAGCGACGGGAGAAGACCAAGAGATGACAGATGTACATCTGGCTATACAACAGGTCAGGAGACCAGTCGGGTTTGAAAAAGGCGCGACAGTGCACCCCATTCAAATCGATGCGATCCTCATCCGAGTAGAGCACTTCGGCACCGGTTTCGGCAATGGCCTGACGGTTGTAGTACAGCGCATCAGGATGCAGAACATCGTCATGATCCAACAGCACAAAGTAGGAGCCTGTCGCCATGGCGGCACAGCGGTTGGTGTTTTCACCAATGCCGACATTGTCAATCTTTTCATAGCGGATGCGGGCGTCCTGTGTGGCAAATTGGGTCACCCATTGGCGCACTTCCTCCGCCGGATCATCCGAGGCATCGGCAATACACAGCTCCCAATTGGGGTAGGACTGTGCCTGTACCGAACGAACAAGTTCGGTCAGATAGGGGATGGGGGTGTTGAATGCCGGTACCAGAATGGAAAAAGTGAGGTCGTGGTCGACGGTACTTGGGTCAACGGTACTTCCCTGCCAACGGGAAAGGGCTTCGGTCGTTGCCGCCACCGGTGCTTGATAGGATCTGCCGGATAGGCGATAGCGCACCTTTTTGGCGGTGGTGGAAATCCCCTCGTTTTTGATCGAACGCAGTAGTTTGATGAGTGCTCTGGCAAAGCGATTGCGCTGTAACAATGGACGCAGTTTGTTGGACAGGGCACGCAGTGGCGCGGTCATCCGCCAAAATCTTGAGGTGACCACCGCATGGTAGTGCACCCCTGCACTGTGTAACGCCTCGTTTGCCTCTTTGAGTTGTTGCTCCAAACGGGCAATTTGCGCCGTTTGGTCAACATGTGCCGTCGCTTGGATGAGCGGTGGCAAAAAGTCTGCCCCTGCTTCCGCCGACACCAAGAAAAATTGCAACGTGACCTGACGATCTCCCGTTTTGCCGACAGGTAGGGGGATCAGCAGTTGTGGATCGGTCGAGTCAAACAGCAACAGCGACTGATACCCGACCCCATTGACCGCTTGATAGGGGACCACCACACCATCCATCGTCGCCACAAAATGGGACAGGATGCAGTGAAACTGTTCGGTCGGGTCAAAGCGCAACTGCTTGACATCATCGGGAATGGACAGTTGTAAAGTATATCTGCCGTCGTCCTCTTTGATGGCGGAAAGCGTTTGGGAAAATTGCTCTGAAAAGCCCTCCCCACGGTCGAGGTAGACCGTTTGGGAGATTGGTGTTTGTTGTCCCAGTTCAAGGCGTGGTTGTAGTGGAGTACCGTGTGCCGGTACAGGGTCAAAGAGGTGGGCGGTAAAACGACGCTCCATAACGGTAAAAAGGGCAATCTGATCCGCTGTCAAACCGCAGGCGGTGTAGAGTGGCTCCGGATCGATGCGGTGATTGAGACAAAAAGCAAAAATGGCGCGAAAGATCGGGTAGTCGGCAGGGACAGGAAAATGCACCACCCATTCATAGTCCACCAAATGCCACTGTCCATCGGGGTCGATGAGCAGGTTGTCAAACGCCATGTCGAGGTTGCAGGAAGGGTTGACATTGGTATCCGCAGGAATCACCACATCGCCAAACCATTCCGAAAAACGCTCACTGCCGACATAGGTGGGAATGGTCGGTTTTTGTGAACGGACGCAATTTTTGTATTGTTTTAACAGCAAAAAGAACCCGTCGGTATCGCCACGGTCGTGTGCGGACAGCAGTTTGCTTTCCAGCGATTCCCCTGCAATAAAGGCAAACTGCAAGTCCCCGTTTACCTCTTCATAGGTATTGATCGAAAGGACACTGGGGTCAAACTGCTCGGTCATGGCAGTAAACCCGCGCTTCATCCATTCGAGATGCTCCAACGCTTCTGGGTTCATCGCACTCTTGGTCAGATAGCGTTTGCCGCTCTCGCTGACAACCGTCGTGCGAATGCGGTATTGACGCTTGCGCTGTTCGGTATGTTTGGCGTACAATATTTGTTTCATAAATAACCTCTTTTTATTGATGTAGTCCCCTGTCATTGGTGCAAATCCTCGGCAGAGAGGATGACACAAAAGGAGTTGCTGTAAAAGTCAAACATGCCACTGTCGAGTAGCTCGTCGAACACCTTTGTCTCGTCAAACAACCCCAACCGATCCTGATCAAAGTTGCGGTTGTTGTCGCGCAAATCCCCTTTTTTTGGTAGCCATTCATCCGAATAGATGTGGATGGGGAATTTGTAGTCGGGGTAGGGGTAGTAGAAAGTCGGTCGGTCAAATCCCGCTTCGGAAAACAGGCGGATCAGTTGTGGTTTGGAAAAGGTGACAGCACCGGGGTGCACGGTGTACCCTTCCAACCCCTCAAAGTACCTGCCGGCATGGTCTTCTTTACAGCCTGCCCAGTATTTCAACCCAAATTTGTTTTCAATGGCAATGACCAGTTTCCCGTCGGGCTTTAGGTGGCGCTTTAAGATGGACAAAAAGGTGCCGTATGGATCGACAGCATCGCTGATATAGCTTGCCCCATATTCAAAGACACCAATCAGTAAGATGTAATCGTACTGCACCGGTAAGGTGGGTTCAATGTCCTGAAAGTTGCCGACCAAAATTTCGAGATTGTCACAAGATTTGTTGCGTGTTGCGTTGATGAGACTGCGCTGACGCGAAAGCTCAATACAGGTGACCTGTTTTGCCATCCGGCAAAGGGTACCGGTGATGGCGCCACAGCCGGCACCGACTTCCAATACATGATCCTCTTTGGTAATCGGCAACCAGTCAACAATGTTGCCGCGATTTTCCGACAGATGATAGAGAATAGGCCATTGCTGTTTTGCGGCAATGACCTGTTCGTATTGTTCTGGCGTATGAGATTGTACAAGTTCCAACAACGTCTGTTCGATGTCGCCGTCAGAATAATAATCGGTTCCGCTATACTGGGATAAATTGAGCTGTACAGCTCCTACCTGTTCGCTTTTCAAAAAAACGCCCCCTCAAATGGTTTTTATTGTGCGGCATAAGCGTGGCAAACCTCGTCGCAATCGCCGAGCATTTTCACCTTGCCCTTTTCGATCCAAACACAGCGGTCGCACAGCTTTTGTACCTGTTCAATCGAGTGAGAAACAAAAATAACGGTGGTTCCTTCCTCCATCATTTCACGGATGCGACGCTCGCATTTTTCCTGAAATTGATAGTCTCCAACCGCCAAAATCTCATCGGCGATGAGGATGTCGGGACTGGTGCAGGTGGCAACCGAAAAGGCGATCCTTGCAATCATCCCCGAGGAATAGTTTTTCATCGGCACGTCCAAAAACTCACCGATGCCAGAAAAGTCGACAATGGCGTCAAACTTTTCGTCGATGGCGGCACGGGTGTTGCCGAGCACCAACCCGTTGAGATAGATGTTCTCTCGGGCGGTCAATTCCATGTCAAATCCTGCCCCCAACTCAATGAGGGGGGCGACGTTGCCGGTCACCGAAACACCGCCACCACTCGGGCGATAGATCCCAGCAATGATTTTGAGTAAGGTGGATTTTCCCGACCCGTTCAAGCCGACGATGCCAAAAACTTCGCCCTTTTGAATGGTAAAGGAGACATGGTCAAGGGCTTGAAAGGTTTCCACTTGAACCAAGCGCTTGACACGCTTGATGAAGTATTCTTTGAGGGAGGAGATGCGCTCTGTCGCCATGCTAAAGGTCATGGAAACGTCACGAATATCCACCACGGTTTGTTTGTTGCTCATACAAGCTCTCCTGTTTATAAATAGAGGATAAATTTGTTTTGATGTCGCTTAAAGACAACCACCCCGATGAGCAAAGCCACCGCCGCAAACCCGACACAGTAAAGATGATCGGCAAGGGTGGGGACAGTGCCGTACAGCACGCAAAGACGCAGGTAGTTGATGAAGCGATACAACGGATTGAATTGGATGATCGACTGGAGCCAGTCCGGTACCATTTCAAGGGGGTAAAACACCGGTGTCAGATAGGTCAAAGCGGTCAAAAATACCCCGTAAAGGTGCATGATGTCACGGAAAAACGTCGCCACTGTTGCCAAAATCAGCCCGATGCCAATACAGAACACAAATAGCAATAGCAGTGGCACAGGGGCGAGTAGCATGGTAAAGTGCAACGGTGTTTGGGTGAAGATCATCACAATGATCACGGCGATGAGCGAGAACCCTAAATTGACAAAGGCAAAGAGTACCTTTTCCAATGCAAAGAGATATTTTGGGATGTATACTTTTTTGATGAGGGCGCCCGACTCAAAGACGGACGACATCGCCCCACTCGTCGCTTCCGAGAAAAAACTCAAAATAATCGAACCGGTGAGGTAGTAAATAGGAAAGTTTGGAATGTCAAAGCGAAAGATGTTGGAAAAGACAATGGTCATGACCACCATGATGAGCAAGGGGTTCAAAAGACTCCAAACAATCCCCAAAATGGAACGGCGGTATTTGACTTTCATATCGCGTGACACCAATTCCTGCAACAGCGGAATAAACCGCTTGAAATTGTGCCAATAACCTACCATGGTGCAATCTCCTTCAGGTAGCGATCCAGTGCATCCTCCCAATGGGGCAGACGGCAAAACCCTTGGGTCTCCAATGCGGTTTTAGACAGTCGCGAATTGAGCGGACGGGTCGCTTTGGTGGGGTAGTCGCTACTGGGGATCGACTGAATGGTGCAGGAAAGTCCTGCTTTTTGCATGATGGCAGCGGCAAATTCCGCCCACGAGCAAACCCCTTCGTTGGTGGCGTGATAAACGCCGTAGCGATCGGTTTTTAACATGTCGCACAGCAGTACCGCCAAATCAGCGGTGTAGGTCGGTGAACCGATTTGATCGCCAACGACCGAGAGGGTGTCACGCTCTTTGCCGAGGCGCAACATCGTCTTGACAAAGTTGTTGCCATTTTTGCCAAACACCCACGAAATGCGGACGATGAAAAAGCGAGAAAGCAATTCCTGTACCGCAAGCTCCCCATCCAATTTGGTTTTGCCATAGACGCCGGAGGGGGCAAGGGGGGCATCCACCTCTTGAAAGGTGTCGCCTGTTCCTGCAAAGACGTAGTCGGTGCTGATGTACATCAACACGCTGTCCAGTTCCTTACAGACAGTGGCAATGGTGCGTGTCGCATCGACGTTGACCGCACGACAAAGATCCGCTTGATCCTCTGCGTTGTCCACCGCAGTATACGCCGCACAGTGCACCACGGCGGTCGGTTTTAAGTCATGCAGATAAGCGGATACTGCCGCCCCATCGGTCAAGTCGAGGTCGGCAATGTCGATCCCCTTGCAGGGCATGTCGAGGGCCTGTAGCCTTTTGACAACATCATAGCCCAGTTGTCCGTTGACGCCGGTTACTAAAATCATGCTGAATTCTCCTTATCGTGGGGGACGGGTCACCCGTCCCGTTGTAGGGGCGACCGGTTGAGTGAAGGGTGAAGAGTAGGGGCGA
>CAYJIM010000009.1:23342-36271 GCA_964370215.1 uncultured Oscillospiraceae bacterium
CACCCGTCCCGTTGTAGGGGCGACCGGTTGAGTGAAGGGTGAAGAGTAGGGGCGACCTTTGGTCGTCCGATTGCCCGCCGGTGCTACCGGCTCGTGGACGAGGTTTTCGTGATAGAGGTGCTCACCCGCCAGACTGTAGGCGGCGGATGAATCGCTTGAAAACGGGGGTGGGCAAAAAGGGTAGCACCAATTCAAAATAGGTGGCAAACTTGCTGTAATGGCGATACCGCCACAGCAGTCTACCGTCTTTGAATGCGTGCCGTTCAAAATACCGCAACCGTGCTTTGATAAACACGGTCATATCGGCAATATCCTGTTGTAATTGTGGTTCATCGCCATATCGTGTTGCCATCACCGCCATCGTCTGTTCCGCTTGCAACAAACGCTTTTTGTAATCGGCTTTGGTCACCACCCCTTTTAACGAACCCGTCTGGTTGTGGTCGTGTTGGCGGTAATCCAATAGTGACTCATTCAGTAAGCCAATGGAACCGGTGAGTGCCGCTTGCAGGGCGACCCATTGGTCGTGTACCAGTACCGCATCAAACGGCAACGCCTGTTTTGCCACATCGGTTTTTACCACCAATGCACAGCCCGGAATACAGTTTTGCAACATGAAAAAGGGGGCAAGCCCCTCTCCGTGACGCATACGGTGACGAGGAAAAATATCCTGTAAGCAAGCACCAATTTGTCTGCCCTCACCGTCGATGATCGCCGCATTGCAATACACCAGTGGGGTATCGGCCTCACGTTGCAATGCCACCAAGCGGGAAAGTTTATCGCTGTGCCAGACATCGTCCTGATCACAATAGGCGATCAAATCTCCCGTTGCCCGTGCCGTCAGCGCGCCAAAAGCGGCGTTGGAGCCGACATTTTCTGCCCCACGCCACAAGGTGTAAGGAAAGGCCGTGATATGGGTGGAGAGCAACGCTTCATCTAAAGGCTCCTCGGGACAATCGTCCCAAACAAGCAATTCCAGATTTTCATAAGTCTGGGTGTTGAGCGATTGCAACAGCGCCACAAGCCAGTCGCGCGGTGGGCGATAGACCGAGAGTAAAATCGAAACAAGTGGTTTTTCTGTCATTGGATTAGCGGTTTTCATACATACGGGTGTAGTACTGTTGGTACTCCCCGCTCAAAATGTGTTGCCACCAATCCTTGTTTTCAAGGTACCAAGTGATGGTTTTTTGAATGCCGTCGTCAAATTTGGTTGCCGGCAACCAGCCGAGTTCTGCGTGAATTTTGGTCGGGTCGATGGCGTAACGCATGTCGTGTCCTGCACGGTCGGTGACAAAGGTGATGAGACTTTCGTCTTTACCCAACGCTTTTAAAATGATTTTGACCACGTCGAGATTGGTTTTTTCATTGTGTCCGCCGATGTTGTAGACTTCACCGATCGTCCCATCATGGATGATGCGGTCAATGGCGGCACAGTGGTCTTCCACATACAGCCAGTCACGCACATTTTCCCCCGTACCATACACCGGCAACTGTTTGTCGGCAAGGGCATTGGCAATCATCAAAGGGATGAGCTTTTCGGGGAAGTGGTAAGGGCCGTAGTTGTTGGAACAACGGGAGATGGTGAGTGGCACACCAAAGGTGCGGTGGTAGGCTTGGCACAACAGGTCTGCCGATGCCTTGGAAGCGGAATAAGGGCTCGAGGTGTGCAGTGGTGTCGTTTCGGTGAAAAACAATTCCGGTTGGTCGAGCGGCAGATCCCCGTACACTTCATCAGTGGAAACTTGATGGTAACGTGCGGTGCCATGTTTGCGACAAGCGTCCAACAGCACCTGTGTGCCCAACACGTTGGTTTCTAAGAAAATCGCCGGATTTTCGATGGAGCGGTCAACGTGGCTTTCCGCCGCAAAGTTGACGACCACATCAGGTTGCTCTTTTTGGAAAATATCGTCGATGGCTGCTCTGTCACAGATGTCTGCCTTATAAAAGACAAATTGCGGACAGTCTTTGACCGGAGCCAAGGTCTCCATGTTGCCGGCATAGGTCAACACGTCAACACAGACGATGCGGTAGGTCGGGTATTTTTCGATCATATAATGGACAAAGTTGCCGCCGATAAAGCCGGCGCCCCCTGTCACCAAAATGGTTTTTGTACTCATTGTAACATCCTCCTTTAATAGGTGAAATCGCAGTCGCTGTCTGCGAGGAGTGGTGCGTTTGCATCCTTGTCGGAAAGGGTAGGGGAAGAAATGCCCCAATCTACACCGATGGCAGGATCATCGAAGCGAATGCTGCGGTCTGCTTCGGCGTTGTAGTAGTTGTCGGTTTTGTATAAAAATTCCACGTCATCGGTCAATGTCAAAAAGCCGTGACCAAATCCGCGTGGGATGAACAGTTGGCGCTTGTTTTCCGCCGACAGTTCCACCGCCACCCATTGACGATAGGTCGGAGACCCTTTTCTGAGATCTACGGCAACATCCAACACCGCCCCACGAGTGCAACGCACCAGTTTTGCCTGTGCATGTTCGCCATTTTGAAAATGCAGCCCACGCAATACCCCTTTGGTTGCGGAGTACGAGTGGTTGTCCTGAATGAAATTGCAGTCAATTTCAGGGGTTTTGAGTTGAGAGTAGCTCTCCATAAACCAGCCACGTTCGTCCCCAAAGACACGTGGTGTGACGATATAAACCCCCGAGAGGGCAGTTTTTTCAACAGTCATATTCTATCCATCCTTTTGATCACGCTTGATAGCGGATTGTTTTTCATGTATTGCAAAACACACAAGTAATCGGGAAAATTGCTGTAAAAGGGGGCATTACGCCCCAATTTTACGGAAGAAAGGTTGCTATAAAAACCCATTATATTATAGTAGATTGCTGTGTGATTGTCAAGATAACCAAACCCGAACTTTGTTTGTTGGTATTGTTGACAAACTGTGTCAGGCACAGAGCGGGTATGGTGAGTCAGTTCCTACAGAGAGAATACAATGCCACACAACGCCCCAATGCCAATAAAGGCAATCGGATGCCATTTGATGCGCAGCACCATGACAAGCAAAACGGCAAACAAGAGCAGTTCGGGCAGGGCAAACAGATCGTACCAGACCCCTGTCTCTTCAAACCGATCAAAGGAAAAAATGGTGATACGCAACACCTCAAAGCAGGCCGCCCCAATCAACGCAGTGACAACGGGACGCAGACCGTAAAAGGACTGTTTGACAAGCGTGCTCTCCCGAAAGCGTTTTAAAAAGTGAGCGACAATGATGATGATAATTAAGGAAGGGAAAACAAGTCCTGCTGTGGCAACCACTCCACCGAGGATCCCACTTGCAGTGTACCCAGCATAGGTGGCGCAGTTGATGCCAATCGGGCCGGGTGTCGACTCCGATACCGCAATCATGTTGGCCAGATCCTCTTGGGTAAACCAGTCGTGGCGATTTGCCATATCATAGAGGTACGGCAGGGTGGCAAGTCCGCCCCCCAACGAGAGCAGTCCTGCGTAGAAAAATTCTGCAAAGAGAATGAGATAAATCATGCCTTGCCTCCTTTGCTCCGGTCACCCGATTTTTTTGCTTTCAGGCGGCTGACACAAACCCCGACGAGGATACCGAACACGACAAACCAGAGGGGGGAAAGATTGAAGACCACCATGCCGGCAAAGGTGATGACAAAAAGGGCAATGCCCACCCCGTCTTTGACGCCGCTTTTCCACATGGTGTAGACTGCTTGTACCACGAGGGCAGCGACTGCCACACGAATGCCGACCAGTGCGTGGGCGACCAGTGGGTAGTCTGCAAATTGCTGGAGTACGGCCGCCAAAATGGTGATGATGACAAGCGACGGGAAGACAAGGCCTGCTGTGGCAACCACCGCGCCGGGAATACCAGCAATTTTATGACCGATGAAGGTCGCTGTATTGACAGCGATGATCCCGGGGGTACACTGTCCCACCGCATAGTAGTCGAGCACCTCTTCTTCGGTGGCCCATTTCTTTTGTTGTACCACTTCACGCTGTAGGATGGGCATCATGGCGTATCCTCCGCCAAAGGTAAAAGCACCTACACGCATAAAGGTCACAAATAACGTCCATAATTGTTTCAAACAAAGTCCTCCTTCTGTTGTTTTTTAGTGTAGACAATTGCTTTTATTTTATCATGGAACAGGGGTAATTGCAAACAAAAACTGTTGCTTCAGGGGAATGTTGGGAAGAAAGTACTCAATAGTTGTGTCCAAAAAGAGTGAAAGGTGGAGGAAATTGCCATAAAGGGTTGAATGTTCTGGCAATTTGCGGTATACTAAAACAAGAAATGTAACGGTGGCGACAGTGGGTGCCACGGAAAGGATGCGCAGATGAATCGAGTAAAAGTATATATTATGGGAAAAAGTTATTCCTTACAGACAGCGGAAGAGCCGGGGTATGCCGTGCGGTTGAGTAAACAACTCGACGCGCGTATGCGCGAGCTCCTTGCCAAAGCGCCGAGTATTTCGGTGTCGGATGCTTCCATTTTGGTCGCACTGGATCTGTTGGACGAGCGTGAAAAAGGGGACGTCAGTTCTGACCATTTGCGTGAAGAGGTGCGTGATTACATCACGCAGGCAAATGAGGCCAACACCCATGTGGCAGAATTGCAACAACAGGTGGCAAAATTGCAAGCGGACAAAGAGCAGCTCGAAACCGCTTTGTCTTTGGCGTCGCTCCAATCTTCCTTAAATAAGGACAAGTAAATCAGCCTCTCAAAGGAGCAGACATGGAAATTTTATCGCCTGCCGGCGGCATGGAGTCGGTCATTGCAGCGGTGCAAAACGGTGCCGATGCGGTGTATCTCGGGGCAGGGGCATTGCATGCCCGACAGCGTGCCCAAAATTTTACCGAAGAAACATTAAAAGAAGCGGTTGACTACTGTCATCTGCGTGGGGTAAGGGTCTATCAAACAGTCAACACACTGGTCGACGACCGTGCGTGGGAAGAACTGCAAAAGACCCTTTCTTTGGCATGTCGTTTGGGGGTGGATGCCCTCATCGTACAGGACTTAGGCGTGGCACAAACCGCCAAGGCGTGTTGCCCACAAGTGCCGTTGCATGGCTCTACCCAAATGACGGTACATAGCCCTGCCGGTGCACGGTTTTGCAAGGAACTGGGGATCAGTCGGGTGGTGCTCGCAAGGGAACTAACATTAAAAGAAATTGCAGAAATCATCGACACCGTCGATATCGAAGTGGAAGTGTTCGGACATGGGGCACTCTGTATGTCGGTGTCGGGGCAGTGTTATCTCAGCCAGATGATTGGCGGGCGCAGTGGCAACCGTGGGAGCTGTGCCGGCACCTGTCGGCTGCCATTTGGCACCGAACATCCCGAGCAACATGATCTGTCGCTCAAGGATTTGGCGACGGTGTCGCAATTTGAAACCCTCCAACAGATGGGGGTTGCCTGCCTAAAAATCGAAGGACGAATGAAACGACCGGAGTATGTGGCGGCGGCAACGGCGGCGTATGCCGGGTTGAATGAGGCACGAGTCCCATCGCTCGACACGCTACAGGCGGTCTTTTCCAGAACAGGTTTTACCGATGGGTATTTGACCGGTAAACGGGACGGCGAGATGTTTGGAATGCGTGGCAAGGAGGATGTACAGGCGGCCACCTCCCCGTTGCTTTCTTCCCTGCGACAAACCTATCACAAGGAAGGGCGCAAAGTGGCGGTGAGCGCCGTGGTGGTGGCAACGGCTGAAAGTTTGACCCTCACCCTATCGGACGGGGCACATACCGTCTGTGTGGAAGGGAACACCCCGATGATTGCTAAAACCCGTGCAACCACCGCAGAAGAAGTGACCGTCGCCATGGAAAAACTGGGGGGTACCCCCTTTGCCTGCACCGACTGTGCGGTTTCCCTGTCAGACGGGTTGATGATCCCGAAATCGGTACTCAACGACCTGCGTCGACAGGCGGTGGAAGCGTTGTCGACAGCACGGATTGCCGGCAGAGAAATTCCCTTTTCTCCGCTATCGCCCAAAACACAAGCGAAAGTGACGCCGTCCTTTACCGGTAAGGTCGCACGGTTGGAGCAGGTCTCCCAGTGGGGAGACACCCCATGGGATTTGGTGGTACTCCCCTTGTCGGAGGTCATTGCCCACCAAAGTACCCTAGACCCCGAAAGGGTGGTCGTTGCACCCAATCGATTGGGGTTTGGCGACGAGGCCGAGACGATCGCCCATCTGCGTGCGGTGCACAAAGCGGGCTTTACCTGCCTTGCGGCAAGTACTGTCGCCCATCTACAGTTGGCAAAAGAGCTGGGCTTTTCCGTCTTTGCACAGCCCTTTTTGAACTGCACCAACACACGGGCAGCGGCGGTGATGGAAGCCTTTGGCGCTACCCACCTTGTCCCGTCCTTTGATTTGTCAAATGCAGGGGCAAAGCGGTTGCAAGCAACGGCGGCAATCGGTACGACGGTGTACGGAAAACTCCCTGCGATGGTGGTGCGCAACTGTCCGCTGGGGCGACATCGTCATTGTGGCAAGTGCAAGGGAGCCGGCACGCTGACCGACCGTTTGGGCAACCGGTTTGCCGTGCGCTGTCGAGACCGCAAGTTTGCCGAGGTGCACAACTGTAAAACCCTTTGGCTTGCCGATAAATCGGAACGGGTGGTCGGATTTTCCTACTATTACTTTACCGATGAAACAGTAGCAGAGGTCAGACAGGTATTTGAAGATTACAAACGGGGGACAGCACCACAAGGGGCGTTCACCCGTGGCAATTAGGAGCATTGCATGAAACAATTATCGGTACAAAAATTAAAGCCACAAGCGTTGTTGCCGACCCGAGCAACGGCAGGTAGTGCAGGGTATGACCTGTATGCCTGTATCGAAGCGGCGATTACCATTCCGGTAGGTGGTGTGGTGCGGATTGGCACCGGCATTGCCATCGGGATTGAAGATCCGACGATTGCGGCATTTGTCTATGCACGTAGCGGGTTGGCGACAAAACAGGGGCTGATTCCTGCCAACTGTGTCGGGGTAATCGACAGCGATTACCGTGGCGAAATTTTAGTCGCCCTCAAAAATTTGAGTGACATGCCACAACGGATTGCACCAAACGACCGCATTGCCCAACTGGTGTTGGCACCGGTTTATCTGCCGACACTTTTGGAGGTGGAAACGCTGTCCGACACCGCGCGTGGCGACGGTGGTTTTGGGTCAACCGGCGTGAAGGGAGTATAGCGGATGAAACGAGGATTTATTTTTGTCTTATTTTTGTTGTTGGGACTGTTCTTAGGGGTGGTGCTCACAGAAATTGCCAGTCGTGTCGATGCCCTTGCTTTTTTGACGTGGGGTCAACACATTGGCATCGGATCGGGTGCGCCTTTGGTCATCGACCTGTCGATTCTGCAATTGACCTTTGGTCTTTCCATTCAAGTGAACTTGGCGATGCTCCTCTGTTTGATTGGGAGTCTGCTTTTTTATCACACTGTTGGTAAAAAAATATAAAGAAACAGGGTGAAAGTATTGAAACGCACTATTTTCTTGAATAGAAATTGGCAAAAAGGTAGAAAATAGAAGAAGTGACAAAAAATGTTTTGACAACTGACCAAAAAGTTGGTAAAATTAACTTAGGTAAGTATCGAAGTGATAGTTTGAAAGAACTGCATGACAACAACGACGACAAGGAGGGACTATTGTGAATATTGCATTGATCGCACATGATGCAAAAAAAGAACTGATGGTACAATTTTGCATCGCCTACTGTGGTATTTTGAGTCGCCACACACTTTGTGCAACAGGCACAACCGGCAAATTTATTTCTGAGGCAACAGGTCTTGAGATTCAACGATTTTTGAGTGGTATGCAAGGAGGAGCACAGCAGATTGCTTCCCGCGTTGCTTGCAACGAGATTGACATCGTACTGTTTTTCCGTGACACCTTGACCACCAAATCAAGCGAACTCAACGAAAACAACTTATTGCGTCTTTGTGATGCACACAACATTCCGGTTGCGACCAACATCGCCACAGCGGAAGTCTTGATCCACGGTTTGGAACGTGGAGATTTAGACTGGCGCAACATCGTCAATCCAAAATAAAACCAATAACCTATACCACAAGGGTGGGCAGAAGGCAAAGCCGTCTGTCTGCCCTATTGTGCTATTCTATAGAGTATAACAGAAGAAAATCGGTGCGCCTTTTTGACGGCCTACCGTGAAGTGAGGAAAAATCAATGAAAAAAATCATCAAAGCACCACGTGGCACACAGGACATTTTGGGGGCAGAGAGCTATCGCTGGCAGTTTTTAGAAAAAACCGCATTGGAAGTTGCCGCTACTTACGGCTTTTTTGAACAGCGTACCCCTACTTTTGAAGCGATGGATCTGTTCAAACGCTCGGTGGGGGACACCACCGATGTGGTACAAAAGGAAATGTATCAAGTGCGCCCCGAAAAAGGGGATGACCTGTTTGGGTTGAAACCAGAGGGGACAGCGGGGGCGGTACGTGCCGCTATTGAAAATGGCCTGTTAAAGGAAGCGTTGCCGTTAAAAATCTGCTACATCACCCCTTGCTTTCGTCATGAACGTCCGCAAGCCGGCAGACTGCGCGAGTTTCACCAATTTGGGGTGGAGCTGTTCGGTTCGGCCTCTCCGGCAGCAGATGCCGAAGTCATCGGCCTTGCCAAGAGCTTTTTGCAGATGCTCGGTCTTTCGGGGGTGGAACTGCAACTCAATTCCATCGGTTGTCCCGATTGTCGTCCCCACTACTACCAAGCGTTGGTGGACTACTACACGGCACACCGTGACACTCTTTGTCCGACCTGTCTGGAGCGACTGGAGAAAAACCCGATGCGCCTGCTCGACTGTAAAAACCCTGCCTGCGCCGCCCTTTCCAAGGACGCACCGGTGGTGCTCGATTACCTTTGTGACCCTTGTCAAACCCACTTTGACGGCGTACGCACCCGTCTGGACGTGGCAAACATCGACTACACGGTGAATGCCGGTATCGTCAGAGGGCTTGACTACTACACCCGCACCGTCTTTGAATTTGTCAGTGGCGACCTCGGCGCACAATCCACCGTCTGCGGTGGTGGACGATACGACGGTTTGGTGGAACAACTGGGCGGCCCTGCAACCCCGGCTCTCGGCTTTGGCAGTGGGTTGGAACGTTTGCTGATGGTGATGGCCGCACAAGGCATTGAACCACCAACCCCACGTAGCTGTGAAATTTACATCGCAAGTATGGGGGATGCCGCCAATGTCAAGGCATATCAGCTGGTACAACAGCTCCGCACTGAAGGCTTTTATGCCGAATGTGACAGCGTGGGACGCAGTTTGAAGGCACAGATGAAATATGCCAACAAAATCGGGGCACGCCTGTCGATGGTATTGGGCGACAGCGAACTGGAGAGCGGACAAGCCAACCTCAAACGCATGGACGATGGTAGCCAGCGCCTCATTCAATTTGAAAAGGACTTGGTGTCGGCCTTGTACGACTTTACCTTAGAGGAAATGTCGGAAGAGCTCGGCGCACAACTGGAAGACAGCCCGATGAGTAGCCTCTTTGGCTTGGGCGACAACCGCATTTAAAAAACAGGCAATCGCACTGTTTGGATACAACATAAAACGGAGGAACAACAATGGCAGAACGAATGACAGGGTTGAAACGAACCCATTATTGTAATGATTTTAGATTGTCGATGAAAGGGGAAACGGTCGTCGCTTGCGGTTGGGTACAAAAACTGCGTGACAAAGGTGGGTTGGCATTCATCGACCTGCGTGACCGCACCGGTGTGGTGCAGTTGACCTTTGATGAGCATACCGACCCGTCCATCATGGAAAAGGCAAAATCCTGTCGCAGTGAGTTTGTCGTTGCGGCAAAGGGTGAAGTGCGTGAACGAGAAGCGAAAAATGGCGACATCGACACCGGTGATGTCGAATTGTTTGTCACCGACTTACGTATTCTGTCGGTGGCACAGACCCCACCGTTTCACATCGACGGTGGCAAAGTAGGGGAAGAGATTGCCCTAAAACACCGCTACCTTGACCTGCGTCGCACCCATCTGCAACGCAACATGAAAAAGCGTCACGACATTGCAAAGGTCACCCGTGACTACTTTTATGACAATGGGTTTTATGAGATTGAAACCCCGATGATGATGAAATCGACACCGGAAGGGGCACGAGACTACTTGGTGCCTTCCCGTATCCATCACGGTAAATTTTATGCCCTGCCACAGTCTCCGCAAATTTACAAACAATTGCTGATGCTGTCGGGATACGACCGCTACATTCAACTGGCACGTTGCTTTAGAGATGAAGATTTGCGTGCCGACCGTCAGCCGGAGTTCACTCAAATTGACTTGGAAATGAGCTTTGTCGATCAAGACGACATCATGGCGATGATCGAAGGATATTTCCAAACATTGTTTGAAAAGGTACAAAACACCACCCTGCCGGCACAGTTTACCCGCATGACCTACCACGATGCGATGACCCGTTACGGTTCCGACAAACCGGACATCCGTTTTGGCATGGAAATCACCGATTTGAGCGAGACGGTCAAAGACTGTGACTTTGTTGTCTTTTCGGATGCACTCAAAAACGGCGGCAGTGTGCGTGGGATCGTTGCCAAAGGGGCAGCGGACAAACTGACCCGCAAAAGCATTGACAAGTTGGTCGAATATGTGAGAGGGATTGGTGCCAAAGGGTTGGCATACATCCGCTACGTCGACGACACCCCGACCTGTTCCTTTGGAAAGTTTTTGAAAGAAGGGGAGTTGGATGCGATTCTTTCCACCCTCGACTGTCAAAAAGGGGACGTGGCGCTCATCGTTGCCGACAAACATGCCGTGACGTTACCGGTACTCGGTTCCCTTCGTTTGACCGTGGCAAAACAATTGGAACTGCCACTCACAGGCTACGCCTTTTTGTGGATCACCGAATTCCCGTTCTTTGAGTGGGATGAGGACAACCAAACCTTCGTAGCGATGCACCATCCCTTCACCATGCCATTGGAAGAGGACATCGCCTATCTTGACAGCGACAAAGCGCGCGTCAAAGCACAGGCCTATGATTTGGTGCTCAATGGAACGGAACTCTTGAGTGGGTCGATTCGCATCACCGACTATGAATTGCAGGAAAAAATGTTTGCGGCATTGGGGCTTACCGCCGAAGAGATTGAAGCAAAATTCGGTTTCCTTGTGGAAGCCTACCATTATGGCGCACCACCGCACGGTGGGGCTGGGATTGGCCTTGACCGTTTGGCGATGATCCTGTGTGAAGCGGACAGCCTGCGTGATGTCGTGGCCTTCCCGAAAATGCAGAATGCAGGTGAGCTGATGAGCGAATGCCCTGCAACCGTTGACCCAAAACAGTTGGAAGAATTGGCCATTGCTTTGGCGTTGCCACAGGAATAAGGTTGAGTGAAGAGTGAAGAGGTAGGGGCGATTCACGAATCGCCCGCCGGTGCTACCGGTCGCCCGCAAAAGAGCAGTTTGGCATACACCAAACTGCTTGAACGCTGACGCTTGAAAATTGCCTATCGGCAACAAGACCTTGAGGCGTTGCCTCAAACACCACCACTTTTAAAAAAGTGGACAAAATTTTTATTCACCACCCGATTTTTCATTGTGCGGTAGGGGTGATTCACGAATCGCCCGCAATGCCCGCTGGTGCTACCGGAGTAACTGTGTGAGGTGTATCATTTGAAAAAAAAATTTGCCGCATGTCGTGACAGCTATCTTTCTTATGCAGTCATGACCTTTGGGTTGTACTTTTCCATGTCCATTTTTGCCTCGATTTTGAGTGTCTATCTCACGGGCATTGGTAAAACGCCGGAGGAACTCTCTTTTATCGTCTCGTCGTCGGGTCTGTTTGGCATCGTGCTCACCCCCGTCATTGGGTATCTCAACGATCGTGTCAAATATCCCAAACGCCTTATCTATACCGTGCTCGGTGCGGTAGGGGTGCTCGCGTTGGTGTTTGCCTTTGTCGGGCAAACGTGGGCGCTGTTTGTACTCAATGGGGTCATTGTCACGGGGATCACCTCGGTCAGTCCCATTTTGGAGCGGGTCATCGGCAATTGTCGCTATCAATATGGGCGGATCCGTTTGTGGGGCACCCTTGGTTATGCTGCAGCATCGCTGTTTGGTGGTTTTGTCTTGCAGTACTTCCCGCCGCTTTTGCTGTTTGTACTCACCTTTATTGCTACCGTTGTGACGATGGTAGGGGTACGAAGCATTGGGGACATTGCACCCCCACAAGGAGCACAGGAAAAACAGGAGAAAGGAAAGCTGACCGACCTGTTACGCTCTCCTCATTTGCTGCTATTTTTCGGCATTGCATTTTTGTATTTCGGCACGACAAGTGCCCACAACACTTACATACCGATTTTGCTCGAAGAGATGGGGATTCCGCTGTCGATGGTGGGGACGGTGCTGTTTGCCGGCACGGTGGTGGAAATTCCGGTACTGTTTTTTGCCCATAAGTTTATGGATCGCTTTTCGTGTCGACAATTGTTGTTGGTTGCCAACCTGTTACAGCTTTTATCCTTCCTTTGCTATGCGCTGATTCCCAATGCCGTGGTGGTGGTCGGGGTGGTGCTGCTGTTGATCTCCCTGCCATCTATGATATTTATGATGCTCAATTTGAAAATCATCACCAATTTGACAACGGTGAAAACCACGTCAACGGCACTGGGAATTTCCGCATCCTGCATGGCAGTTGGTAAAATTGCGCTACTCAATCTCGGTGGTGTGGTAGCAGGAAACATAGGTATTACAGGGGCATATCTGCTGTTGAGTGGAGTGATGCTACTCTGCTTGATCCTTTCTCTGTTTTTGAAGGTGCCTGTTGGTAGAAATCTGTTCGGCAAAAGTGAATAAGTAGGGGACGGAGGGCTGAGTGAAGAGTGAAGAGTGAAGAGGTAGGGGCGACCGGTTGAGTGAAGAGTGAAGAGTGAATAATGAATAGTGAAGAGGTAGGGGCGATTCACGAATCGCCC
>CAYJIM010000009.1:36371-50368 GCA_964370215.1 uncultured Oscillospiraceae bacterium
GAGTGAAGAGTGAATAATGAATAGTGAAGAGGTAGGGGCGATTCACGAATCGCCCGCAATGCCCGCCGGTGTTACAGGCTCGGCAACAACGGCGGGTTTTACCCGCCGACAAGGAGGAAGATGAAATGAACAAAATGATTCCCTTTTTAAAGACAGTGGATTGGGCAGCTACCCCCACCTTTACCGTGGCGGTTTGCAATTGGGATTACCCTTATTGCCCTGCCATCACGGCGCAAACGCTGTACACCCCTGATGGGTTTTACACCCGTATGACCTGTGCTGAAACAACCCCTCGTGCCGTCATCAAGGAATATGACGGGCTGGTCTGCACCGACAGCTGTTTGGAATGGTTTGTCGATTTTGCACCCGAAAAGGAGCTCGGTTACCTCAATTTGGAATGCAATGTCACAGGTGCTTTACATGCAGGGTTTGGTGCAGACCGTCATGGTCGTCGCTTCCTGCGCGATCAGGGCTTGCCTGCCATCACCGTTTCCCCTACTCAATACGACGATCATTGGGAATTGATTTACTTCATTCCAAACGAACTTGTCGAGGCGTTGTATGGCAAAGTGCCACAGTCGGGCGATGTCATTCGGGCAAACTTTTACAAGTGTGGTGACCTCACCGAAGAGGAGCATTACTGCTCGTGGACGGTCATTGACGCACCAAAACCGGACTTTCATAGACCCGAGGCGTTTGGCACACTTGTCCTCCAATAGAAGACACAGTTTGTTAAATGTACTAAATTTTGTTACTTAGCCGAAAATTTCCTGTTCAGGCAGACAAGTCAACAAAACGGGTGTGTGATTTATATGAAATTTTGGTTAAAAATGACGTTCTTTGGCTACAATTGTGAAATATTGTTCCTGTTTCGTTGACACAAAGGGGCAAATCCGATATAATGGGGTGCATGTTGGTAAAACCAACTGTTGCAATTTCGACTGAAAGTGCAACAGGAAACCCGACGTCGGACAGTGTATCCGACAACTGTAAGGTTTTCGGATATTTTGAAAGGCGTGTGAATGGAAATGAAAAAAAGACTATTGACAATGTTGCTTGCAACAACAATGGTACTGGGCGTAACCGCTTGCGGAACTCCTGCTGAAACTACCACAGAAGAAACACCGGCAGAAACTACTTCTACCGAAGAAACCACAGAAGAAGCTGGCGCTGACTCGTCGGTACCGGATATGGGCGGCGAAGAAATTTTGGTATGGTTGCCACCTTTCGGTTCTGAAGAAGGCATCAACGACCAAGACTTCTGGACAGAGCAATTGGCTGATGCAACTACCGCAATGAATGCTACCTTGAAATTGGAAGCAATTCCGTGGGAAAACTACGAAGAAAAATACTTGACCGGCATCACCGGTGGTACCGGCCCTGACGTTGGTTACATGTACACCGAAATGCTGAAAAGCTACATTGATATGGGTGCTTTGGAACAATTGGATTCCTACTTCACCCAAGAAGAAATCGACAACTACATCTACTGGGATTACGGCACCGTTGACGGCGCACAATACACCGTACCGTTTGTTGTTGGTTTCCCACGCATCCTGTACTGCAACATGGATCTGTTGAACGCAGCAGGTTATGATGCACCTCCTACCACTTGGGCAGAACTCGAAGAAATCTCTTTGGCAGTTACCGAAACTACCGGTAAAGTTGGCTTCCAACAATACTGGGGCGGTTACTTCGGCGATTTGATGGAAACCTTCTACCCATACCTGTGGTCTGCAGGCGGTGAAATCTTTGACGAAGAAGGCAACCTCGTTGTCAACAGCGAAGCTGGCGTTGAAGCTGCTACTTGGATCTACAGCTTGAAAGAAAAAGGCATCATCACCGAATCTGCAACCTCTTTGGACGGTTCTGCAGTTATGGACGCATTCCGCAACGGTGAAGTAGCAATGTACGTTTCCTCTACTTCGACTGCTGCAAAAACCACCGATGCTGGCATCAACTGGGACTTCGCTCCTTACCTGATGCAAGAAGAAGGCCAAGAAGGCTACACCACTGCTGCTGCTGACGCATTGGTTATGCTTTCCACCGCTTCCAACAAAGACGCTGCTGCTTACTTGATCAAAGCGATCACTTCTCCGGCAGTCATGGAACAATTCCACGAAAGACGTTACTCCGGTCCTCCGATCTCGGAAGGCGAAGCATACTTGGATAACCCAGTATTTGAAACCATGTACGCTGAAAACACTGAAAACTTCCGCACTTTGCCGGTTGTTGCTGGTGCATCTTCCGTATATGACTCCTTGTTCTCCAACTTGCAGTTGATGATGCTCGGCGAATTGACTCCGCAAGAAGCGTTGGACAACACCGTAACTTACTCGGAATCCTTGCTGTAAATTTTACAGTTTTGATTGACAATGATCGTTGAAACCAAAACCGCTTTGCGATGGTGCAAATCTCGCAGAGCGGTTTTGCTGTTTTTATACGGCGGACATTGTGTAAAATGCGTGCTTGACCAGCTCGGTAATTATGAAATTTGGTGAAAAAGGTATTTTTGAAAGAATACTACCAAAGTTTGTGCTTTTGTTACTGGAAAAGTGTTCACAAAACCGCTATAATATGGTTAAAGACACTTCAAGATTTGACATAAAATTTACAAAGGAAGGTTGGATGTGACTTCCTAAAAAGCAACACATCTCGTATAACAAGTAGCAAATCCAAGTAATGACAAAACACGTTGGCGATCCTTGCCGATGTGGAGGACGGTCGACAACAGTCGACAAGGTACTTACTTTCTGCGGAAGGCAGACACACATTCGTAAAGTTGCAGCGATGTCGTGTAGAACCAATGGATCGCTGTTTCTTTCAAATTTATTAGATTGAATTTTGAAAGGCGTGTGAATCGTATGAAAAAAAGATTGTTTACTATGTTATTGGCAACAACGATGGTCGCAACATTGTTTGGTTGCACCACAACACCTCAGGAAGAAGCTACACCTGCTGATACCAACACCACAGAGGACACTTCAGAAGAAGAGCCGGTCGCGGATATTCCGACCACACCGGATCTTGATGGAGCAACTTTGACTTTGTGGATGCCACCACTGGGCGGCGGCAATGTCGAGATTGACGACAAAGCATTTTGGGAAGGCCTGTTGGCAGACAGAGTCGCTGAAATGAACGGGGCGTTGACAGTTGAAATGGTACCGTGGGAAAGCTATGAGGAAAAATACCTCACAGGGATCAGCGGCGGGACAGGCCCGGATGTTGGGTATATGTACAATGAAATGATCAAAAGTTACATTGACCTTGGCGCACTGGAACCACTCGATGCTTATTACACAGCAGAAGAGTTGGAACGTTACTACTACCTCGATTATGGAAACATAGAGGGCAAACAGTACACCATGCCACTGATTGTTGGGGGCGCTCGTGTATTGTACTGTAACATGGATATTTTGAATGCAGCAGGCATTACCGAAGCACCAACCACTTGGGCGGAGTTTGAGGAAGCTGGGATGGCAATTCTCGAAAACACCGATAAAATTCCACTCCAACAAGGTTGGGGCGGCCACTTTGGTGACATGAACACCGACTTTTACCCTTACCTGTGGCAAGCAGGCGGCGATCTGTACAACGATGCAGGGGAATTGGTACTCAACAGTCCTGAAGCAGTCGAAGCAGCGACCTGGCTTTACAGCTTAAAGGAAAAAGGGATCATCCCTGAATCCACCACAGCGACAGACAACTCTGCTAAAATCGACAGCTTTGCGGCCGGGGATGTCGGCATGATCGTATCCTCGAGTGCAGAAGCAAGCCGTCGTCTTGACGATAGCTTTGTGTGGGACTTTGTTCCTTACCTCAGCAAAGAGGAAGGGGAGCAAGGGTACACCATGGCAGTATCGGATGCACTGGTACTTTTGAGCGCTTCGGAAAATAAAGAAGCTGCAGTGGAACTGATCAAAACCATTACTTCGGTAGAGGGGATGGATGCGTTCCACACCGATCTTTATCCAAGCCCACCGGTTGGCGAAGGGGAACAATACCTCGACAATCCGGTATTTGAAGAGTTTTACACCAGTGATCAAGTAGAAGGCCTGCGTACCCTGCCGGTCGTTTCGGGTGCGGTGAATGTCTACACCACCCTGTTCTCCAACATGCAGTTGATGATGCTTGGTGAACTGACACCGGAACAAGCACTTGCTGATACCGAAACTTATGCGGCAAGTTTGACATCGTAGTATTGCACATGAAAAAAGAGCAGTCAGGCAGAGTCTTCTGCCTGATGTCGCTCGTTTCGTCGTAACGGAAGCGACGTTTCGAGGAAAGAAGCGATATGTTACTGCAATAGTTTTAGGAAAGATTTCAAAGGAGGATTTCAAATGAACAGAAGACAAAAAGACGCACTGGCCGGTTGGCTGTATATCTTACCGAGTTTTTCGGTCATTATATGCTTTGTCGCAATACCGATCTGTATGTCGATCTATTTTAGCTTTACAGACTACAACGTACTCACTGCACCGGTATGGGTGGGCATTGACAACTACGTCACGCTATTCAACGACATCTATGTACAGGCGTCGTTACAAAACACCATTGCTTACACCTTCTTGACGGTACCTGCACAAACGTTTGTGTCGATGCTTGTTGGGGTGGTCTTGGCAGAGTACTTCAGAGGCCGTTTTGGCGGCGCTGTCAAAAGTGCGTTGTTTGTACCGGTCATCTCCTCGTCCATCTTGGTTGGTACCTTGTGGACACTCTTGCTTGCAACCGACGACGGGATGATCAACTCGGCACTCAACCTTGTTGGCATTGACAGTGTCAACTGGCTCGGGCAAACCAGCACCTCTTTGATCAGTGTGGCCATCGTTGCTGTTTGGAAAAACATTGGGTACTTCCTCGTTATTTTCTACGCAGGGATCATGGATATTCCACGCAGTTACTATGAAGCAGCTGAAGTGGATGGTGCAACCAAAGTTCAACAATTCTTCAAAATCACCCTGCCTTGCTTAAAACCAATCACCTACTTGGTAGTAACGTTGGGCGTTATCTGGTCATTCCAGGTCTTCGACATGGTTTACGCCATGACACAAGGGGGACCGGGTTCTTCGACCTCGACGCTTGTTTACACCATTTACCGTGCAGGGTTTAGAGAGTACCGCATGGGTTATGCGAGTGCCATCGCTGTTGTGTTGTTTGCGTTGATTTTGATTTTCAACCGTCTCAAAAATGTATTCTTTAGAAATGACGATTAGGAGGTTTTCTGATGGCTGTTAATACAAGTATGTCCGGACGTATCATCAAAGGCCTTCTCGGTATCGTGTTGGCAATCGCAGGAATCGCAGCATTTTTCCCTTTTGTTTACATGATCCTGTTGTCCTTTACCCAATCTGAATCCCTGAACTTCCAATGGGATGATTTGGCATTCAACTTTGTCAACTATGAAAAAGTATTTGTACAAACCCCGTTTTTTAGTGCATTGAGAAACAGTTTGATTGTTTCCTTCTGTGCATGTACGCTCAATATGCTCGTCAGCTCGATGGCGGCATACGGCTTGGAAAAGAAAGTATTCCGTGGTCGTAAATTCATCTTTGGGATCTATCTTGCAACCTTGGCAGTACCGGGGCAAGTTACTTTGATTCCTGTCTTTACCTTGATGAGAAATATGGGTATGCTTGACACCTACCCTGCTTTGATCCTACCGATCCTCAACGCCTTCGGGGTATTCTTGGTCAAACAGTTTATGACCTCGGTACCGGATGAGTTGTTGGAAGCGGCACAAATTGATGGTGCAGGCGAGATTCGTACCTTTACAGGGATCGTTTTGCCGCTCATCAAACCGGTGTTGGTTTCCCTCACCGTATTCACCTTTATCTCTACTTGGAATGATTTCTTGTGGCCATTGGTTGTCACCAGCAGTGAAGAAATGCGTACGCTAACCGTTGCGTTGTCGCTGCTCAAAGGGCAATTCACCACAAACTACGGGCTTGTTATGGCAGGGTCAGTCATGACATTTATCTTCCCATTCACCCTATACATCATTCTGCAAAAGCAATTCGTGGAAGGGATTGCATTGAGCGGGATCAAAGGGTAATTGATCCACCCATTTCGGACACAAAACCCCATGTGGCAACTTCTCTGTCGTCACATGGGGTTTTATGCAAAAAAACAGTTTTAAAGTTCATTTCCGTTCACACCATCGCTCGTTGAGCGATCAAACAAAGCGGTAGGTTACCGTAAAATTAGGAGGTATTATCATGACAGAACCCACCATCAACTACACGTTTAAAACGCTCAGCAGTTTGGTCAAAGTATTTTCGGACGAAAACCCGAAATCCTCACCGGACTGCGAAAAACTGACCGCTCTGCGTGGCGAAACCGTCTCCTACCAAGTGGCATTCGCTTCCGACTATCCGCATAGTGGTTATGCCCGTGTCGCTGTAAAATCGGACATTGCGGACCATGTGCGTGTGCGCCTTGTTTGGGAAGTACCAAGCCGTTACCCGACCCATACCACCTATGACGACAACTACCTGCGCACAAAACCGGGCATGTTTCCCGATCTGTTGAGAGACCTGGAAGATGATGGCGGACCGTTTATGATCATCGCCGGTAAATGGCAAGCGCTTTGGATTGATGTGGAAGTGGACGAACAAATACCGGCAGGGAACCATACCATTACATTAGAGTTTTCAGAGTATGAGAGCGGTAAATTCATCGGCACGGTTGACAAGGAAATCACCATTTACGATGTCACCCTGCCAAAACAAACCCTATTGCGTACAGAATGGTTCCACTGTGACTGTTTGGCGCAATACTATGGGGTGGAAATTCAATCGGAACGCCATTGGGAATTGATGGAAAACTTCATGAAAACAGCGGTCAAACGCGGTTGTAATATGATCCTTACACCACAATTTACCCCACCGCTTGACACCGCAAAAGGCGGCGAGCGCCCGACGATGCAGTTGGTGGACATCACCGTTACCGACGGCAAGTACAGCTTTGACTTCGCAAAACTCAAACGTTGGGTGGATATGTGCCAGCGTGTGGGGATGACCCACTTTGAAATGTCCCATCTCTTTACCCAATGGGGGGCAACCTCTGCGCCGAAAGTCATGGCGACGGTAGATGGAGAGTACAAGCGTTTGTTCGGTTGGGAAACAGAGGCTGTGAGTGAGGAATACACTCACTTCCTGCGCACCTACCTGCCACAGTTGATCCAAAACCTCAAAGACTGGGGTGTTGACAAAACCACTTGGTTCCACATTTCAGACGAACCGAGTATTGAACATCTCGAAGGCTACACCGCGGCGAAAAATTCAGTAGCGGATCTGCTGGAAGAATTTGTCATCATGGACGCTCTTTCCAAATACGACTTCTACCTCACCGGTGCGGTGGCAAAACCGGTACCGGCAAACAATCACATCGATCCCTTTATTGAGGGCGGTGTCGAAGGGCTTTGGGTCTATTACTGCACCGCACAGCATTTGGAAGTCAGCAACCGCTTCATCGCGCAACCGTCGGCAAGAAACCGCATCTACGGGGTACAGCTCTTCAAATACGACATTGAAGGTGCATTGCACTGGGGCTATAACTTCTACAATGGATTGCATTCTATCTGTGCGATCAATCCTTACTTTGACACCGACGCACAAGGTACTTTCCCGAGTGGCGACCCCTTCTTGGTCTATCCAAAAGCGGACGGCACGCCGGAAGAATCCATCCGTTTGATGGTGCAGGATCAGGCGATGAACGACCTGCGTGCCCTGCAACTGCTGGCCTCCCGTATCGGCAAGCAAGCGGTGATGGACTTGATTGAAGCGGGCCTTGCAGAGCCGATCACCTTCTCGAAATATCCAAAATCCGACAGCTATTTGATTCAGCTGCGCAACAGCGTCAATGCAGTTTTGGCGGCACAATCCTAGGTTGTCTTTTACAGCAGACAGTGAAATCGGTGAGTCAGACCGTCGGAAAAGAACCGCAACCGCAAAAATGGCGAGCCATGTTGCTCGCCGATTTTGCTTTCTGTGTCACCGCAACTTGCAAATTTCGTTCATATACCCAGTGTATTACTCTCTCATTTGCAAGTTTTGTTCCTTGACTTGCAAATTTTTGGACGCTCTGGCAGGGTGAGAAAATAGAAAAGTATTTTTTGACACCCTGAAATCGGTGAGTGTACATACTCACCGATTTTGCTTTTGGGTGACGCACATAAATTAGTTCTTGTCTTTTTGTGTTCGATCCGCTATAATGGAGAAGAACTACCATTTTAAAAACAACAACAGTATATAGGAGGACTTATTATGACGAACTTTCCAATCGGGGTCATGCTCGAATCCTTTTGCACCCCCATCCCACAGGCAATTGAACAAGCGGCAGCCATGGGCGCCAAAGGGGTACAGGTTTATGTAACCCGTGGCGAACTGGATCTGGAAATTCTAGTGGGCGACAAATTGGCAGACTTCAAAAACCGTTTGGCGGCAGCAGGTCTTGAAGTATCGGCACTCTGCGGTGACTTTGGTCACGGCTTTGGCGATGCGGCGATGAATCCGGCGCTCATTGAAAAATCCAAACGCATTTTGGATCTGGGCAAAGAGCTCGGCACCAACATTGTCACCACCCACGTCGGTGTCATTCCGGAAGATGTCAACCATCCACGTTACAAAATCATGCAGGACGCTTGCGGAGAACTGGCGGCATATGCCGACACGATGAATGCACATTTTGCCATTGAAACAGGGCCGGAAACGGCGGTTGTCCTCAAAGGCTTTTTGGATAGTCTTCATTCCAAAGGGGTGGCGGTCAATCTGGACCCTGCGAACTTTGTCATGGTGACCGGCGACGACCCTGTCAAAGCCGTCACATTGCTACAGGACTACATTGTGCATACCCATGCAAAAGACGGCAAACGCAACTACTACAAAGATCCTGAAATTGTTTATGGTTTGATCGAAGAGGAAATTCAAAAAGCGGATTCCTTTGTGGAATTGCCACTCGGCGAAGGTGCGGTCGACTTCAAAGCCTACCTTGCAGAATTGGATCGTGTGGGGTACCGTGGGTACCTGACCATTGAACGTGAAGTCGGGGCGGATCCTGCGGCTGACATTCAATTGGCAATGGACTTTTTGAAAAACATCATGGCCGGAGGGAAATAATATGCGTATTGCACTCAGCACCTATAGCTTGGCACAAAAACAACGCACAGGGGAATTGACCCTGGTCGATTGTATCAAAAAAGCAAAGGAACTTGGGTTTGACGCCATTGAGATTGTCCCGATTGACGACAGCGATCCTGCCTTGTTTGACCTTGCCGCTGTGCAAACGGCACTCGGTGAAACCGGCCTTGCAGTGACAAATCTCACCGTTTCTGCCGACTTTTTGAAACGCGGTGTCGAGGCAGAAACAAAACGCCTACAGGGCTTTGTTGACATTGCGGCCACCTTGGGCGCAAAAGGAATGCGTCACGATGCCACTTGGGGTAGTGACGATCCCTTTGAAACGGTGCTGCCGACCCTTGCTGAAGGGTGTCTTGCAGTGACCACCTATGCTGCCACCAAAGGGGTGCGCACCATGGTGGAAAACCACGGCTATTTTTGCCAAGACCCTGACCGTGTCATCGCCCTTGCAAAAGCGGTGGGACATGAGAATTTTGGGTTGTTGGTAGATATGGGCAACTTCCTCTGTACCGACTGCGACCCACTGGAAGCGGTCAATGCGACGGCTCCCTTTGCGGCATACCTCCATGCCAAAGACTTTAAAGTGTTAGCGGGAATGGACAATCCACCCAAAGGCACTTTCCCCTCCCGTGATGGAAAACTCTTGGAAGGGGTCATTTTGGGACATGGCGTGGTACCGGTTGCCGACTGTGTCGCTGCGGCGAAAGCGGCAGGGTATCAAGGGGACATTGGCTTGGAATTTGAGGGATCGGACGACGCGTACATCGCTGTCGCTGAAGGGCTTTCTCTCCTGCGTGGGATTGTTTAGCCATGCACACCGACCAGCAACAATTTGAAAGAATTTTAACGGATATTGCCATACAGGCGGACAAACCCACCTTGCTGTTACACAGCTGTTGTGCACCTTGTAGCACGGCGGTGCTGACCCGCTTGTTGCCACACTTTATTGTGACGATTTACTTTGCAAACCCTTGCATTCAGCCGAACGAAGAGTTCGAAAAGCGATTGCAAACCCAGAAAAAACTGCTCGCCCACCCCGACTTCGCTGCGGTGTCTATGTTGGTGGAGCCAGTGGGTGATGGGGCTTTTTTGGATGCGGTCAAAGGGTTGGAACAAGAACCCGAAGGGGGCAAGCGCTGTACCGTTTGCTTTACCCAGCGCCTTTCGTTGACGGCAGATACCGCAAAGCGGTTGGGGTTCGATTATTTTGGCACTACTTTGACGGTCAGCCCCCACAAGGATGCCAAACGGATCAACAGCATCGGCAGGGCACTGGCAGAGGAAAAATCAGTCCCTTATCTGGTGGCAGATTTTAAAAAGAAGGACGGGTACCGACAATCGGTACAACTGTCCAAAGACTATGACCTGTACCGACAACATTACTGCGGATGCCTGTTTAGCAAACGGCAAGCTGAGGAAATGGAAGAGAGAAAAAGGAGTGATGGAGATGGATAGAAAAGACAAACACAATTACTACTTGGATATTGCCCAGACGGTAGCGGAACGCTGTACCTGCCTGCGTCGCAATTACGGTGCGATCATCGTCAAACATGACGAGATCATTTCCACCGGTTATGTCGGTGCCCCCAGAGGGCGTAAAAATTGCACCGATTTGGGGTATTGTACCCGTCAAAAGCTCAACATTCCTCGTGGGGAACGATATGAGCTATGTCGTTCGGTACATGCCGAAGCCAACGCCATCATTTCTGCCTCTCGTCGTGATATGATCGGGGCGACGATGTATATGGTCGGGTTGGAATACGACACCAAAGAGCTGATTGCAAAGAGTAACTCCTGCGCCATGTGCAAGCGCATGATCATCAATGCAGGCATTGCCCAAATGGTGGTTAGAGATACTGAAACTGAATTCCGTGTCATCGATGTTGAGGAATGGATTGAAAACGATGAATCTATTGAAGGTGTACGCGGTTATTAAGGAGATTGAAAAGAAGGAAAACCATGTAAGGGTTTTCCTTCTTTTTATTTGACAGAGGAAGTTGCTCCGTGATATAATAAGAAACATAGCTAGACTATAAATACGACATTGAAAAGACAACAAAGAAAAGAGGGTATTGGTATGAAGTATGATGTTATTGGCGGCGCGTTGCCGGTCGCAATCTGTAAATTGGAAGCCGGCGAATCGATGATCAATGAAAGTGGCTCGATGAGCTGGATGAGCCCGAATATGAAAATGGAAACCGTGGGTGGCGGGATTGGTAAAATCTTTAGCCGTATGGCAACGGGTGAAAAAATGTTCCAAAACCGTTACACCGCAGAAGGTGGTCCCGGTGAAATCGCATTTGCAGCGTCCTTCCCCGGTTCGATCTGTGCCTATGAAGTGGGTCCTGGTCGTGAATTGATCCTGCAAAAATCCGCATTCTTGGCAGCAACCGAAGGCGTTAATCTGGAAATTTTCTTCAACAAAAAACTTGGTTCCGGCTTTTTTGGTGGGGAAGGCTTCATTATGCAAAAAGTCACCGGAACCGGTATGGTTTTGGTAGAAATCGATGGTCATGCAGTGGAATACAACTTGGAAGCCGGCCAACAACTGGTGGTTGACACCGGTTACTTGGCAATGATGGACGGCACCTGTAGCATGGATATCCAAAAAGTCAGTGGCGTGAAAAACGTACTGTTTGGTGGAGAAGGTCTTTTCAACACCATCGTGACAGGCCCCGGAAAAGTTGTCCTGCAAAGTATGCCGTTGGTGAATGTTGCAGGGGTTCTGCGTCCATACTTCCCATCGTCCGGTAGCTAAGCCGAGTACCGATTATGCCCATATAGGGTTAAGGTTTGCCGCGCGGGTCACACCGTAACCGCGTACCGTTTTGTTCGGCAAAGGAAAAGTTTTGTTCACTTTTTTAAAAGTGGCAGGGTGTGGGACGGTGTCCCACGGTCTTACTTGGCCGTTAGGCAATTTTCAAGCGTCAGCGATTCAAGGCATTCGGATGTTTCCGAATGCCTTTTTTGCGGTCGGAAATTCCATAAAAATATCCGCTACCACACCCGACAAATTTTGCAAAACCCATTGCTTTTGATCGGGGAATTTGATACAATGAAAATTGGATATTCCTATAAAAAATACACCATTTAGGAGGACATTATGAAATCAAAACTATTGGCGTTGTTCGCCATCCTAACCCTGTCGTTTTTACTGCCGTTTGCGGTATCGGCGGCGGAGGAATTTTCCTTTACCGTTCGCACGACAAGCCCAAACGAAACCTTTTCCATCCCGCTGTCGGGACGGTCTGGAGTCAACGCGGGATACAATGACAACCTCAACAAACCCTACCATTGGGACATCGACTGGGGCGATGGCAGTCTCCCCCAAACCGCAAACGGAAGCCAATCAGGCACCGCCGATTCCGAAGGTATCCCGCATACCTATGTCGATGCCAGAACCTACACCATCACCATCACACCGGCAGAAGGATCTACGACCGATGCGTGGTTGGCGGCATTTGGATTTAGCTACAATAATACTTCCGGTGCCAATGCGGAAGAGAACAAACAAAAGGTCGTCGCCATCAATTCCAACATTACCCCCTTGATGACCCGTACGTCAACACAAATGGTTGAAAACACAACGATCCACTATGAGTGGGCGCAGGCATTTGCCGGTTGTAGCAATCTCACCGCCATAGACCTCGTTTTTGTCAGTTGGGAATCGATGACAGCTGTTGGAAATGACTTTGCGGATCGCATGTTCTATCATTGCACCTCTCTGTCTGATTTGGGGTCGTTCAACCTACCACAGAATATCACGACTGTCGGGGATTTCTTTGCATCTGGCATGTTCTGGGGTTGTATCTCCCTGTCGGATTTGGGGTCGCTCAACCTCCCACAGAACATCACGACCGTCGGGGATCACTTTGCGGATGCCATGTTCGTCGGTTGTACCTCCCTGTTAGATCTGGGATCCTTCAACCTCCCGCAGAACATCACGACCGCCGGGGGTTTCTTTGCACCTAGCATGTTCTCCGGTGCAGGGAGTGCAGAAAACCCTTTGGTCATTGGCACTGAATTCCGTTTTCCAACATTGACAGCGGAACAAATGGCGCAAGAGTACATGTTTGGGAGCATGTTTGATGGTGCGACATTGGCGGACAACCAATCCCGCTCGGCATTGTCGATCATCAACGGCTGTCCTGCACCGACGACAGACAGCAACACTTTTACCGGACAACAAAACGCCTTTAGTGATTTTTACCTACTCGACACCAGCTGGCACAACGGTACAACCTACCATCAAGTAGCATTTGAAATCGGCGGTGGTTCAGCAGTCACTACACAGCAGGTTGCAGAAAACGGCACTGCAACACAACCGACTGAACCGACCTATGCAGGGCATATTTTTGACGGTTGGTACAGCGATGCGACCTTTGCCACCCCGTATGAATTTGCTACCCTTGTGACCGCAGACATCACCGTGTACGCAAAATGGACACCGCTTCATACAGTGACCTTTGACAGCAATGGTGGCTCGGTAGTGGCTGCACAGGACATTGTAGAAAACGGCACTGCAACACAACCGACTGAACCGACCTATGCAGGGCATATCTTTGACGGTTGGTACAGCGATGCCGATTTGAACAACGAATATAACTTTTCCACTCCGGTTACCGCTGGAATTACGCTGTACGCAAAATGGACACACACCGTGACATTCAACAGCAATGGCGGTTCGGCAGTAGATGCGCAGCAAGTTGCAGAAAACGGCATGGTGACACCACCGCCCGACCCGATCTATGAGGGGCATATTTGTGTTGGTTGGTATACCGATGCCGATTTGAACAACGAATATGACTTTTCCACTCCGGTAACCGCTGGAATTACGCTGTACGCAAAATGGATTGTCAT
>CAYJIM010000010.1:0-24302 GCA_964370215.1 uncultured Oscillospiraceae bacterium
CCTGCCGGTGCTACCGGCTTTGAAAAAGGGGCAAAACTTTCATTTCGGACAGGCGATATTTTCATTATGTGGTCGCCCTTTCTCTTTACATTTTTATCCCAGTTCAAACAAACCGAGTTTATTGACGGTCAGTCGTTCGGACAAAGCCACATAACTGACGGCTTCATCTCCCAAACCAATGGTGATCTCTGTTTGCAGATAGCAATCCATTTCGTTTGCTGTGGCTGCATCGCCAAGCGTTTTTAACGCTTCCGGAGAAAGGTGCAGCACATAAGGACTATCACTCAACAGACCTACATCCTCCCCAATCGGTAGCCGTTCATTGCCAATCAGATGCTCAATGTGCAGTTCATTGTGTGTGAGCACCGAAAACAGCTGTGCCGACCCCAACAATTCCGTAGTGGTTGCTGCATTGACCTCAAGTATTTGTCCGCTATCATTGCGATAGTAGTAAGGCCCACCCGTCGGTAGGTCAGTGCCATTTGCCACCGCCTGTTGAATCGACTGTATCAACGTCGGATCCAGCAATTCATAGTACAGCTGTACTGTGATATACTTGTTTATTTCTAAACTAGGTTCTCTGACGATAAAGGGTAATTGTAACCCTTTGTCGAGATCCTGTTGTAATACCTCTCCACGCAGTGAATCACTCTCATACATCGTCTGCACATAGCTTTGTGTGATAATTTTACCGGTTTCATCTTCAAATGTTACTGTTGGCTCAATGATGTTGACCACACGATAAGCCGCTACAATGGTATTGATGAACAACTGTCGTTCAAATTCAGTCGGTTCAAAATAGCCGGATCCATCGACATGTCCTGCCCCCGAATAAGTGACATTACCATAGTTGTAGATATAGTAATTGTTGACAACATCACCTGATGGGTTGTCGTAGTTTTCACCGTCTAGCGCATACCAAACGACCGCATCTCCACTGTGCATGTTGAGTTGATAGTACTGAAAATGCGTCGGTGCAATGGTCGGATTCTCTACTTCATTGAGATTATAAGGGAAGGTAGTGATTTGCCCTTCATTGATCTGCTCAATCGTTTCGGTTCGGGTGTCCAGATAATTTCGGGGCACTGAGCCAAGCGACGGCAACTGATCCATCAGTCGGTAGCGATCCAACCCACTGTTAAAATCGTTGTCCTTTTCGGCAAGAGATTTACTATCCTGCAATATCCCATGGGTGCCTAAAATTTCTGTTTGGTATCCTTGGGTTTGTGGGAGCAACTCCTCACGATTACTTTTCGGTGCATAGGCAATCGCATAGCCACTATCAATGATGGCCTGCAAGGTTGCATCGTCCACCGCTTCATAACCATTCGAAACAATTGCTTTACCCGTGGTATTGAGATCATCAAACAATGGGGAATAGGAAGAAATCCCATATTCCGAACTGGTTACCCCATAACGATCAAGCCCGATAGCGTTACGCAATACAAGATTAAAGTAATAACCATAATAGGAAGTGCTTCCTATTGATTCCGGAAAATAAGGTCCAACCGCACCTGCGGCAGGATAATTTGCAGAGGGTAAATTGGAAAAGGAGGTGGTATCATGGGTAAATAGTACCGATTTACCCAGTTCAATAAAGTCGACCACTTCCTCTGCGACAGCAAGATTTAGTCCATTAGCAGTAGAATCTTGATAACCATAGATTTCATCAAAGCCCAACAACAGCATATGGTACGCAGAAAATTCTGCCTCCACTTCTGTCTGTGTCATCGCGTTGAGTTCTTGAATGGTTGCCGTAGTGACTGTGATGTCATAAAACGCATCAATTTGTGCAAACTCTTCTGAAAATAGTGCATTGAGATCTCTTTCCCCTTGTGGGATAATCTGCAGCACACGGATTTCTTCGGCAATCGTACCTACTTGACTGTAGGTAATCCCTTGTTCAGAAGCTTCAATACCGACTTCCCCCACCTGCACCACTTTTAACTTCCATGAAATGACACCTGACAATGCTGTCGGTAGGGCGCGACTAAAGGTGTAAGAGATATCTTGTTGTAAGTCGCTACTTTCCACTACAATGCCACTTTGCAGAATGGTCCCCCCACTAACCTTTTCTCCTTCATCATATATCCCATCGCTGTTTTGATCCAAATAGAGGTGCAATTCATAGCGTGTTTCTAGCGGTTGCACTGCTGTTTTATTTTGAATGGTAAACGTAAAGTTTAAGGTATGATTGGACAAAAGGGTGTGCGTGCTGTCCAATTGATCCAAATTTTCATAAGGGGTTGGCTGTGTCGTCAGCTGAATGGTAGGGCTGGATCGGTTCAGGTGTACAGCAAAGGCTTCCCTGTTCTCCTGTACCCCTGTGACCGACAACACCGAGGTGATAGTCGGGTCCGCAAGTAAGGTGTCGAGTGTATCATAAAGATAGGAGGAATTGTCAATGCGGGATTCGTTGACACGAAGTCCCATCGCCTCAATTTCCGGCAATTGCAATCTGCTTGTCGTACTACTGAACCCGATTCTATAAGAAAAACCGGTAGTCCCACCTTCCGCTTGCTTAATCGCAAAGTAACCGCCTTTGCTCTTTACTGTTTGGTCAGTACCGATAATGGTTGCAATATACGCATAGTCACGGCTCGCTGTCGCCGTGATTGGGATTTCCAACCATTCTTCGGTAGTGTTTTCACCTGCCGGTAACAAGGCAAATCGTCCACCACTCTGAGGACGCAAATACCACTGATACTCATACTCAATTGGGGGACACGCTGATGCGATTGTCGCATCAGTTGGCTCCATGCGTAGTTGTGTGCCGAGCGTTGTTGTATCTTCGCCTGTCATCAAGTATCTTCTATAATATTCATCGTTGCCATTGGTTGAATCGGCATCATCAAACTGTGGATGATCATTCAAAAAGGTCATCTCATATTTAGAGGTGACATTGGTAGTAGTCGTCTCTGCAGTCACATCCTGTCCTGTACCAATGCCACTTGCACCGAGTTGCACTGTTTGACTGTAGTACGGAACACCATCAAGCAGTACTTCACAGGAAAGCCAACTGCCAACACCAACACCTTGCGGCACGCGAAGTGTTTGCCCTCCATCTGCCAAAGCGGCACCGGGGAACAACAATTCCAACTGATCGGTGTCGAGTACTGTCCATGCCGTACCCACACTGTTATCCGCACGAGTATACCAACGGTAGGACAACGATGCCCCTGCACCTACAATAAATTGTTCGTTGGCGGTAAGCAGATGATTGCCGTCGGCGACAGCGGTATCCAACAGCACCGCATAATAGTTAGGTTGCGGTGAAAAACCTGTCGGCCATAAGCTTGTACTATTCCACTCCCACGATTCTAAAGAAATATGATCCAGCGTTTCAGCGGTTACCGTAATCGCATTGGTATCCCCAGATTTTCCTGCAATCGACACTGTACAATGATAACTTCCGGTTGCTGTTGCTGTATAATAAGGGTCCGTTGCACCCTCAATTGGCCTCCAGTTATTTTTCCATTGGTAAGAAATATCCAATGCTGCATATTCGTCTTCAGATGGGTTGGATACCCACATGGTGATTTCCTGTCCATCACTGGAAGCAACCGCTGCTGCTTTGAGAGAAATGTACATTTCCGGTTGACTTTCCTGCGGTTGGTGAACCAGTTCATCTCCCAATACAATTGGCAACCCAGCTTTTGCAAACTGTGTCAATGCCTCTTGCTTTTCAGCAGTGATGTCATTGCCTGAAAAGCGGTATTCCTCTAAATTACTTTCAAGCGGTGCTACGGCAAAAGACTCAGCAGCGGCGCTCATCCCATAAACGGTGATGTTTTGGGTCGGCACGGTGCCATCATAATCGGAATCCAATAGTCCCGCGAGACTTTCTCTTGCATAATAGCTATCCCCAATGTTACTATACAACAACCCTTCCATGTTTTTGTCATTGTAGTCAGCAATGGGGTTCCCATCCTCATCTCTTGTCACCAACATGCCATCGGTACTGTCCCCAATGTAAATGAGGTCGTAAGTTTCATTGAGTTCTTCCACCTTGCCGACAAAGGTGTTGATCGGCATGGTGGTAATGGCAATGTCATTGACGGTGATGGTGCTGTCCTCGGGCAACCAACTGACAACCTCGCCTGCGGTGAGGGTTGATCCATGGTTGGGCTGCAGTTCCAATACACGCACCATGTTCTTTTCAAATGGTAAGCGCCGATCGGCATAGTTCATGGCATAGCGCACGGCCGTTGCCATAGACACCGTTTCCGGCAAAAATTCTGCCGCTTGTCTCAAATCATTCTCTTCTTGTATCTGGGCCAAAACTGCATGATAAGGCGCATCCGTCCCTTCATAAAGAAGTGTCGGTAGCGATGTGTTGAAGGTATCGGTGACAAAAGCAGTAACCTCAGCTGTCGGTTGGAAAAAGTACTTGTTTTCCACCACACCACCGGACGGTAAACTGGCGCCAGCTAAAAGGTCGGTGACCAATGCCGCTGCATTGCTGTCAGCCGATGGGAGGTTCAAAATGCTTAAATCGGCAACGATTGGTAGGCCGATTGTTTCATCATCGGCCCCCACCAACGTTTTGATCTGATCGACAAGTTCTGTCGGCAAATCATTTTCTTGATAGGTAGCAGGTTCTTCTCCAGTTAGCGAAAATCCGTTGCCCAGCACAATCAAGTCTGCATCGGTCGCTAAGTGGTTGGCAAGTGCGGGGTCGTCCGGTGTCAACGTCACTACTTCAATCGGAAATTGTGAGACAAACACATCCGATGCATCGTCCAACACCGCTGCACGAAACCAGTTGTTGTTTTGGTAACCAAAAGTCACAGCGACGCTACTATATCCGACAACAGCCGTCTCGGTTGCACTGGGGGTCATCGCAAAATGACCCCCCTCCCCAACATAACGATACTGTGTTTCTTCGATAAATTGCAGTAGTTCCCCTGCCGGTGCAACCGTTTCAAAGGTAAACTCTGTTGCAGCATAGGGCGCCGTTGTTTCATCAAAGGTGGCAGAAGCCATTTGCTCAGCCGTGACAATATAATAGGTTTCGGTAGAGATCAGCTCAAACCCTTCTTCCCCAAAACGCTGATGGTATTGATAAATGCCGTCTTTTTGCAGATACACAGCAATGCCGTCATAGGCTGCCAATTCCTCCGGCGTGAGGAGGGCTATTTCTGCCAAATCAAGTGCAGTAAAGACAGGGTTGTAGTAAAAGAAGCCTTCACCTTGATCTCCCCCCACAAAAGTTTGCACTACCTGGTAATGAGTGGCGTCGGTTGTCGCCACTTCATAATGATAGACGCGATCAAATAGTGCGGTTTCCCCCGTTGCCACGCCAAAGGTTGCAGGCACGGTGGTGGTTTCCACTCTTGCATTGCCTGCTGTATCGATAAGAGAAAGGACAACTGCCTCTGTCGGTGCCGTTTCCCATGGTAGATACTCTCGATAATCCTCTGCCGTTTTGGTCAAAGGGGTACTATTTCCTGCTGACAGGATGCCTGCTGTCTCAAGTGCGGTAAAATAGGCATCCATTGCCGTTTCACGATCCTCTTTTGAGACCGTTGTAACCTGCTGAAACGCCGCCACAGTAGGCTCTTGTTTGGGTAGATAAAAACCGATCGTCCCACTGTCAGCAGTCGGGACAATTTCCACAATCGTATAAGGATCTGAGGCACTCACTGATTTTTTGAGTGCCTCAATCCCTGTAAGCGATGGGTAATCTCCTGCTGCTTGCAAAGAAATGCTATGCCATTGCCACAGCCCCACGATCAGCGCTAGGGCAACGACACTCGCTATACTACGCAACAAAAGTGCAGGCACTTTTTTGCTCTGTTGTTTCATACTTCACCGATCCTTTCGGGTATTTGAAAAATTATGCCGCCTGCATGGCAGTCAAAAGATCTGCCAAAGTAGTTTCAAACAGCGGCTGGTTGCGCAGGGCAATGCTCTGTCTTGTGTCGGTCTGTCGATCCTCTCTCTCAAAGGTCATTGCAAAGGAAATGCTGTCGATGACAGGGTTTTCCGCTTGCGGGGCATTCCCCTCAAAGAAAGGGGTGACGTCGATGGCCGAAACACGTTCGGTGAGGGTATCACTTGGAGTCACTGAAAGTTCAGCAATTTTTGCCAAAGGTACGGTCGCTGTGCCATAATAGGCCTCCATTGCCTCGGGAAAAAAGGAAAAAGCATGGAGGACAACTTCTTCGCCGTCATAATTGACAATCGAAAGCGTTGTGCCATCCCAAGCGATCCCTCCATTGCAGTCTCGCAAAAATTCCTGCAATTGTGAGGTCGTCAGTTGAGAATCATACTGAATCTGCACCATATCGTGTACATTGCTGTATTCACGCATCCCTGTGCTGAGCATTGCCGAAGCTGCCACGCAAACAATTGCAACCAACGCAAGGCTCACAAGCATTTCTACCAGCGTAAAACCGCCATTGTTTCGCATGTCCTTCCTCCTAACTCGTTAAAATTTCCATATATCCTGTAGCTGGTGTGATGTGAATGGTGTAGTCGGTCCCTACTTCATTCAGGGTACCAAACTGAATTTCTTTCAAGTCCTCTTGCAAAAAAGCACCGGTCTCTCGATCAAAGGTAATGATATAACTATAGATGTCTTTGCCAAGCTTTTGTACCGTGTCCACATCCGGCTGATCTGCAATATAAATTTGCAGGTCTATGCCACCAAGCTCCAATTCTTCCAATACCGTTGTCCCATTGGTTTCGGGATCACGTACCCAAATCGCACCGAGGTAGGTTTTTTTGGTTCCATCGTAACTGAGTACCACACGCGGATCCAGTTTGCCGGACAGCGTGGCGATTTGCCCCTGCTCCAGCAAAGCTGAAAAATCAAGGGTGGCTTTACGGACATCATTTTGTTGCACCGTTGCCATAGAAGGGATCAACGCTGCCGCCGCAATGGCCACAATTGCAATGACAATCAATAATTCTATCAAGGTAAAGCCCTTGTTATTTTGCCGCATTGATCCACACTCCTTTTTCTATAATTTTTTCCAGTTATGGTAGCGCACCATGTTGGACAATGCCCAACTGTCCGAAACCCCGGTCGCCTGATCTTTTGGAGACTCGACATCCAATGCACCCAACAGGGTATGAAACAGCACCACGTCAGTTGTTTGGGTGACATCCAATTGCGTACCGGTACAGGTAGCTTTCATCGCCTCTTCCACTGCCAACGGATCGGCTGTGACATCAAATCCTTCGATGTCGATCTGCCCACCTGCAATGATCAACCCTTGATAATTACTTGCAAGGGTGACATCCCCTGTTGCCAGTACAAGTTTGACATCATTGTAACGGCCATCATCGGGATCTAATGTGTTGAGAGCAAAAGCAGGAGCGCTCTCATTGTCGACAAATATTGCTACCACGTCCCCATCGCCATCGGTGAAGGACCAGATGTTGTCATTTTGTTGATACTGGGTAGTAAAGTTTTCCACCGTTGAGGTGCCATCTTCCGCTGTTGTCAAGTATTCGTACGGGTCTTTCCCCTCACTGTCCACTTCCGACAGCGTTTCGGTTAAATTGTCATACAGTTCCTGCATGACGGCACTGTTGAGTTGATCCACCTGATCTTCTACATCCGATAGGATATAGTCAGGCACCAATACCGCAGGATTCTCAGCACTGGGGACCATGACTTTTTCAATATAGTTGGCGGCTGCGAGCACTTCGCCACCAACCGAAGACAGAGTATGATAACTGTCTAGATATGGGGTGAGATCCTCTTTGTTGGCGGTGAAATAATCTCTGAAATATTGATTGGCATGTTGTTCCGCAGTCTTGCCGTCTACGTCGGAAAATTCTAAAAAGAAATAGCTGACGCGGTCGGTCATACCGGGGACAGTGTACTGTCGAATGGCAAGCGATGCGCCATAATCTGCAAAAGTTTTGGCCTGGCCATCCACCACAAACAACGGCTCGGTTCGGTCCAGAGTGACCATTGCTTGCAACTGCTCTATAGTGTGGTCGGTAAACAGCGGATTGCCAGTGATGGTCAATTCCGGTGTACTGTTGAGGTGCTGATGCGGCACAAGATAAGCGGTCTGACTAAATCTTGTCGCCACCGATTCCCCCATCATCAAGCCGGTTACTCCCTCTTGATCAAGGATAAAGCTGTGTCCAGCAAGCATCAGTAGGTTGGACTTTGTAAGATCGAGCGTGGTGTTGATGTGATTGAGCAAAATCGCACTGCTCTGCGGGGCGGTCACGGCAGTACTGCCGGTGATCAACCCATTACCAAACCCATAGTAAGAGCCTGATAGGAGTGCTGTCCCATACTGCCCCTGTAAGTTCAGATCATTTGCGACATAGGCTGCACCGGATAGAGAAAACAGACCGGATCGATCCAACAAAATATCATTCGCCCACAACTGTCCATCGGCTTGAAGATATACACCGTGATTGGTTGTTTGCATAGCCTCTGCCAAAATGACGGTACCGTTTTGCAACAGTGTCACCGACTCCGGTTGTGTGCCTCCAAGCAGTGCACGATTACTGGAAAACAACCATTCATTGGCATAGACATTGCCATCTACAGTATTCCCCCCACGCGTTTCGGGGTTGCCGTCCACCGTAATTTCTACCGTATTGGGAGACACTGCAGGTATGGTACTGACCAATGCCTCTCTTGCGATGAGGGCAAATTCAACAGAGTCTGAAAAGTCAAAAGTAGTATTGCCGGCATTGGCAAAAATCGGTGCTTGTACCAAAAAATCGGTCGTGATGACATTTTGCATCTTCGTTTCTGGATCCAAATAGGTGATGGTCAGTGCTTTGAAAAGAACGGTGCCCTCTTCTGCCAAAATTTCAGAGGTTGAACCCCCAGTAATACCAATTGCTTTTGTGTTGTTAAAGATGGAAATGCTGTCTTGTGGCACTCCACCTTTCGTTAAAAAGAGGGAGATTACCTGTAAATTGAGACTACCACCGGTATAGGTTAATGCCATACGAGATTCCTCCGGCTCCCATGCCAGTAGGTAATTGACAAAACGGTTATTAAAATCCATTTTCGCGGCTTCTTCGGTGGCGTATTCCAACGAGAGTACCTCAGCGTAAGCCTGTGCCGCCGCATCAGAGGATGCCTCACCAATACCCGCCTTGACCAGATCCATCAATTCACTGGTATCATAAAAGCTCTGCGCTCCGTACTGTTCTGTGGCACTGATTTCCAATCCCGTAAAGGATAGATACAGCACAATTGCCCCCAACAAAGCCACAACAAACATCGTAATCATCACCAGTACGATACTGGAACCACGGTTGTTTTCTATAAAAGTATGTGGTTGTGTTGTTTTTGTATCCATAGCTGTATCCTCCTTTCCATTATTATTGTAAATTGCTGACCTGTAACGTATGGATCGGGCCTGCCGACCAGTCAGTTGTGCCATTCGAACGTCGCGGATAAAGGTCCACTGTCATTTCGTATAGGCGGTTCTCCTGTGCGACAGAGACCAAAGAAGCCTCTCCGTCAAATGGTTTTGCCGGTTGTTGCACAATGCCGACATAGGGCAGGAAGAACCAGCGCGGTAAGACAGCACCGGTATTGCCATGCAAGTTAAGATTGGACAGCACCGTTGCCGCCCCCTCGGTACGTTCATACAATCGCACTTGGCCGTGATAGTCATCTTCATAATCCACCCATGCTGCATCCGACAACAGCGGATCGCGCTGTTTGACGATGGCCACCGTCAACGGTAGATTTTCTTCATTGCGCAAGGTGATTTGCTCTCCCTGCACCGTGTTGTAGTACCACGGATAGAGTTTGAGATAAAAGTTTGGGAAGGTTTCCCCTGCCGACACATCCGGCATTGCAACGCCCTCTGTCGGGGTGATTTCTGCATCTTTTCCCGCATTCTCCCACTGAAAAACCGTATTTTGAATGCCTATTGGCACCCCTTCTTCCACCACGCCTTCGGCAAGGGGAAAGGTGTATTGATATTGGAATTTGAGGTTGGCATGGATGCGGTCGGTATCGTCTACAGTCAAAATCAATTCAACGACACGTTCACTTTGTATCTTGTCTTTGGTAAAGCGTGTTGTGTCATAGCCATGGGTTGCAGCTGCCAGCAAAAATTCATTCCACGATACCTGATCAGGATCCTGTGATGCCGGACTGCGAGACTGCACAAAGCTGTATTCATACGGGGTGTGTTGCACCACTTCGGCGCTATTGACCTCATAAAAATTTCCGGCGGCATTGAGTGTCACCACTGCATCCAACACGGTATGGTCAAAGCTGACTGCGGAGAATGCAATTTCATAAAGCGCCGCTCCATCGGTTGGTGGTGTGGTCGCCTCAACATATTCTCCCGTATCGGTCTGGGTCAAAAACACCCCTTGTACAGTACTACCATCGCCATTGGTGATGGTAGGGGGATAAATGGTGTCATGTCCAAACCAGTGATCGAAATTCATCACTTCAAATTCTTCTGCAATGTTTTCGGCAATGGCGGTACTTCCTCGCACTTCATATCCTTGTGTGGAAATGACCGACGAACTGGAAAAAGCAGAGAACAGAGGGACGGTGATGAGCCCCAAAATTGCCACAGCCGCCAAGACTTCCAATAAACTGAACCCTTGGTTTTGTGTGTGCCACAGTTTCATACCACCCCTCCTTTCTTTGCTTTTTATTGACGGATGGTTATTCTGCCGATTGTGCTGCAGTTGTACCGGTGGTCGGTGCCCCAAATGGATATGGTACGCCAATTTCCACATCCGGTAACGGGGTTGGCTCATACACACCTTGTTCGTAGTCGATAAAGTATTGGTTGATGGTCATCGCTGTTGCCAATTCCCCTTTTGCAGGGTCGTAGGTGATGCCGATGGCTTCGAGCGAAACTTTGGTATCGTCGCTGTAAATATAGTCCAACGCTTGTTTCAACCGATCGTAGGAAAGGTCTCCTGCGGTCGATGAGCCTGTTTGGTAGGCCGACAAGGTGGTATAGGTTTGACTGCCGTCTTCCCCTGTGACATAGGCGTCAAAACTGGTGACAAGTTCCGGTGCAATAAAGGAAATTTCAGAGAACTCATAGCCGAGTGTATCTTCAAATGCAAGCATCCAAAGCAGAACATCTTCCTCACGCATCCCTACCGGATAACTCGCCATCTGCTCGGTGATATAGGCCTTTGCAACTTCGGTGTCCGCTTCGTACTGTTGCAAGTTGAGGTAATGCGCTTCTCTTTCTTGCAACTGCGGCATCAACGCTGTAATCTGTGCTTCTATTCCATCCGCTTGGGTTTGTACTTGAGTGTGCACGCCAAAGAATAAAATCAAAAACAACGCCACACCGCCGATGATCAACAACAATTGTAGGTCTCTTCTTGCTAACTTTTTCATTGTCATTACGCCCCCTCACTATAAAATAAAATCTTCATCGGTTGTCGGATCGGTTTCCGGTACAGGTTCTACCGGCACTACTTCCTCAGCAGTCGGATAGACACAGCTGATGGAGAACGAAGTGACCGGTATACCACCCTCCGTCGTTTCAGCAATGGAGGTGACAACCACTTGATCCAAACTTTCAAAGGTGCGGAATTGCGACAGCACCACTGCCGCCTCTTCCATCGTTTCCACCTGTACATTCATCGATACACCGGTATCATCACAAGAGGCGGACAACAACAACAGGTTGGATGGCATTTTTACTTCAATCTCTTCTAAAAACGCATGTAGCTGTGCATTGTAATTGTTGCTTTCTCCTTCAAGAATTTCAAAATTCCCCTTCACTGCCTCGTACTCTACATAGGCATGATACGCCTCTTCAGCATATGCAAGGTCATTGTATCGTGCCTGCATGGCATTGAACTCAGCTTGTGCTGTGACATATTCCATCAAAGAAAAACCTGCAGTACCCAAACCACCAACAACACCGAGTACCAACACCGTCACCGGTAGAAACATGGATTGACTGAATTGACTGCTGAAGGGACGTTTTTTCCCTTCTTCTTGTATGGTTGGCATGAGGGACAACGGTTGAAACGAGCTACCAATACAAGCGGCATATGTCGAAGTATTGACATCTCCACCAATTTGCCCCATACTCGGTAGGTATTGCAGCGGCACCACTTCTACCCCAATGGCATCTGCTACGGCATCACGCAGTCCCACCAAATTGGCGCAAGCATCCAACAGTACCACACGGTCGATCTGCGCCCCTTTGTGTGCCGACTTGAAAAAGTCTGCACTGCGCACGACGCCATTTGCCAAGCGATTTAATATTTCTTCACAACGCTCCTGCGACACAAAGGTGCGAAGCCACTTTTCATCGGCACACAGACCCAATGCCTCGGTAAACTGCGTATCGTCCATTTCAGCGGACTGCATGGCCGAAGAAATCAACTCATCCCCCCCAAAGGGAAAGGTGCGTTGTAACAGCATGACATTGTCTCGCATAAAGGTGGCAAGCGTTTGCTTCGGTGCAATGGCAAGGTACATGGTCACCCCACTCAAAGAGGCTCTTTTAAATAGGTTATATTGGCTATTGGACACATGATCCAACGCTTCTACCGAAAGCCCTGCGACCTTTGCAAAGGAAATGTATTCTTCCAACAGCTGTTTGGGCGCTACTGTAATGAGTACTCTCGACGCAGCATGCTCCCCTGTTGTCGTTTCCAGTAAGGCATGTGCAATTTCATACCCTGACAAATCAATCGGAAAGTACTCTGCCGCATTGGTCTGCACAATGGATTTTAACCGATTTTCTTTGACCAGCGGCAACTGTACTTCACGGCTAACAATACGCGAAGAGGCAATGGTAAAGGTCACCTCTTTCAGGTCTATGATGCCATGCTTTGTCATTTGTTGTTTGAGTTCCCGCGCCAACGGTTCTGCCACCGCGATGTGTCCATCTTGTACCGCACCCTCCGGCGTTTGAAAATAAAAACTTGTCAAAACCTTGGTATTTTTTCGTTGTTTTGCGGAAACACACACCCGTGTCAGTCGTTCTCCCAATTCAATACTTAGCACTTTTTTTGCCATTTGCAATCAGTACTCCCCTCTGCTTCTATCGTTCATCTATGCGATCAAAGTTCTCTACATCCCTAACAATCCACCATACCATGTCACCACGTCCTGCCCCCACAAAAGGGCAAGCAATACGCCTATGGCAAGGTAGGGTCCCATGGCAAGGTCACGTCCTGCGCCAAACCATTTCATGCGTATCAAATGCACCACAGACCCGATGGCACATCCCGCAATAAAGGCGAATACCGTTGGCCACAGCCCCAAAAAAAGGCCACAACCAAACATCAATTTGACATCGCCACCGCCAATGGCACGTCCTTTAGAGGCGAGTAGCAACAATAGCAACACACCACTGACACTGACAGCCCCCAACAAATAGTCTGCCCAATTTGACAAGTTTAGTACCAGTTGTATCACACCTAAAACGGCAATGAATACAGTGGTTTGTATGGGAATTTCTCGGATGCGCCAATCGATAACCGACAGCACCAACAAGGTGGAAACAAGGCAGGCTACTAATAGCGCTTCTATTGTCAATCCTTTGAGCAGAAATACCAACAACCACAGTAGCCCGTTGGCCAGTTCTATGAGAGGGTATTGTGGCGAAATGCGCACACCACAGGTCGCACATCTGCCCCGTAGGAAAACCCAGCTAAGCACTGGCACCAATTCCCATATCCGTAATTTTTTTTGGCATTTGGGGCAATGGGAAGCACCAAATACAACGCTCTCTTTTTGCGGAATGCGCAGTATACAGACGTTGCAAAAACTGCCAATGACAATCCCAAGGATCGCCACCAGTGTGTACATTGCTACGACAATTAGGTCCATGAATGTTGTCCTCTATCTCTATAAAATCAACCAAAATTTTCGGTTGTTGTTTGCAAAGTAAATGGTTGTCACACCTATGACAACAGGTTGTTTGTGGGTTTACGAATGAAAAAATACGCTCAAATAAAAAGCAAAAATATCGGCATTGCCGAAAAAGGAACGTCTCGGGGGGATTTTCCTTTTTCGGCTGTCCGATCAAACGTACAAACGAGCAATGTTAGAAGAATCGGTTACGGTGCAACACCGATGGTTACCCAGTTCGCGGAAGTGACATCGATGCCACCGGTTTCGCTGTCAAAGGTAAAGGTAAATGGCGCACTCAAGCCCCCAGCAGATTCTGCTTGAACCTTTTGTGTCGTATCCAATGTCGCAGACCAGGTACCACTTCCACTACTCGATTCTGCCGGTGTTCCTGTCCAGCCCATGACTTCCAGTACACTTGACAGAATTTGTTTACCTGCTGCTTTATCTGCTGCCGTTAGTGTTCCTGTACCAGATGCCGGTGCTCTGCTGCCGGTTAAGCCGGTTGATTGTACCGACAAGCTCGTACCGGAAGTCCAAGTCACGGTGTATTGTACGCCGGACGGTACTTTGTTTTGTGGGTCGGTGACAGCGGCGGTTGTCCCTCTCATGATATGAGTAGCAACCTGAATATCATTGGATTCTCTGGAGCGCTCTACATAACGAATATATTGCGGCGCCAGAACTGCTGCCAAAACTGCGATGATAGCAACAACAATGATCAATTCTACCAAAGTAAAACCGCGATTGTTTTTGCGTACTTGATTTACTTTTGCAAGCATTTTTTCTTTCATCTCAATCTCCTCTTTCTATATTTTTCATTTTCTCTGCATCCTCTCTACTCCCCGAACGAGAGGCGGCAATCTTAAGGTGGATTTCCTCTACCGCTTGAACGACGAGGAAATCATATCAACACTTACAGATCTTCAAAAATGTCACTTTCCAAACATCTGTAAGTATGTTTATTAAAATGTGGCAAGTTAATCCTGCAATCCGATGACTGTGTCCCAGAATCTGCCATTGCCCCCAAGCCCCGTTTCACTGGCAATGGCAACGTCGCCGGTGCCGGTATCGATGTGAAAGACAAGGTCGTGGGCATTGCCGGCGGCGGACGCTGCATCCGCTATCCGTCCCGTCGTTTCATCGACACCCATGATCAGTCTCACTTCTTGCTGTATTTTTGCAATGCAAGGGTCACCTGCCGGTAATGCGATACCGTAGCTTCCGCGCTTGTAAAGGTCGGAACTAAACATGTTGAATTTACCACTCGCCGTATCCACCGTAATAGTACCGTCGGTGGTATGCAGTCCATTGGTTGCCCAACTGACGGCCATAATATAACCACTCGGCACGTCATTGTTTGGATCTATGATGGCAAGGCTGACTGCATCAATGAGGTGAGAGGCCACTTGTAGGTCGTTACTCTCTCTCGAGCGTTCCAGATATTGCAGATACTGCGGCACTAACACCGCTGCCAAAACGGCAATGATGGCCACCACAATGATCAGTTCCACCAAAGTAAATCCGCGGTTGTTTGTGCGCAAGTTTGAATTCTGACACAAGGGTCACGCACTTCCTTTTTTATTTTTATAGTGTGTCGAGTGATGCATATAGTTCGGTCATCGGCAGAATGATTGCCAGTACAATGGTACCGATGATAAGTGCCAGTAAAATAATGATCATTGGTTCAATTGCAGCCATAACAGCTGCAGTTGTCGCTTCCACTTCTTCGTCGTAATAATCGGCAAGTTTGGTAAACATGCCTTCCAAATCCCCGACTTCCTCCCCGATCTTTGTCATATGACAGACCAGTGGTGGAAACAGCCCACAACGGGTGAGCGGTTCGGACAAAGGTGTCCCCATTGCCACATCGTCACGCGCGGCGAGGAGCGCCTCTTCAAAATAAACATTGTCCATCGTTTTGGCGACGATTTCCAAGGCATCAATCATCGGAATCCCTGCGGAAATGAGCGTGGCCATGGTACGACAGGTTCTTGCAGCCGCTGTTTTTGTAACCAATTTCCCAAAAATGGGCAACTTCAATTGAATTTTCCCAAAAAGCCGCTTTCCGCCGGGCTTTTGGGCATAAAATCGTAACAGGAAAAAGCCCCCGATCAGAGCGATGGCGACAAAGATCCAGCTACTCTGCATAAAGTCCCCTGCCGCCACAACAATTTGGGTAAGCAGTGGCAATTCCGCCCCAAGTCCTGACAACACCGATTCAAACTGCGGTACGACGTAGCCCAGCATCACCATAATGACAATGATGGATACCACGACAATGACTGCAGGGTAAATGGAGGAACGTCTGACCAAGGCACGCAGTCTTGCGTCCTTTTCAAACTGCTCACCCATACGGCCGAAGGCGAGTTCAAGGTTACCGGAGGCTTCCCCACTACCGACCATCGTGATCATTAAGTTGGTGAAGATATTGGCATTTTCCATCATCGATTCCGAAAGTGAAGAACCGGAACGAATCGAGCCACAGACATCTCCCACCGCTTTTGCCAAAATTTTATTTTCTGTCTGTTCGGCAAGCATTTCAAATGCCGCCGTCACCGGCACCCCTGCCGACGAAATGCTGACAAATTGGCGGCACAGTACCGCCAAATCACGTGGCTTTGGTTTCTTTTCAAATAGATCTTTGCTGGAACCGGACTGTAATGCAGAAGCCTGCTCAACACTGACAAGAATCTGTCCGTTGTTTTTTAGTAATGCGGTCGCCTGTTCTACACTCGCCGCATCAATGCTCCCTTTTTTCTCTTTGCCGTTCTGTTCAATGACGACATAGGAAAATTTAGCCAAGGTGGCAACACCCTTTCCTTTTCAACTTTTAAAACATGCGCTTGCTGAGCGCGATGCGATCCTGTGCAAAGGCCATCGCACTTTCGGAGCTGATTTGTCCTTTTAAATACAGATCCAACAACGCATCATCCATCGTTTTCATGCCCGCTTTGGCATTGGTCAGAATGACCGACGGAATCTGAAAGGTCTTTGCCTCTCGAATATTGTTGCGAATCGCACTATTGGAAAGCATGACTTCAAATGCCGCCACACGCCCCTGTCCGTCGATGGTCGGCAACAATTGTTGCGACACCACACACTCCAACACATCGGCAAGCTGGGTGCGAATTTGCTGTTGTTGATGCGGTGGGAATACGTCAATGATACGGTCAATGGTATTGGCAGCCCCCACGGTATGGAGAGTGGAAAAGACCAAATGTCCTGTTTCCGCTGCGGTCACCGCAATGGAAATGGTTTCCAAATCACGCATCTCTCCAACCAGAATCACATCAGGGTCTTGTCGGAGTGCTGCACGTAACGCGTTTGGAAAACTCTGGGTGTCACTGCCCACTTCCCGTTGATTGACGATGGATTTGTTGTGATGATGTAAATACTCCACCGGATCCTCCAACGTGAGGATATGATGGTTATATTTTTGATTGATCAAATTGATCAAGCTGGCAAGGGTGGTGGATTTCCCGCTCCCTGTCGCACCGGTCACCAAGACAAGGCCACGTTTTTTCTCACACATATTGATGACCGCTTGGGGCAATTGTAGTTCTTCGGGTGTGGGGATGTGGCTATTGAGCACCCTTGCCGTCATGGCATAAGAATTGCGTTGGGTGAATACGTTGATTCGAAATCGCCCAATAGAGGGGGCAGAGTAGGCAAAGTCTACCTCGCCATGCTCTTCAAAAGTGCTCAAAATGATAGGTGACATGATGCTTTGGGCAAGCACTTTAATCTGCCCTGCCGAAAGCGGTTGTTCGTCGAGTGGGACAAGTTTGCCACTCACCCGTCCTGTCGGCGGAATGTCTGCACTCAAATGCAGGTCGGAAGCGCGCTGTTGTACCGCCAATGACAATAGATCTTCAAATTTCATTTCAAGATGATTCAACATGATTGTTTGCTCCTCTCGGCAGTGTTCTCACAAGAATGTCTGCTTTTCGCTTTTTCTTTGCAGTCACCCGGCTCTTTTATTTTGCATCGTCAAAGGAAATTTTCAACAATTCTTCCATTGTTGTGATCCCTTCCACCACATATTCTGCCGCCCCCATACGCAGGGTACGCATACCGTCTTTGACGGCAGCTTCTTTGATCTGGGCGGTTGTCCCACGGGAGGAGATGATCTGTTTGATGGATTCGTCCACTTCCATGATTTCGTATACCCCGATACGACCGTAATATCCCACATCGTTACAATGGGAACAGCCGACCGGATCGTAAATGGTTTGTGCTTGGTAAGCCGATACGCCAAGTAGTGCTTTTTCTTCTGCTGTTGCTTCACGTGCCGCTTTACAATGGGTGCAAAGTCTTCTCACCAAACGCTGAGCAATGATCCCAGCAATGGAATCGGCAAGCAGGTAAGACTCCACGCCCATTTCCAACAATCTGGTGACGGTTGCCGCCGAACTGTTGGTATGCAGTGTGCTGACCACCAAGTGTCCTGTGATGGAAGCTTGTACTGCAATGGTTGCCGTTTCTACGTCACGAATTTCCCCGACCATAATGATATCAGGGTCTTGACGTAGGATGGAACGGAGTGCCGACGCAAAGGTCAGATTCGCTTTTGGATTAACCTGTACCTGATTCACCCCCGGCAGGTTTGCCTCCACCGGATCTTCAACGGTAATGATGTTGACCGACTCGGTGTTGAGGGCGGAAAGTGCCGTGTACATTGTCGTCGACTTCCCGCTCCCTGTAGGTCCTGTGATGAGAATGATCCCATTGGGGTTGGATAAAATATGATCAAATCGCTTCAACTCATGCTCACGCATTCCCAGTTCCGATTTGGAGCGGGTAGCAATATCGGCAGAGGAAGCCAAACGCATGACAATTTTTTCCCCAAAACTGGCGGGGAGAACAGCGACACGGACATCGTATTCTGTGCGGTCAACGATGATGGAAAATCGCCCATCTTGCGGACGACGACGTTCGGAAATATCCATGCCTCCCATGATTTTGATACGGGTAGAAAGTGCCGCCAACAGATTGATGTCATAGAGCATTTTTTCTTTCAGCACCCCGTCAATGCGGTAACGGACACGGACACGCTTTTCGAGCGCATCAAAGTGAATGTCACTGGCACGCTGGCGCACTGCCTGTTCGATGATGGAGCGCACCAATTGTACGATCGGTGCATTAGAAAGCTCCGCTTCCTGTGCGGTGTCGATCGCTTCCTGTTGTTGCAGTTGTTGTTCTCGTTCTTTGGCGTACTGCTGTGCCGCCGACATCGCTTCGCCTGTCCCAAAATAGCGGTCAAGTACCGCATTGATCTGTCCGACGGTGGCAATGCGCACCTCAATGAGACAGTTGGTGATGATGGAAATATCATCCTGTGCAACCATGTCGAGTGGGTTTGCCATGGCAAGAATCAATACATTCGCTTGCTCTTTGCTGTAACCAATGGGCAACACATTGTGTTTACGCAGTACCGCCCCGTCAATCATCGAAATGATGGAAGAGTCGATTTGCACCCCACGCAGATCAATGAAAGGAATACCCAACTGCACTTCCAATACACCTGCAATGTCACGGTCGGTAACCAATCCCAGTTCAATCAAGCAGTCCCCGAGCCAACGGTGTTGCTCTGACTGAAATGCCAAAGCCTCGCCCAATTGTTTTTCGGTAATGATGCCTTTGAGCACCAAAAGGTCGCCCAATCGGTATCGTTTACTAGCGTCTACGCTCATTCAAAAAACACATCCTTATTTTCACCGTGTCCCATATCACTGAACATAATGAAGAAATTACTGTCCTTAGTATATCCACATTTTTTAACAAAAAAATAAATATAAAATCTCTACTCTATAATATACCATATAAGTATTGCTGTTGCAAGTGAAATTTCCGTTACTGCTACTGATTCCTTTTATTTATAATATCGTTTCATAAACCGTACTGCACTTCTGTATAAACGCGTATTGCTGTTCATTTTTACTTTTTCTTTTTCTCCCACCAAAGAATCCCGATCAACACAAATGAAACACCAAATGCCAGTCCATACCAAACGATCCTCGTGTCATCTCCTGTTTTCGGTGCTGTAAGCACAGTGCTCCCATCATTGCCCGTATACCCTGTCTGCCCTGTCGTTTGTATTGGTGTTTGCGTTGCTTGTGTCAGGGTGTCCACCTCTGCTGTGCGATACCCAATGGCAAGAGGGCTTGCATCGGTCAACTGTAACGCAAATCCTACTCCCTCTATCACGGTGAAAGGTGGAAATTCCAACACCCCATCACTGGATCGGATATGGGCAATGACTACTTCATCGGTCGCAGTACGCCCTGTCGGGAAGGGCAATAAAAGGGTAAATGGCGACCCCTTGATCGGTTGATCCAGCGAAACATCCAATACGACAACCTGCCGTACCTGCCCGAGTGCCGTCGAAAGGGCGTTGTACACCCCATCTACATCGGTGTAGTACCGTTGGATTGCATCCGATTGTCCCGCAAAGGATCCATTTTCAAAAGGAGTGACCGACACTGCAACCGCAGGATTCCCCTGAATGACACCCTCGCCGCTCGGAATTGGCAACAATCTTCCCGTCAATTGTAACGTCTCTTCCGCCAAGTGATACCGTGCTTGATCTGCCCCTGTTAGGGTCGCCTGCCATACCACTTCTACCGGCTGTATACCAAGAGCCAGTTGTCGGAATTTTGCTTGCTGGGTAATCGTACCCAAGGTAACGTCATCCTCCCCGACCACACCCAGTAGTTGCACCGTCGACAGATCCAACACCGCTTGGTCGGTACCATCATACACTTTATCTAGCACCGTTGGTGGGGTGAGTTGTAATTGTTTTGGTGTGACTTGTACCTGTGCCACTGCAACCGCCTGCTGGTAATGATCATCCGCTTCCTTCACTGCCTGTAAGGTGACCACCCCGACGTCTGTAGCGGTCGCCACTGACCCATTGATCGTTATACCGTCACCCGACTGTACCGTGTAGACCACCGCACCATCTCCCTGTCCACCGATTGTTTTGAGAGTCGTTTGACTGCCGTAGGAAAGGGTGGACACAACATCCAATGAAAAATTTTGTGGTGTCGCTTTGTCCACTGTCAGTTGTAGTGTTTCTTCACCACTTTGGTAGTTTTCTTCGGCTTGGGTGGTTGCCCGAATGGTCAACTGTCCCACACCGATGGTCGTCAAAAGGTTGCCCTCAATCCGACCGACCGCTTCACCCTCAACTACCGCAAAGGTCACTGCGCCGGTTGCATCGGTTGTTGTCAGTAGATACGCTTCTCCAAACACCAATGCTGTCATCGGGTTGATGGAGAAGTCCTTTGCTTTTGCCTTGTCAACGGTAAAGGTTTGTGTCGCTTGTCCTTGATGGGTATCGCTTTCATACAGCGCCGTGACGGTATAGTCACCGGCATTCACCACCGTCAACTGTTTCAGCTCCTCATAGGTGTAATCTTTGCCTTGATAGCGATAGGTAAAGCTACCGTTTCGCAACGGCATACCATGGTCGTCAGTGGCGCTTGCCACAAACTGCGTGCCAAGCGACCGTGCGTCCCCATCGTACACGACCGCATCCGCCACCCCCAAGGTGACCAAGGCGACAGGTTTTGGCACGACCGAGACAAACACCGTGGCCGTTGTCGATTGAAAATTGTCTCCGCCCACTGCACCTACCGTGACCAAAATAGGCTCTGCGGTCACCCGATGTCCTGTTAGGTTCCCCACTTCGTCCACCGATAAAAAGTCCTGTGTCGGCAGGTCATAGGAAAGGCGGGTGGTGGGTGGTGTGACAGTCACCTCCATCGTCGTTGTCGTACCAACCAACACCTCTTTAATTGGCGAAACGGTCAGTTGAATCGGCGCCTTTGTAATGGTCATTGTCGTGACAAATGTCGGGGTCGTTACTGCACCATACTGGTTCCCCCCTTCAGTCGAAAAGAGTACCCGATAACCACCTGCATCAGTAGGTGGTGTAGTCGTCTCCATCCCATCATCGGCCTGATACCACACCGTCACTCGTCCCACCCCTGATACCGTTTGTTTCGGGATCATTGTGACAACTTTTGCCGTACCGTCATACTGCAAGTTATCAGGCAATGTCACTTCAAAAAGCGATACGGTAGGGCGTTGCTTCACTGTAATGTAGATGGTTGCTTCCTGCCCCTCATACGAAATGGTGACAACTTGGGTGTCGGCAGTCATCGTCTCAGGGGTGACCTTGTAGTCATCCACGACATGGGACTGCCCAAAAGCATCAATCGCCATCACGACCATCCCTGTCGGATCAAAGGAGTCCCCCTCCACATATTGTTGTTTTAGCGGATAGCTTTGCAGGTAAATACCGATCGTCTCTCCACTGCTATACTGCTGTGCGCCGGCAGCACTATAAAAGGAGGGCACTGTCGGGGTTGTATACGTCGGCTGTTTTACCCACTGCACCGCACTATCGCCATCCACCCACGCAATTTGGTTGATGTTGTGCAGGTCGGTGGTGAAACACACTTCCTCTCGCAAACGTATGGTGCCACCACTTGTCGCTGTGAGTAATGGCTTTGTCAGGTCGGCATGTTCGGTGTCAAGCGTCAATTGATCCAGCTGTAATCTACCCTCTCCACGCACCCAAAAAAGAGGCTCTTCATTACCACCCTCGCGAACCATCGTCGTTTGGTCAACACCCTGTCCGATGAGCGTGACATCCTTTTCCACCATGATGGTACGATCCACCGACACCACCTCAGGGAGTAATAGCGTTCCCCCGTCGGGCAACGCTTCTAGTTGCGCCACCAGATCAAACAGCTGTGTCGTGTCGGTGACAGCATAGGAAACCTGTGGGAAACTTCCAAACAGAATCAAAAAAATAAGGGTCAGTGCCGGCAATTTTCGTTTCATCGTTCATGCTCCTCTCGTATAGACGGGTGCTATGCATAAAATCAGGCGACGTGCGCAGCATTCTATTTTTCGACTAAAATCGATCTTTTTTGCAAAGGATTGTTACTCTCATTGTACCGAAAAACCCTTCACTTTTCAACAGAAAAATGAAGGGTTTTAAAAATATTTTTTCTCACCGCAACAAACGGGTGGCACATCGATCCAGTAGCCATGCCCCCAAGGGGGCGGTGACTGCAATGGCAACCACAGCAACAGCCAAAATCAAACCGCCACTTTGCAGGCCCATCGACAGCGGGATACCCCCGATGGCAGCTTGCACCGTTGCCTTTGGCAGATACCCGATGACACAAAATATCCGCTCTTTGCCGTTCAAGGGACTGCCGAGTAAACTGACCCATACCCCCACACTGCGAAAGAGCAGGACAAGAAACAGTAAGAGGAGTACGGCAAATCCTGCCGTGACAATCTGTGTGGGATCCACCGTTGCACCCACCAGTGAAAAAAGTAAAATTTCTGCCACTACCCACAGCTTTTGATACTTGCCGGCAAGCCGTACCGCAGTTTTCGCCGACACCTGTTGCAGGGCAATGCCGATCGCCATAGTGGCAATGAGCGCCGAAAAGGAAAAGAACCCACCATCCTCCAATGCCACAAACAGTAGTGCCACCGATGTCACAAGGATCAGTTTGACGGTGTCTCGCATCGACACCCGACAAAACAGTTTGCCAAGCAGGAATCCGACACCAAAACCAATGCCAATACCCAGTAGAATGGAAATGGGGATTTGCACCAACCGAGAGGCCGAAAAATCGCCGGTGTCGGCAAGCAACAGCGCCCCCGAAAAAAGAGCGACCACCAATACATCATCGACTGCGGCACCTGCCAGAATCAATTGTGGTACCCCCTTCTTTGCCCCATAACCACGCTCCATTAAGGTCAGCATTTTAGGTACAATGACCGCCGGAGAAACAGCGGCAATGACAGTGCCCAACAGCAACGCTTCCACAGCAGAAATCCCAAGTAAAGGTGGTGCCAACAGCACCATGCCGACAATCTCAAATAACGCCGGGACAAAGCACAATAAGATCGCCGGTCGCCCCACCTGCTTCAAATCGGAAATTTTGAGCGACAATCCTGCCCGTGCCAAAATGATGATGAGTGCAATTTTTCTAAGGTCTGCCGAAAGGGCAAGGAGCGTAAGGTCTAGCAAATTTAGTACAAAAGGTCCTACCACCATGCCTACCACCATCATACCAAGGAGGGGCGGCAAGGTGATTTTTTTGCAAGCCCAACCGGCAAGCAACCCACCTAGCAACAACACCGCAATACTAAAAAACATCAGATCCCCCGACTTTCTTGTTCTCTCTAAAACATTACGCCTCTACCACTTCTTTTGTTTAAAACGGTACTACAAAAACATGCAAAAAGCAAGTCGCAGTGACACAGAAAGTAAAAATGGCGAGCTGTCTTGCTCGCCATTTTTGCGGTTGCGGGTTTTTCGATGGTCTGAAGCAAGTCGTTTCTCACTTTTCGCATGTTTTTATATCTTTTGATCGTTCTTATTGCATGGCACGGTTGACAGCAGACACCAATGCTCTTGCGGAAGCATCGATGATGTCATCGTCCACCCCTGCACCGAAAC
>CAYJIM010000010.1:24402-39621 GCA_964370215.1 uncultured Oscillospiraceae bacterium
ACCAATGCTCTTGCGGAAGCATCGATGATGTCATCGTCCACCCCTGCACCGAAACTCAAACGGTTGTCGCCGATTTGAATGCCGACATAGGCAATCGCTTTGGACTTACTGCTGGTGGTCATCGCATGTTCGCTGTAGGTCAACACGTCAAAGGTCAGGTCAACGCCCTGTTGGATGGCATTGCTAACCGCATCCAAGCGCCCATTCCCGATCCCTTGCAATGTCACTTCCTGCCCATCTTTTCGGATGGTCAATGCCGCTTTGGTTTCTGCTTTGTGGTCAAAGGTCACCGATACAAAGGTGATCGGTGCTTCAATATTGATATAGTTTTGGCAGAACACGTCGTACACTTCATTTGGTTTCAGCTCTTTGTGTGCATGATCCGAAACCGATTTGACAGCATAACCGACATCTTCACGCATCGCCATTGGCATGACAATACCGTAATTTTGCTCGAGCAGATAGCCGATACCGCCTTTCCCCGACTGGGAGTTGATGCGAATGACATCGCTTTCATATTCCCGTCCAACGTGTTTTGGATCGATCGGCAGATATGGCACCGACCAGTGGCTGCAATCCTGTTCCTCACGCCATTTCATCCCTTTGGCAATCGCATCTTGGTGCGAGCCGGAGAATGCCGCAAAGACCAATTTCCCTGCATATGGTTGACGGTCATAGACACGCATGCCGGTGACCTTTTCGTACATCGCAACGGTTTTTGGCATATCGGACAGATCCAACTGTGGATCCACCCCTTGGGAGAAGAGGTTCATCGCCATGGTGACCAAGTCGACGTTGCCGGTGCGTTCCCCATTGCCAAACAACGTCCCCTCAATGCGGTCCGCCCCTGCAAGCAGACCCAATTCAGAATCCGCTACCGCACAGCCGCGGTCGTTGTGTGGGTGCAAGGAAACCACGACATGTTCACGGTTGATGAGGTGTTTACACATATATTCCACTTGACTTGCATAAACGTGTGGCATCGAGTGCGAGACCGTTGCCGGCAGATTGATGATGACTTTGTTGTCCGCAGACGGTTCCCAAATTTTCAAGACACGATTACAGATTTCCAATGCAAATTCCATTTCAGTACCGGTAAAGCTCTCCGGCGAATACTCGAAGCGGAAGTTTCCTTCATATTCTGCGGCACACTGTTTGACATATTTTGCCCCGAATTCCGCAATGGCAATGATTTCTTCTTCGGATTTTCTAAACACCTGCTCCCGTTGTGCAAGGGAGGTGGAGTTGTACAAATGCACCACGGCATTTTTTGCCCCACGCAATGCTTCAAAGGTCTTTTTGATGATGTGCTCTCTCGACTGGGTCAGTACCTGTACTGCCACGTCGTCAGGAATCAAGTCTTCTTCAATCAAGGTGCGCAAAAAGTTGAACTCTGTTTCAGAAGCTGCCGGAAAGCCTACTTCAATTTCTTTGAAGCCGACTTCAACCAAAAATTTGAAAAATTCTACCTTTTCTTCCAAGCTCATCGGCACGATCAACGCCTGATTGCCGTCACGCAGGTCGACACTACACCACTTTGGTGCTTTGTCCAAATATTCTTTTGTGGTCCAGTCCAAGCAGACCTCAGGTGGCATAAAATATTGTCTTTTGTAATTTTCAAAATGTTTCATCATTGTACTCGTTCCTTTCTAAAAGTCCTCTATTGGGGTTTCAGAGACAACAAAAAAACTCTCGTCTCTGCTCAATGCTAGAGACGAGAGTAAAAACTCACGCGGTACCACTCTAGTTCACAAGGTTCTATTGCCCTGCGCCCTCATCGAATACAGCAATTTACTTGCGATATTCTCTCCCCGATAACGGTGGGCCTCCGTCATAACCTAATTCGATTGCTCGTTTCAGTCTGCTACTTCAAGGTGAGTTCCATCCACTGCCACAACTGTTTTGCACCAACCAACAGCTCTCTTTTTGTGTCATCATCGATGTACTATTCCTCTTCATCGTATTTCATGTATTCTATTATATCTTAGCAATGCACCAAACGGCAATTGCTAATTTCAACAAACATCTTTCTGTTTTTTATGCAATATTACTCCGCTTCTCTGCCGAACAGCTCATAGTCCTTTTTGAGAAAGGAGACATTGCGGCTGTATTTGACCACTACCCCTTTTTCATCAAAGATCAGCTTGATGCGATCGACAAAAGGTGTCTTTGTGTAAGCCATCAACACGGTACAGACATTGGCTTTCCACGCATAGGAAACCGCCACGTCGGAAAACACCTTCCCAAAGGCGGACGGCACGGCATGTTCAGGCAGACCCGTTTTACTTTTCACCCACTCCCGATACCCCATCGGGCAGGTCACAGGGATCCCATCCATGACAAAGTGGATGGTTTGTGCCTCAAAATCTACCGACAGCGCCGAAAGGTTCAACCCATTTTCCGCAAACACATAATGACGTTTGGTGTATTTTTGTTGCTGAATGCCAATTTGAATGCCCTCCGGACAAACCATAGTTTGGCTTTCACAGAGGTGTAGCAGCTGCTGATTTGCCTCTTCGTCGACCGTGGTTTCTTTGCCCATCGTCGGCACGACAAGGTCAAAGAATAGATCACTCAAATCGTGCATCTGATCTTCCCCTGCATTGAATACGACAACGGCATCCTGCTTTGGCAGGACAATGCAGTACTGCCCAAATGCACCATCGCCTCGATAAGCATCCTCGGCGGTACAATGCCAGATCTGATAGCCATACCCATTGCAGGACTGCGGATGAGCATCTGGTTTTTCGTTGTCCACTTTATCGTGTACCATACGATCAATCCAATCGGATTGTAGCAGTTGTTTGTCGTCATATTTGCCACGGTTCAACAAAAATTGTCCGAACTTTGCAAGGTCTTCGAGTCGTACATTCAGGCCAAATCCACCGGTATTGATGCCCATCGGGCAGGTTTCCCACCAGTGCTTTTCAAACCCCAATGGTGCAAACAGACGAGGGGTCAGATAGTCAAACAGCGACATCCCGGTGACTTTCGAGATAATGGCGGAAAGCATATAGGTTGCCGGTGTATTGTAACACCAAATCGACCCCGGTTTGCAATCGACATAGGTAGTCAAAAAGTATTTGACCCAATCGCCACCAAGGGCAGTGCCAATCATCGACGGCTCTACGCTGTGGCCGGTGCTCATCGTCAACAGGTGACGCACATTCATTTGCATCATATATTCACAGGGTTCGCCTTCTAATTTATCCGAAAAAAAGGAATAGACAAGATCATCAATGGACAAAAGGTTTTCCTGTACTGCAAAGCCAATTGCCACAGCGGTAAAGGTCTTACTCATGGAAAACAGCACATGGGTATCCCCTTTTTGGTAGGGTTCCCAGTAGCACTCGGCCGCCACTTTTCCCTGTCGCAGTACCATAAAGCTGTGAATGCCGAATTGTTTTCCGGCCTTCTCTATGAATACATTGATTGCCTCAGAGCTGATGCCGACCTGCTCCGGTGTGGTATGTAAAAGTTCTTTCATTGTCAATCCCTCCATTTTCTATTGTCACTGCCAGATGCCTTGGACTGTTAAGATAGTTTACAATTATTTTTATGATACCATACAACCGTCATTTCTACAAGTAGGGATGATGAGACTTTTTTCATAAAAAATTTTACCCCTTTTTGTATCATCCTCCAATCTCACGGCAATTTATGAATATTTATAAAATTATGCGCCAGATCGCTAGGTTTTTTGTGGTTGTTATGCTATACTGAACAAAGAGTTTTATCTTTTACTTACAAAAAATATTTGGAGGCTATCATTATGAAGTTTAAAATGCGTGCATTACAATACTCGAAAAACACCGGTGCATTTGAAATTGCTACTGCAATTGCCAAAGCACAAGACATTCAGAAAGTAGACCGCATCCCGCCGGACTACAACCTCGAAGGGGAAAAATTGGCGTTTATCTGTGTCGACTGCGGCAAAAAAGTAGACGCACAAGTAGACAGCTTTGTCAACTTTTTGACCACCGACCGTGTGAAAAACGTGGCATTCATCGGTGTTGGTACCGATACTGCTGATGCGATGAACGGTTTGGCTTCCAAAGCCAAAGGCATTGGCATCAATGTGGTTGGGATCACCGAATGTACCGTCAAAAGTAGCCTCTTCAAAAAAGGCAAACCAACCGACAGCGACATCACCAAAATGGTAGACTGGGCAGACAAATTGGTAAACAGCCTGTAAACCATACCGAAAAAACAAACCGCAAAGAAGTAGGGGATTCCCTTTTCTTTGCGGTTTTTTATATGGATGTTTCAATGTCATGGGTGATGGGATTTGCAGGATTGATCTGTAGAGACAGGCTTTCATGCCTGTCCGCCGTCCATTGCACCAAAAAGGGATTTGGCCAAAACCAAATCCCTTTAAGCGCTGACGCAGGTGAGTTGCCTATCGGCAATCAAGACTGCAGGACGCCGTCCCACACCCTGCCACTTTTGAAAAAGTGGACAAAACTTTTTTTCTGCTTTCCCCTTATTGATTGGCAACGGCTTCGTTGAGGTTTTCTTCAAACAAGCCCATCAACCAATCCAACAATCCTTGCAGAATATTAGTGATGGTGGTTTGTAGGCTATCAACATCCACCCCAATCGATTCCAATTCACCCAGTACGCGACCGGCTTCCTGTTTGATGGCATCCAGATCGATGTCCACAGTGGATAGTTTTTTCAACAAATCCAACAGATTTTGACGATCCTGTTCGGTCAACACCAAATCAAATTCCGCTGCGACCGTGTCGATCGCTCCCAAAATTTCCTCATCGGTATCAAGTCCTGCCGACAGCACTTCGTCTTTGAGAGCGGCGATCAAGTCGGTTGCCGCTTGGTCGCTGCCAATGGATTCCGACACCTGTCCGGTGACAACCAATTCATGTACTGCCGCATCCTTTGTTTCTTCGGTGATGGTGTACCCTGTCATGCTTTCATAGGCACGCATGGTGCCCACCAAAGCCGAGGTACCCGAAATATCAAAGGGACCTGCAACCACAACGTCTGCATCGGCGACACCTGCGGTTGCCAACGCATTGCGATACATATCCGCCGAACAATACCCAATGTTGTGGGTCGATACATTGATGCCAGTTCCCTCTTCCGTTTTGGTGACCTTTACCGAGGAAAGTGCACGTGTACCGATGACCGACGAATCCATATAACTGGAAAGGTAGGCGTATTCATCATCATTGGTCACCGTGCCTACGGTGTAGGTGGTGCTCAGTTCTTCCTCTGTGACACCCAACAGCGACAGCACCGTTGCACGCTCTGTCGCATCCAGATCTGCCCCAAGCGACACATACGGGGTGAACTGTGTTTCAGCATCCGCCAAAACCGTTGTCACCGATGTTTGAAACAACAGTGCCGAGACCATAACCCCTGCCCATACTCTTTTCATCACTTTCATTGTTTTACTCCTTTTATCTGTAGTAATATATTTTTTCGCTTTGTTCTTGCTCGCTCATTATAGCATATCGATTGAAAAAGCGCAAAAGAATACCGCCACTATTAAGGAAAATTTCAAGAATCTACAGGATCCCTCATATAATATCTATTTTTTGTTCACACAATACACGATATATACCGGCAATCGGCAGGCCTACAATGTTGAAGTAATCCCCATGAATTTCCTTGACAAACAATCCCCCTTTGCCTTGGATACCATAGCTACCCGCCTTGTCCATCGGTTCTCCCGTGGCAATGTAGTCGGCAATTTCCTCATCGGTCAAGGGGTAAAAGGTGACCGTACTCTCCGTTACAAAGGTGTGAAAAAACGACCCTTTTTGCAAGGTGACTCCTGTCAATACACGGTGGGTTTGAGCGGACAATCGCTTGAGGGTGTCGAATGCCTCCTGCTCGTCCAACGGTTTTCCCAAAATTTTCCCCTGCCACGCCACCACGGTATCCGCGCCCAATACCATTTCATCAGGGTGGTGCTCTGCGACAGCCTTTGCCTTGCGTGCAGAAAGTATCTCGACCACCTGCTCCGGCGATAGGTTTTGATCGACGGTTTCGTCTACTGCCGGATCTACAATGGTAAATGTTTCTGTTATATGGCGCAACAACTGCTGTCTGCGCGGTGATGTGGATGCCAAAATCACACAACTCTCCCCCTTCTTTTTCGTTCCACCAGTATATCATGATCGGTATAAAAAATCAATCTTTTAACATAAAGCCACATCCTGCATCGTGTATTAGCAGAAAAAAGAACAAGGCTTTTCTCTTTTCAATTGAAAAAAAGCAGATTTTTACTAATTCAAATTTTGCACTAAAATACAGTAGAATCCTGCAAACATATTTGCATCAATACACAATAATGGAACTTGTTGCAGAAAAAAAACGCTTATTTTGCAAGGGCAGGATTGACAACTTGCAGACAATGTCAAATTCCCGTTTTATCTTTTAGTTGTATGATAAAACTTGTGCTTTTTTACTGAAATTATCTTTGACTTTGTCTGTCTTATGTACTATAATGAACTTGTATGGCATTCATTGATATTTATTCAGAAAAGGAGTGATTTTTTGGCTAAAGAAACGGTTCAGGCGATCAGACAAGCAGAGCAACAGGCAAAGGAACTTTCCATGAATACCAAAGAGCAGATCGAGCAGTTACTTTTGGACACTAAGGCAAAGGGACAAGCCCGACTGCAAACCTGTGACAACACGTTGCAGGAAGAAGAAGCACTTGCACTGGATCGCATCCAAACAGAAATTGCAACCATCCAGAGCGACACCAAGCAAAAGACAACAATTGCACTACAAGCACTCGAATCTCAGGCAGCTACAAAGCAAGCAGATGCCATCAAGGCCGTCATTGACGCATTGGTGGGCTAAAAATTGCTTTAGGATATTGTAAAGGAGGGCTGCTGATGGCAGTGATGCCGATGAAAAAAATTAGCATTTACGGATTGAAGCAAGACCGTAAAGTGCTACTGGAGCAATTACAGCGCCAGAGCGTGGTAGAATTGTCCCAGTCCGAGATCCATGATTCGGACTATTTTGAAAAAACCGACATTCTCCCCGCAAAAACAGCGTTTGAATCAAACCAAAAAACGCTGCAGGCGGCACTGGACTATCTTGACAGTCTGGTCAAGCCAAAAACATCGATGTTTGCAATGTTTGAAGGGCGCATTCCCATCACCGTTGCACAGTACAAGCACACCGAGGACACAGCAAAAGAAACGCTGAAACTCGCCAACCAAATCCTTTCCCTTTCCAAACAGGTAGCGGAATGGAAGTCCGACATCGTACGCCATACGACAGCATTAGAAGCACTCACCCCTTGGCTCTCACTCGACACCTCAATGCGATTGAATCACACCGAATACACCTCCTTCTTTATTGGCACCTTTCCGGAAAGCTACACTGTAGCGGAATTGTATGAGGCTGTCAACAAGGAGCTGACCGAATCGGTACCAATGGAAATTGAGATTGTCAGTGCAGACAGCCAACAAACCTGCGTGTTTGTCACCTGTCACCGCAAAGCGGCTGAAATGGTGGAAACCGCACTCCGTTCCTTGGGGCTTACCTATCCTGCCACGCGCAGTAAAATCCCCCCAGCCGAACGGGCACAGTTGTTGCAACAGCGCATAGAGGAAGCACAGAAAAACATTGCCGACGCAGAACAAACGGTGATGACCTTTGCGGGCAAGCGTGACCAGCTGTTATACTGCCACGACTATTTGACCATGCGCGCCGACAAGTACTTGGCACTCGGCAAACTCTCACAAAGCAACAGCACCTTTATCATCGACGGGTACATCACAGCGGAGGATGCCGAGAAAACAAAACAAAAGCTCGAATCCCGTTACCGTTGTTTTGTCGAACTGGATGATCCGACCGAGACCGATGAGATACCGGTCAAACTCAAAAACCACAGTTTCGTCGAACCGGTGGAAGGGGTTGTCGAAAGTTACAGCCTACCGGGTAAAGGTGAGGTGGATCCCACCGGCATTATGGCAATCTTTTACTACTTTATGTTCGGACTGATGCTTTCCGACTTGGCATACGGTCTGATCATGGCAATTGGTTGCGGTGTGGTTCTCGCCAAATTTAAAACGATGGAAAAGGGACTGCGCAATTCCGTCAAAATGTTTATGTATTGCGGTATTTCCACTGCGTTTTGGGGATTGATGTTCGGTAGCTTCTTTGGCGATGCCATCGAAGTGGTCAGTAGCACCTTCTTCGGCGTGGAACTTGCCACCCCTACCCTCTGGTTTAGACCATTGGGTGACCCGATGCAGTTGTTGATGTTCTCGCTCTTATTGGGGATCATTCACCTTTTCACAGGGCTTGGCATCAAATTTTACATGCTCGTCAAACAAGGATATGTCAAAGATGCGATTTATGACGTGGTCTTTTGGTATTTTCTTGTCGGCGGTGCCATCATCTACTTTATGTCAACCCAGATGTTTGACGACATCGCAGGACTCGGGTTTATGCTACCGGTCATGGTTGGCAATGTGGGCGGTGTATTCGCTATCATTGGCGCAATCGGGATTGTCTTCACCTCCGGCAGAAGTTCCAAAGCACCTGCCATCCGTTTTATGAAAGGTTTGTATGGACTGTATGGCGCGACAAGCTACATCAGTGACATCCTTTCCTATTCAAGATTGCTGGCATTGGGGCTTGCCACCGGCGTTATCGCTTCTGTTTTCAACCAAATGGGTGCCATGATGGGTGCTTCTGTGGTCGGGGCGATCGTCTTTATCATTGTCTTTATTTTAGGACATACCCTCAACATTGGATTGAATGTGTTGGGCGCTTATGTCCATTCCAACAGATTAGAGTTTGTCGAATTCTTCGGCAAATTTTATGAAGGTGGCGGAAAGAAATTCGAACCATTTTCTGCCAACACCAAATATTTCAAAATAATGGAGGAACAATAACATGGAAATTTTTGAAACAATGGGATTAGCTTTTGCACTCGCAGGTGCCGCAGTCGCTGTATTTGTTGCCGGGATCGGTTCGGCAATCGGGGTCGGGATGACAGGGGAAGCCGCAGCAGGCGTTGTCACCGAAAACCCATCGCTCTTTGGTAAAGTCTTGATCTTGCAATTGTTGCCGGGTACCCAAGGGATCTACGGGCTGTTGATCGCGTTCTTGACCTTGACACAAATCGGGGTTTTGGGCGGTAATCCGGACATCTCCCTTGCAAAAGGCGTCGCTTACCTTGCGGCTTGTTTGCCAATCGCATTTGCCGGTCTTCATTCGGCAAAAATGCAGGCACGTGCAACCGTCGCTTCCATGGGATTGTTTGCAAAAAGACCGGACCAATTCTCCAAAGCGCTCTTGATGCCGATCATGGTTGAAACCTATGCGATTTTGTCGCTCTTGATCTCTGTTTTGGCAGTATTGAACTTGGGAGCTTTAGATTTCTAACGATAAAGGAGAACTGTCATGACGGGTTTAGAAAAGATACTTGCGCAGATTCAAGAGGATGCCAATGAAGCCGCCCGCCAGCAACTCGATGACGCAAACCAACAGGCCGCCGTACTTGAGGCAGAAACCGAAGCGCTCGTCCAGTCCAAACAGGCGACTCACACCGCACATCTTGACGCATTGCGTAAAGACAAGCTCGCAAGAGCAACTTCCGCAGCAGACTTAGAATACAAAAAAGCACTGTTGCAAAAAAAGCAAGCACTCATGCAAGGGACCATCGATGCGGCACTGGAGCAGTTGAAAACCTTGCCGACCGAAGAATACTTTGCTCTTTTGTTGACGCTTGTGAAAAAGTACAAAGGGGACAGCAAAGCGACAATGGTACTATCCAAGTCCGATTTGGATCGCCTCCCTTCCACCTTTGCCACCACCCTGCCAAAAGATATTGTATTGTCCGATACACCGACCTCCATCCAAAACGGCTTTGTACTGCTGTACGACGGGATTGATCTCAATTGTAGTTTTGAAGCACTCTTTGCCGATCAGGCAGAACTGCTACAAGACACCGTTGCGTCGATTCTCTTTGAATAGGAGGCGCCTATGACCGAACAATACATTTACCAAGTGGCACGCATTCGTTGCAGAGAATTAGACTTGTTGTCAAGACAGGACATCGATCAGCTATTGTCGGCAAAAACCTTTGAGGAATGCTTACGCACCCTTGCTGACAAAGGGTTTGGCACAGGTACCGAAACCTCAGTAGACGCTTTGCTCCAAGCAGAAACGGAAAAGTTGTGGGCATTGATGCAAGAACTCCTGCCCGACCTTTCCCCCTTTGATGTGTTGTTGTATCCAACCGATTACAACAATCTCAAAGCGGCAATCAAAGGAACCTTTTCGGAAAGTTTGAATCAAGTGGTTTATAAGGCAGGCGGTACTGTCGACCCTGCACTCATGCAACAAGCAGTGGTACAAAACGACTTTTCCGCACTGCCAAAAGCCTTGGCAGAAGCCGGACAAAAGGCCTATCAAATCCTTTTAAAAACCGATGATGGACAGCGTTGTGATGTCTCTCTCGACCACGATTGTCTTGCCGCTATTTTAGCGGCTGCCGCAGTGTCGGAAGACACCCTTGTCAAACGCTATGCGGAGCTGACCGTGGCGATTGCCAATATCAAAATTGCCGTGCGTTGTCAAAAAACCGGCAAATCTGCTACCTTCATCAACGAGGCGTTGGTGCCTTGTGAAAGTTTGCGGATCAAAGATCTTGCCGCTGCTGCCACCAAAAGTTTAGACGATGTGCTCTCCTATCTTGCGCTCTCTCCTTACAGTGGCGCAGTAGAGCCATTGAAGGAAAGCAACTCCGCCTTTGAAAAGTGGTGCGACGACACCATCATGGCACTCGTCAAAACACAAAAAACAAATCCCTTTACCATCGGTCCACTCCTTGGCTTTGTGTTGGCACGTCAAAATGAAATGGCAGTGGTCAAAATCATTTTATCGGGCAAACTCAACCATCTCAAGGACGACATGATTCAAGAAAGATTGAGGGAGATGTATGTATAAAATAGCGGTGTTAGGCGATAAAGACAGTATTTATGGTTTTGCAGCACTCGGACTTGACATCTACCCTGTACCAGACGCAGTGGAAGGTGCAAAAAAACTCAAAACGCTGGCAGACGGCAACTATGCCGTCATCTATCTGACCGAAGGGTTGGCAGCGGAACTCACCCACGAGCTCAATCATCTTAGAAAGCTCCCCTTGCCTGCCATCATCCCCATTCCGGGGCTGACCGGCAATACCGGTGTGGGCATGCAGATGGTCAAAAAGTCCGTAGAACAGGCAGTCGGCTCGGATATTTTATTCGGCGGCGATGCCACCATGTCTGAAAACTAGAAGCGAAAGGATGATCGAAACACATGAGTATCGGCACCATTAAAAAAGTCGCAGGGCCACTCGTCATTGCCAGTGGCATGCGAGATGCCAACATGTTTGACGTCGTGCGTGTAAGCGACAAGCGCCTCATCGGCGAAATCATCGAAATTCACGGCGACGAAGCCTCCATTCAGGTTTATGAAGAAACCTCCGGATTGGGGCCGGGCACACCGGTAGAATCCACTGGGGTTCCCATGAGCGTAGAGTTAGGCCCTGGGCTTATCAGCTCCATTTATGACGGCATCCAACGTCCGTTGGACGACATCATGAAATTGTCCGGCAACAGCTTGGACCGTGGGGTGGAAGTCCCTTCCCTCAAACGTGAATTGGAATGGGACTTTGTGCCCACCAAAACAGCCGGCGACAAAGTGGTCGGCGGTGACATCATCGGTACCGTACAGGAAACCGAAATCGTTGTCCATAAAATCATGGTACCAAACGGACTTTCCGGTACCCTAAAAACCATCACTGGGGGGCGTTACACCGTCAACGACACCATCGCTACCTTGGAAACCGACAAAGGCGATATTGTGGACGTAACCATGATGCAGCGTTGGCCGGTTCGTGTTGGTCGCCCTTACCAAACAAAATTGCCTCCGAACAAACCACTCATCACCGGTCAACGTGTCATCGACACCCTCTTCCCCATTGCAAAAGGCGGGGTAGCAGCTGTTCCCGGACCATTCGGTAGCGGGAAAACAGTGGTACAGCATCAGCTTGCAAAATGGGCAGAAGCAGACATCGTCGTTTACATCGGTTGCGGTGAACGCGGCAACGAAATGACCGACGTTTTGAACGAGTTCCCAGAATTGATTGACCCGAAAACAGGTCAACCGCTCATGAAGCGTACCGTATTGATTGCAAACACCTCCGACATGCCGGTTGCGGCACGTGAAGCCTCCATCTACACAGGGATCACCATCGCAGAATACTTCCGCGATATGGGTTACTCGGTTGCATTGATGGCAGACTCCACCTCCCGTTGGGCGGAAGCATTGCGTGAAATGTCCGGTCGTCTTGAAGAAATGCCGGGGGAAGAAGGTTATCCGGCCTACCTCGGTAGCCGTCTGGCACAATTCTATGAAAGAGCCGGTCATGTCATCACCACAGGTTCTGACGATCGTGAAGGTGCACTCTCTGTTATCGGGGCGGTATCACCTCCCGGTGGGGACATCTCCGAGCCGGTTGCACAGGCAACCTTGCGTATCGTCAAAGTATTCTGGGGGTTGGATGCAAACTTGGCATACCGCCGCCACTTCCCTGCCCTCAACTGGTTGAACAGTTATTCCTTGTACGTGGACACCATGTCGGATTGGTACAATCAAAATGTATCCACCGATTGGATGGAACTGCGCACCAAAGTGATGCGTCTGTTACAGGAAGAAGCAGAACTGGAAGAAATCGTCAAACTGGTCGGGATGGACGCGTTGTCCGCACCGGACCGTTTAAAACTGGAAGCGGCACGTTCCATTCGTGAAGACTTCCTCCACCAAAATGCGTTCCATGAAACCGATACCTACACAAGCCTTGAAAAACAACAACAAATGATGCTCTTGGTCGTTGCCTTCTTTGAAGAAACCACCGAGGCATTGGGTAAAGGGGCGAATGTCGAACTGTTGGTACAAATGCCAATCCGTGAACGCATTGGACGCTTTAAGTATGTAGAAGGTGATGCACTGGCAGCGGAATATGACGACATCCGTGACCAATTGCAAGCACAAATTCAAGACATTCTAAGTCAGAAGGAGGACTTCTATGCCTAAAGAATACCGCACGATACAAGAGGTCGCTGGTCCTCTGATGCTCGTGAAAGACGTAGAGGGGGTAAGCTACAACGAGCTTGCCGAAATTGAGCTTGCCAGTGGGGAAAAACGCCGTTGTAAAGTCCTTGAAATCAACGGAAAAGATGCACTGGTACAGCTGTTTGAAAGTTCCACAGGGATCAACCTTTCCAACTCCAAAGTCCGTTTTCTCGGTAAGAGCATGGAACTTGGGGTGAGCGAAGACATGCTTGGTCGTGTCTTTGACGGTCTGGGTCGTCCCATTGATGGCGGGCCGGAAATTTTGCCGGAACGTCGTGACGACATCAACGGTCTGCCGATGAATCCGGCAGCAAGAAACTATCCGCAAGAATTCATTCAAACCGGTGTTTCTGCCATTGATGGACTGAACACCCTTGTCCGTGGGCAAAAATTGCCGATCTTCTCCGCTTCCGGTTTGCCTCATGCACAGCTGGCGGCACAGATCGCAAGACAAGCAAAGGTACGCGGTACCACCGATCCGTTCGTCGTTGTCTTTGCCGCAATGGGGATCACCTTTGAAGAATCCAACTTCTTCATCGAAAGCTTTAAAGAAACAGGGGCGATCGACCGTACGGTATTGTTTGTCAACCTGGCAAATGACCCGGCAATTGAGCGTATCGCAACCCCTCGTATGGCACTGACCGCAGCAGAATACCTTGCCTTTGAAAAAGGATATCATGTATTGGTCATCCTCACCGACATCACAAACTATGCCGACGCTTTGCGTGAAGTTTCGGCGGCGCGTAAAGAGGTGCCGGGACGTCGTGGTTATCCCGGTTACATGTACACCGACTTGGCAACCCTCTATGAAAGAGCAGGACGCCAAAAAGGCAAAAACGGCAGTATCACGATGATTCCGATTCTGACCATGCCGGAAGATGACAAAACCCACCCGATTCCTGACTTGACAGGCTACATCACCGAAGGGCAGATCATTTTGAGCCGTGAACTTTACCGCAAAAATGTCACCCCACCGATCGATGTTTTGCCGTCACTTTCCCGTCTGAAAGACAAAGGGATCGGCAAAGGCAAAACCCGTGAGGATCACGGGGATACCATGAACCAGCTCTTCTCGGCGTATGCACGTGGGAAGGAAGCGAAAGAGTTGATGGTCATCTTAGGGGAAGCGGCGTTGACCGACATCGACAAGCTGTATGCACAATTTGCCGATGCGTTCGAAAACGAATATGTTTCCCAAGGGTACCTGACCGACCGTACCATCGAAGAAACGTTGGCAGTGGGTTGGAAACTGTTGTCCATTCTGCCACGTGGTGAGCTCAAACGTATCAAGGATGCGTTCCTGGACGAATACTACGGAAAGGCGTGATGAGTTGTGGCGGGCAAACAAGTAAACCCCACCAGAATGGAGCTGACAAAGCTCAAGAAAAAACTAACAACGGCGATCCGTGGGCACAAACTGCTCAAAGATAAGCGTGATGAGTTGATGCGCCAGTTTTTGAGTAAGGTACGCGAAAATAAGGCACTGCGTGAAAAGGTAGAGGAAGGCATCCGCGAGGCGAACAAGCGCTTTTTGTTGGCGCGCGCCGGAAGCCAAGAGGAATTTTTGAATACGGCACTGTTGGCACCAAAGCAACAGGTCAGTCTTGAGAGTGGCACCCAGAATATCATGAGTGTCGACATCCCCACCTTTTCCTTTAAAACCAGAACGCCTGACCCCAATGACATCTACTCGTATGGGTTTGCCTATACTTCGGGCGACCTTGACGATGCGATTCGCTTTTTGTCCGTCGTGTTTGACGACATGCTTCGTCTGGCAGAGATTGAAAAATCCTGTCAGCTGATGGCAATGGAAATCGAAAAAACAAGACGGCGTGTCAATGCACTGGAACATGTCATGATTCCGGAAACACGCAGAAGCATCAAGTATATCACGATGAAATTGGACGAAAATGAGCGTAGTACACAGGTTCGTCTCATGAAAGTCAAAGACATGATGCTCAAAGAAGCACACGGTTATTGATTCAGATAAAAACTGCCCCCGATTGGTGATTTCACCGATCAGGGGCAGTTTTTTGCGCCTTATTTTCATGGTATTACTGTGATACAGGTAGGGGCGATTCACGAATCGCCCGCAAGAAT
>CAYJIM010000010.1:39721-46658 GCA_964370215.1 uncultured Oscillospiraceae bacterium
GTCCCTACAGAGTCATTTTCCAATTCCTACCCTTGCAGAAAATGTTGCATCAATGTTTTACCGTCGGGTACACAAGGGAACGCACCGGCGCCCACTTCATCAAAGGGCGCAACACCACTTTTCTGCTGTTTCGATTTTTGATAGATGAGATATGGCACCGGTTCCGACGTATGGGTTTTGAGTGCCAATGGGGTTGCGTGGTCGGGCAGAATCATAATTTTATAATCGTCATACTGCGCCAATGCCGTTACAATCGGGGTGAGCACCTGCTCATCAATCAGCTCCAACGACTTGACCTTCTCGGCAATTTCAAAGCGATGTCCGCACTCGTCGGGTGCCTCCACATGCAGATAAACAAAATCATGATCGGCAAACGCATCGATACACGCCTGCGCTTTTCCGCTAAAATTGGTGTCAATGTACCCCGTCGCCCCTTCCACTTCTACGACAGTCATATCACCCAATTTACCGATCCCCTTGAGCAGATCTACCGCCGAAATCACCGCCCCTTTCAAACCTGTCACCGACTCAAAGGTCGGCAGTGTGGTGGCAAAGCCATTGCCCCACAACCAGATCGAGTTTGCCGGACGCTTGCCGGCTGCCATACGTGCCACATTGATTGGATGATCCTTCAACACATGATAACTCTTTTCCATCATGGCAAGCAGTGGCGACGCCGTCTCTTCACATGGCAGATACTCCTTCACAGGTCGCCCTGTAATATCATGCGGTGGGGTGAGTGGCAAGGTAAGTTTGGGCCCCTCTTTCCAGATCAGGCAGTGGCGATAGCTCACACCATCATAATAACAATAAGTTTCATCATCAAAGGCCGCTTTCAGCGCCTTGACAAGTTCTGCCGCCTCCTCGGTGGAGATGTCGTCGGCACAATAATCCAAAAGCGTTTTATCGGCGTAATTCGCTTCCTCACTCACCGTCACCAAATTACAACGAAAAGCAAGGTCGGTCGCCGCCATCTCTATGCCAATACTCGCCGCTTCGAGCGGAGAACGACCGGTGTAGTACTGCTCTGGTGCATACCCCATGGCCGACAGATTTGCGACATCACTGCCGGGGCTGTAACCATCGGGTACCGTCTGCACCATACCAACTTCACCCTCTGCTGCCAAGCGGTTCATCATCGGTTTGTTCGCTACCGTCATCGGAGTCTGATCTCCCAGTTGTGGCAATGGATGATCCGCCATGCCATCACACAACAATACCAAATATTTCATTCCAAGTCCTCTCCCTTTATCTTCTCTATTTGCTGCCTTTTTTAGAAAACCCCAATGCTTCTTCCCCCACAAACCAAATGTCTTCTAGCGTAAAGGATTTCCCATCGAGGTAATGTAGCAACTCCTCCTTTTCAAAATGAAAGGTCAGTCGATAGGCGCACAGCAGTTGACTGCGATAGCGATAACGACGATTGACTGCCCCTTGCCCATACTTTCCATCCCCCAACAGCGGATGTCCGATATGTGCCATCTGTGCACGAATTTGATGGGTTCTGCCGGTGTGTAGCGTCACCTCTAGCAGCGACAACTCCCCTTTTGTCTGTAAGACACGGTAATCGGTGATCGCCGTTTTTGTCTGTGTGTTCGGTTTGTCAAATACCTTGACGGTATTTTCCTGTTCGAGTTTTTGCAGATAATGCTTGATCGTTGCCGTTTTTTGCGACGGTGTGCCGAGTACCACACAAAGATACTGCTTATCGATCTGCCGATCCTTGATTTTTTGATACAATAATCTCCCTGCTGCCGCCGTTTTGGCAACGATGACAATACCACAGGTGTTGCGGTCGATGCGATTGCAAAGAGCAGGCACAAAGGACTGCTCGGTTTCTGGATCGTAATCCCCTTTTTGATAGAGATAATGCAGTACCCGATGAATGAGTGTATCCACCGTATTGTCGTTGTCCTCATGCACCACCAGCCCCTGTGGCTTGTTGACAAGCAGGATCTGTTCATCCTCATACACCACGGTAATATCAGCCGGTGCCTTTAAAAAGGTATTTTCAGTGGTATTTTCAAACCATTCGTCGTTGAGGTACAGTTGTACCCGATCCCCAACGCAAAGGCGATAGCTGATCTCGGTACGCTTTTGGTTGACTTTGATACGCTTTTTTCGGATCGCTTTGTAAAGCATACTTTTGGGCAGGGTCGGCACACTTTTAAAGATAAACTTGTCCAGTCGCTGATCTGCGTCATTTTGTGCTATGATAAATTCTTTCATCCCATTCTCTCCTTATTACTAGTCTCATTTTACCACATTTTTTCTTATTTGAAAAGACAATTGTTTTGATCTGACGGACACTTTTACAAATTCCACAGTTTTACCACACAAATCTTGCGGTTTTTCTTGACGATCATAACAATCTGTCAAACCACTGCAACAACGTCATCAAGGTCTTGACGGATGGTGAATTTTGTGGTATAGTATTGTGTAGTGAACAACGTTAAGGAGGGAAAATTACAATGAAACGCATCCAAACTATGGAGACTAGAGATCTCAAAGAAAGTTGCAAAAAAGGCGGTTGTGGTGAATGCCAAACTTCCTGTCAATCTGCTTGCAAAACATCTTGTGGTGTTGCAAACCAGAAATGCGAAAGCGACAAGAAATAATTGATTTTAACAATAAAATCCGCTTGTTGCCCACAGGGTATCAAGCGGATTTTTTATGAGGAAGAATAACTATGATACATCAATATCAATTGAACGGCTATTCCATCGTGGTGGATGTTGCCAGCGGTTCCATCCACTTGGTGGACGAAGTCGCCTACGATGCCATTGCGTTGTACGAAACCCACACCGCAGAAGAGATTGTCGATACCTTGCTTACAAAATACAGTGCGCGTGACGATGTGACCCGTGAAGAACTGGTACTATGTCTTTCAGACATCGAAGCACTCATCAAAGCAGAAAAACTATTCAGTGATGAGGACTTTGCAAAAACCGCAGTGCAGTTTAAAGCCAACAACGATGTGGTCAAAGCACTTTGCCTACATGTCGCCCATTGCTGTAACCTCAATTGTAGTTACTGCTTTGCCAGCCAAGGGCGCTATCACGGCAAGGATGCGTTGATGAGCTTAGAAGTCGGCAAACAAGCACTGGACTTTTTGATCGCCCATTCCGGTAACCGCCGTAATTTGGAAGTCGACTTTTTCGGCGGGGAGCCCCTCATGAACTGGGAAGTCGTCAAAGACGTGGTGCGTTACGGGCGTAAACTGGAAAAGCAACACGATAAGTGTTTTCGCTTTACCTTGACCACCAACGGCGTGCTCATCGACGATGAGGTCATTGAATTTGCCAACCGTGAAATGGACAACGTCGTCTTGAGTTTGGATGGCAGAAAAGAAATTCACGACCATTTCCGCACCGACTATGTCGGTAAGGGCAGTTATGACCTTGTTGTGCCAAAATTCCAAGAGCTTGTCAGCAAGCGTGGTAATCGTGGCTACTATATCCGTGGTACCTTTACCCACAACAACCCTGATTTTACCGAAGATGTCTTTCATATGGCGGATCTCGGATTTACCGAATTGAGCATGGAACCAGTGGTTTGCCCCGACAGCGATCCTTATGCACTGACAAAAAACGACCTGCCGGTGCTGTTTGACCAATATGAGTTGCTTGCTACTGAAATGCTGAAACGCCAAAAAAATGGCAATGGATTTTCCTTTTACCACTATATGTTGGATCTCAATCACGGTCCTTGTATCTACAAGCGTGTCAGTGGTTGTGGTTCGGGCAGTGAATATTTTGCCGTGACCCCCACCGGCGACCTCTACCCTTGCCATCAATTTGTCGGGGATGATGCATACCTGATGGGTACCGTTTTTGACGGTGTGAAAACCCCTGACTTACAAAAAAAATTCAAGGACTGCAATGTCTATGCAAGAGAGGAATGTCTCTCCTGTTGGGCACGTCTTTACTGTTCAGGTGGCTGTGCCGCCAACTCTTACCATGCGACCGGTGACATCGGCGGTATTTACGAATACGGCTGTGAACTGTTTAAAAAGCGTATGGAATGCGCCATCATGATGCAGGTGGCAACACAACTCGATCAATAACCTTACGATAAAAACTACCGAACGGGAGATGCCGTTCGGTAGTTTTTATTTGCACTATTTATTTTGAAATCTCAAGCAATAGCTATACGGCGATCCAAAACAGTCTATGGGATGGCCGGATGTATCAAGATGCTTTAGAATCCACTCCCCTTCAAAGGAAAACAGCTTTGACAGTACCGTTGCCACATCAAATACAAGTGGCGTAAAATGACCCTCATGCCAAATATTGCTCACTTCGATCAACACCCATCCGTTTGGCTTCAATCGTGCTTTTACCTGTGTAAAAATGTGCTCCAATTCCAACAGATAATCGCTGTATCCTTTTCCCGATACTTGATATCCATCGAAGGGGTATTCCGGATGATCATGGCAATTCATATAGGGCGGTGAACAAAGACACAGGTCAATCTGCGGAAGATCCATGGACACAATTTCTCGTGCATCCCCCTGTAAAATCTGCGAGGGTGCTTGCAGTATGGTCTTGATATAATCGACACGTTCGGACAGGTACTCCACACCAATTCCGATACGCCCCATTGATTGTGCCGTCAGTAAAGTGGTGCCAAATCCTGCAAACGGGTCAAACACCACCTTCCCTACTTCACTATACCGTGCAATGCAATGCCGACAGAAGCCTTCACTAAAGCGCACATCCTGCCCTGCAAATGCCTCGGGCAACGGTCGTTGCTCCTCGTACGGGAAAGTTATGATGTCATTTTTCATCGTTTAACTCCAGTCCTCCAGTAGCACATCACCCGAAATACTCGACAGGGAAATCTCCAAGTCCTCATCATCGCTATCATATTCATACCGATCGGTGATTTTACCGGACAAACTTTCTAATTTCACTTCATAAAATACTTTTTCCGTCAATTCCAGTTGGATGTCACCACTCACTGTCTCCCCTTTTACCGATGTTGTCGTGCGATCTGCCACCAGATATAGATCACCACTGATGTTGTCGGAGGATACCTTTTCAAAGGGTGCATAGACAAAGCAGTCTCCACTGACACTTTCTATCGACAACTCTTCGCCACCTTGTTTCACGATACTCTCACCAGCCACATTGTGGATGGTCAACTCGCCATCCGATGCCGCGTCAAAGAGCACTTCCCCACTGGTACTGTTGATGGTATAGGCGAGCGTTGACCCTTTCGGTACTTCAATGAGAATATCGCCCGTTCTACCGCCCGACCAATCCCCAACACCAAACCACCTCCAGTGGTATTGCCCCTCTTCAAAGTACAGCTTTCCATTTTCATAAGCAATGATGTTGTCATTGCTGTCACCAAAGAGCGATCGTTTCGGCTCGGAACGGTCGTACACGATCACTTCATCGACATCCGCTTCCACCACTTCTACATCCAATTCGACCAAATTGAGTTCTATCTCCTTCACACCTGCAAAGCTCTGCTCCTCTTGTGTCGATTCCGCACCTTCTACTGAGGTCACCTGCGTGCCGAGTCTAAAACTGAAAAAGAAAAAATTCCCACCAAGTGTCCAATTGAGTGCGACAGAAATGAAAAAAATCAGAATAGCGATCAAGAAGATCAGTTTTGTAATTAACGCTGCTTTTCTACTCATACCTCATCCCTCAATTCAAAGATTGTTTCAATAATGGAGGACAGTACCCCCGCAATCGGCCAAATCACCCACGAGATGTGCCATGCACGAAATACAAAGCTGATGATAAAATAAAGGAGTGTTGTCACCGACCAATAGATTGAAAGAAACAACTTTTGCTTTGCTGTTTTTTGGCGCTTGATCGGGTCATTTTTTTCAATTTCTTGATAGTCCTTGACATCTTTTGGCTCTGTCATGAAAGCGTGAAGCGAGAATGCCACACCAATTCCGCAAAAGATAAAAAACCCAATCAACCCAACCGTTGAAACAATGTCTTCCACACCTTTCACTTCACTGAACAGCTCAGAAACGCTTCCCATGAGGAGCAGAAAAGAAAGTCCTATGACACCACAGATCACGGTGATGATGGCAGCAGTTGCCTGTTTCTTGCGGTGCTTTTCCACACGGTCAATTAAGCCCGCATCCGGCTTGATGCTGTTTAACATCTCATCAATATCACCCATACTGCTCACTGCCATGGAATACGCCTGTGCCGGCGACATTCCTTGTGAGAGATAATCGTCAAATTTATCGTTGAGATTCGCCAAAATCTCCTCTTTCATTTCGATTGCCTCTTTGGTACGTGGAATCTCCGAAAAGAGTACATCCACATAGTTTTTAATGCGATTGTCCATCAATCGTCCCTCCTTGTGTCAATAATTTTTCAATCATCAGTTTGGCACGCTGCCAGTCTGTGACGTTTTCATGGTAAAGCTGTCTGCCCAGCGGGGTGATGGAGTAGTACCTGCGTCTGGCACCCGTATTTTCATCTCCCCAGTAGGAAAGGATGTATCCGCTCTTTTCTAAACGGCGGAAAGCCGTGTAGAGGGTCGCTTCCTTGAGCTCAAACTCACCGTTTGTCGCAAGCTGGATATTTTTGTTGATCTCATACCCATAGCTGTCTTTTTGTAGCAGCTGCGCCAGTATGATGGTGTCGGTGTAACCTCTGATAATATCTGGTACATGTAGCATCACGCACCTCCTTTTCTCTCTTTACCTATAGTATATACAAAGATACCTCATCTGTCAAGGTATCTTTGTAAAAAATATATCTTTAATATCGACACACTATACTTTTTGTTTTCGATGATAAAATTTTTCTCCTCCTTTTCAAAAGTGATACTACTTGAACCAACACCTCATTACAATTAAGGGAATATCGCATAAGGGCGATTATATGACAACAAGGCTATATCAAGCATTTCAGCAAGATATAGCCTTGTGATTTATTCGTTAGAAAATCTTTAT
>CAYJIM010000011.1:0-27961 GCA_964370215.1 uncultured Oscillospiraceae bacterium
ACGCACTGGAGGTGCAGGAACCACAGTATGTCGATGATTATGATCAGCTACAGCAGTTGGTAGCAAGCCTACCGTAAGGCAATAGATTGGAGTTTTTATGACGTTACTATTTCAAAACCACTGCCACGAATATGAAGTGGAAGCGGTGTGTAAATTATTTTTCGGCACGATGCTCTTTGACAGAGATCGTGACCGTGATCCTATATCGGCGGAAGATGTCATTGTCACCACGGTGTCAGGCAACACCCTGTCTGCACTGGTGCGTGAAGGGGATCGTGTCACGGAAGACCGCATGACGATGAACACCTCCATCGCCCCAACCGATCAAGAATGTGAGCGCCTACTCTGTGCAGTGCTGTATCGTGTGCTCTGCACCCATACAGGCATCACGCCACCTTGGGGGATGATGACAGGTATTCGTCCGGTCAAACAGTATCAATATCTGTTGGAGCAAGGGAAAACGGAAGAAGAAGCAAGTAGGATTTTCACCGATCAGTACTTTGTCAGCCAAGAAAAGGTGGCACTTTGCCAAGAGATTTTGGCGATTCAAACTCCGATCATTGACGTTTCTACCTCACAGTCTTACAGCCTTTACGTATCGATCCCCTTTTGTCCAACACGTTGTAGCTATTGTTCCTTCGTTTCTAGCGCCATCTCTGCGCCTAAGGCATTGGCGCTGATGGATGCTTATCTGCCACTGCTTTGTGAAGAGCTGGTACTCATTGCCGATATGGCAAAGAATGCCGCCTTGACACTGGAAACGGTGTACATCGGTGGGGGGACACCCACCACGTTGTCGGCAGAGGGTCTATGCACGTTGCTACAATGTATTGCTGATCATTTCCCTTTGCAAACAGCAAAGGAGTTTACGGTAGAAGCAGGACGTGCCGACACCATTACCGAAGAAAAATTAGAAGTACTCAAAGGGTTTGGGGTGAGTCGTGTGAGTATCAATCCACAAACCTTCAACGATACCGTGTTGGAAGCAATCGGCAGAAAGCACACAGCAGCAGAGGCAATCGACTGTTACAAACTGGCGCAAGCGATCGGTTTTCGTGACATCAATATGGATCTCATTGCAGGTCTACCAAAGGACGATTTAACGTCCTTTCAAGCCTCGGTGGACAAGGCGATCGCCTTAGACCCCAGCAACATCACCATTCACACCTTGACTATCAAGCGCTCCTCCGACCTCTTTGAGGGAGAGGAAGTGCAGGCAGGTGCAGTGGCTGACATGGTCGCCTATGCCTATGATCGCTTGACCAAAGCAGGGTATCGCCCCTACTACCTCTACCGTCAAAAAAATACACTCGACAATTTGGAAAATATCGGTTATGCAAAGGTAGGGGCAGAGGGTCTTTACAACATTTATATCATGGAGGAAATTCACTCTATTTTGGCGGCAGGAGCAGGTGCGGTGTCAAAGCTGATTCGCAACCGTTCGCAAAAAGTGGCGCGTATCTTTAATTACAAATACCCCTTTGAATATCAAAAGGGATTTGAGGAAATGAAGAGACGAAAAGAAGAGATTGCACAGTTTTATCAAAGGAATGAAAATTGTTGATTGATAAAACAAATTAAATTAACAAACTATTCATAGGACACTGGAAAAAATTGTGTATAATAATGGTATCGTAACACGATAGAAAAGATTAAGGAGGACAAAATTATGCGTATGGAATTGGAACAATTGTTGGGAAAAGCAAAAGATGCTGCTTCTGCTGTGGCACAAAAAACTGATGCAGTAGTAGAGGTTTCTAAACTAAAATATGAACGCACCAAATTGACAGGGGAATTGGCTGCCTTGTATCAAGAACTCGGGATGGCGACCTATCAAGCAATGAAAGGGGAAGACGCTGCAGATTTGATGGATGCTTTGGCAGAGGAATTGGATCTTGTGATGTTGGAACTGATTGCACTAGAAGAAGTGTTGGATGAAAAACGCGGACATACCTCCTGCGATGAATGTGGGGAAAAAGTAATCAAAGGCAATCAATACTGTGGCAAATGTGGCGCAAAAGTCATGGTTGTTGAAGTAGAAGAATGCCCTTGCTGTGCTGAAGAGGACGAAGAGGCTACCGAAGCACTTCCTTGCAGCTGCGGTGCAGACTGCGCTTGTGCTGAAGAAACAGACGAAGAGATCGAAGAATAATCATACGAACAAAGTAAAACCCCACAACCGACATCCGGTTGTGGGGTTTTTGACGTTCAGAGTGGATTGTTAAGCAGGGACTTTTCTTTGGCGATAAACTAAGAAAAACAGGAGGAGGTATCCCAACAGCAGTGCTGTCATGGTAATGAGGTAGGAGAGGGCCGCGCCATATAGATCCAATTGTACGACCAGATATTGTGAAAGCAGTAAGGTCAAGCCACTGACCAGTGAGAACACCACCAATTGCGAAATGGTTTTACGCATGGCGGTGAGGATGGCAGACAGTAGATAGGAAACGGCAAACAACGTCGATCCAATGAGGATGAGGAGTAAGTGGGTGCGATAGGCAGTTAACTCCAGTCCGTAGATGCTAGATAGAAAGGGAATGCCAATCCATGCCGCCAATAAGGTGCCCAGTGCCCCCACGCCGATGATACCGACCGTTAATTTTAAGAGCAGTCGAAGGAGTCCTTCGCGATCACCTGCCTGTAAATGTTCTTTAAAAGGCACTAGAAAGAGCTGCACCGAAAATTGCCCCACCAAAAACATCACGGTTGCAGGCATCACGACAATGCCAAAGATGGTTTGACTTTCCACCGAAAGAGTGTTGTCAATGGCATAACGTGCCGCATTCATGACATACAGTGTCAAGAAGGTAAAAAGAAAGGGCGATAGCCCTGTCCGCAACAAGACCCATTGTCGATCTAAAAAAACCGCTTGTTTTGGTAGGTGGTATCCCAGTATGATCGGTAGATCGCAGCAAAGGAGAAATGCCAAGAGGACAACCACCAATGCAAGGAGCGAAAAGATCAGGTTTTGTGTCAACAGATCCACTATCACAAAGGCGATCAAACCCAATACTCCTTTGAAGAAAAGGGAACTACCAACCCGATACAGTGCATCTCTCTTTTGCATGATGGCATAGAGCACTTCTGAAAAGGATTCCAACACTTTATAGAGGGTGAGTAGCAACAATACGATAAAGGAAAAACTGTCATATCCTTGCAGCAGTCCATAGACGACGGCGACTGCCAGCATCAACCCACAGGTGAAAAAACGTTGCTGTAAAAAATCTTGATCAGTGATGTGTGGATCTGTCTCGGTGACGTGAAAGGTGCGTGTTGCATAATTGCCAACGCAGACGATCAAACAGACAAAGGCAAACACAAAGCTAAAAATACCGGCGGTGTACACCCCATTGATACGCGTGACAATGATGAGAAAAAACAGCGACTGCAACGAATAGGTCAAAGGGCCAATGGCATTCCACTTGGCATGTCGCTTTAAGTTGTTTACCTGCTTACTCATCCGACATCTCTGTTTTTTTGCAAGAGGATTTTAGTGCGGATACCTGTTGTTGTAACAGAGAAAGTTCTTGGGTCAACAGGATGACTTTTTTGCTATGTCTGGAACAGACAATGGTCAAAATCATCGTTAATAGGATGAGCACGCCAATCAGAATTGCAATGATGAAGTTTGACATGGTCTCAAACCCAAACAATGCGGTGACCGTACCGAAAAAGGTCGGGGTCAAGGTGAGTAGGAGAATGCAAACATCCATGAAATACCAGACAAGGGCATAACGAATGCCGATGCGTTTGCTGCCGAGCAGTGCCGTGGTTAGGACAAATAAAAATAAGGCAAATGCCAGTAATACAATCGTCAAAGTCATTTGGTACCTCCTAATTTGATCACCAACAGCGACAAACAGACATTGATCATATAGTAAACGGTTTTCCACGCACGAATGGAGGAAATCCCACCTTGCCGTTCCCACATTTCCACCGGTAGTTCCGTCACGCGAAAACCGCGACAAAGTACTTCTGTTGTGGTGATCGGTTCAGGGTATTCATGGGGATATTGTTCGGCAAAATACTGGATAATCTCCTTGTTACAGGCGCGAAAACCTGAAGTAGTGTCATGGACTTTTTTTCCGGTCATCAACTTCATCATCATTGAAATGATCCGAATGCCAAATCGTCTCAAGGCAGAAGATTGAAAGGTTTTGAGATCGCCGACAAAGCGCGATCCGATGACCATATCTGCTTCTCCTTTTAAGATTGGCGCAACAATGGTGTCGACATAAGCGACTTCATGTTGCCCATCTCCGTCATACTGAACGGCAATATCATACCCGTTGGCCTTGGCATACTTATAACCGGTCTGTACTGCGCCGCCAATCCCTAAATTTTGTACCAGATGCACCACAGGAATTTGATTGTCGTCACAGATTTTGCCGGTGTTATCGCGCGACCCATCGTTGATGACAATAACGTGAAAGTCGGTGCCGTGTTCTTGGTTGTAACGCAAAATCTTTTGATAGGTAGCCAGGATGCTGTCTGCTTCATTGTAGGTAGGAATGATTAGTAAAATTTTCATGAAAACCTCGTTGGTAGAAGTGAAATAGAAATGATTATCCGTGTAGCAACAACATACCGGACAGCAATAACAATGTGCTGGAAAAGAATGGGATGGTAAGAAACAGTAAACGGTCGACTGTTCCTTTGTTACTATAGAAAAGGTGTTTTTGATTGACAAAAGGGAGAACAAAACAGATGGCGAATGGAATAAAGTAGCGTCCTTGCACCCCTGTGATACGATCAGCATTCAGTCCCCCATTGACCACCGAAAAACTGGTGTATAATCCGTAGAACACCGCAAAAGTAAGTACCAACACTACGATAGCGGAAAGAATGTTGAAGACTTTACGAGAGCAGTTGACTTGGCTGCATTCATAAGCCGCGACCAATAACAAAGAGAGATAAAAAACAACCGTTAAACTGTCGGGCAAGTTGCGATAATCCCAAGTGAAACTGGCCACAAATTGACGCAGATAATCGCCTCCTGATGCTTGTAGGGTATGCCCCAGCACGACCAAAAATCCGAAAGGGTCTCGCCAAACTTCCTGCATTTGTAACGCAACCGATTCAGCTATGGGTGTTGCCGCACCACCTGCAAAGTAGCCTTCTAACAGAGCCGGTAGAGCGGCAAGGCAGACGGTGGTAAGCACCAATCCAATGGTACCGACATACCGTGGTATCGATCGAAACATCGTTATAGGGATGGCAAACAAGAGCAAAAACAGCACAAGGTAAGCCGGTTTAATCCCTGTGATGAAAAAGGCACAAGTCAGGACAATCGCCACATCCTGCCACCGGATGGTATCCTGCGGTTCAGCACCCATCAGATAAAGTACTTCGGCGACCAGTAACATACAAGATGGAATCAACAGCGCATCGTAAGAAACGGAACTACCCAGATAAAGGCTCATCGGTAGCAACAGCAGCAGAAAAAAGGTGTGCTGTAAGTAACGCGTGCGCCACAAAGTCAGACTACCGAGTGCCAAGTAGGCACAGAGGTTGAAGAATCTGCCGAGATAGTTCATAGCAGCATACATCTCTTGGGTGTCAAACAGTCCGCATAATCCCTGGACCTGTGAGACCAAAAACATCGCAGGCGCTGTGAACAAATACCCGATGAGATTGATGTCAGCAAGGTTATCATCCCATGCCACAGGACCCCAAAAAACAGTGCTGACATCGGTGGTAGATTGATAGTAGTGGGCATGCTGGATAAACTCCATTGCAGATAGGGGGAAGAATTTCCCCATTTGATCTCCCAATCGATCCGAAAAGAGGTCGCCGGTCGCCAATGCGTAGGAATTTAAAAAATGGGTCGTCTCATCCGGCGATTGGATCAACGGATTAAAGGTTAAAAAAAACAATCCGAAGATGCCACCCAGAATCAAAAACTGTAGCCAAATCGCTCGCGTTCGCAAAGTACAGAGTAAACTAATCAGACAAGACATCAGTAGTGTCAATCCGATCGTCTGCAAAAGGCTGTAACTCGAAAGGGGACGTTCCCAAAACCCAACAGGATCAGTCGTTGCCGAAAGGGTATGACTGGGCACCGATTCCCCTATTTTTAATTTTGGCAAAACAGTGGACAACGTCAGCCCATCATTGGAAGGTACTGTCAGATAAAAGGTTTGTCCATGGCGGTGCAGTGTGGTGGATGACAACACGCGCTCAGATGACAGCCCTAAATCGGCAACCAATTCTACGACCAAGTTTTGATGTAGCGGGGTGGAAAAAGTGAGGGCGACAGTTGTAGTGTCGACAGGAGGGGTGTAATGAGCAGCAGGGGTGCCTGCTGTGACCATCCATCCGGTTTCTTCCACTGTCATACCCGTGAGGGAAGTGACCGCAAGAGTATCAAACTGTTTTGTTGAAAATACAAGGTCATCATTAGGAGGGAAAGTGATCGGTTGGATCACTAGTGCAAAACAGAGCGAAACGGTAAATAGTGCCACCAATCGCTTTGCAAGGGAGACCCGACAAAGGGTTTGATCACATGTATCGATCCATGCAACAAATCTGGCAAAGAAAGCGGTCATTGACACAGTACCTCCTCTCATAACGGAATGTCGTAAGACAAAAACTCTTTTAATTCTACCATAAAAGGGAAGTGCTTGTCAAACTGAGCACAATAAAAAAGAGAGTATAGAAAATACTCTATACTCTCTTTAGAAGTTCATGGTATTAAGCGCGTTTTTTCTCTGCATCGGTGAGCCATGCGTCAGCAATGTCCAGTGCTTGGTAAAGACCTTCTTTTTCACTGGTTTTGACAATGCGTTCCAACAGGTTCTTTTGCTCATCAGTATCAATCATTTTGATGGAAACGGATGTCGCCACCGACAAATCTTCCAACGCTTCTTGATTATTCAACTGGATCATGACAACATATTCGTCCGCCATATTGCCGTAATAGAGCATTCCATCACAGCGCACCAATGGACGGTTTTTATATTCGAGAAATTTTTGTTCCATGTCGTACCCTCCTAAAATTTAAAATTTCATGTCTAAATAGTATACCATACTTGCAGGGCATTTGCAAACACTGAATCAATTGTTTACAGTCCTGTCATACATTGGAAGATGTTGAAGCATGAAAAAAGAGCGTGCATACGCACGCTCTTTTTTCATATATGTTTACAGTTTTACAATCTCGCCATAAGCTTCACGCGGTGCGCAGACAGCATTGCTTTCATCGGTATCGATGTGCATTGCAAGGGCAAAGTTTTCATGTACTCTGGCAACAACATCACCGAAGATAGTGGTGCGGTTGTCAGAAGCGATTTTGACATGAACGATTTCTTTATCGGATACGCCAAGGTCTTCTGCATCTTTCGGGGTCATATGGATATGACGCTTTGCAACGATCACGCCTTCTTCCAAGGTTACTTCACCTTTGGGACCTACCAACTTACATCCACAGGTACCGGCAACATCTCCGGATTCACGGATGAGGGCTGCAAGACCAATTTTTCTTGCATCGGTCATCGACAGTTCCAATTGGGTAGCAGGACGCTCAGGACCCAAGATGGAAACACCCGGCAATTCCCCTTTCGGGCCAATGACGGTGACACGCTCTTCACAAGCAAATTGCCCCGGTTGGGACAGGTCTTTTTTGTGGGTCAGGCTTGCGCCTTTGCCGAACAGGATTTCGAGATCTTCTTTGGTTACGTGGATGTGACGAGCGGATGTTTCAACAATAAACTTTGCCATACTGATACTCTCCTCAACTTTGGTAAAAAATTTCTACTCCATATTATAACGGATTTTTCGACAAAATTCAAGCATTTATTTGCAACTTTATCAAGTCAATTGGGGTAATATCAAGCATTGGTAGCATAATTCTATCGATTATCGTAAAAAGTGATGCTGATTGCCTGTTAGAAAAAAGAAAACAGTTTAAAAACATTGCCAAAAGTTGCTTGACGTTGCAAAAGGGGAGGGGTATACTAAAGATGAACGATCCAATGAAAACTACACCATATCCTGAAAGGATTTTTATGAAACTATATTTTGGAAGAAGAACGATCGCCCTGTCGGTCACCTGTCTACTGCTCGGTATGATGGTTGGTTGCCAACCGATCAAACCAGTAGGGGAGACAGCAGAAAAACCGGCACCATCAGGTGATTTTTCTGTACAAGAAGAAACAGTCTCTACACCGTCTGCGACTACGGAAGAGACGATTTCAGTGTCGGCGAGTATTCATGAGGGTACACTCATTTTAGTCAACCAAGCATATGCCTATCAGACACAGCCAAACCAAGTCATGCAGACCTTTGAATCGGTGGTGAATCACAGTTATCGATTGGCGTGGAATGACATGCTTTGTGATGTCAACGCACTCGATGCCGTCAATCGTATGGTGGCTGATTATATTGCGGTGTCAGGGGACGATAGTGCTATGATCATCAGTGGTTACCGTTCGGTGGATCGACAGCAGGAGTTGATGGATCAGGAGATTGCCGAGCTCGGTAGTGTAGAGGAAGCTGAAAAGTGGCTTGCCATTCCGGGACACAGTGAACACCATACCGGATATGCGGTGGATTTTAGCGGTAGCACCGGTTTTGTCGATACCGCAGCAGGGCAATGGATACTGGAACATGCGCCGGCATACGGCTTTATCCAACGCTATACGACTGACAAACAATCAATCACCGGCATTTCCAATGAGCCGTGGCATCTGCGCTATCTGGGTGTGGTTCATGCCACTGCCATTAGCCAGACTGACTACTGCCTGGAGGAATATATCGAGTATCTCAAACAGTTTACCTATGATGGCGAGCGTTTGTCCGTGACGGTAGCAGGGCAGGACTATGAAATCTACTATGCAAACGGCGATGAGATCACTGTCCCTGTCGGTGTAGACTATGAAATTTCCGGCAACAACGTTGATGGACTGGTCGTGGCAATCGCCACCGATACCACACTTGCAGTAGGATAGTCGAGAGAAACAGGCAAATGTAGGATCGATGAAGGAATGAAAGATGTTTGGCAACAAATAAGAAAAACGGTTTATCGTAAACGAAAAGTAAGGGATACAATTGGGTGCCATCCCAATTGTTGTTGATACAGCAATAGGGATCACTATTTGATGACGGTTGGCAGTGGTCCATTTGGCATCACACCGATGCTGGAGAAAAATTGAGAAATCCCCGTTCACACTTTGAAATGAAGTGTGAACGGGGATTTCATACAGGCAATTTTGATCACCTGTTGTTATGCATCGATGGATGTAAATACACCGGTGGACAGGTAACGTTCTCCGCGGTCGGGGAGGAGCACGACAATTGTTTTGCCGTCATAGTTTCCTGTCTGGGCAAGTTTATTTGCAGCGGCAATGGCCGCTCCCGAGGAAATGCCGACCAAAATGCCTGTTCTTTTGGCAACAAGGTTGGTCATTTCAAATGCTTCTTCTTTGGTAATTGGAACCACCTGATCATATACAGTGGTATCTAGATTTTTTGGTACAAAACCAGCGCCAATGCCCTGTAGTTTATGTGGACCTGGTTTGCCACCGTTCAACACAGGCGAATCAGACGGCTCTACACCGACAATTTCAATGGCACTGTTTTGTGATTTCAAATAGTTACCGACCCCACTGATGGTGCCACCGGTACCGATACCGGCAACAAAAACATCTACTGTGCCGTCGGTGTCACGCCAAAGTTCAGGACCTGTTGTCGCAAAGTGAGCAGCCGGATTTGCAGGGTTGATAAATTGACCGGGAATGAGGCTGTTGTCCATCGATGCAGCGAGTTCTTCTGCTTTTTCAATGGCACCACGCATCCCTTTACTGCCTTCGGTAAGCACCAGTTCAGCACCGTAAGCGGCAAGTAGATTGCGTCGCTCAATACTCATTGTTTCCGGCATCGTTAAAATCAGGCGGTAACCGCGTGCGGCACAAAGGGCAGCAAGACCAATGCCGGTATTGCCGCTGGTCGGTTCAATTAAAACGGTATCGTTTGTCAGCAGTCCTTCCCGTTCAGCAGCATCCAGCATGAATTTTGCTGCACGATCCTTGACACTGCCTGCAGGGTTTTGGCATTCCAGTTTTGCCACAATGGTGGCGTGGTGTTTGTTGTCGGCATTCAAGCAGGAGAGCGACAGCAACGGGGTGTTGCCTATGAGTTGATCAATGTTTTCAAAAATGTGCATGGGAAAAACTCCTTTCAAAAATACTTTGGGTCGATGGTTTGGTAGGTTATTTTGTTTCACAAAGGGAAGCACAATTGGATAAATCGCCTTGTGCTACTTCCTGTGCACGCAAATCCGCAAGGGTGGTACCGTCTACATAAGTAGCGATCGTTTCGTAGAGACCTTTCCAAAAAGGTAGTGTCGCACAGAAATCGGCACGGGCACAAATAGGAGCGTCCGGCTCTAAACAGGCAATAGGTGCCAAGTTTTTTTCGGTCACACGCAAAATTTCTCCAATGGTATACGCTTCGGGTGGTTTGACAAGGCTATATCCACCATGTGCTCCACGTACGCTGAGAAGCAGTTGATTTTTGCTCAACAGCCCAACGATTTGCTCTAAATACTTGATTGAAACCTGCTGTCTGGCTGCAATATCTCGCAGAGAGACTGGATGATCTGCCGGTTGTGCTGCAATATCGAGCATAAGGCGAAGTGCGTAGCGTCCTTTAGTTGAAATTTTCATAAGTACCCTCCCAAAAACTTTGTAAAAGATATGCGCGAGCGACATGGATGGATTCCTTGGTGTTCATAATTCCTACATATTTGATGTGATTTTACTTCTAAATTATACTCAAAAAGGGCGCCATTGTCAAGAAAAAGCGAAACAACTTTGCACGTACGAACATTGTTTGGCAAACAGCATAATAGGAAATAAAATCAAACATCCTACTTTAGATAAAAATACAACTTTTTTGTGTTTTTTGTGCTTAGATCAGACAAACGGGAAAAGGGGATGGATTGATGTACTTAACATAGAAGTGGGTGTGATCAAGAGAATACACAGCGCTAGTGCAAAGATAAAAAGCAGCGGGGTATCACGCAATATCAATATCGAAAGGGTCGTAGAAATATAACAGTGCTGTTTGATGACTTGGAATTTTGGTGAAAAAGATATTTTTTTGAAAATCCACTTTTATTTTGCCAAAAAATTTGTTATAATATCAATAGAAAAGATCGGGACAAAATGGAGGAACAGACATGAACGTATCGCACCTGCGCTATGCGGTGGAAGTGGAGAAAAGTGGATCTATTTCGGCGGCTGCTGAAAAATTATATATGGGACAACCCAATTTAAGTAAAGCGATCAAAGAATTAGAAAAAGACATTGGTATGACGTTGTTCACTCGTACCACCAAAGGAGTGGCGGCCACGGGTGCCGGACGACATTTTTTGCAGGAGGCCAAACGTATTCTAGCACAACTCGACCAGTTGGAGCAACAATATGTTGTCGGCAAACAAGCGGTACAGCGCTTTAGCATTTCAGTACCGCGTGCAACCTATATCACCTATGCTTTTTCGCGTCTGCTGCAAAAAGCACCGTTGATGGAAGAGTTTGAAATTCATTTCAAAGAAACCAGTACGACCCGTGCACTCAGTGGCATGTTAAAACACGACTTTCGTTTGGGGATCCTGCGGTACCCCTTGGAGCATGAAAGCTACTATCAAAACTTATTTGCCGACCGTGGTATGAAAAGTCGTGAAATTTTTACCTATGAGACCTGCCTGTTGTTTTCAAAAGACAGTCAGTTGGTAGACAAAACAAAAATTTTGCTATCTGATTTAGAAGCGTATGTGGAATTGGCACATGGGGACAAAGACTTGCCGACCTTTTTGCCACAGAATCAAACAAGGTCCGGCACCAACAAACGAAAAATTTTAATTTATGAGCGCGGAAGCCAGTTTGATCTGCTCAGTCAGATGCCACACCTTTATATGTGGGTATCACCGCTTCCCGAAGAATGGCTAAAACGATATGGGCTTACGCAACGCAAATCGGCAGAGCCACCACAATTTTATAAAGATGTATTGATCTATCCAAAGGAATATCACTTGACCGAATTGGACAATCTGTTCTTAGAGGAATTGTTATTGGTGAAGCGAGAGTTGTCGGAGTTGTCTTAATAGAGGCAGGGATTGCAACAAATCAGAGACTTGGAGGGGGAAATCGAGAAAAGTATATTGATAATTGTATATCGATATGCTTTTTTTATATTAGACAGCAAGAAAGGAGTGTGTTATTATATTAACAAAGTCGAGGGAGGGAAAAAGATGAAAAAAGAGCATCCCATTTCAAAACGAAGTCTTCCGCGACTGACCCAGTATTTGACCTACCTAAAAGGTTGTGACAGTGGTTTGGAGTATATCTCTGCAACGACCATTGCGACAGCTTTAGGGCTCAATCAAGTACAGGTGAGAAAAGACCTAGCAGCAGTTAGTTCCGGTGGAAAACCGAAGGTAGGGTATCGTGTCAAGACACTCACCCAAGAGTTGGGACAATTTTTGGGATACCAGTCAGGACACAGCGCCATTTTGGTCGGGGCCGGACGGCTTGGTAAAGCACTCATGGGGTACCAAGGGTTTGATCAATACGGTCTTGCCATTGTTGCCGCATTTGACACAGACGATGAGGTGTGTGGCAGACAGGAAAATGGTATCCCCATTCTGTCGATTGACCAAATGTCTACGGTTTGTAGCAAACATCAGGTCGAGATAGGGATCATTACCGTCCCTTCTGCACAAGCACAACGTGTTTGTGATCAGATGGTAGAACATGGCATCACCGCAATTTGGAATTTTGCAACCACCCATTTGGTGGTGCCGGCCGGCATTTTGGTACAAAATGAAAATATGGCCGGATCGCTGAGTGTATTGTCCAATTATTTGACCCAAACCATTCCTGTCCCATCCACAAGGCAAACAGAGTTAGAAGGAGAGTAAAAACCATGAAAAAAGAGTTCATTGTTGACGGTGTAGAAGCACTGGAGCAAAAGATCAAAGAGGTTCGCAATGCACAACAGCAATTTGCAAGCTATACCCAAGAGCAGGTTGACCGCATTTTTCTAGCGGCGGCTACCGCGGCAAACAAAGCGCGTATTCCGCTGGCAAAAATGGCTGTACAGGAAACCGGCATGGGTGTTGTAGAAGATAAAGTCATCAAAAACAACTACGCTGCTGAATATATTTACAATGCCTATAAAAACACCAAAACTTGTGGTGTAGTGGAAGAAGATGAAGCGTTTGGTATTCGTAAAATTGCAGAACCGATCGGTTTGATTGGGGCGGTTATCCCAACCACCAACCCGACCTCTACTGCAATCTTTAAAACCTTACTTGCACTCAAAACTCGTAACGGGATTATCATCAGCCCCCATCCACGTGCAAAAAATTGTACCATTGAAGCGTCTAGAATTGTGTTGGAAGCAGCAGTGAAAGCAGGCGCACCGGAAGGGATCATCGGCTGGATCGATGTACCTTCCTTGGAAATGACCAATATGATCATGAAAGAATCGGATACCATCTTGGCAACTGGTGGCCCTGGGATGGTGCGCTCGGCATATTCGTCGGGCAAACCGGCACTCGGCGTTGGGGCAGGGAACACCCCTGTCATCATCGATGAAACTGCTGACGTTGTCATGGCAGTCAACTCGGTTATCCTTTCCAAAACCTTTGATAATGGGATGATCTGTGCGTCGGAACAATCGGTTACCGCCATTGCACCAATTTACAATGCAGTGAAAAAAGAATTCAAAGATCGTGGCTGTCACATCCTTTCCAAAACCGAATTGGATAAAGTGAGAAAAACCATCATCATCAACGGCGCGTTGAACGCAAAAATCGTTGGTCAAACAGCACACACCATTGCAAAATTGGCAGGGGTTGACGTACCGGAAGACACCAAAATCTTGGTGGGTGAAGTACAAAGCGTTGACATTTCTGAAGAATTTGCACATGAAAAACTCTCGCCTGTCTTAGCCCTTTACAAAGCAGAAACTTTTGAAGATGCACTCGACAAAGCAGATCAATTGGTACAAGACGGTGGCTTTGGTCATACCGCTTCCATTTATATCAATACCTTGACTGCAAAAGAGCGTCTAGCGCAATTTGAAGCACGTATGAAAGCGTGTCGTATCGTCATCAACACTCCATCGGCTCACGGTGGTATTGGGGATTTGTATAACTTTAAACTGGCTCCTTCCTTGACCCTTGGTTGTGGTTCTTGGGGTGGGAACTCTGTTTCCGACAACGTCGGGGTGAAACATCTACTCAACATCAAAACCGTTGCCGAAAGGAGAGAAAATATGCTTTGGTTCCGTGCACCTCAAAAAATTTACCTCAAAAAAGGCTCCTTGCCGGTTGCTTTGGATGAGTTGAAACAGGTATTGGGCAAAGAAAAAGTATTTATTGTTACCGACCAATTCCTCTTTGACAATGGCTACACCAAAGGTGTGACCAACAAACTGGACGAAATGGGCATCCGTTACACCGTATTCTCGGACGTTGAGCCGGATCCAACCTTGGCTTGCGCTGAAGCAGGTGCAAAAGCCATGACCGCTTTCGCACCGGACTGCATCATCGCACTCGGCGGTGGTTCTGCAATGGACGCTGCCAAAATCATGTGGGTGTTGTACGAACATCCGGAAGCGGACTTCATGGATATGGCAATGCGCTTTATGGACATCAGAAAACGTGTCTACACCTTCCCGAAAATGGGCGAAAAAGCAATGTTTATCGCTGTTCCTACCTCGGCTGGTACCGGTTCGGAAGCGACTCCGTTTGCAGTCATCACCGATCAAAACACCGGCGTGAAATACCCGCTTGCTGACTACGAATTGATGCCACACATGGCAATCGTTGACGCTGACTTGATGATGAACATGCCAAAAGGCTTGACCGCAGCTTCGGGGATCGATGCGATGACCCATGCACTGGAAGCCTATGCGTCGATGCTTGCGACCGACTTTACCGATGGCCTTGCACTACAATCCTTGAAATTGACCTTTGAATACCTGCCAACTTGTTATAAAAACGGTCAGACCGATGCCGTTGCAAGAGAAAAAATGGCAAACGCATCCACCATTGCTGGGATGGCATTTGCAAACGCATTCTTGGGTATTTGTCACTCGATGGCACATAAACTGGGTGCATTCTATCACCTCCCACATGGGATCGCCAATGCGTTGATGATCAACGAAGTCATCCGTTTCAACGCTTCGGATTGCCCGGTGAAAATGGGTACTTTCTCGCAATACCAAGCACCGAAAGCCGCTGCTCGCTACGCTGAAGTTGCAGACGCACTCGGCTTGTCCGGCAAAAACGATGCTGAAAAAGTGGAAAGCCTCATCGCTGCCATCAACGAATTGAAAGAAAAAGTTGGCATCAAAGCAACCATCAAAGATTACGGTATTGATGAAAAAGAATTCTTGGAAAGACTGGATGACATGGTAGAACAAGCATTTGACGACCAATGCACCGGGGCAAACCCAAGATACCCGCTGATGAGCGAACTCAAACAGCTGTACTTGAACGCTTACTACGGTAAATAAAATTTGTGCAAAAAAAGGGAGGCATTATCATGAAATACGAAAAAGTGTTAGCAGTACGCAATACCAAAACGGTTTACCGTGACGGCGATCTATCCATTAAAGTATTTAACGAAGGTTATTCCAAAGCAGATATCCTCAATGAAGCGCTCAATCAAGCAAGGGTGGAAGAAACCGGCTTGAATATCCCAAAAATTCACGAAGTAACCAAAGTTGACGGCAAATGGGCAATTGTATCCGATTATATTCCGGGTAAAACCTTGCAACAACTGATGGAAGAAAATCCAGACAAAGCAGAAGAGTATATGGAGTTGTTTGTCAATCTCCAATTGGAAGTGCACAGCAAAAAAGTGGCCCTGCTCAACAAACTCAAAGATAAAATGGAACGCAAAATCAGCGAAACCACGCTGGATGCAACCACACGTTATGAGTTGAATGCGAGACTGGAAAGTATGCCAAAGCATAAAAAAGTACTGCACGGGGACTTTAATCCGAGTAACATCATCATCAGTGATGTCAACGGTAAACCCTATATCATCGACTGGGCCCATGCAACCCAAGGAAATGCGTCGGCAGATGCGGCACGCACCTACTTGCTCTTCTCGCTTGCAGGCACCACCGATCTTGCAGAACAGTATCTAAATCTTTTCTGCAAAAAAGCGGACACTGCAAAACAATACATCCAACAGTGGATGCCAATTGTTGCAGCATCGCAGTCTGTCAAATCCAACCCCAATGAGCGCGACTTCTTGCTCAAATGGGTCAACGTAGTGGACTACGAATAGACAAATAAAACGGCAAAGCCGATGAACAATAACGTTCATCGGCTTTGCCGTTTTTAGTATCTTTTTCAAAAAGAGTAAATATTCTATTTACAGTATTTTGCTTTTGTGGTACACTCAAATTATAACAACAACCGTTGCACAGACCGTCGAAAAAGGAGGGCTTTGTATGAAAAAGTATTTGGCATTCTTAACAGCACTTTTGATGGTTCCTTTGATGGGGTGTGGCACATCCGACCAAAGTGACAATGGCGACCTGCAGGAAGAACCACCGGTTGCCGAAAAACCGGTCATTTATCTCTACCCTGAAACCCCGATCGACGTTTCGGTCACCCTTGATTTTGATGGAGAGTTGCTCGTCACCTATCCGACCTATCAAGAAGGCTGGGAAGTCACAGCCTACCCTGATGGCACACTGCTGCAACATGGGCAAAGCTACAACTATCTGTTTTGGGATGGGATCAGCAATGCGACCTATGATATGGGCGAAGGGTTTGTCGTCAAAGGGGAAGATACCGAGAAGTTTTTGGTGGAAAAACTGTCCTATTTGGGATTGACGCCAACCGAATACAATGAATTCATCGTCTATTGGTTGCCCCGTATGATTGACAACCCTTACAACCTCATCACCTTCCAAGAGGAAAGCTATACCGATCACGCAACACTTGAAATCACCCCAACGCCTGACAGCATACAACGGGTCTTTATGGTGTTCCAACCGCTTGAAGAAGAGATCACTCTACCGCAACAACAGCTCACACCTTTTGTGCGAGAGGGGTTTACCGTCATTGAATGGGGTGGCACAGAACTGGACGAAATGGGGACATAACAGATGAGAAAATGGACAGTATTGGCAGCGAGTGTACTATTTCTGCTGTTTGTCGGTTGCGGCACTGCGCAAAGTGCCTATGACGAAGAATCCATCATTGCACTGGCAAAAGACACGGTAGCAGAACTACAAGCAGGGAATTTTGATGTGGTGGAAAGTCGCTTTTCCGACACCTTTACCGAAGCGGTTGACTTTGAAGAGGTGGAGCTTGCATGGGAGGACACCATTGCCGACATCGGTGCTCATCTCGGGCACGACGAGGTTACCCATGAAATGTTAGATGATTATTTTGTTGTCTATGTCACCGAAGAGTACGAGATCACTGGTGTGACAGTCACATTGGCATTCAATGAGGCGGAACAGCTGGAGGGGATTTACTTCAAATATGCCCCCATTTCCAACCTGCGCCAAAATGACATTTTGACAGAGTTTCATGTCAGCCTCGGTGCCGATCCTGAAATGCCGCTTGCCGGTACGCTGACACTTCCCAATGGCGTGGAACAACCACCGGTTGTCCTGTTGGTACACGGTTCGGGGGCAAGCAATCGTGACGAAGCAGTGGGACTGATCATGCCGTTTAAGGACATTGCCCATGCCCTTGCTGAGCAGGGGATTGCGACTTTGCGCTACGACAAGCGCACCTTTGCCTACCCTGAAAGTAGTGCGATATTGGATCAGACCATTACCTTGCGGGAAGAAACGCTTGATGACGTCTCCTCCGCCATTGCACTCCTGCAACAAGAAGAGCGTGTCAATGGGCAAAAAATCTTTGTATTGGGGCATTCACTGGGTGGGATGCTCACCCCCTTCATTGCCACCGAACATCCAGAACTTGCAGGAATTATTTCGATGGCAGGGTCACTCCGACCACTCTATGAGATCATTTACGATCAAAACATGGTGATCAAAGAGAGCTTGGATAGTGATATGCTTGACACGCTCGCACCACGCTTTGACCAGTTGGAAGAGGACTTACAGCTGTTGCGATCGGGCGATTTGTCAGGGGTACAGGAGGACATCCTATTGATGGGATTGTCACCGATCTATCAACAATCGATCATCGATTACGCAGGGGAAAACTATATTGACAACGTCACACAGCCAATGCTTATTTTGCAGGGGAGTGAGGACTTTCAGGTCTTTGCAGACACCGATTTTTCTCTATGGGAAGAGACCCTTGCCGGACGGGACAATGTGACTTTTAAACTGTACGAGGGACTCAACCATATGATGATGCCAGCCAAAGGCTTTACCGATAGTGACGAGTATGAATTTTTAGACACCGTTGAAACACAGGTGACCGATGATATTGCCACCTTTATTCTGAAAAACTAACATAAAACACCCGTCAGACCGTCGAAAAACCCGCAACCGCAAAATCGGCGAGCTATGTCGCTCGCCGATTTTGCTTTCTGTATCACTGCAACTTGCAAATTTCGTTCAGATACCATTGTATTACTCTCTCATTTGCAAGTTTTGTTCCTTGACTTGCAGATTTTTGGACGCTCTGGAAGGTATCAAAACGATAAAGGACTTTTTTGACACCCTGACCGGTGTTTTTGATGGATGGGAATGGCGCAATTTGGATGACTATAAACCACAAGCGCAATCTTCATCCGATTGTACGTCATTGAGACGTGGGGGGAAGAATTGATCGACAGGGAATTTGATGCGTTTGAACAATTCGCAAGGATCGTCGTTTGCCTGCTCGCTACAATCCTTATCCGGTACGCTAAAGTCGTAAACCGGTACCATCATCTGCACCATACGAGACAGCGAAACGATGGAGAACACGCCTAAGGTCACTTCGACGGTGCGTGTTGGGGTTAAGGAAAAGTCAAACTCATCTTCGAAAAAGGCGGCAATGCTGTCGGGGAGTGCACAGCAAAAATGGGGTTTGCTTTCACAGAGATTGCAGGAAAGACAGATCGGGTTGATGACCTGTACGGTCGCTTTCGGCGCGGTATTTTGGTCGATGCGGACAGGATCCTCTCCACATTGACGCTCGGAACTGAACACTTGTACATTGCCCTCACTGCCATACAAAATGACCTTCTTGTTGTAGACAATGGTACCGCAAACCTCTACGGGGCAAGCACTTGGGGTTTCGTATACATCGATGGTGACCAGAAAGAAAAAGGTCATATCCACGGCGTAAAACCCTTTGTTGAAGGGGATGGATTCGGTGTTTAAAAAGACATCCAGCACTTCTACTTTTTTGCATTTGACATTGGTGGCGCGATCTATGTAGCATTGTGCCGGAGCAGGGAATTGAACCGGTAGGTTCGCCCAGCAATCTTTATCGCTACAGCTGTCATAGATACGATCCACATTGATGCAGACCGCTTCTTTAAAGCAATTTGCACCGACCGCACTGCCCTGCGGAGCAAAATTGTTATCTGGCATAGTTACCCTCCTATATGATAGATTAAGGCAGGACAGGTAACACCACGGTTACCGCACAAAGCCTTTACTCCATCATATGATCAAAAGGGGTTTTGGTGCACATTATTTCAAATTTGCAGGTGTTTTACAGATCCCCTCTTTTAAGAGGCAGTCGCCACATCGGGGGTTTCTTGCAATACAATATTCTCGGCCAAACAGCACCAGGCGATGACAAAAATCGCTCCCCTCTTCCGGTGGGAGTATTTTCAACAGTTGACGTTCCACCGACAGCGGTACTTTGCTACCATCGGTCAGGCCGATCCTGCCACAGATACGGATACAGTGGGTATCGGTGACGACTGCGGGCTTGTCGTAGAGGTCACCCAAAATGAGGTTGGCGGTTTTGCGTCCCACACCAGGGAGTTTTAAAAGTTCTTCCATCGTATCCGGAATCATTCCATCATATTCTGTCAGTAACATTTGTGACATCGCAATGAGGTCTTTTGCCTTTGTTTTGCCAAGGCCACAGGGGCGCACCAGTTCCTCGACACGTGCATAGGGGGCGGCTGCCATCTCTTCTAGCGTATCGAATTCTGAGAATAGATCTTTGGTGACAATGTTGACTCTGGCATCGGTGCACTGTGCCGCTAGCCGCACTGCCATCAATAAATGGTGGGGGCGACGGTAATCCAAAGAGCAGATCGCTTCAGGGTAAAGTTGTTTGAGTGCATCAATTGCCAGTAAGGCACGTTGTTTTTTGGTCATAGTGGACATCCTTTCTCCATCTCATAAAACGGCTGTCTTTATTTTACCACAGAATGGACCCCTTCACAACAAAAACGATGGGATGAAACAAAATGTTCACCAATGGAGAACGGGAGTGTGGTATACTACCCATAAAGTGAAAAATGGGGGTACTGTATGGGAAAGTATCAGGGCATTGATTGTCCGATTTGTAAAAGACCGCTCGAAAATGGGGAACCGATTGTCATCTGTCCGGATTGTGGCACCCCCTATCATAAGTCCTGTGTCAATACGGTGGGGCATTGCATTCATGAGGATTGGCATACCTCGGGCAAAACATTTGAATTGCCGACGGCAGAGGAAAAGACGGAGGCGGATGAAGAAAAATATGCCGCTGATGAGGAAAAACGCTGTTCTCGTTGTGGCACGATGAATCCTGTCGGGGGATTGTTTTGTATGGTGTGTGGCAACCCACTCACGAGCCACCGTCAGCAACAAGGGCAAGGGGACATGGCACAAAGTTATCATCAACCCCACCGCCAAATGCCGTATGATCCGTACAACACACCGTTTGGTGGTGTCAGTGCGGATGAGCAGATTGCAGAAATTCCGGTGCGTGACTGGGCGATTTTTATTGGGCAGAACACCGCTTATTTCATCCCGAAATTCAAAGATACCGTCGATCATGCCAAAAGCACTGGGTTCAACTTTGTGGCAATGCTACTTGGTGGTATCTATTTGATGTACCGCAAAATGTACTTATGGGGTGCGCTATTGCTGGCATTTCGCTTGTTGATCACAGTGCCGGGACTGCTGCTACAGTTAGACATCATGCGTGAGATGATGGGGGCCGGTCCGATTTATACCAATGACACGGTAATTCTGCTAAACAATATTTGTGGAGCGGTCAATTTGGTTGTTATGGGGCTATGCGGTGCATTTGCCAATCGCCTTTACCTGTGGCACTGCAAAAAGAAGATCGGGCAGCTACAACAAAAGTTTAAGGATGATACGCAGTATCGTGCAGGACTGACTCAAACCGGCTCAGTGTCTCGTATGGTCATTGTCTTGATCATTGCAGGATACTTTTTACTCTCGATGGGTCTATCGATGTGGTTGGTGCAGAGTATTTTACAATAATCGTACAAGAGTAGGAAGACTGAATTGGTCAACCTACTCTTTTTTTGTTAAAATCCATTGACAAACTATGCAAAATACACTAATATAGAACTGACTGGACAATCATAAGGAAAGAAGTGATCAAAGATGAGTCAACAGCAATATTATTTGGATTTGGTGGATCAAGTCATTGAACAAGGCCCTTTTTCGGATGATTGGGCTTCTCTTGGGGCGTATTGCATTCCGAAATGGTATGAGAATGCAAAATTCGGTATTTTCATTCACTGGGGTGTGTACAGTGTGCCGGCCTTTGGCAGTGAGTGGTATCCTCGCAATATGTATTGTAAAGGCAGTGTAGAATACGAACATCACAAGAAAACTTATGGAGATCATAAAAATTTCGGCTATCATGATTTTGTGCCGAAATTTCAGGCAGAACAGTTTGATCCCAAGGCGTGGGTGGAGCTGTTTGAAAAGGCAGGGGCAAAGTATGTCATGCCGGTTGCGGAACATCACGATGGCTTTCAGATGTATGACAGCGATCTTTCCGAATGGTGTGCGAGCAAAATGGGACCAAAGCGTGATCTCATCGGAGATTTAAAGCAGGAGATTGAAGCAAAAAACCTAATCTTTTGTGCCTCTAACCACCGTGCGGAAAACTATTGGTTTTTCAACGGAGCACAGCACTTTGATTCAGGGCTTAATCATGAAGGACTCATCGAGCCATATGGCTATCGTGATGTTGCTGTCGTGGAAGGGGAGCCGACCCACGATGTCCACTCGGCAGGGGCATCTAAAGAGCACCTCGACAACTGGCTTGCCCGTTGTTGTGAGTTTGTCGAGCAGTACCGCCCACGCGTCATGTGGTTTGACTGGTGGATTCAAAATCACAGCTTCAAACCCTATCTGAAAAAGTTTGCCGCTTACTACTACAACCGTGCCAAAGAATGGGGCATCGAAGTTGCCATCAATTATAAGTTTGAGGCGTATGGATATGGTACAGCGGTGTTTGATGTCGAACGAGGACAACTGTCTGCCATTCGTCCAAGATTTTGGCAGACCGATACCGCAGTGGCTAAAAACTCTTGGGGGTATACCGAGAACAACGACTTTAAAGATCCGGCGGATTTGGTTTGTGACCTCATTGACATTGTTAGTAAAAACGGGGCAATGCTGTTGAATATCGGGCCGAGAGCAGACGGCACCATCACCAAAGAAGATGAGGATATTTTACTCGCCATCGGCAATTGGCTTAGCATCAATGGGGAGTCGATTTACAACACGACTTACTGGAAATATTTCGGAGAGGGACCTACCAAAATCAAAGAGGGGGCCTTCACCGACACCGATCGTGCCCCTTTTACCTCCAAAGACATTCGCTATACCTATTGTGCCCCTACCATCTATGCCAATGTTCTGTCCTTTCCAAAGGATGGCAAGGTTTGCATGGAAAAACTCGGTTACAACGAAAATAATGCAGCGGTTCAATCGGTAGAATTGTTGGGGTATCCGCATTCGGTTACCTTTACCCAAACAAAAGACTGTTTGCAACTGTCGGTCAGTGAACCAATTGCAACCGACTATCCTGTTTGCTTTAAAATTACAATAGACTAAGGTTTTGGTTGCAATATATGGAAAAACCCTTGAAGCCATCGCTTCAAGGGTTTTTCTTATGGAGGACTCATAGAAGAGTTGTGTTGTGTCTAGTCGTCGTCGCCGTCATCACTGTCGTCGTCGCCGTCGTCTTGATCGTCATCAGCATCGTCAACGTCGCCGTAGTCATCATCATCATCATTGTCGTCATCATGATCGACAGTTGGTGCTGGTGTAGCAACTGTTACCTGATCGTCGTCATCGTCTTGGTCGTCATCCATATCATCATCTACGTCATTGATGTCGTCTTGGTCGTCGTCCATATCATCATCTAAATCATCGATGTCGTCTTGGTCATCGTCCATATCGTCATCAACATCATCGATGTCGTCTTGGTCATCCAATAAATCGTCATCTTGTTCGCTTTCTGCGTGGAGAATTTCGCCAGTGACAGGGTCAATATCATATTCATATTTGATGCCGTTGGCGGTGAATTCAACTTCATAAACCAATCGACCGTTTTCTACATCGGTATCAAATTCAATGTCGGTTGCATCGGCAGGAACAAGAGAAGCGTGGTTGAATGCGGTGTTTGCAACATCGTCATCGGTCAAGGTGCTGTCGGAATTTGGTGTGCCCGATACCACAACATCATCGTCAAAGGAACGATTTGCCGATTGGTTGAGTTGGTTCAAATCATTGATGGTCAGCCCTGCCAGTTGGGTAGCATCAAGGGTAGCATCGCTGTTGACCAACTGCTGAATGAGATCTGCTTTCCCAAGAGAAATACCGAGGTCGCCAGCCAATGATTGCAGAGCGGTGTCGGTCTCATCCGCCAGTTGGTAGATGGTAGCAGGATCAAAGTTCAAAGTATCCAATACTTCATTGACTTCATCCATAAGAATGGTGTTGAACGCAGTGTCTTGGGTTTCACCGGTGACGGTAAAGAGTACCGAGTTTTGGGTTTCGGTCAAGTAACCTGCACCGGTCATCCCACCAATGAACGCTTGCATAGCGTGTTTGACATCAGCACCTTCCAGATCAAGGCTTTCGATCAAAGCTGCACTATCGGCATTGCCGGCAATGACGTCGGCTACTTTCATGTCACGGGTGATGACAAAATCGGTGGAAGGGTTGACATCGATGGTCAAAGTGGAAATCGGTGCGCTCATGTAAGAGTTGTAACCAACGATCCCGCCAACGGTGGCGATCAGTGCGGCAGCGGCACAAGGCATGGCAATTTTTAAGAATTTCGGTTTTCTTGGTGCTGTTGTTTGAATGGTGTTCATGATAGTGACCTCCTGTGGTATGTTACAGGATGTTAAGATGGCGTCAAAATCGTCTTTCGGTTTTGTTGCGGCGATGGCCTCACGGATTTTTTGTTCTACTTGTCGATTATTCATGATCGCTACCCTCCTGTAATATTTTTTTAATGAGTTTAATGGCACGATTGTATTTGGATAAGACTGTGGAAAGATTCAATCCTAAGATCTTGGCAATTTCACGGTGTTTCATACCGGATACGGCATGTAAGATCACAATTTGTCGACTTTCGTCGGAAAGAACATTCAAGGCAGATTGCAGGATCAACTTATGTTCACTCTGTAACTGCATCCCGTCACAAACAGGCTCATGGGTCATGTAGTCGGTTTCTAACGGAGCAGTGCGTTTGGCAACACGGAATTTGGCAAGTGCCAAATTTCTTGTGATGGTCAAAATCCAAGCCATGGGTTTTCCCTGACACTGATAGCTAGGGGCGGCGGCATGAATTTGAATGAAGGTGTCCTGCAAGACATCTTGAGCGTCTTGGGGATTTTTTAGTATGGAGTAAGCAAATCCGTATACCGCTTGGTTGGTTTGTTCATAGAGGGTGCGCAGCGCCTCCTGATCATTTTGGCCAATGCGTAATATCACCGATTCCTCTGGACTTGGGAATTTTGATTGATATACGGCTTTTGATAGTAGTGACGTCATAAATACTAACATGCTTTGTTTCTCCTTTACACTTTAATAATGCAGATAAGGGCGGTTTTATTGCACCCATTTTAAATTTTTTCAAAAAAAGTTTTTTCATCTGTGATTTGTCGCTTTTATACGACAGACAACTTCCATTATATAGACAAAAAAGTGGTGTGACAATACTTGGGGGAACTTTGCCTCTTTTTTTCTCTGAAAAAGCAAAAAAGCAATTGGGCAACCTACCAAAATTCAAAGATTCATACAGGGAAAGTGGGAAAACCCCTTTCTTTTATCGGCAAAACAAGGTACAATAGAAAGGAACTCAAGCAATGAAAAAAGAGACATCAAAGGAGGTTTTTTGTTTGCAACAACGTGTTTTTTTAATTGTATTGGATAGTGTGGGGATTGGCAATGCCCCCGATGCCAAACAATTTTCAGATGAGGGTGCCAACACCTTGCGCACCATTCAACAGTCCAAGGCTTGTATCATTCCACAGTTGACCGCATTGGGGCTGACCGCCATTGACGGGGTGGAGGGTGCACCGATCAATCCCATCGCCGCCTATGGCAGACTACAGGAGCGCTCCAACGGCAAAGATACCATCATCGGACACTGGGAAATTGCAGGGATTGTATCAGAACAGCCGATGCCGACCTATCCTAACGGCTTTCCTGCTGATTTGTTGGAACAGTTTTCAAAAGCGACAGGAAAAGGAGTACTCTGTAATCTTCCTTACTCCGGCACAGCAGTGCTCGACGATTACGGCAAACAGCATGTTGAAACAGGAGATTTGATTGTCTATACCTCAGCGGACAGTGTTTTTCAAATTGCGGCACATGAAGCGGTGGTGCCGATTGAAAAACTCTATGAATACTGTGAGATCGCAAGGGGACTGCTCGTCGGTGAACATGCGGTAGGTAGGGTCATTGCAAGGCCGTTTGTCGGTACCGAGGGGGCATTTTTGCGCACGACACGTCGTCACGACTATGCCTTACTGCCACCACGCCAAACCATGCTCGATCAATTGGGGCAAGCGGGGTATGAAACCTATGGGATCGGTAAAATCTCCGATATTTTCGGTGGTCAGGGCGTCAGCCATAGTACGACAACCGGTGGCAATGAGGACGGTATCCAAAGGCTATTACAGCATTTGGACCTTGATTTCTCGGGACTTTGTTTTGTCAATCTGGTGGATTTTGATATGCTGTATGGACACCGTAACGATATAGACGGATATGCCGCCGCGTTGACTGCCTTTGACAAGGCATTGCCGGATATTTTTGAAAAGATGCGTCCCACCGATTGGTTGATTATCACTGCGGATCACGGCTGTGATCCTGGTTTCAAAGGCACCGACCACACCAGAGAATCGGTACCGCTACTGGTCTATCAAAAGGGCATGACCCCTAGAAATCTCGGCACAAGGATTGGCTTTTGCGATATTGGTGCCACTATTTTGGATCTGTTTTCACTGGAAAATAACACCGAGGGGCAGAGCTTTTTGTCTGCCTTACAATAGAAAAGAGGGATCAGATGACCGATCAACAACTATACCAAGAGGCCTGTCTTGCAAGGGAATCGGCGTACGCCCCTTATTCCAAATTTTGTGTCGGTGCGGCGCTACTCACACAAGAGGGTAAAGTCTACCACGGTTGCAACATTGAAAATGCCGCTTTTACGCCGACTGTTTGTGCTGAACGAACTGCCTTTTTCAAAGCGGTATCGCAAGGGGAACGGCAGTTTGCACGCATCGCTGTTGTGGGTGGTGCACAGGGAATGCCGCCACAGGCAGGTTGTACCCCTTGTGGGGTGTGCCGACAGGTGATGATGGAATTTTGCGACCCACAAACCTTTACCATTCTGACCTTTGATGGAACCGACACCCCCTTTCGCTGGACATTGCAAGACCTACTTCCGGCAGGGTTTGGACCATCCAATCTCAACTAATTAGGAGGAATACTCATGAACGATACCACCGTATTACAATACGTTGACCATACCCTATTGAAACCAACTGCCACTTGGGTACAAATTCAAACACTTTGTGAAGAGGCGTTGCAGTACAACACCGCTTCGGTCTGCATTCCGGCTTGCTACGTCAAGCATGTAGGTCAATCCTTTCCGACCCTCAACGTCTGCACCGTGGTGGGGTTTCCACTCGGCTACAGCAGTACAGCGGCAAAGGTGACCGAAACGAAAACAGCGCTTGCCGATGGCGCCAAAGAAATCGATATGGTCATCAACTTGACCGATGTCAAAAATGGTGATTTTGATGCAGTGGAGAAGGAAATCGCCACCCTCAAAGGGGTTGTCGGAAAAGCAATATTGAAAGTCATCATTGAGACTTGCTACCTGACTGAGGAAGAAAAAATTGCTCTTTGCCATGCGGTGACCAATGCAGGGGCAGACTACATCAAAACGTCCACCGGATTTGGTACCGGTGGGGCTACTTTGGCCGATGTAGCACTCTTCAAACAGCACATTGGTGAGCAGGTCAAAATCAAAGCGGCAGGTGGGGTGCGTACCATCGAGGATTTACACGCATTTGTCAAGGCAGGCTGTGCACGCATCGGTACGAGTGGTGCAGTGGCACTGTTTCAAGGAAAAGAAACACAAGGGTATTGATGTGTTGCTGGCATTGGCAGTAGAAAAGACAAAGCAATGGAAGAAAGGATCAAGTAGATGAACAGTACAATTCGACATTGGAGAACAGAAGATGCTGTTGATCTTGCAATGGTATTGAATAACAAAAAAATTCACGACAATTTGAGGGATGGTATACCATATCCTTACACCAAAGAAGATGCAACGGCTTTCATCCACGAGATGCTTCATGTCCACAAACACACCACGTATGCCTTTGCCATTGCCGTGGAGGATCGTGTGGTCGGTAGCATTGCAGTGGTGCGAAAAGACAACATTCATGCACGCACTGCAGAACTCGGTTATTACCTTGCAGAACCATTTTGGGGAAAAGGCATTGGGACAACGGCCATCCAACAGATCTGTGATTATATATTTGCAGAG
>CAYJIM010000011.1:28061-34256 GCA_964370215.1 uncultured Oscillospiraceae bacterium
ATATTTGCAGAGCCGTTTGTACACAATACAGCCTCCTGTCGCATTCTGGAAAAAAGCGGATTTTGCTGTGAGGGTATTTTGCGGAGCAATGCGGTCAAAGCCGGTCAAGTGGTAGATATGAAGCTATATGCACGAATAAAAGGGTAAATGTTCATTTGCGTTGCTTGTGGCAACGGCGCTTTTTTGGTAGGATAAGTATATACTGAAAAGGAGGGTATGATCATGTTAAACGAAAATATCAAAGCAATCAGAACATCCAAAGGCCTTTCGCAAGAAGAACTTGCGATCAAGTTGAATGTGGTGCGACAAACGATTTCCAAATGGGAAAAGGGCTTGTCTGTGCCCGATTCAGAACTGCTACTCTCGCTAGCTGAGCACCTTGAAACGCCGGTCAGTACATTGCTGGGAGAAACGGTTGTGGAGGGAAGAGTGGATGAACTGCGTGTCATTTCCGAAAAACTGGAGGTCATCAACTTACAGCTATCACAAAGGGTAGTAACAACACGAAGGATCATACAATGGGTGTTAGCGCTTTTCTGTATCGCCATTGTTACCGTATTCATCGTTTTGTCGAACCTGCAAAGTCCTTATTTGGAATGGGACTACACCAACCCTGAAACTGCTGTGATGGGAGTTGCGTTTCACGCATTTGAGTGGATATTTGTGCGACTAGCACCAATTGCACTTGTAGGCGCCGTTGTGGGCATGATGGTGGTACGAAAAAAAGCATGACGATGGCTTAAAACAAAAGACTGCTATCGGAATACCCTACACTTCATACAAAACCCCTGTGTCACACAATGACGTGCGGCACAGGGGTTTTTGTATAGGAAACTTAAAAAAAGGGAGACAATAAGAAGTTGGTGGCGGCGCAGAACAACACACCAATGCCGAGAGGGAGCAACGCTGCCACAACCGTGTGCTTGACACTTTTTGTTTCCTTGTAGATGGTCAGACAGGTGGTGGAACAGGGCATATGAAAGAGGCAAAAGATCATGACGTTGACGGCGGTCAATGTCGTCCAACCATTTTCAGTAAGGATGGTGCCCATCTCTGCAAGGGATGCAGTCTCGGTCAGTGTATTGGTGGACAGATAGGTCATCAAAGCGATGGGAAGTACAATTTCATTGGCGGGGAATCCTAAAATAAAGGCTAGAAGAATGGTGCCGTCCAACCCCAAAAATTGTCCGATGGGATCCAGTGTGGTGGAAAGATGGGACAGCAAACTCACCCCATCCACCATTAGATTAGAAAGTGCCCAAATAACTAACCCTGCCGGTGCTGCAACGACCGCTGCTCGCCACAACACTCGCAAGGTACGATCAAAAATAGAACGCACCAGCACCTTGCCAAATTGTGGACGGCGATAAGAGGGAAGTTCCAATGCAAAGGAAGATGCTTCTCCTTTTAAGTAAAAGGTGGAGAGCAGACGGGAAACGGCAAAGGTCACCGCGACTGAAAGGACAAGGAGGGTTGTCATCATCAGTGCACTCAATAAGGAGGTGCCTGTCGTCACTGCAGTACCGGTGAAGAAGATGGCGATCATCGCAAGTAGGGTAGGGAAACGTCCATTGCAAGGGACAAAGTTGTTGGTGATGATGGCCACCAAACGCTCTCTCGGGGAATCGATGATGCGACAGCCAATCACCCCGACGGCATTACATCCAAGTCCCATGCACATGGTCAGTGCTTGCTTGCCACAGCTTTTTGCTTTTTGAAAGGAGTGATCTAAGCAGACTGCAACTCGTGGGAAGAAACCAAAATCCTCCAACAGGGTAAAGAGGGGAAAAAAGATGGCCATTGGTGGTAACATGACAGCAATGACACTGCTCAATACATCATATACCCCATCTAATAGGACGGATTGTAATACCATTGGTATACCGATGCTGTTTAACCCTTGCACCAACCATTCTTTGAGCACTTCAAAACCTGTTGCAAGTAAACCGGATGGCACATTGGCACCGGCAATGGTGATCCAAAGTACCATGCAGAGAACAAGGAGCATGAGGGGAATAGCTGTCCACCTACCCATCACCACCCGGTCTATACGCTGATCAAAGGAATGACAACCCTGTGTACCACACAACACTTGCAAAGACAGGTCCTCTGCGGTGAGAATGTAACAGGCAGTCAGCTGGCGTATCACTTGATCGGTTGCCGACTCCTCTCCTTGACGGTCGGCAGCAAAGGTGTTGAGTAGCGGGTGATCGTCGGACAGCGGTACAAAAGCTGTTTCAAAGAATTGTGAAGGGGCATTGCATAAAATAGAATCGGGGATGAGACGTTGGGTAGCGACAAAGCGTGCAGGGAGAGGGGCGTTCGGTACCTCAATGAGTTCTACCAAGGAGGAAAGGGCTGCGGTCAACGGCACGGTAAATCCCACTGGTGATGCGGTGATCACCTCTGTGAGTCGCTCCTTTAACGTATGTAGTCCCTTTTTGCTACATGCCGTTGTGCCTACCACCGGTACACCCAATAGCGATTCAAGGGCGGCACAGTCCACCGTGATGCCTTTTTTTTGCGCCTCATCCATCAGGTTGACACAAACCACTACGCGGGTGGTGATGGACAATATTTGCAATACGAGGATGAGGTTGCGCTCCAAGCAGGTGGCATCACAAACAACGATGACCGCATCAGGATGTTCAAAACAGAGGTAGGAAGCGGCAATTTCCTCTTCGGTGGAATGGGTGGTAAGGGAATAGGTACCCGGTAGATCCACCAGTTTATACTGATCGGATCGGTGGTGAAAGGTACCAACCGCTGACCCCACCGTTTTTCCGGGCCAATTGCCGGTGTGTTGATGCAGTCCCGTCAGCGCATTGAACACCGTGCTTTTGCCTACATTGGGATTGCCTGCCAAGGCGATGGTGTAGTTCATCGTCACATCGCTCCTTTCGATTCAATCAGCTGTACCGTAATGCTATGACAATCACAGTGACGTAAAGCAAGGGTGGTACTGCGAAAGAAAAAGCAGATTGGGGTACCGTGAACGGTTTTTCGCAAACAGCGAATGAGCGTGCCTTCCACCAAGCCCAAATCCTGTAATCGGTGTCGCAACGGATTGTGAGGCGAAATCGACATCAGTGTTGCCGATTCTCCCACTGCTAGTTCGCTGAGTGGTTTTGTTCGCATCAAAAAGCTCCTTTCTTAGGTGAGATGACCCTATTACTAGGATATGGTTTGATCGGTGCTTTTGACACAAAAAACGTGATCTCCTTTTAAAAGGAAATCACGTTTTTTACAATAGATCTATATTGGGAGAAACCTTGACGGTGCCTCTTGCCATTTTTCGCTGACGTTTGCATTCGTACATTTTTTGGTCGGCAATTTTGATCAAATCCTTGACCGACTGTGTGTTGTCTTGATCCACCATTACGGTACCACAACTGATGGAAGTGGGATAAGGGGTGTGCAGGGTTGTGTGAATCGCCTTGACCTGCTCAATACACTGTGTAATGGTTTGTTGAACAAGTGAGCTGTCCTCTACCAAACCGACTACCAAGAATTCATCGCCACCGATACGGGAAATCAAATCCTTTTGAAAATGCTTTGATAGAACGTTTGCTACTTCTTTGATATAACGATCTCCCTCTTCATGTCCGAAGTGGTCATTTGCATATTTCAATCCATCAATGTCGATAAAACAAAGGAAAAAAGGAACATGCTCCTTGCAATAACTTTCCATCTGTTGTTCTGCCACGCCGCGCAGGTAAAACCCTGTTGCCGACTCTGTGGTAGACTCCACTTGCAATTGCGCAACAAGTTCGTGTTCTTTTTCTAACTGTGCAGACATGCGGTTGTAGTGAATGGCTTTTTTGCGCAGTCCGGAAAAAATATAAACACAAACCATCGCAGTGGCAAAGAGAAGGAGGTAGAACAATCCGGTACGAATTTGAGAAACGGCAAAGATTTCCACCTCTTCTGGGGACACCGTCAAATAAAGCTGTGTGGAAACATGTACCAATTGATTGATGAAAATTGTTAGCAAAATAGTGATGGAAAAGTAGAGGTTTTGACGATTTGACATCAAGAGGTCAAACACCTGTGTGGGAAGAACTTTTTGGGTAAACAGAATATATGGGGTTAAGAGGGCAAAATTCAAAATGGAAATCCAAATACGCACCGACTCTAATTCTACCAACTGTGGAATGGGAAGGTGCATTCCCCATGAGAAGATGCCGATGAGCAGTACACGGGTTGCAAAAAAATTGGTGCAAAAGGCAAGAAGTGCTAAGAGCGCACGCAAAAACGGTGGGCGAAATAGCAACAGCATTTGCACCCCGAGGACGACGAAATAACAGATAAACACGATGATTTCATGTTGAAATTTTGTCACATAAACCGGTATGAACAACAAGAGACTGTTGAATGTCACTGACAAACAAAGCTTCCATTTCCCCGGAAATGATCGGAGTGGTTTTGCAAAGATACAGCCGATATAGCGAAACACTACAATGCTGTAACAGATAAAAATCAGTGTAGCCAAGACGATCATGACGAACTCTCCATTGCTTTATAAAAGTTTTTCTTATCCTCTCGCATCCGTTGATCCACTTCGTCGAGGAGGGTCGATTTTTCCGGCTTTTGGTCAGTATTGCCTACAAATACACTACCGATATTGACATGCACCAGAAAATTTTCCTGTTGATTTTGTTCGTTGACAAATTGTTTGATCCGATGCAAAATACGTGCAACATCTGCTCGTTCGGTGTTTTCGGCGAGCACCAAAAACTCATCACCGCCAATGCGGGCAACGGTATCGGTGTCACGAATTGCCTGTTGAAGTGCTGTCGTGACACGCATGAGATAACGGTCGCCAACTTCGTGCCCAAAGCTGTCGTTGACATATTTTAAAGCAGCAATATCCATGAAAAAGATGGTAAAACTACATTCGTTGTCCGAAAGTAGGAGATCCAATTTTTCATAAGCGTATTTTCTGTTGTAAGCGCCGGTTAAGTCATCGGTATAGATTTGTTTGGTAATATTGGATTTTTTGCGAATCAGTTCGTGATAAGAGATATCCACTTCATCAGACTTTCGTTTAAATTGGTGCATTTTTGAAAGGCTGAGTGCAAAAGCGAAAATACAGTAGAAAACAATGTAATAGAGCAGAATATTGGCAATGGACATGACAAGCATTTCAGGGTGAACAATTGGGGTGATAAACATACGGTTGTCAAAGGATGTGTTGATGACAATCAACAAGGCACAAAATGAAACGACCGATGCGTAGATTTTGTTTTTGGAAATGACAAGCAGATCCGGCAGCTTAATGAGACGGCGAAAGAGCAATAGGGTAGCGGACAAGATGCCAAACGTCACGGTAACCGACTGCATGATCAAATGAAACTCAATGAAAAATTGTGTAGAGGGAATATTCTGCACCACACTCAACAATAAAACCGACAATAGGTGGATTGGTGCGATGTTGAGCATAAAAGAAGATGCACCAAACCACGCCTGTACCCATTTTGACTTGGAAATCAATTTAAACTCCAAACAGAGGAGTAGGTAAAAGGAACCGTAGACAAAATATCGTGGCATTTGAAAATAGAAAATAATAAAAATGAAGACGAGATTTGTTACAGCAAGCAGTAAGTGTAGAAAAATATTTTGTCTGCACTGTTCTAAAATCTTGGAAGCAAAGTTTAAGACATAGATATTGTAAAACAAAAATACCGCTGTGCCCAAAATTAGCCAAAGGTCAAATTGTGCCAAAGAGAATCCTCCTTACAGATTTGAGAGCTGAAGGCAGTGATGATAAGTTGCCAAAATTGTGTTCAAATGCATAACGCTATCGTTTAAATAACTTTATTTGTAATAATTATATTCCTATTATAACATAAAAAAGTCGAAAAAGACAATTGTTTTTTCACCAAAAGGGGTAGGACTGGCGTTTTTTATGAAAAAACAATTGTGAATTAGTTGTACCTGAACGACTTCTTAAAAGAAAGAGGTGTTCCAAACAAGCGCAGTGGCAAATCGTTCACCGGACTGTTTTTTACACTGCTCCATCGAATCCCTCTCAATAATCAACAAAATAAAAAAGCAACACCTTTTGGTGTATACTAAAGATACGGGATTCGCTTTTCTGCGGAAAAGCCAGTCGCAGGAAAAACAGTCCACCGGACTATTTTTTTACACTGCTCCATCGAATCCCTCTCAATAATCAACAAAATAAAAAAGCAA
>CAYJIM010000011.1:34356-41281 GCA_964370215.1 uncultured Oscillospiraceae bacterium
TCCATCGAATCCCTCTCAATAATCAACAAAATAAAAAAGCAACACCTTTTGGTGTTGCTTTTTTATTTTGGCGGAGAGAAAGGGATTCGAACCCTTGAGACGCTATTAACGCCTACACGAGTTCCAGTCGTGCGCCTTCGACCAGCTCAGCCATCTCTCCGTATTCAATACTGTCTTTCGGACAGCTATTAAATTATAGCAGATATCGACTTGGTTGTCAATACTTTTTTAGAAAAAGAAAAAATATTTTTTTAAAATTGACTTTTCGACAAAATTTTTGCAGAAGTCAAACAAGAGTCTTTTTGAAACCATGATCCCCCAAAACGGTTTTATCGTTTTGGGGGATCATAAGTGCATAAATAGCGTTGTTGTTTATTACGTGCTTTTAGGGGAATAAAACTACCGTAAAGAAACGGTTTTCCGCTGTCGTTTTCTCGACTTCTTAAACTGGTACATTTGCTGGTCCGCTTGCGCGATGATTTGTGTTGCGGTCAGCTGGTTATCTGTCCCTACATGTACCATCCCATAACTGATAGAGGTTTGATAGGGTTTTTGATGTTGCTTTTGGATATGCTTCACCATCTCAAAGCATTGCACCACTTTTTCAGTAGCCTGATAAAAGTCACACTCGGCACCAACGACCAAAAATTCATCGCCGCCTAACCTCGATATGGTTTCAGTATCAAACACCTTTTGAATGAGGTCGCATACCTGCTGAATGTAAAAGTCACCTTCACTGTGCCCATATTGGTCATTGACAGCTTTCAAGCCGTCCATATCTAAAAAGGCAATATAAAACGCTTGATGCGCAGCGACCAATTTTGCGACTTCATCTTCTGCTACGTGGCGGACATGTAATCCGGTAAAGGTGTCGTGCTCAGTTTGGTCCTCTAGCGTTTGAATCAATTCTCGCTCGTTGCAAATATTTTTGTGAATTGTTTCGTATTCCATCACATGTAATTTGAGACGAGAGAACACAAGCGCATAGGCCATCGCCAAATGATAGCTGACAGACGTCAGTCCAGCCGTCATCAGATATAAAATGATGAGAGAAGTGCCCCCGTCGGCAGTATCAATAAAAAGAATAATAAAACAAAAATATAAATAAACAGAGCCCATAATGCCGACTGCAAAGGACACGTTGCGTCGATCGGTGAACATCAAGTCAAGCAAAGATTTTTTGAGATGCTTTTTTGTCAGCAGTATATATGGAATTGACAGGATATAGGGTAGTGCATTGATCCAAAAGAGCAGGGTCGGATCATTGTAGCAATCAAGTATAGAGCGGTCGAAAATAAGGGCAAAAATGGTGACCACTAGAATTCTTCGAGACGTGATGTTGAGTGCAAAGGAAAGTACACCGAAAAAGAGCATCGGGTAATTGGTTTTGGCCATTGGCTTAAATTCAATGGCGTACAGTACAATATAGCCAAGCATAAAAAAGATTTCTGTCTGTGCAGTCATCACCGTCAACGAAAGGCCAAACAATAAGGTGTTGATCACGGTCGTGATAACCATTATTTTCAAAAGCTTTTTTCGATAGTCAAAGACATGTGCAGCATACGACATCAGTGTGATGTTGTAAAGGGCAAACAAAGGCAACAGTAGTAGATTATTCATGATATTGCCCCCTTTTTGCATAAAATTCAGCCTTGTTCTTGCGCATGTTGCGATCGGCCTGATCTAGCACATATTCCAATGAGACTGTGCGAATGCCGGCAGCAACATCAGCGTGACCAAAACTTGCGGAAAGAGGGAATTCGTGTGCTTGATCCTGCGCTTGAATTTTTTCATCAATCCGTGCTAAAACATAGGGGACATCGGTAGGTGTATTGTCTGTTAGTACGACCAACAGCTCATCTCCGCCCACTCTTGCGACATAGTCATGGCTACGCAAGCTCGTACGAATGGCGTCTGCAATCAACACAATGAGCTTATCTCCAACCTCATGCCCATAAGTATCATTAACATATTTTAAGCCGTTGATATCGGCAAATATGACACTGAATTGCTTGCTAGTGTCGCTGTGAAGTTTTTCCAAGTAGGCGTTGATGAATGTTTTGTTATAGATCCCGGTGAGGTGATCTTTATCTACTTTTTCCAAAATGGTTTCTTTTTGCTTCAAAATGTCACGGTATTGAAGCTGTGCTTTGACCGCTTGTCTTTTATAGGTAATCATATTGACAAATTGAATGGTGTAGAGAAATGTGAAATAGAACAGTGTCAAATTGAGCGCCGTTGCCCCAATGGAGAAAATGAGCTGTAAATCATAACTTTGATCATCGATCAATAGTGTTGCAACAGCGGCAGCAGAAAGGAGAGACGCGACCCCAAAGGCGATGATCAAATAAGCATAGCTCTTGGAACGTGACACACGTTTAATATAGGAAATGGGAATCGCTTTGCGCACAATTAACAACAGTAGAATCAGTAATAGTGCGATGAAGAAAATTACCTGATTGTGTAACGCCGGAGTCGTGGCGACTGTGATTGGTGTTACCCCAAAGATTTTGCTGAAAACAATCAAACTTGGGGTGAAGAGTAAAACAATATGTAATGCAAAAACAGACGCGCCAAACAAACATTGATGCAACGTCGCTTTTGAGAATAGACGAAACTCAAAAATCAAAAAGGCAAGGCAGCCTAGGAAAGAAATGAAATAGGAAGTGTGGGAAAAGATGGTCCACATCATCAGTCCGGCATTGACAAGAGAAAATAAAAAATGCACCCAAAGATTTTTTCTTGCACCATCTAAGATTCTTGACGAAAAGTCAAAAATCAACAAGCTGTAAACAAACGACAGTGCTGCGGTGCCCATATAAAGCATTAAATTAGAATCTTGCATAGTATCACCTTTTGTAAAGTAGTCAAATTATGAAAATGTTGTTTTGTGAAAGGACAAAGAAATCCAATTAAAACCTTCTTTTATATTCAAGAAAGTGCACCCCCCTCATCATGCACCTGATAAAGGGGATGCGAGGTCATTGCGATTCATAGAGAGCAGTTGCAAGGCGACGTAACGCGTCTGAAGCCGGTTCATAACCGGCGGCTGCCGATTGACGATAGAGCTGTTGAGCTTTATCAAGATCTTTGTCAATGGAAAGTCCTTGCTCGTAGAAAAGTGCCAACTTAAAGCGTGCCGCTGCATTGCCGACCTTTGCTGCAGTGAGATAACACTCATAGGCCTTGTAAAGATCTTTGGCGACACCGATGCCTTCTTGGTAACAATATCCCAGTTGGTACTGCGCTATGGAATGTCCTTGCTTTGCAGCGTCCTTATACAGCGTGATGGCACGAGTGAGATCCACAGGAACACCAAAACCATGACGATAACAGCACCCGAGACAACATTGAGAGGGTGCATACCCTTGATCTGCCGCAAGATGATACAGTGTAATGGCTTGTCCCATATCAAATGCCACTCCTTTGCCTACTTCATAGCAGTGGGCAAGTGCGTGTACAGCAGGTAGGTAGTTTTGAAAGCAAGCTTGTTCATACCAGTGAAATGCTTCTTCGGCACTTTGTGTAACACCAATACCATGGGTGTAGCAGTAGCCAAGATTGTACTGTGCTTCGGCAAATCGATGTGCAGAAGCTTTGCGATAAAGCGATACCGCTTGAACAGGATCTTGTGTAACGCCTTCACCCAGTTGGTATAAAAGGCCTAGTGCGCATTGAGAAGCGGGATATCCATGGTCAGCGGCTTTGCCGTACCAATATGCCGCCTTTTTTGGATGATAGCATTCGCCATCTCCACTCTCCAAACAATTTGCCAATAAGTGCATGGCACGAATATTGTCTTGTTTGGCAGATAGTTCAAAAAAGGTGATGGCTTTTTTGTCGTCTTCCTCCACACCGTAACCGTGATAGTAGCAAAGGCCTAAAAAGTATTGTCCATCCGGATTGCCACGGTCTGCGGAAAGCTGGAAGTAATGCACGGCAAGTGTGGGATCTGGTGATGTGCCGAACCCTGTCTGGTAACACCAACCGACATTATATTGAGCACTGGAAAGTTGCTGACTGGCAGCTGCTAAGTAAAAGGAAAATGCAAGTTTTGGATCGACATCGGTTCCATGACCGTAGTGGTAACATTCCCCTAAAAAGTATTGTGCGCGGGGGAGCCCTTGTGCAGCAGCACGTTGAAACCATTCAAAGGCATAAAAAGGATCTCTAGGTACGCCGATGCCGTAATAATATAGAAATGCGAGGTTACATTGAGCAGGTGGGTAATCCATTTCGGCAGCATCTACATAATATTGATGCGCCAACTCGTCACTCTGTTCTACACCTTCGCCATGTTCATAGCAAAGCCCCAGACTACAAAGTGCTGGTGGATATTGAGATTCTGCCGATTTTGCAAAGTAAGAGGCAGCTACTGTAAGGTCTTTTTCGATCCCAATACCATTACAATAACAGACGCCGACATTGTACAGGGCGGCGACGTGCCCTTCCTCTGCTGCTTGATGGAACCAGTAAAATGCTTTTGACAAGTCCCGATGTGCGCCTTGTTTACCATGGTAGTAACAGAGTGCCAGCAAGTGTTGTGATTCGGTGTCGCCTTCTTCGGCATCGACACATAACTTTGCAATAGCCTGCTTCTGTTCCTTTAGATGGTTGGCAACCTGACGTAGGGCTTGTTCGTCAAACTGTACCTTGACATTGGAATATGCGGAGTCTTTGTTTGTGGGATCGGGGGTGTGATTGTTGTTCATGACCCAAACCTCCCCATAAGATGGAGTTGAAAAAATGTCATGCCGCATTGCCATTGGTGCAGATACTATCCCTCTACACTAATATTATACTATTATTGTCACAAAGGTTCAAGTGGTTTAGGTAATTATTTTTAAGATGTGGTATTTGATATAAAAATAAACGAAATCACCTTAAAAACGCCCCATTTTAGCATTGGTTTTTGTTGCTATTTTTCAATGAAAAATAGAACGAAATTATCCTGTTTCAGTGTCTATCTTTTCCTGTTAGTTTAGTGGCAGAATCCTACCTTAAAACTGGGAAATAAAATTTCTACAAAAGGTGAAACCAATAAATTCATCCAAGTAAACACTGTCTTTTGTAGTAAAAGTGAAGCGTAATCGCTTTAGATTGATTTCCTATAGCAGGTTATTGGCTATTTACTATAACACATCCGACCACAAAATACAAGGCTCCCTCGTTAGATTGTCAAAAACGCCCTTTCTGTCTGGAGGTTCTACCGGTTTGTCTAAAATTAGAAACGAGAAAAGAGGATGAAATTTTTTCAGTTAAATAATTGAAAAAATAGAGCAGCTATGTTATAATGGAAAGAAAAAACACTACCACCCGGTAGGAGGATAGGGGAATGATATGCGTATATTGAAACCGGTGAAAATTGCACCGGAACAGAAAAAAAGATATGAAGAATATTGCGCCAAACACAATCTCGTGATGTTTTTGCCAATCGCACTTGGGGTGCTGATGGCCGAAATTGTCATTGTGGTGTTTCAGTTTGTGCGCTTAGGCCCCTTACTGTTTGATATTTTTTATTGTCAAGTATATGTGTCAGCGATCGTAGTGTCGGCGGTTTTTTCAGTGCTCTACTTGTTGTACCGCATGAAAAAGCTCACCGCATATCAGCGCTTGGTGGATGTTTTGTTTGTCGTCAGTTATTTGTGGCTTGCGCTGATGACTACTATGGCAGAGACCATTTCGTTACAAGTAGTGCCGCAAAACATGATTTTTACCGCTATGATCATCGTTATAGCGTCCATTGTTTACCTTGATTATAAAGTGACCATGTTTATTTTGTCAGTGGGGAACATCGGAGCGATTGTCATTTCCATCCTACCCAGTTTTGCTTCATCGGAAGAGGTTCTACAAAATGATGTTTTTACAGCTGTGCTTAATTTGGTGTTTGTGTTTGTTGCTACCATTTTTATCAGCATCCCCTGTTACAACAATCGCACCAATAGTTTTTTGCAAGAGGAATTATTGGAACAAACAAATCAGAGCTTAAAGGGAAGCAACAGCAAATTGCAATCGCTGAATAAGCAGTTGGAAAGAACGGTGATGATAGATGCGCTGACCGGTGTATCCAATCGATTTGCTTTTGACAAGGTGTTAAAGGTGAAATGGCAGGAAGCCAAAAATACACAGCAGCCGATCGGGGTATTGATGTTGGATATTGATTACTTTAAACAATATAATGATAACTATGGTCATATCGAAGGAGATACTTGTTTGCAAAAGGTTGCCGCCACAATAGCCAGAGAGGTGCGTTCCGGTGGGGACAACGTGTTTCGATATGGTGGGGAAGAGTTTGTGATTTTACTACCCAACACCAACCTGGAAGGAACGATTCTAACGGCCCAGCGGGTACAGCGTGCCATTCGAACATTGGCTTTGCCACATGTGGTGGGTGATCGTATCGTTACCTTGAGTATCGGGGCATATAGTATGGTGCCGGTGGATGATCAGGAGTATACGCTTATTGAAAAAGCAGATAAGGCATTGTATCAAGCCAAAACAACAGGAAAAAATCGTTATATGGTGTTTGACCGATCCTGAAAAGTAAGATACAAACTGAAACTACCTGTCACGCATCTTTGCAAGACAGGTAGTTTCAGTTTGTTAGGAAATCAACTTATACGAAGCGGAAAGGCAAAAGATGTAACGAAAGAAACGAACACAACAGGAAAAAGTAAAAAAGGGATTGACAAAACGACCAAAATCGAGTAAACTATGATAGTGCCGAATGGAATAAGCCGCTGTGGTGGAATCGGCAGACACAAGGGACTTAAAATCCCTCGATAGTAATATCGTACCGGTTCAAGTCCGGTCAGCGGCACCAGTGTGATAGGTCTTATAGGATTTAAGTATCCATATAAGACCTATCACTTTTTTGTGCCTTTTTACACTAAAAGTTTACGGCTTCGGCAACTAAGGGCGTGTA
>CAYJIM010000012.1:0-38149 GCA_964370215.1 uncultured Oscillospiraceae bacterium
AAGAAACCACCACCACAGGGTGGCTACTGCCAACAGCGGTGGCAGCAATCCTACTTCTTGCAGGTGGCATTGCAGGCGGCCTTTGGTGGCACAAAAGAAAACTACAGTCCTAACAAAAAGACGAGACCGTCGAAAAACCCGCAATCGCAGAACCGGTGAGCTATGTCGCTCATCGGTTTTGCTTTCTGTGTCACTGCAACTTGCAAATGTCGTTCATATACCCAGTGTATTACTCTCTCATTTGCAAGTTTTGTTCCTTGACTTGCAGATTTTTGGACGCTCTGGCATAGTGTCAAAAAAATCCAATGGCATTGCGAACAAAGTTTCCCCTCCACTGCAATATCGATACATGCTATATGCAAATACCAGCGGACACTATCCATACTGGACAGAGGCATCACTTTTCGCTATAATAGAGAGAAATACTGCTACGAACGATAGAGGTGTGTGATGAAACAGGTTTTAATCATTGAGGACGATCTTGAAATAGCATCGATGCTCGTCCAATTTTTATCCAAAAACGGTTATGGGGTCGTTACCGCAGACAATGGCCTACAGGGATTGCAACAGGCAAAAGAAGGGTGTTATGACCTTGTCCTACTGGATTTGATGCTCCCTTACAAAAGCGGGGATGAACTACTGCGTGCCTTGCGTGAAGTATCCACGGTACCGGTGCTTGTCTTGTCGGCAAAAACACTCACCCAGACAAAAATTGAACTGTTGCAGTTGGGGGCGGACGATTACATCACCAAACCTTTTGATCTGTATGAGTTGTTGGCACGCATGGAGGTGCACCTGCGCCGCACCGACAAGACGACTGCACCTGCCACCCTGCGTCATGGGGAGCTCACCCTTGACATCCAAGCAAAGCAGGTGCAGGTAAAGGGCATCCCCCTTGCCCTCACTGCAAAGGAATTTTCACTGCTCCAATTGATGATGCAGACCCCGGACAAAGTGTTTTCCAAACAAAATCTTTACGAAAGTGTCTGGCAGGAGGCGTATGCCTACGACGACAACACCATCAATACCCACATCAGCAATCTGCGTAAAAAAATCAAAGAGGCCGGACAGGTTGACTACATTGAAACGGTATGGGGCATGGGCTATCGGTTGGCAAAACTTTAGACTTTCTTGAAGGTTTCCTTGAGACTTTGTTGAACCTTACCCCTTACAATAAGCGTAAAGGAGTTGATTGTATGCGAGAACAAATCGTCACGACATCCAATTTAAGCAAAAAATACAAGTCAAACTTTGCGCTACAGGGTGTCCATATGCAGTTGAAACGAGGGGATATTTACGGCTTTGTCGGTGAAAACGGTGCCGGAAAAACCACCCTCATTCGTTCCTTGATGGGACTTTGTGAGCCGACGAGTGGGTCCCTTTCGCTGTTTGGGTCGCAAACGGCTGAGGAACTTATCAAACAACGGTCACGTGTTGGCTGTATCATCGAAAGTCCGGCACTGTACCCTGACATGACGGCAAGGGAAAACCTAGAGGTCTATCGCCTTGCCGCCGGTATTCCCGACAAGTCGCTGATTGAACAGACACTGCAACAAGTAAACCTTGCCGATACCGGCAAGAAACGAGCAAAACACTTTTCACTGGGGATGAAACAGCGCCTAGGGCTTGCCATTGCATTGCTGCGAGAGCCGGAGTTGCTCGTCCTCGATGAGCCAATCAATGGGCTAGACCCTTCCAGTATTGTCGAGATCCGTGAGCTACTCAAAACCCTCAACCGTGACCACGGCATCACCATTCTCATTTCCAGTCATATTCTGGGCGAGTTGTATCAGTTGGCAACCTGTTATGGGTTTATCAGCCACGGTAAAATGGTGGAGGAGCTCACCCTTGCTGAATTGAACCAAAAATGCAAAAAACATCTGTTTTTGAAGGTGGATGACGGCACTAAAGCTGTGCCGATCTTGGAGCAAACACTCGGCACCACACAGTTTGAAGTGGTGGCCGAAAAGACCATCCAATTGTATGACTTTTTAGAACAACCCGAGGTGGTGGCACGTGCCCTGTCCGACGGTGGGGTGCTGGTCACCGAACTGTCCACCAAAGGGCAGGATCTGGAAAGTTACTACATGCAGTTGATTGGAGGGAAGACAGATGCTTAACCTGATACAAACCGAATGGTACAAACTCAAAAAACAACGAGGGTATAAAATCATCTTGGGTGTCAATGCCCTCATCTATCTGCTACTGGGGGTACTGCTCTCTTCCGGCGGTGTCTTTACCGTCAGCGTTTCCTCGGTAGAGGAGTCGATGGAAACTGCCCCAATGATCATCAACGGCTACGATGCCTTTTTCACCTCACTGGTGCAGTTGGCAAGCAACGGGGTGTTGATCAGCATTTTTGTCGGGCTGTTTGTCTGCAATGACTTTTCTCACCGCACCATCGGTGCCATGATTGCCTCCGGTAAATCCCGTCTGTCTTTTTTGACCGCCAAGACGTTGGTGGTGCTCGTGGCAGTCCTGCCGATTTTGTGCATCACCCCCTTGACAATGACCCTCATCACGACGATCGAAAATGGGTTTGGCGTGGCGTTCACCCAAGAGGTTTTCTTTGAAATGTTGCGTGGATTTTTGTTGTATCTTGTCACCAATGGGGCGATCACCCTCTTTTATGTGTTGGTGGCCTTTTTGACCAAGAACATGGGCTCCACGGTGGCAATCAGCACCCTGTGCATCTTGCTGTTCAGTTTTGTACAGGCGTTGCCCCTCATCGAAACGCTGACAACGGTGCTACAATGCACACCGTTTTACTGGGCACTCTCCATCCGCTCGATTACCGAATTTTCGGAAATTGTACAGACGGTGCTCACCAGTGTCGCCTGCCTTGCGCTGTGTTTTGGCCTCAGCTTTTTGTTGCTACGCCGTGCAGAACTAAAATAAAAGAGGAAAGAAGGATGTGCCATGTGGTTGACCGTGCTGTTGATTCTTGCCGTTGTCGTCACGGTGGTGCTTGCCGTACGCTTACTATTGGTAACAGCGGAACTGCGTGCCGTCACCAAACAGTTGCAGGAACGAAACGCAGGGCACACCCAAAAAAAGCTGACGACCACCTTTTCCGATCGACAGCTACAACAACTATGTACCGCACTCAACCGCAGTCTCACAAAACAAGAGGAGCGTGCACGTGCCGTCAAGCGGCATGAAAAGGCGCTCAAACAGGCGATCGCCGACCTGTCGCACGATCTACGCACCCCTTTGACCTCCATTCTGGGGTATCTGACGCTGTTGCGCAAAAGCGATGACAAAGCGCAGGCAGACCAGTATCTGACCGTCATTGAAGGACGTGCAAAGATGCTGAGCGGGCTAGTGGCTGATTTTTTTGAACTGTCGGTCATCGATCATGAGGACTACACCCTCCCCCTCGAAGCGGTCGACCTTGTCGCCCTCTTGACTGAGGTACTCCTCGGTCAAGCAGAACAGTTGGAGGCAAAGGGCATTCACCCCACCATCGTCCTTCCTGAAAAAGCGGTGATGGTCGTTGGCAATGCGGCCGCCTATCGACGGGTGTTTGAAAACCTGTTGTCCAATGCCGTCAAGCACAGCGATGGCGACCTTGCGGTGTCGCTTGTCACACAGGGTGACGGCTGTGTCATCACCGTCGAAAACCCCATTGACAGCACTCTCGCCCTCGACCCCGATCACCTATTTGACCGCTTTTATACCGCCGACGCCTCCCGCAACAACAAGAGTACCGGTCTGGGATTGTCGATCGTCAAAACACTCTGTGAAAAGATGGAGAGTACTGTCAGCGCCACCCTATCCGCAGACGGCACCCTTTCCATTACAGTTGCGGTACACCACCTCTTGCCTTAAGGACACCGCACCATGTTGGTTGCGACAAACGGCACAACGCATACCATGCGTTGTGCCGTTTGTCACCCTTGACACTTTAGTGCGGTGGTGTTATACTGTAATAGTATGTTAAGCGGCTACCTTGCTGCCTTGACGATAAATTTAATCAAAATTGAGTGTCACCTCTTGTGTGACAGAACGGAGATTATCATGAAAAAATTACTTGCTGTCCTTTTGGCAACCACCACCATTGTAGGCGGTATGACCGCTTGTACCCAAGCACCGGCAACCGATGAAGGGGCTTCCACCGAAGGTGGCGCTTCCGAAACTGCAAATGCCGATTACATCGTGTTGGAAGAAGGCTTGGCATCGGAAGAATACGCCATCGGCTTCCGTCAAGCAGACTACGCCTTGGCACAAGAAGTGCAGGGTATTTTGGACGAAATGGCAACCGAAGGGATCACCGCTGACATTTCCAAAGAATGGTTTGGCACCGACCTTTTCATCAACGACCGTGAATACCCACGTGAAGTCACTCCTGATTCCGATGGCGACCTGTCCTTGACCGCCATTCAGGAAAAAGGGATCCTTGTCATGGGTCTTGACGACAACTTCCCACCGATGGGCTTCCGTGATGACGAAAACAACATCGTCGGTTTTGACGTGGATCTTGCAGAGGAAGTTTGTGAGCGTTTGGGCGTGGAACTGCAACTGCAACCGATCGACTGGGATGCCAAAGAATTGGAACTGTCTTCCGGCAACATCGACTGCATTTGGAACGGCATGACCGTCACCGACGAACGTGCCACCAACATGTATCTTTCCAAACCGTACCTCGACAACCGTCAAGTACTGATCGTGGCGGCTGACAGTGGCATTGAAACCTTGGCGGATCTCGAAGGCAAAATCATTGGTCTGCAAAAAGGCTCTTCCGCTAGAGTGGCATACGACTCGAGCAGTCTGGTAGACACCACCGAAGTACAGGAGTACGTCGACAACGTCAGCGTATATCTTGATCTGCAAGCAGGTCGTGTCGATGCGTTCTTGGTCGATGAAGTTGCAGGCAACTACATCATTGCAAACCAAGGGGTATAAGAAATACAAACAGCACCGATAAAACCGCTACCACTTGCAGTTTTTCACACCCTACCAGAGCGTGCAAAAATTTGCAAGTTGCAGTGACACAGAAAGCAAAAATAGTGAGCGGTCTGTCTCATTATTTTTGCGGTTGTGGGTTTTTCGGCGCTCTGAAACGGGGGCGAGCAATCGTCCCCGTTATTACTCTTTAAGAATGGATGAAGGTTACCATGGATTATTTGCTGTCGTTGTCGGCAAACCTCTTGCCCGGGGTGCAATACACCTTAGGCCTATTTGCCATTACCATTTCCCTGTCCATGCCACTCGGACTACTACTCACCTTTATGCGCAACAGCCGCTATGCCGCACTGCGCAGTGCGGTCGGCTTTTTTGTCTGGGTATTGCGTGGCACCCCACTGCTCTTGCAGTTGTTTTTCTTTTACTTTGGTCTGCCGTTCATTCCGTTTGTCGGGGAATTTTTGGTGTTTGACCGCTTCCCTGCGGCCTGTATTGCCTTTGTCCTCAACTATTCCGCCTACTTCTGTGAGATTTTTCGTGGAGGGATTTTGGCGGTGGATCGTGGACAGTACGAGGCGGCACAGGTATTGGGGTACAGCAAATGGCAAACCAACTTGAAAATCGTCCTGCCACAGATGCTCAGGGTCTCCCTGCCTGCCATCAGCAATGAGTGCATCACGCTGATCAAAGACACCGCACTCATCACCGCCATCGGGGTGACCGAGATTCTCTACTTTGCAAAAGCGGCGGTCAACCGAGATGTCAATGCGACCGCTTACGTCGTTGCCGCCATCTTCTATCTTGTCCTCACCTTTGTGCTGACAAAATTGTTCGCCTATCTTGAAAAACGATTCAGTTATGGAAGGAGGGATCGGGATGGAGATGCTCACGGTAAAAAACCTGCGTAAAACCTTTGGCACGGTCGAAGTTTTAAAGGATGTCAACTTCACCCTGCAAAAGGGGGACACCATTGCCGTCATCGGTCCGTCCGGTGCAGGCAAGTCGACCATGCTCCGCTGTCTCATCGATCTCGAGCAGGCAAACGCCGGCGACATTGTGGTGGAAGGTCAACCGCTATTGCAAAACGGGGTGTACCCCAACAGCAAAGCACGCATGGAAGCCTGTAGTAAAATGGGCATGGTGTTTCAAAACTTCAACCTGTTTTCTCACCTCACTATTCTGCAAAATCTCATCGCCCCGCCCATCAATGCCAAGCGCATGACCAAAGAGGCGGCGATCAAAAAAGCAAAAGAACTGTTGCAAAAAGTCGGTCTTTCCGAAAAAGAACCCTTCTACCCTGCGGAACTGTCGGGTGGACAGCAACAGCGTGTTGCCATTGCAAGGGCCTTGATGATGGAACCGGATATTTTGCTGTTTGACGAACCGACGTCGGCACTCGACCCGCAATTGACCGGTGAAGTACTTGCCGTCATGAAAGATCTTGCCGCCGAACATATGACGATGATTGTCGTCACCCACGAAATGGGCTTTGCAAGAGAGGTCGCCAACCGTGTCCTGTTTATGGGCGACGGGGTGATCTTAGAGGAAGGTGCTCCGGCACAGATCTTCGGTGATCCAAAAGACGAACGCACCAAAAAATTTGTACAGAGCATTTTATAATCATTGCGACCGTCGACAACGCCCGCTGTTTGTCGACGGTTTTGTTTCAACCGCACCGTTGGTGCAAAGGAGCCGTTATGTCAACCAATACAAACGAACAATTTTCCAGATCCGCCCTTCTCATTGGGACAGAGGCGATTACACGCTTACAACAATGCCATGTGGCCGTCTTCGGGGTCGGTGGGGTTGGTGGGGCCACGGTCGAGGCACTGGCACGTGCAGGGGTAGGGTCGTTTACCCTCTTTGATCACGACACCGTCGCCCTTTCCAACCTCAACCGCCAGCTCATTGCCACCCACCAAACGGTGGGTCGCCAAAAAGTGACGGTGGCAAAGGAGCGAATTTTATCCATCAATCCCCATGCCACCGTGGTGGAACAACCTATTTTTTATCTGCCGGAAAATGCCGATACCATTGATTTGACCCAATTTGACTATATTGTCGATGCCATCGACACCGTCAGTGCCAAAATTGAATTGATCGTCCGTGCGGCAAAAGACAACGTGCCGATCATCAGTGCCATGGGTGCCGGCAACAAACTCGACCCGACAAAATTTGTCGTGACGGATTTGTACCGCACCGAAACCTGCCCACTGGCACGTGTCATGCGTCGAGAATTGCGCCGTCGTGGCGTGGAAGCACTCACCGTGGTCTATTCCACCGAACCTGCCCAAACCCCCGACAAAGCCCCACAGGAAGGTCCTCGCCCCGTACCGGGTAGCATGTCCTACGTGCCACCGGTGGCAGGCATGATCCTCGCCGGTGAGGTGATCCGTCAACTGCTCGCCCGTTGATGTTTCGCGATTTGGTGTGTATCTTGTCCTACAAAAATTTTTTCTAAAAAACACTTAACTTTTTATTTAGGTAGACGATAGATAAATTGAACATGAAAAATGCTTGTTCGACGCGTCGCATGGATTCATGGAGTACTACATGTTGTTCGGGTCATACCGAACGTCATTCGTCTGGTGGGGCAAGGATGCCCTATACCACAATTCAAGGAGGAAAATTTTATGGTAATTCAACACAATATTACAGCTTTAAACTCTTACCGCAACCTCGGTGGGAACAACAACGCAGTATCCAAAAACTTGGAAAAACTGTCTTCCGGCTACCGCATCAACCGTGCTGGTGATGACGCAGCAGGTCTTGCTATCTCCGAAAAAATGAGATCGCAAATCACAGGTCTTGAAACCGCACAAAAAAATGCGCAAGATGGTATCTCTTTGGTACAAACAGCAGAAGGTGCTTTGACTGAAGTACACTCCATGCTGAACCGTATGGTTGAATTGGCTACCCAATCTTCCAATGGGATCTACACCGATACCGACCGTCAAAAATTGGATGCAGAAGTGCAACAATTGAAAGGCGAAATCAACCGTATTTCTGAAGCAACCAACTTCAACGGCATCAACCTGTTGGATGGTTCTTTGGGCGGCACCAACATCGACAACGTAGAAATCTCCGGTTTGACCGCTACTACTGCTGGTACTGCTGGCACCGAAGCGACTTATGTAACTGCTGCTTTGGCAGATCAAACTTTGGTTGCAGGCGATGAAATCGAATTGAGCTACTCGTTCGATGACGGTACTTCCGCTACCGCTAAATTCACTGTTTCTGCTGACGGTCAAAACTTGATCGGCGAAAGTGGCACTGAATATGCGTTGGCTACTGCTGGTTCGCAATCCGCTGCTGAAATCGCTGAATTTGCTGCTGACGAATTGATGAAAAATGCAACTGTTTCTTCTAAATTTGCAGTTACCGATGCTGCTGGCGTTTTGACCTTTACTGCTGCAGACGCAGGTAGCTCCACTACAAAAGTAACCGCTGCAAGTGTAAAATACGGTTCTGCTGCTGTTGCTAGCACTACGATTACCGCTACTGCTGGGAAAGATGAAACCAAAGCATACACCGTTACTGCATTTACAGGTTCTAACGAAGAAGCGGCTACCTTTGATGTCAACGGCATGAAATTTGTTGTTGCTACCAATGCTGCAACTGCTGAACGCGTACAAGGCGAAAACGTCAATGTCATCATTGCTGACCCAGCTACTGAAGCTGGCAATGCAACCATTGCAAAAGCAATCGCTGACAGAACCGGCTTGAACGTTTCCAACCAAAACAATGGTGCTACCGCTGCAGCTAGCTTGTTCTTCCATTCGGAAGGTGCAACCGGCTTGACCTTGCAAGTTGGCGATACTTCGGACGATTTCAACAAATTGACCGTTAAAGTTGGCGACATGAGCGCTGCTGCTTTGGGTATTGCTGATCTGTCTGTAGCGAGCTACGACACCGCTGACGCTGCAATCGATGCTGCTAACGCTGCAATCGAAAGCGTTTCCGCTACTCGTGGTAGCCTCGGTGCTATCCAAAACCGTTTGGAACACACCATCAACAACCTCGGCGTAACAACTGAAAACATGACTGCTGCTGAAAGCCGTATTCGTGACGTTGACATGGCCAAAGAAATGATGGATTACACCAAAAACAACATCTTGGTTCAAGCTTCCCAAGCAATGCTTGCACAAGCAAACCAAATCCCACAAGGCGTATTGCAATTGTTGCAATAATTCTTGTCCAAAGTTTTTGGTCAAACGCTCACCACCGGTGAGTATTGCCATACAAAAAACAAGGCACAACCATTTTGGTTGTGCCTTGTTTTTATACCATGCGACTATAATATAAAGCTACTTGAAAGAATGGAGCGATCCCATGAAATTACACTATTTTGGCACGGCTGCTGCTGAAGGAATTCCGGCAGTCTTTTGCAACTGCTCGATCTGCAAGCAAGCAATGGCTCTTGGTGAAAAAAACTTGCGAACACGCTCACAGGTTTTACTAAACGATACCCTATTGTTGGACTTCCCTCCTGATAGTCACACTCATATGCTGACAGGCAAGCTGTGGCTCCCTGACATACAACACCTGCTGATCACCCACAGTCATCAAGATCACTTTTACCCCGAAGAATTGTTGCTACGCGCAAACGGATATGCCACCAACGAAGAGGTGCTGCATGTTTATGGAAATGATAAAGTTTTGCAATTGTGGCAGGATTGTCAAGTACGCGTCGGTGAAGTGGTGGAAGAGGTCATTTGTTTTCATAAAGTAGAAGCATTTCAGCCTTTTACCATTGAGGACTATCTCATCACTCCTCTGCCTGCCAATCATGACAAAAGTGAAGCTTGTTTGATTTATCTCATCGAGCAGCACGGCAAGCGTCTTCTTTATTGCAACGATACCGGATTGTTGGCCGATGCAACGTTGCACTATTTAAAGGGCAAGCGCCTCGATCTGTTGAGTTTGGACTGCACCCACTGCCGTCATTCAGAAGGCACCAATCACATGGGATTTCCCGATAATTTGATTTTAATCGCACAACTCAAAGAGCGCGAGGCAGTCTTTGCAGAGACACAGATCGTGTTGACCCACTTTTCGCACAATGGAGGAATGTTGCACCAAGAACTGGAGGCGCTGGCTGGCCCCCATGGGTTCACCGTCGCTTATGACGGACTGGCAGTTGTGATTTAGCCGTCACCTTTCATTGGTGATGTGTTTTTGCAGGGGCGAATTCCCATATCCCCCCGCATGTTTTCACCCAAATTTTTATTGATTGATGAATAGCGGTGTGCATTATATGTACACCCCACGGCATAGGGCGCGTTCTGGTAGGGCACGCATTGTATGCGTGCTGAATTTTCATTGGGTGATGAATTCGGACATGGCAAGCCATGTCCCTACAGAACAATATTTCAACCAGACTTGTAGGGTCGGGTCTTGACCAGACCGAAATGCCTGCGGACGCTGTCTGCTGTAGGGGGCGGATTTTCATATCCCCGCCGATGCGATCCCACCATACCACGTCGCGGAAGGGCTTTCCGTGTGATGGGTGCTCGGTCGGAAACGCCAGTACGTGCTACGTGCAATAAGAATAAGGGACTGCAACCGATTGTTGCAGTCCCTTATTGTTGGAGGGTATGTACTCATCTCATATACTGATTGTGATTAGTCACGATGCAGGTGACCTTTGCTCGGACGAACATCTTCGCCCATTTGGCGCAACAGGTACGCCGGAATGAGGCTGTGGGTCACCGCTGTTTCACGGTCGATACGCCCTGCTTTGTAAAGTGCCGCCAAGTTGGCATCCATACTTTGCATGCCTTCCGCGCTAGACGACTGAATGATCGAATTGATTTGGTGGGTACGGCCGTCCCGAATGAGCGTACGCACCGCATTGTTACAACGCATCACTTCAAATACAGGTTCAATTTTACCGTCAACGGTCGGCACCAACTGCTGGCAAACCACCGCTTCCAGAACCATCGACAACTGCATACGGATCTGTTCCTGTTGGCTGGATGGGAACATATCGACCAGACGGTCGATGGCGTTCGCTGCCCCCAGTGTGTGCAGTGCCGAGAATACAAGGTGACCGGTTTCCGCTGCAGTCAATGCAATCTTTACCGTCTCTTCGTCGCGCAACTCCCCGATCAAAATGACATCGGGACTTTGGCGCAAGGCCGCTCGCAGTGCCACCGGGTAAGAGCCGGTGTCAAGGGTGATTTCACGCTGGCTGATGATCCCCATTTTATGACTGTGCAGATATTCAATCGGGTCTTCCAGTGTGATGATGTGTGCCGGCTGCGTGTTGTTAATTTCATTCAGAATACAGGTCAACGTAGTGGTTTTCCCACTGCTGGTCGAACCGGTGACAAGCACCAGACCACGTTGTTTTTCGGAAAGCCCCAAAATATCTTGTGGGATGTGCAAGGCTTTGGGATCAGGGAGCGAAAATGCCACGACACGAATGACCGCTGCCGCCGAACCACGCTGTTTATACACGCTCATCCGAAAACGAGCAATTCCTTTGAGCGAAAAGGAAAAGTCATCATCCCCACGGTTGTGGAAAATAGAAATGTCCCGTCCTGCATGTGCATAAACCGAGGCAATGAGTTGTTCGGTATCTGCCGGTAGCAATTTCTGATCGCCTACTGTTTCAATGCGACGCTTGGACTTGTAGCTCAGCGGACGACCGGCGACAAAAAAGATGTCCACCGCACCGCGCTTTACCATGTCTTCCAGTGTGACCGCCAAGGCTTCAAATCCCCCTTGTAGGATGTTGTTTGTTTGTTGTGTTGTTTCCATATCTATGATCCACCCTTTCTCACTGTGCTACAACCGTTTGCCAGCGTAGTCGCTGTATTGCTTCGTTTTGGTCTATTGGAACCCCAATCTCGACATAGAGCTGTTTTTGGTCATTGATCGGGATGGTATACGAGAGTAACAACTGATCTTTTGACGTTGATTCCAACAGCGTAAAGCCGTTTTGTGTGAGAGCAGATGCAAGATCCCCTCCCTGTAAGCGCAAGACTTGAATGTCTGCCAGTGTTTGTTCTGCCATGCTATCGGCAAGATAATATTCGGTCACGGCAACGGCCGCTTTATCGGACAAGGTACTGTCCGCCCTTGCACTAGATAGCATCAATACCGTCAGCGTTGCCAACAGCAAAATAGAAAAAAAGGAAATGAGCGAGACGATACCGGTAGAAATGACCGGTTTACTTTTTGTACTCATGCGGTCACCTCCCCATCTCCGATAAAGCGTGCACCCGACAATTCGTACACCAGCGCTTCGCCATGTAATACAGTCACACCAATGGACAGTAACCCCTCTGCGCCCATCTCTTGAGTGAGGTACAAGGTATACACCGCTTGCTCTGCCGACACTTCCTGCCATGCCTCATCATAGTAGAGGGTGAGTTGATCCGCCTCGGTTTGTGCCTGTAGAATAGTGGCAAGTGTCGCCGTATCCCCCTCGGTCATTTTTGCCGTTTCGATTACTCGTTGTGCCTCGATGGTCGCATTAGAAAGTGCGGTACTATCACGGCTCTCCAAATGCCCTTGCACAAAAAGGCTCAAGCAAATGGCGGCGGCGATGGCAAAAATGAGACAGTTGAGGATGAGCTCCATCAGAAAGTAGACCGCTTTGGAACGTTGTTTCATGCAAGTCCCTCCTCTGATACGCAATTGAGCAACAGGTCAGTTGCGTGGATGTTGCCGGCAAGATCGGTTACCGCAATGTGCAAGAGGTTCTCCTCTTGGCTGAAGGTGAGGGTCGACAACGGCATGATGGATTGCCCAATGCCGGGTACGATCATCGTATCGGCAGGCACGAGCACCTCCGACAGCTGACCATCCTCAATATAAATCCAAGTTTCGTAAATTTTATCATTGATTTCTTCGGACAGGACCAGTGCTTGGCTGTCGCCGACCACGTCGATGCGAATGCCCTCCACCACTTGATTTTGGCGCACTTTTTCGGTGAGATACAACACCGAGGTTCGCATATTGTAGTTGGCTTCGGATTCTTCCACATTGCCGCGGTAGACATCTGCGCCGATCACCGCTACGAATAGCGAGATAATGGTGTAAATGCCAAACAATCCGAGTACAAACAAAAGCTCTATCGCAGATTTTTTAGTTTGTCGCATCTCTTCTCCTTTCCGTCCAAATCCCTATACAGGTGGGGTTTCCTCTCCGAGGTAAAATACCGCAATTTCAGGCAGCAAATTTCCTGCCACAAAACTGTAGTGCACCACATAATTTTCTTTGTCGTAATAGAGCCCATAGTTTTCCACAAGATACTGTAAATCTGATGGGTAACTGCCCTCCAGTGCATAACACTGTACCGCACTGCGTCGCACAGTGGACACCAGCAGTTCCTGTTGTTGTTCAGCAACCGACTGGGAAACACCGGAAATCCCAAACGAAATTGCCACCACCAAAATCGCAAAAATCAGTAATGACCAAAACATGGTACTGCCAAGGAGCCCTTTCACACGATTGCCAAAGTTCACAACATTCACCCCCTACATACCTGCCAGAATACCGGCCAACGGCAACATGACCGAAAGCATGACCATGCCAACAATGAGGCAAAGTAAGCCGACCAATGCCGGTTCAATGATGCCGAGTAGTTTTTGGGTATAGTTTTCGGTTTCCTCATAATAACGTTCGGAAATAGCCATAAAGGTTTCTTCCATTGCCCCACTGCGAATCCCCGCAATGAGCATCCCGTTGTACATCGGTTTGAAAAGATCACTATTTACAATGGCATCGCCCAAGCTGACACCCGATTCCACAGCGGTGATTGCTGCGCGAATTTTAGCTCTTGTTTTCTCCCCATCAGCAATGAAGAGTGCGAATTCCAACGCATTGAGGGCATCCACCCCACTGCCGAGCATCAAGGACATCGAAAAGGCAAAACGGTTTGCATTTTCCGCTTCGGAGATGCGACGGGTAAAGGGTAGGTTGACATAGAGGTTTGACAGTACTTTTTTGCCCCCTGTCGTCAGTTTTAACATAACATAAGCGAGCACCAGCACCGCAAAGACAATGGCAAATATACCACTATATGTACTCAAACCCTGTCCCAATTCCAACAGGAAGGTCGACATGGGGTTGAGCGCCAGTCCCAATTGGGAAAACACTTGCTCAAACACCGGCATGACCTGTACGAGCAGGACAAAAATGACGACAAACACCATTGCCGAAATGCCGAGCGGATACGCCACTGCTGTGCGCACACTCTGCGACAGACGATCTTTGTTGCGGTAGTATTCGGCGAGTGCCGCCGATACTTCCTCTAAGCGGCCGGTCTGTTCGCCCAGTTCCACCATGCCAATCGCATAGGTCGGAAAACATCCACAAAGTTCCATTGATTCCGAGAAAAACATCCCATCTGACACATCTTCAAACAGTGCATCTACCAAACGCTTTGTTTTGTCGTCTGCGGTATTTTCACTCAAAATGAGTAAACTCTCCCACGTGCTGATCCCACCTTTTGAAAAAACAGCCATCTGTTCAAAGAAGCGCGTGATCTCGGCGGACGACAATTGCTTCAAAACCACATGTTTGGTTGGGGTTGCTACTTGATTTTGTTCCATGTTTTCTCCATTTCTGCCACAACTTGTCAATACAGCCAGCCATGCAAACGCCCCTTTGTAGCGAGAGGGGTGTTTATGGTTGTATCACATCGCCACTTTTCAGGCAAGTGGCCTGCCGATTTTTGAAGGCGGATCAATAATAGTACATCGGATTGTAGGTATCCCCGTCACCGACAAACTGGCCGCCACCGGTCGAAGCAAAGGTGGGGTCCATGCGAATCCAATGGGTACCGTCAAAGTAGATCATCTTTTGCACCCAGCCGGTCTCTTCAGTGTAAACGTTGAGCCACGCGTGGTAAACGTCGGTGGAATACCCTAAAATCAGTTGTGCCGGAATGCCCTGTAACCGCAGGAGTGCGGTCATCGACACGGCATAATCAAAACAAAGTCCCGTTCCTTTTTGGAAGGTTTCGTCGACATTGGGCACGTAAAAGGTGGAAACCTGTGCGGCAAAGTCATAGTCGTAACTGATGTTACCTGCCACATAATTGTAAATTGACTCGATGACCTGTAGGTCGCTGGTAGCCCCTTCGGCAAGTTGTTGGCTCAAAGCCACCGCCGCACTCGACGCATTGTAGTTGACATACTTGCTCGGGCGGAGGAAGGGTGCAAATTCATCGGCAATGGCCGCATCGAAAGAGGCGGTGTCGACCACGGCATAGCTATTGCCCTCAATATTTTCATTGACGGTGACTACATAGTTACCACTGCCCTGTGATAGCGGCAAAGCCTCATAGTCGCCGCCCGGTAAGAAGTCGTAGTTATAAGGATCGGCGCCATCTTTCATGATCTGCACCTTCACTTTGGCAGCTCCACCGGTATACTTTAACATGATATAGCCCTCTGCCACATTGGAAATGTCAATGGAAGAGGCGTTGCCGTTGATGACATTTACCCCGCTTGCCACCGTTTCCAACACCTTTGGTGTCGCATCACGTGGGGCAGCTTCTCCCTCCGTAGGTGGAGCCTGTGCAACGGCGGTAGAAATGGGTGGGTTGTCACTTTGGATTTCGGTACTTCCTGTCGTTTCACAACCGGTTAAGCATAGGGTGACAATGATCAAAAATGCCACCAATATCCGATACCGCAGTTGCGTTCTTACAACCACGCATCTGCTTTGTTGTTTGACCATGTATTCACCCCTTTCGTTTAAAATTATGCCTGAATAGACAAAATATTTCTAAAAAAATGCCGACTACAAGAGACGCTATCATCGCTTGTTGATAGTCTTCGGTAGTCGACATGTCGTCGTTATTGTGCAGGTTTTTCAGGTACAATGACCCATGCGACGATGTACGCCACCAAGCCCGCGCCGGAAAGGCCTAGGACAGCGGTTAGAATGCGTACGATATTGATGTCCAGTGACAAGTATTCCGCAAGGCCGGAACAAACGCCACCTAAAATTTTGTTGCTTGGATCACGATAAAATTTCTTTTCCATAATGAAGATCTCCTTTTGTTGCTGTTATTTTGAACCGCTACCGTGGTAACGGGAGTTTACTCTTTTGTCTTTTTGGGCGGTTTTGGTTTGATGCCCCAACCATCCACACCGGCACGGCGCATGGCACCGAAAATACGGTAGGTAAAGCCGGGATCCATGCGGTCACGTTCCCGCAAAAATTCCTTTGTTTTTTGTCTGGAGGTGTAGCCGTCGACCGGACATTTGGACTTAACGATGGGAAATCCACCCCGCTCAATGGCACGACGCACCTCTTTTTCAGGGGCAAAAACAAGCGGACGAATCATCCATAAATCCTTGATGGACAGATAACTTTTCGGGGAAAAACAACCGATGCGCCCCTCGTTGAACAGGTTCATCATAAAGGTTTCCACCGCGTCGTCGTAATGATGGCCGAGGGCTATTTTATTGCAGCCTAATTCTTTTGAAGCATCATGTAGCGCCCCTCTGCGCATCCGTGCACAGAGACTACAAGGGTTTGTTTCTCTTCGCTCATCAAAGACAATCGCCCCAATCTGGGTTTGTTTGATGACATATTGCACCCCTAGTTCCTCACAGAGGTCTTTGATTTTTTGATAGTCGGTCCACACACCGGAAAATCCGGGATCAAGTGTGATGGCAACCACTTCATAGTCGATGCCGATAAACCGCTTGAGTCTGACAAGACCCACCAACAGTGCAACGGAATCTTTCCCTCCACTGACACCGACCGCGATGCGGTCTCCATCCTCAATGAGGTCAAATTCTTGTATCGCTTTACGCATATATCCCAGTACTCGCTGCATTGTTACTCCTCTCAAAAATAAAAAACCTAATGAACGCTTTTATTATACCACACCAATAGAGACATTGCAAGACCTTACCGCGGCGAAAATAGGATCAACGCCACCCCTTGTCATACTGCTGTTCTATTCCGTATCACTTGCCGATGCTGTGGTGCTTTCCGGCAGTTCGGCTGTCGGTTCGGTGCGACGGTAGTTGAGAAAGTAGACATAGATTTCCACAATTGCTTGATACAATTCCTCCGGCACCTGTGTACCCAAATCCAACTGGGTGAGCAAGGTTGCAAGGGAGTTGTCCTCATAAATCGGTACACGGTTCTCCTTTGCAATTTCTACCATTTTTTCCGCCAGATACCCCATGCCCGATGCCACAATAACAGGGGCAGCTTGGGTGTTTTCATCATAGGAAAGGGCGACGGCCTTTTTGTTTAACACTTCATTAAATGCTGACATTGATGGAATTTCTCCTTTCAAAAATCTTCGGAAACGCTTCCGAAATTGGGACAGAAGGCTGCCCTACCTCCACAAACAGCTCCTCTGTTTTGAGGTTGTTGCGTGCCAAGATTTTAGCGATGTCCTCTTGAATTTTTGGCAGATCCTCTTCCAGTTCCACCGGACAGTTCATCTGCATCCGCAGATTGTTCTCTTTGCAGACAAAAAACATATCGAAAAGCCCCAAATCTTGAATGTCAAACTTGACAAGGCCTTGGGTGGTTTTGCCGCCCTCTTCCGACGTTTTTTCGCCATTGCCAGCATCCGGGTCGATCCACATTTCTCCAAACATCAAGCGTCCGTCCACCTGTACCGGCAACAGGGTGTGGAGTACCGGCATGTAGACACTCTCCCCCAGCACAATCGACTGCATGAGGTTTTTCATCATCGCTTTGGTTTCTACCCCATCTTCTCCTGCCATGCCGGAACGCACCAGTTCCACCAACTTTTCGGTCCATCCCTGTTTACTCGCCCGTTCAAAGTCGGTATTGGCAAGCACTTGCAAGAGTTTTGTCGTGTCAAACCCTGCAAAGGCCGTCTGCATCGTTTGAAAACGCATCAAGGCGGTAAAGGCGTCCTGCACCCTTGTGCCACTGCCGTTTTCCAACCGTGCCGTGAAGGAGGACAAAAGGGTGGTCAGCTCTCTCGCTTCCCCACGGTCATGCAGTTTGGAAATATACTGATTCAAAAACGGTAAAATATCCTGTTTTAAAATGTTAGCATTGTAGGAAAGCCCTTCTGCATTTGGCCCTACTGTCATCTGTAGCTGGCTTGTCATCTGTGAGAGTTGCTCTTTGGCATTTTGAAAAAGGTTTGACTCCAGTTGCTGTAACGTCTGGCGGACGTTGTTCATGACGTGTTGCCCCTCCGCCATATCCACATAGCGTTTTAAGAAATCTAAAATGCCGGCACGCAACTCCACCGAAGGGGATTGTTGCATGACTTGTTGCAACAATGTAAAAAATGCCCCTCGAAAGCGCACCCCTGCATCCCCTTGTTGTTTGACAAAGGACAACAGTTCCGATTCCGACAAACCCGTCATTTCAAAAAACTGCGCCACCTTTTCAGCAAATTCAGGCGACAGACCCGCTTCCGCATAGGTGCCGGCACGTTGGAAGAAAAACCGCGACAGCGTTTCCACCGTGTCGGTGGCACTGCGCATCTGTGCCAAAAAGTTATCGTAATTGGATTCGTATTGAAATTTTAACCCGACATTTTGTTCCTGTGCCGCAGCGTCACTGCGTGCATCCGGTTTGACCACCTTTTCCGGTAGCACTTGGCCTTGAATGGAGGGGTTTTCGTTCCTTGTAGGACTGATCCGATTCAAGTTGCCATGTTCATATCCGGTCAATGGTTGAGACACTTTTAAAATATTGGCCATGCGATCACCTTTTCATCCATTTCCCCCGATTTTCTTGACAGAAAGGGGGAAAATGGTTCCCTTTTTTCTCGGTTTGTGTTATACTTATAGCATACCATAAACACCCTAGGTGTTGCAAGAGAGGAATTTTATCACAGGGCATTATTTTTTTTTTCAAACGGTCGATAATAGCGTTAGGTAATACAGCTAACAAGGCGGGAAAGGGCAGTCGCCCTCCCCTGTTATCTCACGAACTGAACAAGCAAAGGCGGTGCTGACAAGTATGGATAATATTATGGAAGGGTTGCTCGATACCTATTTATTCGAGACCAGTGCGCTCATTGAGCAACTCGACGAGTTGCTTTTGAAAGCGGAAGAAGTGGGGGATTTCACCGCAGACGACGTGAATGAAATTTTCCGCAGCATGCACACCATCAAAGGTTCTTCGGCAATGATGGAGTTTCAACCGTTGATGGAAATTGCCCACCACATTGAGGATTTGTTCTTTGAAATCCGTGAAAATGGAACCGACACTTTAAGCCAAACACAAAAAAGCGATCTCTTTAACCTGTTGTTCAAATCGACAGACCGTTTGCGTGAAGATGTGGAAAAGGTGCAAAACGGACAGGAACTGAGCATGGATATCGAAGGCTTTATCCATGAAATTGATGCGTTTTTGGCAGGCATTAAAGATCCGGGTGCTGCCGCTAACAGTACCCCTGCTGTGGCAACTTCTGCAAGCGATGCCGCAGCCCCCACGGAATCAGATCTGCCATTAAAGGATCTGTATGTCATCCACATTTTCTTTGATGAAAATTGTGGTATGGAACATTTGCGCGCCTTTATTGTGTTAAACTCCTTGCGTGAATCGGACTTTGACCCCACTTGTTTTCCGCCGGATGTCGAAACCAATTCCGACACTGCGGAATACATCATCAACAACGGGTTTTACCTCGGCTTTGAGAACGAGGAAGTCGTGCAATCGGCGATGAACATCCTCCCGACCTTAAGCAACATTCACTCCTATGAAGTGCTCGTGAATCCGGTGGATACCCCGTCGCTTGGCGACCCACAACCGGCAGTCGCGCCGGCAGTCGCGGTCGATGCACCGGCACAAACATCTGCTCCAGAGGAAGTACAGGCAGCGGCACCTACACCGGCGCCAACGCCACAGGCGCAGGACCGTAACAACCAACTCAAAACGCTCAACCAAACCAAACAAAGTCTCATCAGTGTCAACTTGAGCAAACTGGACAACTTGATGGCGATTGTCGGGGAAATTGTCATCGCGGAATCGATGGTCACCTCCTCACCGGAACTGCAAAACCTCAAATTGGACAACTTCTTAAAATCGGCGCGTCAACTCAGAAAATTGACCGACGATTTACAGGACATTGCCATGTCTTTGCGCATGGTGCCGGTTTCAGGTGTATTCCAAAAAATGAATCGCATCGTGCGTGACATGACAAAAACCCTCAATAAAGATGTGCGTCTGACCATCATCGGCGAAGACACCGAGGTGGATAAAACCATCAACGACAGCATCGCTGACCCGATCATGCACTTGGTACGCAACGCCATGGACCATGCGATCGAAAAGGATCCCTCCATGCGTACCGCTGCCGGTAAACCGTCACAGGCGGAAATCATTTTGAGCGCGCAACATACCGGCAGTGAAGTAGTCATCACGGTACAGGACGATGGTAAGGGGATTGACCCGGAAGTCATTTTGGCAAAAGCGGCAAAACGCGGTCTTTTGGTCAAACCGGAAGAGGAATACTCCAAACGTGAAATCCTCTCACTACTGTTACTGCCCGGCTTTTCCACAAACTCTCAGGTCACCGAGTATTCGGGACGTGGAGTCGGCTTGGACGTTGTCAAGAAAAACGTTGAGTCGATTGGCGGTACCATTTCCATTTCGAGTGAATTGGGGCAAGGCTGTTGCTTTACCATGAAAATTCCACTGACCCTGGCGATTGTAGACGGGATGGAAATTTCCATTGCCGACCAGATCTTCACCATTCCAATTCCAAACATCCTACAGTCCTTTAAAGCGACCAATGATGATATTATTTACGATGCCCATGGGTATGAAATGGTGCGTTGTATGGGAGACTTTTATCCGATTGTGCGTCTGCATGAATTGTTTGAAGTTCCCGGTGGATACACCGACATTGAAGAGGGTGTCCTCATCTGGGTGGAAGCCGGTGACAAGTCGTTTTGTCTGTTTGTCGATAATATTTTGGGCGAACAACAAGTCGTTGTCAAACCGATGCCGTCCTACCTGAATTCCTTTAATATCAAGAGTTTTGGCATCAGCGGTTGTACCATTTTGGGCGATGGGAACATCAGTATTATTTTGGATGTTGCCAATATTTTAACCGCTTCGCAACAACTCCATTAACGGTGATTTTCACCTTTCCCGTCCCACGAGGGACAAGTATTGATGCAAAAGGAGGTTTTACTTGATGTCAACATCCACAACTGCGATGACTGAAAACGCCACAAGAGAACGTTACTTGACGTTCATGTGCGATGGTTTGGTGCTGGGTATGAGCACCAATTACGTCATTGAAATTATTGCAAACTATATGATTCGTCCGTTGCCACGTGTCCCCGGTTATATCCAAGGGGTCATCAACCTGCGTGGTCAGGTGCTCCCCGTCATTGACATGCGCCTGCGGATGAACAAAGAATTTTTACCCTACACCTCTACCACCTGTGTTGTCATTTTAGAGGTCAATGGCACCATGATCGGCCTTGCGGTCGATACGGTATTGCAGGTGCAGGACATCGACGTGTCACACGCCTCGCAAGTACCAATTGAAAGTCACCGTGACTTGACCAGTGGCATGATTTCTCTTGAGGACGGCACCGTGGTATTGCTGGTCGACTGTGCAGCAGTCGTCGCCGTGAACTAACCTTGAAAAGAAGGGAATCGATTCCATGGTAGGTCCATCTGAAAAAGAATGTGTCAAGCTTGGTCATTTCATCAAAACGATGTGTGGCATCAACTTGGAGCACAAGCAACAATTGATCTTTAGTCGGCTGAGTACCGCAATACTGCAACACGGCTATCCGAATTTTTCGACCTTTGTCGATGCCGTGGTGGAACAGCGTGACCCCGTCGCCATTGAACTGCTCCTCAACCGCTTGACCACCAACTACACCTATTTTATGCGTGAGCAGGCGCACTTTGACTATTTCAAAGACACCGTCCTGCCGTGGATTGAAAAAAACAATTCCTCACGCACCTTGAGCATCTGGTCGGCAGGCTGTTCTTTCGGGCAGGAGCCGTATACGCTGTCTATTTTGATCAAGGAATTTTTCAAAAACAGCCCAAAGCAATGGGACACACGCATTCTGGCAACCGACATTTCCAACACCGCATTGCAAGGTGCCATCAAGGGCTGGTACCCTTCCGAAACGATTGAGGCGTTGCCCTCCCATTGGCAGTCTCGTTACTTCCGACCGGTCGGTGACGGCATACACCACGTGGTGTCGGACGAGCTCAAAGACAATGTCATTTTCCGCCCCTTCAACCTGATGGATCCCATTCGGTTTAAGTTGAAATTTGACGTGATCTTTTGTCGCAATGTCATGATTTATTTTGATCGTGACACCAAGGAAAAGTTGGTGTCCAGATTTTATGATGCGCTCAATCCGGACGGCTATCTCTTCATCGGCCACACCGAAAATTTTGCCGATATTGATACCCCATTTTCCTATGTCATGCCCTCCGCCTACCGTAAAGTGGGTGGCAGACATGCGGGACGTGGCGCCATCCCTCAAAAATAGTGAACCCCCCGCCTTTCCGAATACCGGAACGGCAGGGGGGTTTGTTCATTTGGGCGAAAATATACCTGTATATATTTTCGCATTCTGTGCGATGGGCGACGGACAGGGCAAGCCATGTCCGTACAGCGTAACATTTCAATTGGGCGTTGCTGTCCGCTTATCGGGCGACATCGGTGGCCGATACCCCTCCTGCCGACATGCGGTCGAATCGGTGGGTCAAGAGACGTTGACGATGGCTTTTGTATTTGCGCAGGTTGATCGGGTAATTTGACCCATCCTGCAGCTTACAATTGTGGTTTTCCATATCCACTACAAAATCAAGATTGACCAAAATACCCCGATTGATATTCAAAAACCGTGTGTCCTCCTGCAATTCCTTTTCGATCGATGCAAAAGACACCCGACAACGGTAATCTTCATCCGCCATCACCCAACAATATTGGGAATCGGATGTCACCGCTCGTATTTGCGAAAACAACAACGGGATGACTTGTTTGCCAACGGTAATCTCAATGGAAGGTTCTGCCTGTGGCAGTCGTGCAATGGCATCGGAAAGCACTGTGTAAAGGCGCTCTTTTTGAACTGGCTTTAAAATATAGTCAAAGGCGCGTGCCGAAAAGGCATTTGGCATATGATCCGGACTCGACGTGGTAAAAATCAAAATACAATCTCGGTTGACTTTACGCAACTCCATCGCCGTTTCAATGCCATTTGGCTCACCAATATAAATATCCATAAATACAATGTCGTATACCGTCTCGGAAAGCGACTGCAAAAAGTCGGTTCCATTGTCAAAGCAAACCCGCTTCATAGGGCACGCTTTTTCCTGCTCATAGCATTCCAACAAGTCCATCAGATGAATCTGTAGTTGCTTCATATCCTCTACAACCGCAATATTCATAAGCACGCCTCCTTCATAAAAGATTTTTTCAGTTTTCTTCCTTATAAACTATTATATCGCGCTATCGCCATAAGTGCAAGTATATTTCTGCGATTCGCGCCAAAAATTCGTCATTCGTACCAAAAGGGTTGCTTTTTTGTGGGAAATGAATTACTATGATTTTAGTTATGTGCATAAACAAAGGCACAAAAAAGAGAGAAAGAAGTGGTTGTTATGAGAGAAAAGTTAAAAAATTGGTTGGAAAAGCCGTTGATTCAAAACGGGGTGCTCCTCGTCATTGTCATCAATGCCATTTTACTGGGACTGATGACCAGCGAAAACCTCATGGCACAGTATGGCGGGATCCTTTCCCTTGCAAATGACCTTTGCCTTGCCATCTTTGTGTTGGAACTGGTTTTGCGCATCGTCGCCCATGGTGGGAAATTCTTCAAAGATGGTTGGAACCTGTTTGACTTTTTCATTGTCGCCATTTCGCTGTTCCCAACCACCGGCATTTTCAGCAGCCTGCGCATCATCCGCATTTTCCGTGTGCTGCGCACCCTGCGTGTTGTCACAAAACTCGGTCGTTTGCGCCTCATTGTACAGGCAATCATCGGCAGTTTACCAAGCATTGGTTGGACAAGTTTGCTCCTCGGCATCATTTTCTATGTCTTTGCTGTCATCGGTACCACCCTCTTTGGCCCATCTTTCCCCGATTGGTTCGGTGATGTCGGCAAATCCACCTACACCCTGTTCCAAGTCATGACCCTAGAAAGTTGGTCGATGGGCATTTCCAGACCGGTCATGGAGGTGTTCCCTTGGGCATTTTTATACTTTGTGCCGTTCATTCTGCTCACCGCCTATGTTGTCTTAAATGTCGTGGTCGGCGTGGTCGTCAACACCATCAGTGAAATTGCCGATGCCAATAAGCAAGAAGAACTACATAACCGCTCTGACTGTGAACTGCAAGAGGCATTTTTGAAGTTAAAAGAGCAGATGGAAGTGGTGGAACTACTCTTGCAAGAAAAGGAAAGCAAAAAATAAGACGGCACGGTGGACAAAAAATAACCCTTTGTGTTATAATAGGCAGTACCCCCATGTGGGAATCTATCATAAAAGAGGATTGTTATGAATCAAAAAGAACTGGCGGAAATTCGCCGACGATTTAAACTTGAAAAAAATAACATCGGTTGTTTTTATGGCTGCTATGTCAATGAAAAACGTGAAATCATTGCCACCTTTGAAAAATCCGCCACTTCGATGAGCGAAGAGGAAAACGAAATGTATCTGGGACTACTCAAACGAGGGATCTCAGGTTCTTTGGGCAAAAACCTATTGGATATTGAATTTGAAACGGCCACCGTTGCCGACAGCGACGAGCACCGCCTGTTGATGAAGCTGCGTACCAGTGAACTCAAGGACAAGGAAGCGGTGGAGACACTCTACCGCAAGATCATTGAGCATCTACATATCGAGGAAAACTATGTCATCTTGCTCTGCTTTGATGCCTACGACGTCCCCTTCCGCGGTGGCGACGGCAGACGACTGGAGGACGTGGGCGAAGATGTCTTTTACTACTTTGTCTGTAGCATCTGCCCTGTGAAAAAGACAAAGCCGGGGCTACATTACAACCTGTCGGAAAGTGCTTTTACTACAAACTACGGCAACCGTGTCATCGGCTCACCGGAAGTCGGCTTTATGTTCCCTTGTTTTGATGATCGTGCCACCAACATCTACAACGCTTTATATTACACCCGCAAGGCAGACGACTGTTATGAGTCGCTCATTGAATCGCTGTTTGGCAGTGAAGCACCTTTGCCCACCGCCATTCAGCAGGAATCTTTTCAAGGGGTGCTGACCGATGTACTGGGCGAGCATTGCCAATATGATGTCGTGCAATCGGTGCACGAACAGCTGTATGAAATGGTGGAGACCCACAAGATCAACAAAGAGATCGAACCGCTCCACGTCACCAAAAGCCATGTCAAGCAGATGCTCGCTTGTAGTGGGGTGGAGACCGAAACCCTTGTCGATTTTGATGAAAAGTTTGACGAGGCATTTGGCAAGGATCTCTTCACCAATCCTGCCAACCTCATGGAGATCAACCGCTTTGAAGTGCAGACCCCACAGGTCAGCATCAAGGTCAAGCCGGAATGCAGCAACATGGTGGAAACCCGTGTCATTGACGGTTGCAGTTATATCATGATTCGTGCCGACCAAGGCATTACCGTCAATGGTGTGGACATCACTGTGAAGGAGCCTCAGGCCGAACAAACAGAAGAATAATGAAAAAACCTTTTCCGTTTCGACATCCTACAGAGCGTCCAAAAATTTGCAAGTCAAGGAATAAAACTTGCAAATGAGTGCGTAATACACAAGGGATATGAACGACATTTGCAGGTTGTAGTGACACAGAAAGCAACAATGGTGAGCCACACGGCTCACCATTGTTGCGATTGCGGGTTTTTCGACGGTCTGACCGCCCCTAATCGTTGTGTTAGGGGCGGTTTTTTGTTAAACAGTTGTTTGTGGCATGGGTTCCGCCACCGGTGGCAACGCCTGTTCTTCTTCTGTTGAAAGGACTGGGTCGACCTCTTCCGGTGCGGTCACCGCCGGCTGTTCCCCCTGAGGAGTACCGGAAGGAGGCACCATATTTTCAGGCAGTTCGCTGATGCCGTGCATCATCCCACGAATTTCAAGAGAGCAGACATCGGCACCAACAATGAGGTTTTCATGGGTCAGCACATCCACACGCATGTTGTCCGGAAAGTCCGGATAGTTGAGCAAGATGAAAGTGGTACGCTTGACAAGTTTTCCTTGATAGGTCGTGAGGTCAAACCCTTGACGGAGTTGGATCTCATTGTAGTTTGTGTACACCTCGTCAAAGGTATCTGGTACGGTGACCTCTACTTCCTCGGTCGGGATGGGATCCACTTCCCACCCATGTGACTCAATGTATGTGATCATCTCAGCAGTGGAGTTGACCTCCAACGGGTTTTCCTTTCCACTTGCGACCGTCCACCAAATCAAGCCAACTGCCACCACCAATATCACTGCACCGATGATGAGAAACGCGCGGTATTTTTGAACCCTCATAGACCAGATAAACATAACTTTCACTCCCCTAGTTTCTATCTTTGATATTGCATTATATGAAGAAGAAAACGGGGTTATGTCTCTTTTTCAGTCTGTACGATGATGTTTGGCGTACAATTTTTAATCGGATGGCGATGCGATGAATGCCTCGTACTGCATTCAATCGGGCGACCCTGTAGGTCGCCCGATTTTTGTTTTGTGGTCAACGACGGGTGGGCGTGTCTTGCCGTGTCCGCAATTGCCCGCCGGTACTACCGGCTTGGACAGGGAGATTTTTTATCGTAAAATCTCCCTCTTCCCAGACAATCCACCGGATTGTCCGGAAATTCACCCTCTTAATACTCCCTTGCGGTATTCAAGACCTTGAGATTTTGCCCCAAACTCCACCACTTTTAAAAAAGTGGACAAAACGTTGTGTTTTGACCCAATTCTCATTGGGTGATGAATGACGGGCGGACAGGACAAGCCATGTCCCTACAACGTTCTGTTTTCATGATGCAGTAGGGTCGGGTCTTGACCCGACCGCAATGCCCGCCGGTGCTACCGGCTCGTGGACGGGCATTCCGTGCGATGGGTGCGTGGTCGGAAACGCCTGCGGACGCTGTCCGCCGCCTATGCACGCTCTTTGGCTTCGGCAACCACTTTTTCCTGCAACATCCCCGGCAGTCGTTCGTACCGTTCAAAGGCCAGTACAAAGGTTCCACTGCCGTGGCTCATTTGACGCACGGTCATGGTGAAGTCCTGCATTTCGCTCATCGGGGTTTCCGCTTCAATCTCAGTCATCCCATCACCGACAGGATTCATCCCAAGTACGCGTCCACGGCGCTTGTTCAGCTCACCCATCATGTCGCCGGTTACATCGTCCGGCACGATGACTTTCAGGTTGCCGATCGGTTCCAACAGCATCGGCGACGCTTCAGAAAGCCCTGTTTTATAAGCAATCGATGCGGCGGTTTTGAACGCCATTTCCGACGAATCAACGGGATGGTAAGAACCATCCACCAAGGTGGCTTTCAACCCCACGACAGGGAAGCCTGCAAGCACCCCTTTGGTGACGGAATCACGCAGCCCCTTTTCCACCGCAGGGAAGAAGTTTTTGGGCACCGCACCCCCAAACACCTTTTCATTGAAGCTCAATTCTTCGCCATCATACGGCTCAAATTCAATCCAGACATCGCCAAACTGGCCATGCCCACCCGATTGCTTTTTGTGGCGTCCCTGCACCTTGACTTTTTTGCCAATTGTTTCACGGTATGCAACAACCGGTGGATCCAGCAACACATCCACCCCAAACTTTGTTTTCAGCTTGCTGGTGATGACATCGAGATGCTGTTCTCCAAGCCCCTTGACAATCTGTTCGTGCGTTTCGGGATCCTGTAGGAACAGGATGGTCAAATCCTCTTCCGCAAGGCGATGAATGCCGGTTGCAATCTTGCTTTCATCCCCTTTGTTTTTCGGTTTGACTGCCATGGCATGGCAGGGTTGTGGAAAGATCGCCTTTTCCAAGGTGACGGCGGTATCCCGACAGAGGGTATCCCCTGTCAATGCGGACATTTTGGTGATGGCACCGATGTCGCCTGCGACAATCGCCTTGACATCCTCCTGCTTTTTGCCTCGCATCAACACCAGTTTCCCAACCTTTTCCGGCTCGCCGGTACGCATGTTGGTGACCGCTTGATCGCCGGTCAACACACCGGAAATGACCTTCACAAAGGAAAGTCTGCCAATGAAAGGATCGGCTACTGTTTTGAAAATAGTGGCAACAAGCGGACGGTTTTCATCGCAGAGTACGGCGACCGCTTCATCGTTTTGATTGCGCCCTGTTTCAATGGCAGATTCTTTGGCGCTTGGCAGAAGGTTTTCCATGCCGGCAAGCAACAGGTCAAGCCCTTCCATCGTATAGGCAGATCCACAATATACAGGTGTGATCGCCCCTTCTTTCACCCCTTTGTGGATGCCGCGCACCAATTCGTCATGGGTAAATTGTTCCCCGGAAAAATATTTTTCAAATAATTCATCGTCAGTTTCGGCCACCGCTTCGCTGATGGCGGTGATCAAGCCGTCCAAACGATGTTCGGTATCCGGCAGTTCCACTTCGCTTGAAACACCGTCTGCATAAGTATACGCTTTCATGTCGATTAAGTCAATATAACAGGTCGCTTCTCCCTCTTTTTGGAACGGCACGACCACCGGGAAGACCGAAGGACCAAAGTCAGCTTTCAGCTGTGCCAACACCTTGTAGAAATCTGCGTTGTCACGATCCAGTTTGCCGACGAAAATCATCGTTGCTTTTCCCTGTGTTTTGGCAAGTTTGTAGGTCTTCTTCGTCCCGACCGAGACACCGGATTTTCCCGAAACGACAATCAAGCCGCTCTCTGCCGCACGTAAGCCCTCGTAAATGCCCCCCTCAAAGTCAAATAACCCCGGGGTATCGAGGAGATTGTATTTGCAACTGTGGTATTCAAATGGTGCTAGAGAAAGAGAAATGGAAATTTTGCGACGAATCTCTTCTGCCTCACAGTCCAAGACTGTGTTTCCTTCTGCGATCTTACCCAGACGATCGGACGCTCCTGTCATATACAACAGCGATTCCGCAAGCGAGGTTTTCCCGCAACTACCATGCCCGATGAGGGCGATGTTTTTGATATTGTTGGCGTTGTACTGCTTCATCATTCATTCTCTCCTTTGGGTTGCAATATTGTATTCCTGATCAAAAGGAGTTTCTCCTTTACCTTTTCAAGAATACTTACCGTTATTATAACACAACGAAGCGTACAGATCAATGATGTTTTCAGTATTTTTCAATAAAATTTTCTTTTTTTGTGTGAAAAAGTTGGTACTAGCGTTGAAGGGCTTTAGAATCTGTCACTCATCTTCGCTTTTTCGCCCCCCCACCTGCGCCCTCTCCCAAAGCGTGCATATTGATGCAAGAGCAATAGGAGAAGATAGGCGATGAGGACCACCCACCAGCCACTGCTCATCCCTTGGCGAAGTAAACATCCAACCAACAGGCAGAGTAGTCCTACTGTCAACCCTTGCACCACCGTCATGATACGCAAAGCGGTTGCCACGGAAAAGGTGCGATCGCACAGAATCGCCAACAGCTTCCCCCCATCCAGCATCGATAAAGGCAGGAGATTGAATCCCCCAACCAGCAGATTGATGGCGGCAAAGGTCGGGCTATGCGAAAAAAAGAGCAGTGCCAGCAAAAAATTGGTCAAACTCCCTGCCGCCAATACCAACACCTCTCGTGTCGGTGGCAGTTGATACCCCGATTTGATGACGGCAATGCCGCCCAACTCAAAAGCGATTTTACGTGGCTTACAGCCAAACTGCCACAGCAGTAGCAGGTGACCGCACTCGTGCAGCAAACTTGCCACCACGCCCAACAGTGCCACCCCCGTCGGGTCAAGCAGCACCCACAGCGTCAGGGTTGCAAAAAATAAAAACTGCACCTCGATGCGAATGCGGTTGACAAAAAACACAAACATCATACCACCTCAAATACCGTTGTCATCGTTTGTGCAACCTGTTCTGTAAATCCTGTCCATGCCATCGGGGTGGAGAAGAGCGGTCGCACCACCTCTCCCAGTCCGTCCATCCATGCAGGGAAAAACAACGCACAGAGCAGGCACAAGGCGACCAATAGTACCGCCAAAATCAACTGCATCCAAGCGACCGGAAAGGAAAACGCCTCCTCCGAGTCGCTCATGTTGGCAGAGAAGGGTTCCGTCTCCCAAAAAGGATCCTCCTGTGGCAGTGGTGGTATTGGAGTCTCCTTCGGTTCAGTTTGGGTCGACACCGCTTGCGGTGTTGTGGCAGGTAGTTGATTGTTAGAAGGCAAAAAAGAGGGCATCTTTTGCATGAAAACACATCCTTTCCCTGTAATGTATGAAAAAATTGAAACATTTACCACTGTTCGGTTGATTTTTTTGCCCCAATCTCTTATAATAGATAGGTAGTGTCGGACAAGTATCCGACAAGAGAGGACTGGAAATATTGAAAAAAAATAAGCGCAGATGGGCAGTCGCCCTACTAGTTTCTTGTATGCTATTGTTGTTCACTGCCTGTGACGACTATGCCAAAGAAGAAAGTGCCGAAACGGTGTCGGTGGCACTGGAAGCAGAACCGACCTCTGTTGCGGGGTTGACCCCTGAACTGGACGAACTCGTCAAAGACTATGACGAAGAAGGGGTATTGACCCAAGTCACTGCGGTGTTTACCGGCAACGATCAGGTCAATGCACAAAAGGGCACCCTTTACTACACCTATTGTAGCAGTGACGAGGAATCGGGGCGTGCCACCATCGTCATCCTCACCTATGACATGGCAACCCAAACGGTGATTGAAGTAAAAACCGAAAGTGGGAACGGTGCTTTTGTGGACGAGTCGAGTGAACCGATTGAACCGTCTATCATTGGTGCGACCTTTGAGAGCCTGTTTGAGGCGATGAAAAATGACCCGACCATGTCGCCGAAATTTGGTGGCGAGAACATTGAAGTGACGATGACCTTTGACTCGAAGCGTGTGGAAATGACCTTAATTTAAAAGGCTAATTTGGAGGAACCAACATGAACCGTAAACAATTGAAACGATTGACCGCCGTGACCATGGCAGCGACTATGGGCATTCTTTTGACATCCTGTGGCGACACCTCATACAGCATGAAGCTAGGCGACATCACTGTACCGACCGGTGTGTATATCCTCAACAAGATGGACACCATCACCGCTGCCCAATCGCATGAAGACTATGACACTGCCACCACCGACCCGCTGAGCCTGACATTAGAGGGTATTTCCTTTACCGACTGGGTCGACAGAGAGGCAGACTTGCGCACCAAGGAATTTTTGTACACCACCCAACAGTTTGACGCACTCGCACTGACCATTCCGGAAGAGGATTTGGCATTGGCACAGCAGAGCATTGATGCCCTTTGGCCGTTCTACCAAGAGAGCTACGAGGCGGTAGGTGTTGCAGAAAGTTCGTTGTATGCAATGATCGAACTAGACTATAAAAACCAACAACTGTTCCTGTACACCTATGGGGAAGATGGCACCGATCCAGTGACTGAAGACCAATTATTAGAGACTTGGGAAGATGATTATGCCTATATCCAAGTGCTCAGTTTCTCTACCTTGGATGACACCGGTGTTGCCTTGGACGATGTCAGCAAAGAGCTTGTCGAAGCGGAAGCGGAAGGCTACCTTGCCCGTTTAGAGGATGGCGAAGACATCGTCGACCTCATCAATGACAAGATGCTGGAAGATAATCCGGATGCAACCATCGACAACACCGCCGATTACCGCCAACTCATCAACCGTTTTGAATCTACATCATTTGAAGACGATGTCCGCGATGAGATTCTCGACAGCAACGATTACGACGAAGGGATGCTTGTGGAAGACGCCAATGGCTACTACGTTGTGGTGCGCCAAGAGATGACCGAAGGAGCCGATTACGACGAGCAAAAAGACTATGTCCGCTATGCCATCAAAGGGGAAGAATTTGAAGCCGCTGTCCGTGAAGGCGCTGAAGCCCTCACCCCCGAAATCAATCAAAACACCGTCAACACCTTTTCCGTCAACCATTTGATGGGACTCTAGCGGATAGCATCCGCAGGCATTTTCGACCAAGCACCCATCGCACGGAAGCTTCGTCCACGGCGCGGTATGGTGGGGCGGAGCCTGTCATAAAAGTTTTGTCCACTTTTTCAAAAGTGGTGGAGTTTGAGGCTGCGCCTCAAGGTCTTACTTGCCGATAGGCATTTTCAAGCGTCAGCGTTTAAGGGATTTGGTGAAAACCAAATCCCTTTTTTTGCGGTCAGTGGATAGCATTCACCGTTGTTTCCGAGCCGGTAGCACCGGCGGGCATTGTGGGCGATTCGTGAATCGCCCCTACAGCACAATGGAAGGTTTGTTTTGTAGGGACAGGCTTCCATGCCTGTCCGCACCGGTAGCACCGGCAGGCGTTCGGCACGTATACAATGCGTGCCCTACCAAACCTTACCCGATTCTGTAGGGCGTGCATTGGATGTACACCGGCATCCATCGCCCACAAAAACCGATCCCCCGCCAAACGGGGTGTGGAACACGGACGACCAAAGGTCGCCCCTACCTATTCACCTTTCACTATTCACTTTTCACTTAACCAATCGCCCCTACAGTGGAATCCCCACAACTATACCCACACACAACAAAACCCCCCGAGGCGATTGCCTCGGGGGGTTTTCTTTTCAGTCTCTTTCGATACAAGCGATCAACTTCTACGATTAAGCAGTTGCTGGACGGTTGTTGTCGTCAGATTCTGTTTTTGTTGTTTTGCGGGAAAGGAATGCAACAACGACTTGGATCAGCGCGAACGCCAACATCAAGATGGTCCAGTTGTCAACGATAACCATTGGTTGTGTCATGTCTTCGGTGAGGAAGAATGTCACGATTGCAACGATTGCCGGCAGCAAGCTGAATACGCGTGCGAAGCCTTTTCTCTTCACTGTTTCGTCTGTTTCTTCATCATCATCTCTTCTGGATTTTGTTGCAAAGTATCCTACCAACAAGACGATACTTGTCAGCGAAGTGACGATTGCGAGAATCAGGTTGAGCAGTGCCCAACTACCATCTGCGGCTGCAAGCGGAATTTCCGGATCTTCAATTTCTGTAGTCGGATCTTCTTCTGTGCCAGGAGCCAGTGGAACTGGTCCGTCATCAATGGTTGTTGTGGTGTCGTCCGGAACTACCGGAACTACCGGAACTACCGGCGGTACAACTACCGGAACTACCGGTGCAGGTACAACCGGAGCTGCTGTGATGGTGAACGTACCATCAATTACAGTAACAACGTAGTTCGGATCTGCGGTGTAGGTTGCGGTGATTGCATAAGATGCAACGCCTTCGCCTACTGCACGAGCGACGGTGTACGCCAAGATATCAGCGCCTTCCATCCCTACTACAGTTGCGGTCAATGCTGGATCTGCTGCCCCTGCAACTTTGGTAGCACTACCAACGATTACAGTGACGGCTTTTGGATCGATTGTGCCGGTTTGTGTAGTTTCAACCGGTACATACCCTGCGAGTTCTGCTCTTACGGTTACAGTGTAGGTCCCAGCGTCAGTAACGGTTGGGATTTCAGTGCTGAACGCACCGCCATTCAAGCTGTAAGTCAAAGTAGCGCCCGGTTGGGTGGTGGCAGTAGAAGCAATTGCATCATGTGCAGCTGCATCATAAGTGCCGTTGTAGGAAGTAGCGACTACTGCAAGTGCATCACTGTCAGCGATTGCCAATTCATTCGAGATGTATTCAACTGTGTAGTTGCCATCTGTTGTGATCGCAGGACCGGTAACGGTGATTGCGTAGTTGCCGTTTGCAAGTTCCCCTGCGCCCGGAAGCGAGGTGGTTGTTGCTGTTGTGCTGTAGCTTACGGTCAAGCCAGCGGTTGCCAAAGTATCAGCGCCTTGGAATGTTTCAATAACGCTTGTGAATTCTGGCAATTCGGTACCAAATTCCATTGCTTTCGCTTCTGCGGTAACGGTCAATGGTGCCGGTGTGATTGCAGGGTTTACCACGATTGTTTTTGTGGTGTATCCTGCTTTAGAAGCGCGGATAGCCAACGAGTAGTCATCTGCATTTCTGATTTCTGGAACTTCCTCTGTCCATGCACCGCCATCCAAGCTGTATTCGATGAACACGCCTGCGTCAGGTGCGCCGTCGGTGAGTGCACCAACAGAACCTACTGCTGCATGTTCGTCTGCATCGTACTGGCCGGTGTAAGGTGTGACAACAGGGTAGATCTCGCCATCAAGCTCTTCAATGATTTCGATGGTTTCGTTTTCTGCAACGGTCATTTCGCCTGGGACGTATACAACTTCGTAGTTGCCGTCATCGGTCATAGCATTGCCCGAAACGGTGATTGCGTAGTTGCCGTTTACAAGTTCCCCTTCGCCCGGAAGCGAAGCTGCTGTTGCAGTCGTGCTGTGGGTCAGATCCAAACCAACGGTTGTCAAGCTATCAGCGCCCAAAAGGTCATTGCTGCTTGTCAAGTCCGGTTGTGTTTGTGCGTAGACCCAAGTTTTGTTCTCTGCGGTTACGGTCAAGGTTGCAGGAGTGATTTTTGGATTTACGGTGATGGTTTTGCTGTTGTAGCCATCTTTCGAAGCGCGGATTTCCAAAGTATAGTCATCTGCATTTCTGATTTCTGGAACAACTGTTGTCCATTCGCCGCCATCCAAGCGGTACTCGATGAGTGCGCCGTCAAGTACAACGCCGCTGTTTGCGGTTACACCAACGGTGCCGACTGCTGCATGATCTGCTGCATCGTATTCGCCAGTGTACGCTTGTGCTTCGGTGCCGAGTTCGCCACCATCAATGATGATGGTATCGTTTGCTTCAACTGTCATGGTACCTGCAACGTAAGTCACGTCGTAGTTTGCAGTTGTTGCAGCGCCGGAAGCGGTGATTGGGTATTCGCCCGGAAGCGAAGCTGCGGTTGCGGTTGTGCGAAGGTCTACTACCAAACCGATGTTGTCAACACTGTCTGTGCCTTGAAGGCCGCTAGGTGTGCTTGTCAAAATCGGTTGTGCTTGGTCATAAACCCAAGTTTTGTCGTCTGCTTTGATTGTCAAGTCTGCAGGACGAACGACAGCTTTATTAAAGCTACTACCCCAGCTCGCATAGTTGTCAGCACTGATTATTACTTGAATAGATCTGCTATCAGCAACGTTTGTTACGGTTGGCATATCGGTCACAGTGCCATAGGTTTCCCGGTAGCTTACAGTGAGGACTTTACCATTGACGGTAACAGTGCCGGTTGTGTACAAAGTGTTGAGTTCTGCTTCTGTCAAGGAGTATCCATCGATAGAAGCGTGAGTGAACTCAGCAACTGCGTTGTGTTCTGCTGCATCATACTCTTCGTTGTATTCTTCGAAGCCGATGCGCAAGCTGTTGTTCAATTTTACTTCAAACGGAGCGTAAGCATCGCTGCTACCGTAGTTCAAAGTATAGTTTGTGATTTCGGTTGTTGCGCCAACACGTTTGCTGATTTCATAGTCTGTGCCTACAACAGAAGTAGCGGTTACGTTTGTGATAAACGGATTACCGATTTCTGCTTTCAGAGCAGTTTCGCTATCGCCATTCAATACAGTTGCGATGGTGTAAGCGATGTCTTCAGGTTGTGGTACAGTACCATGTTCTACAGATTGGTCAGCGTCAGGTGTTACGTTCAAGATCGCTTTTACAACATCCATTTCGCTAGTTCCAGCTGCAAATTTGTAGTTGGTTGCGGTCAAGGTGTTCAATGCGTTTGTTTTGAAGGTAACAGCATGGGTGGTGCCTGCATCCGGAAGTCTGCCATTGACATCTGCCGCATATGCAGTTTGGTACATGTCTTGTGCAACGTCGCCTGCAACGCCCAATGCTTTGTCAGCATCAGTTTTGTAGCCTGCTACCGAGAAGGTGTAACCATCAGCAGGAACAGCATCACCATAAGTGACATCTGCATGTGCCGGAGTTACGGTCAAGGTTGCCGGTGTTACTTCTGCTTTAAAGTCAGCGGTTGCCGGATTGTTGTAGCCTTGTGCAGTTGCTTTGACATAGATGGTTTTGGAATCTGCTACGTTTGTCAAAGTTGGAGCAGTTGCACTCCAAGTGCTACCATCGGTGCTGTATTGAATGGTTGGGACCACGCCTGCAACACTTGCAGAAGCGGTTGCGCCACCATCAAAGGAAAGTGCTGCACCTGTGTATTCTTGGGATTGTGTTGCTGCTGAAACTCTGAGTGTCAAGCCGCTATCCAAGCCGTTGATGATCAAGTCAGCAGGAGTTGCGGTGCCAACAACGTAGTTTGTGTTGGACAAGGTGATGCCGGTGAAGTCGATTGCATCGGTATGAGTTGCCGGAGCAGTGTTGTCGATGGTCAATCTGTCAGCAATTGTCAAAGCAAGTTCTGCTTCCAATGCTGCTTTTACTTCATCCATTGTGTCGCCTGTTACGCTATCAGCATAAACAGTGCTTGTTACGTCATAAGTCAAGGTGCTGTCTGCAGGAATCGCATCGTAAGCATCGATGGTTTCATCGTTTGCAACGACAGTGATTGTAGCAGGTTTTACGCGAACGTCAATGGTTTGAACAACCGATGCGTAGTTGCCACTGTTGTCAGTTACTTTTACATACAGCGGTTCATCAGTAGCCCACGAAATCCCGTTTGCTTCAGTGATGGTTGGCATGGTTGCAGTAAAGTCATTTGCAGTAGCACTTGTGGTGCTAAATGTGTAAGTGACGTTATCGTAATTTACCCCACCAACTTTTGCTTGGTATTGAGCCGATTGTGCCATGTCTTGCGCTTGGCCGTTGTAGGTCAATACACTATCCAAAGCAGACAAAGTCATAGCATTACTTGTGGTTACAGCGAAGAGGGTATCTTCATTGTAGCTCAAGTTGTAGTTGGTCAGTTCAGCTGGAGCAGTAGCCACTTTTGTGATGGTGTAATCAGCACTTGTAGAAGATGCGCTGGTTGCATTGGTCACAAATGGGTTGCCGCCCAATTCGGTTTTCAGTTCTTCTTGGGTATCCCCGTTGACAGGTGTCACGAAGGAGTACTCAATTGCAGGAACAGTACCACCGAAGACCATCGATTGGCCTGCGTTTGGAACGACTGCCAAATCAGCTTTCGCTACGTTGAATGTGCCTGCTACAACATTGAAGGTGTAGTTGTCATTCGCTGCAACGAGGTCGCCTGTTTCTCTGGTCAAGGTCAGTGCGTAATCGCCTGCATCATCGCCGGTGGTGTACGCGGTGTCAAATGCTGCTTGTGCGATGTTGTTTGTGATAACTGTTGCAGTTTCGCCACCGACAAAACCTGTGATGGAAACGTCAAATCCGGTAGTCGGATCTGCTTCACCATAAGTGATGCCTGCGTGGTTCGGTGTGACAGTCAATTCAACAGGGGTAATGCTTGCGGTGTAAGTAACTGTTTCAGAATCGGTATATCCTGGTTGTGTTGCTCTTACCGATACGGTGATGGTGCCTTCGCTAACATCTTTCAATGTCGGTGCGGTGGTCGACCAGTCGCCGCCTTCTACTTTGTACTCAATAACTGCTCCAACAGTTGCGGTTGCGCCACCGTTAAAGGTTTGTGTCGAGCCATTGTAAGGCAGGGTTTGATTTGCAGCGCCTACTGTTGGTGTTGGTACTTTACCTAAAGTAAGAACTTCCAAATCATTTGCAGTGAGGCTCTTCACATAGTAGTTGGTGCCTACTGCGTCGTTTACTGCAATGCTGTTAAAGATGATCGCATCGTTGTAAACGCGTGCGGTGCTGGTGTCGTACGGTGCGTTTGCGTATGCAAGTACTTTGCCAATTGCAACGCGAATTGCATTGGTTTCAGCAGTCACATTGTTTGCGCCGTTCGCATAGACAGTACCATTCAACGCATAGGTCAAGGAATCTTCTGCCGGAATCGGGCTCATTGCATTAACGGTTACTTTGTTTGCTACCAGATCCAAAGGAGCACGGTTCATGGTTGCATAAGCAAAAGTTGTAATCGGAGTGCGTCCTTCGACTGTTGCTCGAATCAGGTAAGTCTGAGAACCTTTTGTGCTTGTTGCCTCTTCAGTCGGTACATTTGTCAGCGTCGGCAAGCCTGCATGGAAAGTAAGACCGTCGGTGCTGTAGCTCCAAGTAACGGTAGTGCCTTGTGGCAAGCCGGTTGCTTCTGCTGTCACTGCTTGTTGTGCTGTACCGTTGTAGTACAAGGTCAAACCATCAGCGTCAATGTCCCATGTTGCATGTGCTGCGTATTGAGCATAAACGGTGGTGGATGT
>CAYJIM010000012.1:38249-39886 GCA_964370215.1 uncultured Oscillospiraceae bacterium
CCGTCTGCTTTTGTGTTCCAACCTGCGAAGGTGTAGCCATCACGGGTAGCAGTTGGTTCAGTATCCCAAGTGCCATCGGTTGTGCTGACGTTTACAGTGGTGTCGCCTGTAAGCGTACCGCTGTTGCCGTCAAAGGTCACTTGGATTGGGGTCCAAATGCCGTACAGATCCATGCTGTTACCCAATGTGATTTTTTCGCCGGCATTATGCTCAGTGGTATTTCTATCATCAATACGTTGAGAAGGTTCCCAGTGCATAAAGCTCAAGCCGGTTTCACTATCAGGTGTGATGAATACTGCCGGAGTTTTGCTGTTCGGATCGTTTGTAACATCCATACCGGTTACCAAGTTCACTTTTTGGGTGTACAGGTAGTCTGTAGCGCCTGTATCCGGTGCGAGTGGCAAGTTGTTGTCGGTATTGGTGTAGTAGTTCAAGGTAATGATTTCTTCCGACCATACTGCATAGAAAGTTTGTGTCGGGTCAAAATCATAATCGGTAGGATCTACAGTTGTTGTGCCGGTTGCGGTGGTTGCCCAGCCTTCAAACACGTAGTTGTCACGTGCAGGTGCTTCCGGTACATTTGCAGCCAATACATTGTAAGCAGTACCTTCTGCGTTCAATGTTGCGACTACAGGTTTTGTTGTGCTGTTGTCTGTCCATGCACCGCCGTTGGCATCAAAGATCGCGCCTTCGTCCACGGTACCAGGAAGAACTTGTTTCAAGTACACATTGTAAGTTTTGTTCAAACCAACAAGTTGTGCAGGAGAAGTTTTTGTTTCGTCAACAACGTAAGATTTCAACGCGTCAGAAGCAAGTACAGATTTGACTGCTGTCAATTCGGTTGGATCCAGTACGTCGAATCTCGATGTAGACCCTTTAACGCTATCATACAGATCGCCATTCGGCAGATAGATGTTGACGTTGTAGTCCCCAGACAAATCTTGTTGGGTGTAGTAGAAGGTAATGACGCGGTTTGCAGAATTGCTCAGATCAAAGGATCTTTGATCTTGCCCTGCATCCAAGGTGTAGCCCAAGAAAACGTCAGGATGTACGGTCACGGTGCTGTTTGTATTGGAAGCCATGGTATAGCTGCCCAAATATACAGGGTCACCGTTCAAGTTAACCCCTACAAATTTTACTTCGTATGGGTATTCCGCTGCATCTACTTTGGTGTAAGTAAAGGTAACAGTCGCAACTTCGCCACCTACTACAGTGACTTCTTGGCTTGCCGGTGTTGCAGTGTAGTACCCAGCTGGGAACTCGCCTGTTGCTACCAATTCAGCAGAAGTCAAAGGATAAACGGTAAGGGTTGCACCTGCTTGTTGTCCGTTCACGGTAACATCATACTCATAGGTGTTCCCATCAGCAACGTGTTGGTGACGAACGGTGTATTTGTCGGTGGATGCTGCCACCCAATTTGCGGTTAAGGTAATGTCTTTGTCAAAAGTTTGGTCGAAGAGGAATTCTTTTCCATCCAAGTACCAACCATCGAATACATACCCTTCACGAACAGGGGTGTAGCCTTCCGGCCCATATACACGGTTTTCTTCGGTGTTTTCCAATTTCAGCGTTGTTACAGAGTTTGCAACAGCGCCGTCTGCGGTATAGCTTACCAACGCACCACCATTTGCATCAAA
>CAYJIM010000013.1:0-39809 GCA_964370215.1 uncultured Oscillospiraceae bacterium
TAAACAAACAATTACGGGAAAGTTTGACAGAGTTCGCTTTCCCGTGTTTTTTATAATTTGGAGGTAATAAAATGAGTTACACAAACATCGTAGCTGTTATTGGACGTGAAATCATTGATTCACGCGGAAATCCTACTGTAGAAGCAGAAGTTATTCTTGACAGTGGAATTAGAGGCCGTGCAGGAGTTCCATCAGGAGCTTCAACAGGTGAAAACGAAGCATTAGAGCTTCGCGATGGCGACAAAAAACGCTTTTTAGGAAAAGGTGTTTTAAAAGCTGTTGAAAACATTAACACAGTAATCGCAAAAGAACTTATCGGTATGGATGCTACTAAACAAGCAGAAATCGATGCTCTTCTTTTAAAACTAGACGGAACAAAAACAAAGTCTAAATTAGGTGCAAATGCAATGCTTGGTGTTTCTTTAGCTGTTGCTAAAGCTGCTGCAGAAGCTCTTGATATGCCTTTATACCGATACATTGGTGGAACAAACACAAAAGTGCTTCCTGTTCCAATGATGAACATTGTAAACGGTGGATCACACTCAGATGCTCCTATCGCTTTCCAAGAATTCATGGTACGCCCAGTTGGTGCTGCTACATTCCGTGAATCAATCAGAATGGGTGCAGAAATTTTCCACTCACTAAAAAAAGTATTACACGACAGAGGTCTTTCAACAGCTGTTGGTGATGAAGGTGGATTCGCACCTAACTTTGATGGTGGAACAGAAGATGCACTTGAAACAATCTTAAAAGCTATTAAAGATGCTGGTTACAAACCAGGTGAAGATGTTATGCTCGGTTTAGACTGTGCTTCTTCAGAATTCTACAAAGATGGCGTATACGATTACTCAAAATTTGAAGGTCCTAATGGTAAAAAACGTTCTTCAGAAGAACAAGTTGCTTACCTTGAAGAACTTATTACAAAATATCCTATCGACTCAATTGAAGATGGTATGGGTGAAAACGACTGGAAAGGATGGGAACTTCTTACTGCAAAAATTGGCGATCGCTGTCAATTAGTAGGTGACGACCTATTCGTAACAAACGTTGAATACCTCAAAAAAGGTATAGAAACAAAATGTGGTAACTCAATTCTCGTTAAAGTAAACCAAATTGGTACATTAACTGAAACTCTTGATGCAATTGAAATGGCACACAGAGCTGGTTATACATCTGTTACATCACACCGTTCAGGTGAAACTGAAGATGCAACAATTGCTGACATTGCTGTTGCAACAAATTCAGGACAAATTAAAACTGGTTCAATGAGCCGCTCTGATCGTATTGCAAAATACAACCAACTACTTCGCATTGAAGAAGAATTAGGTTCAGAAGCTGTATTTATTGGACGAAAGTTTAGTAAATAATACGTAAACATTGGCTTCCTTGCCAATGTTTACTATCGAGTTTTCCTTAATGAAAACTCGTGCATTCTAAAGTTTTGCGACAGTCATGTCTCTACTTATAAACTATTGGAATCTAAAAGAAACGCTTGGTATCGAAAGGTATTGAGCGTTTTTTTTGTGTTTATTTTCAAAACCCATTGACACTACTGCTTTATATGTGGTATTATACATGACACGACGCAGGATAGAGCAGTTGGCAGCTCGTCGGGCTCATAACCCGGAGGCCGTAGGTTCGAGTCCTACTCCTGCTAAAATACATGAAGACTAGAGAATCCTCTAGTCTTTTTTGTTTTTAAAGGTGGTAGTAGGTTTAAAGGACTCGAACCGAAACATGCGCTGAGCGAAGGCGAAGAAAAGGGGCCATGGATGGCACCGACAGCATGTGGAGGCGGTTCGAAGCAAAAAAACAGGAAGTTTTGAGCGTAGGCGCGAAACGAAGTGCGTGCCGAGCAAGTGCACCAAGGAGATGCAGTTTTTTCTCTAGTGGGCTTTGCGAAAATGCTTTTAATTACTACTGTGTAGTGACAAAAGATTGCAATAGATAGTTCATGCTATTTGGTGGTGGCGAATAAGGTAGTGTCCAAAAAAAATTGATACTTATTTTTTACCTTGTCCATTTTAATTTTTTTTTGTATACTTAGTGTATGACTATTTGGGATGCAAGGAGTCTTGCAATAAAACAATTGCAACAATCACAACATGAATCTAAAGGGAGGATTGTATTCTCAACCCCATCTTTAGATGTTGACTGTATTTTATCGTTTGTTTTAGGTGTTGATAGAACATATTTGATTTCACACAATCAAGAATTTTTGCATTCAAACGATGAAAGAGATTTTTTTGATTTAGTTACAAAACGGTCAACAGGATTTCCAGTAGCCTATATTGTTGGTGTTAAAGAATTTTTTGGCTTTAATTTTTTTGTGACTCCAGATGTTTTGATTCCGAAGCCAGACACGGAACTTCTTGTGGAAAAGGCTAATGTATTAATAGACTCTTATGTTTCTTCTAAAAGCAGTGATTTTTTATTTGCCGATGTTTGTACTGGAAGCGGCTGCATTGCGCTTAGCATCTTAAAAACTTTTTTTAATAATTCTCTTAAGAATAAAAGAAATAACAATTCTATCACATGTCACTGTGTTGATATATCAAGTGCAGCTCTTGATATTGCCAAAAAAAATGCTAAAGCCCTTTTGGATGTCCAAAATCAAAGCAGTATACAGTTTTATCTGGGTGACTTATTAGATCCTTTAGGAAGTGATAATAGATACCATGCCATTATATCTAATCCTCCATATGTTCCACATGAAGTGGTTGATGAGCTGTTACGAGATGGGAGATCGGAGCCTCGTATTGCCTTAGATGGAGATCTCGGAAATGAATCTAGTTTTGATGGATTGTTTATTATTAGAAAATTAATCCCTCAAGCCTTTGAAAAGCTCGTTTCAGGTGGACATTTTTTGATTGAAACCGGGGAGTACAATGCTTTTGAAACGGCTTCTTTAATGAAGGACGTAGGATTTAATGATGTTCAAACATTTGAAGATTTAGCAGGACAGCCAAGGGTAACAACTGGGGTAAAACCATGAACCAATTTAAATACGAAACTATTAATACTGATACCAGTGACATTATTAAAGAGTTTTTTTCTGTATACAGCGATTATTCGGAGAAAGAAAAAGAGTTTTTTTCAAGTGCCCTTGATTACCTTGTTTTATTATATTCAGGAAAAACCGAAACATGGGGAGATATAGCATATCTTCATCCTGTTAGGGTGGCTTCTATTTTGGCCGAAAACAATTTTGATATTGATACCATAGTTGCAGGACTTTTACATAATACTACTTTATTAGAAAATTTTGATGAAAACTATATAGAAGTAAATTTTGGAAAAACTGTACTCTCGCTGGTGCTTTCTATTAAGCGTATTACAGGCTTAAATCTTTCATGCTCTACCCTAAAAGAAGCTGATTCCAAAAGAAAGATGGTTTTTGCTCTTGTTGACGATATAAGAGTTATTTTTATTAAGCTAGCAGATAGATTGGATTATATACGTATTGCACAAAATTTTGAAGAAGGGTTTCAAAAAGAATTAGCTAGCGAGGTTGTGTATATATGGACCCCATTGGCAAATAGATTGGGAATGGCAAATTTAAAAATAGAACTGGAAGATTTATCTTTAAAATATTCGAATCCAGATGTTTTTGCCCACTTAAAACAGCTAGTATCACTAAAAAAATCTGACAGGGAATCCTATTTAGAAAGTGTACAAAAGGATTTATATAAAGCATCGAGTAGGGCAAATCTTGATATAACAGTACATACCAGAGCGAAACATTTTTATTCTATTTATCAAAAAATGCGAAAAAAAAATAGGACTGCAGAAGAGTTATTAGATCTTTTTGCAGTAAGAATTTTATGCGAAAGTGATGTTGATTGTTATACTATGATTGGGCTTGTCCATTCCTTATGGAAGCCTTTGGACGGAAGATTTAAGGATTTTATTGCAAATCCTAAATCAAATGGCTATCAAAGCATTCATACTACAGTAATACGAAATGATTCGCCTTTAGAGATACAAATAAGAACCCATCACATGCACACAGTTGCCGAATTTGGTGTTGCTAGTCATTGGCTTTATAAAAAAGGTTTTAATAAAGATTCTGTAAGCGAAGGGGATTTAGAACTTGTTAAAGATTTAAAAAACCTAAAGCAAAAATACAGTGGTGATGATGACTTTTTTCTAAACATAAAACAAGAGTTGTTGGGTGATGATATTTTTGTTTTTACTCCGAAAGGAGATGTTAGGCAGTTAAAAAAGGGTGGAACTGCAATTGATTTTGCTTATTCGATTCATACTACTATTGGACAAACAATTGTAGGTGCAAAAGCTAATGGCAAAATTATTCCTCTTTCGCGAGCTTTAGAAAATACTGATGTAATAGAAATTTTAACGAGTCCTCAATCTCATCCCAATGTAAATCAATTAAAAATGGTTACCTCAAGCCGGGCTCGATCTAAAATTAAAGCATGGTTAAATGAAAATGAAAACATTTTTGATGTTGATAAACAAGAAAACGTACTTGTGCATGAAAAGCAAGATGGTGAAAAGAGGGGACATAAAAAAGGAAGTGGATATAATTTAGAGGGTGTACTTGCATCTGAAAGCCTTACTGCCCAGTCCGTAAAGATAAAAGTTGATGAAAACTCAAAGTACATGGTTCGATTGGCAAATTGTTGCACCCCATCTAGAGAAGATGCTATTATTGGCTATGTTTCAAGAGGGAGAGGAATTATTATACATAGAGAAGGATGTCCTAACTTTAAGAATATTCAAAATATTTCAGAGAGAATAATCGCTGTTGAGTGGCAAAACGTTAAGGGCATTGAAGAAAGTCCTAAAAAGAAAAAATAATTTACTTTTTAGAATATTCTTGTTTTTCCTCATCGTGGGCATGAAGGTGTTCGCCTTCGTGGTGCACATAAGACCAAAACTTTTTGCCTACTTCTTTTTTATTCGTATCACTAATTCTATCCCACTGATAGCCCTTAAAGAGGTCTCGTAGTACAAATCTTTCGCCAGTGTTTAGTTTATGAGATTCATGTTTTGCCATATCGAGTAGGTTGTTTACATCTTCATTTTCTAATGTCATGGTGTTCTCCTGTACGTGCTATTCGTTTAATATACTATATCATTGTACTATGGAAATGAGCTTTTTGCAAGGTTTTAGAATTGAATAAATTTGAAAATTGTATAGACAGAATACTTTTATAAGGATTAAAAACAGCATTCTGTTCTATTTAAATAATGGCCCATAGACGATTCGAACGTCCGACCTATTGCTTAGGAGGCAATCGCTCTATCCAACTGAGCTAATGGACCAAGGGGAAAATCCCGTTATTTTTTCCACATTACCAGTAAAGCACCAAGTACTAATAGGTGTGATGAAAAACTTCTTAAAAATGATAAAAATGTTGCCATGCTATTAAAGGCTCCATCGATTAGCCCTCCACGACCTAATATGTCAACGAGAACAATTACAACAACCCAAACAATTAAAATAATAAATATGAATAAATTTGTAATTCTTCCTGTGTTAATAAAAAAGTTTAATAATAGAAAAATACCTGCGATAAGCTCACAAATTCCTAAAAATACTACTAAGATATTTGCAGCATCTCCATCAAAAATGCTATGAACTGCAGTTGCAATTTCATTTCCACTTATTCCTGCTTGTAGCTGACCCCAGAAGCCACCATCTAATTGAACAGTTAAAATTCCTGATACTAATAAAAAGAGTGCTACTGCTAGTTGAAGCACTACTACGCTTGCAGATTTTTTTGCTGTACTCATATATCAATCTCCTTACAATATATTATCGGTTTTTTTGAGAATACTCAAGAGTATGGTACGTTTTCACTTTATGCTTTCTTCTTTTCCTGCACTGATCGAATAACTATCATTGCAATCCCGCCTATAATCATAAGCAGACAAAATAATTGTCCTGTTGAAAGGTTGAACAAGGATTGGTTGAAGTATATTGGTGAGTCTGGAACAGCTGTTATTCTGTACCCGATATCTGCATCCGGTTCTCTAAAGTATTCGATAACAAACCTAAATAAGCCATAGCCTATTGTATATATAGCTGTAGAAAAGCCTGTAAATGGTGATTTTTTTCTTAAAAACCACAATATTAAAAACAGTATTATCCCTTCAAAAAGGGCTTCATATAGTTGGCTAGGATGGCGTGGCAGGTTTACCAATATTGTACTTGCATCAATTGGAATCCCCGCTTGAGCGGCCACTTCTTGTACCCAAGGAATAGAAGCCGAAAACTTTGGTGCTGTTGGGAAAATAATACCCCATGGTGCAGTTGTGATTCTTCCATATAATTCTGCATTTAAAAAATTACCTAAACGCCCAAAAGTATAGCCTAGTGGGATTGAAATTGCCATAGCATCAACCCACTTAAGTAGAGGTCTCTTGTAGCGTAGGCACCAAATGAGCATTCCCACAAAGCCTCCAACAAAGCCTCCGTGGTATGACATTCCTGAAAAGCCAGTAAATACACCTGCTTCATTAAATGGCCAAAAAATAAGCCACGGTTTTTGCCAGTAAATACCACTAGTATCATATACTAGTGTGCCGAATATTCGTGCCCCTAACAATAGTCCTATTATGCCGTATGAAAAAAAACTGAATACGTCATCATCGGTGGTTTTTATCCCTTTTTCATCGAGTCTGCCTTCTTTTGCTAGTTTTCTAAATATGATTATTGCTGTAGAAAAAGCGAATATATACATTAAGCCATACCACCGTATAAGGCCTAAAAAAGGTACACCTGGAAAAACTTCAGGTGTAATCCATGAGGGATAATTTACTGCTAGTATCATAGTACAAATCCTTGAGAGTGTGCTTTTAGAATTTTTTGTTTTAACAAATTATTTGAGTTTCTAAGTTGTGTTATTTCGTATTGTTGAGATTTAATTGTATCTGCGAGGTCTGCTGTTGTGAGTGCTCCTGATCCAATTAAGTCTTCTATGTATGACATTTTAGATTCAAAATCTTCTTCTGCTTCGCGTTCAATTGATGAAAATCCATCAAGCGCGAGAGAATCGTTTGAAAAGGCAACCGGCTTAGACTTCATTACCTTATCTGCAATTCTAAACACTGATTGTGATAAAATTGATTGAGGTTTGTATACCGAAATTGGGATTCTTGATGTAAGAGCTAAGTCTTGCATTGGGTCTCTAAAAATAATTCCTAGATATTCTATGTCTATTCCAAGGTAGTCATTACAAGATTTGCGTATTTTTAGAGCTCTATCTGCACTTTTTGGGTCTTCTATCATATTCATGATAAGGCGAGGCCTAAATTGTTTCATATGTTGTTCAAATATCTTGCCATTTTCGGGATCTATTTCTAAGAGTTTTTTTGTTATTTCGGGTATGTATAATCGTTGTAGCGCATTTGGGTTTGACCTCATTTGCTCAATTACTTTATATGATTTTGATTTTTTTGGGAATGAATTATACATAATTCTAAACACTGCATTTTTTAAAAAGAGGTAGGCATTGAGTGTTGCAGTTACTGTTGGAGCTGTTACCAAAATCCCTTGAGGAGAAAGTAAAAACATATCCAAGATAGTAAGGTGTGTTCCTGCACCTAGGTCTAAAATAAGGTAATCTGCTTGTATGTTTTGAATGTGATTTATTAAGGATTTCTTTTTTGCATGTGGTATTGAAGCAAGGCCTGGTAATTCAGAGTCGCCTGCAATAAAGCGTACATTTTTATGATCTGTTGGGGTAATAATATCTTCGAAGCTTGAAGCGCCTGAAAGGAATGTACCAAGTCCTACTCTTGGGGATTGTTGTCCGATAGCCAAGTGTAGATTCGATGCACCAAGGTCTAGGTCTACAACAACAACGTCTGCGCCTGCTTTGCCGAGTGCAACAGCTAAGTTTGCTGCCACAAGACTTTTACCAACTCCACCTTTACCACTAGCAATAGGAATTATTTGCATATTAACCTTCCGATGAATAATCTATATTTTTTTGTTGTAACAAAATTGTTACACATAGTATAACATCTATTGTAAAAAAAATCATAACTATTGGTAGACTTTTTAAAAAATTATCACCTTCTAATGGTACAAAATTGAGGTTTTTTTGTATATACGCTATTGTAAAGGCTAAAAGGCCTGTGCAGGAAGCTATTTTCTGTAATAAAAAAAGGTTTTTTGTAAGGTTCATTGTTTCTGAGTTATTTGATTCTTGAACAAAAGGACTTTCTTCTATATTTAGATTAATATATGACTTATAGTGAATAAATAAGAGAAAAAAGGGAATAATCATTAAAGGAACATTTGCGTACCATCCAAGGGGGAGAGCTGCTTGTGTTTCTTGATATTGAGAGGTTGTAATAAAATATACTCTAACAATCTCGTACAATGCTAAAAGTATATACACATGTTTCCATTTATTCATACTCTAAATTATATACTATAAAATGAATACAAGCAACAGCTATTTTTGTGTGAAAATGAGTACACGGGATTAATAAATTTTTTTGCCGAGTAGAGATGCTATGAGTTGCACTGCCATTTTTGCTGTTTGGTTTCTCACATCTAATACCGGATTAACTTCCACGAAATCTGCTGATTTTACAAGTCCTGTGTCAAACATTTCTTCTGCAAGCAGTAATACTTCTCTGTAGCTTAAGCCCCCTGGAACCTCAATTCCTACCCCTGGTGCAAAGCTTGGGTCTATTACATCCATGTCGAAACTAAAGTGTATTGCATCTACTTTTTGGTTTATGAAAAATTGCTTTGTTTCCTCGATAATGTGGTGGAAGCCTTTTCTGTCTATGTCTCTCATTGTAAACATATTAACCCCTGCTTCTTTCATTAGGGGTCCTTCAAGTGGGTCTATGTCTCTACATCCTATATAGCAAATGTTTTTTGGATTTATTTTTTGCCCCTCGTGGTGAAGGTTGACCAAGTCTTTGTGACCGTATCCGCATGAAGCCGCTACCGGCATTCCGTGGATGTTTCCTGACATCGATGTTTCTGGGGTATTAAAGTCTCCGTGAGTATCTACGTATAGTACCCCGATGTTTTTATTTGATTTTTTTGCATTTGCTGCGATTCCTGCCAAAGAGCCGAGTGTTATTGAGTGATCTCCTCCAAGAATAAGGGGGAATGCATCATTGTCCAATGTTTTTTCAACTTCTTGTGCTAATTGTTCGCATGCCTTTACAATAGGCTTTAAAAACTTAACCTTCTCATCACCAACATCTTGATATTCTTGTGGGTTAAAGCTTATAGGGGAAAAATAGTTTTCGATTGTGTGTTCAAGATTAAGTAAGGTGTCTTTTAGACCTGCAAGGCGAATTGCAGAAGGGCCCATATCTGAGCCATGTCTGCTTGCCCCAAAGTCTAGGGGCATTTCAAAAATATGTATTTTCATAATAAATATAGGCGCCAATCAGAATCGAACTGATGCATAACGGTTTTGCAGACCGCTCCCTTACCGCTTGGGTATGGCGCCAAGTGTTTAGACAGTATAGCAAATAAAAAAAAGAATGTAAAGGGGGAGGATATACTTTTTGATATTGGAATTGCACTTGATGGATTTAGTTTTTTTTATAAATGCGTTAGGGCATAGGCGGATATCCTTTTTTGCAAAGCAAAAAAGATTGGAGCCGTAGACCGACCAGTGTTCCTTTTTGGGAACACTGGGAACGCCCGTTTTATACACTTTGTTGTTGTTTTACGAATTTTAGGACTATTTTTTTTGGTAAAAACTTTGTTAGGGCTATTGATACGCGAAGTGTTAGGGGGAGGCCGGAGACCACATTTAGTTTTCCTTGGAGCATTGCCTCGTAGCCATCTTTTGCCACTATGTCTGGGGATACCGTTTTTTTGAATAGCGCCGAGTTGCTCATTCCTGAAGTTGAGCCGAAATTACTTTCTGTTGCCCCTGGTAGGAGGGCCGTAACCGTAATTTTTGTATGTTCTAACTCGCATGACAATGCATTGGAAAATGATGTTACGTACGCCTTTGAAGCATAGTACACCGCCTGGAGGGGGCCTGGCATTAGGGATGCCGTTGAAGATGTGTTTAGTATTTTACCTTGTCCTTTGTCTATGAAGTCCTGTAAAAACAACCTTGTTAGTTCTGTTAAGGCCACTATGTTTACCTGTATCATTGACAGGTCTTTTTTTAGGTCTCTTTTATGAAAATATCCTTGCCCACCGAAGCCTGCATTGTTCATTAGGTACTGAATGCTTATTCGTCTTTTTTTGACTTCGTTGTATAAATCTTTACATGATGATGGTAGGCTTAGGTCTTTTGCAATACACAAAACCTCTACCTTGTACGTAGCTTCTATTTCTTTTTTTACCGCATGTAAGTCTTTAAGTTTTCGAGAAACTATTATTAGGTCTCCACCTTTACTTGCATGATAAAATGCCAACGCTTTTCCTATTCCGCTTGATGCGCCTGTAATTAATGCCACATTATTCATTGTATACCTCTATGTATTATAATACCACGTGTTTTACTATTGGTAAAGAGAAAATACTTGTAAATATTTGTTTGTTAACTAACACGGATATTCTTCCGAAAATATACGTATAGGTCTTTTTAAAACTTGAATTTTTGGGTAAATTTGTGTTATTATATAGGTAAGTATGTAACAATTACTACTGAATAATTGTTAAGGTAAAGACATGTGGAGTTTCCAAGAGTGTCATTCAGAGCGATCAGAACTGTCATTCTGAGCGAAGTCGAAGAATCTTTCTTGAGAATGAAAATATTTTAGGGAATGAATTTGAATAATTTTGAAAAAAGAACAGGTAATTTTTCTCTTTGTAATATAAAACGTGCGCTTGTTTTGTGTGTGGTGATGTTTTGTGCTGTGGGGGCGTTTGGGCAAACAACGTATAGATGGATCGGCACCGATGGTGCTGGGTGGGCTGAGCCAGCGAACTGGAGTCCAAATACAGGCTACCCTGTTGGTGCAGATGATATAGCTGTTTTTGATACGACTACTAGTGTTACGCTTACCTTTCCTATTACAATCGGTGCACTGGAATACACAAGTGACGGACGCCTAACTCTTACACAAAATGGACATGGCTTTACAGTTGAAAATGTAGACACTAGGGGGGAGCTACAACCTCATGGTGGAGGAAATTTTACTGTTACAAATTTAACAGGCGATGGTTCTGTTTTATCTAATGCGAATCCAATGGTTCTTTCCGCAGGTGGCTCTGTTTCTGTTGTAGGGGGAGTAAATGTACACTCTCTTTCTGCGCTTGGGACTTCCACTATTTCTACAAATATTACCACAACAGGTTCAAGTCAAATCTACGTTGGAGCGGTTACCCTTAGGGATGACATCTCTCTTAGTGGCACCAATCATCCCATTTCTTTTGGGAGCACGGTGAATGGTGCGCATAACCTAAAAATTGATGCAAATAGCACAACATTTGGTGGTGCGGTAAGTGTTACAAGCGTTATTTTTATTGGCGATGACACTACTATTACGGCTAATGATAACTTGGAAAATGTTAATGTGTTTATAGACCTTGACGATGAAACAGCAACAATGACCTTAGGCTCTTCTTTATCAGCAACAAACCTTCTGTTTTATAATGGAACACTTAGTTTAAATGGAAATGACATAAGAACCGAAGAAGACTTTGCCATTTTTGGGGTTGGGTACGATACTACAAATTCAGCTGGCGGAAGGCTTTTTTCTTATACCGAACCACCAAGTTATTACCCAGGCGGGGGATTTGTTGCGGGTACTGCCGCTTTTGCAGGCTTAGGTGGACGGGAAATCACTGTAAACGGCAACTTTTACAATAACGGTGCCGACATGATTGGTACTGCTAGGTGGTTTTTAAATATCCCAAGTAGAGGTGCCCCGGTTCCGACGCCTACTAGTGCAAATTGGGAAGTGCCCTATGCGGTTGCCGTTAATATGGAGGTGCAAAATAGTACTGCCCGAGGTTCCGCCTCTGATGCCAATCAGTATGTAGAGACTCTTTTTAATGTAACAGACGGTGGTGGCAATATAAATTGGAGAACTAGCACGAGTGACACCTACACATGGACAGGCCGTGGTGTTAATACCAATTGGACAACTTCTGGCAATTGGGATCAAGGTGGATTCCCAAATAGCGATACTCATACTGCTATTTTTCCAAGTTCAATAACTACCCCACAGGTTACAATTGATAGAGATATTACTATTGCAGACCTCACCATAGAAAATGATGTGAACCTTACTATGACAAATGACAATAACTTTACTGTAGAAGAAGAAACAGAGGGTGGTGGCTCACTTGCAATTATAGGAATAGGCTCTGTTACCTTTGGCGGTGAAGTGGGGGGAACAACGGCGCTTGCAAGCCTAAATGTAGCTGTACCAAGCTTAACCATAAACGGTAATGTTACGGCAACAACACAAAGTTATGGAAATATTGTGTTGGGAGCAGATGTATGGTTAGCTGCAAGTCAGGTTAGTGTTATCGGAGCCGTAACTGGGCCTGACTGGCAATTAAGAATTAGTCGCACGAACGGTACAGAAACTGAAGCGGACAAGGTTACTTTTGATGGGGATGTTGGAACAACGAGCAATCCTTTAGATGCACTTTGGGTTATTTCAAATGCCATTTCTATTGGTGGAAATGTATATACGAATGGCACCGTTGATGATAGTCCTAGTGAAACGAGCCAAGAGTTTTCTGGTGCAATAACACTAAGAGGAACAGCTGCAAATACTAGAATATTTAACTCTACAGGTGCAGGGCTTGTATTGTTTGGTAATACCGTTAATGGTGCACCCAGTATAGAAATTATTGGTAATAGTGTTAGCTTTTCTAGAGAAGTTGGAGGAGTGACGGCTCTTGCCGCAATAACGGTGAGGGGAACAACAAGTATTAGCAATAATATTAGAACAACTGGCGACCAAACATATTATGGAGATATTACTATTGCAGATGATGCAACATTGACAGCAGTAAATGTAATACTACCCGCAACACAGGCGCAAACTTTGACTCTGTCAAGACCACTCAATATTATTGGTAATTTATATACACACTCAGAAGGTAGTAGCACCGTAACCATTGCAAATGCAGCGCGTACCCTAACTGTAAATGGAACCTTTACACTAACTCGTGACGATACAGCTTTTAATGCAGATGTTGATGTTACAGGAACAGGAACAATCACCACCAATATACTAAGTTCAAATTATGATGGTGATACTAACTTAAATATGGGTAGATCTCCACTTAGTGTAGAGACCACTTTTTGGGTTGATGGAGATACAGATGCAGTAGCTACACCTGGCTCTTTTACAATTGAAAGTCTTTCGTCTATAGCGTTTAATGGAAACGGAATTGTAGGTGGATCTGATACAGGTGGAGCAGCAACAATTGTGTCTGTTACTGCAGCAACACTATCAGTTGGGGCGATTTCTATTGTGACTCCAATAGCTGACCATACTAACAACACTATCTACAATTTTACCACTACAGGTGCAACAACTATTGCAGGGAATGTTACTGCAGGAAGTTTAACAATAGATGCAAGCGAAACCAATTTTTCGCGTGCTGGTGAGCAAACAATTACTACAGGGGAAGCAGTTGAAATTCAGGGTGGTATACGTAACGAATCAAATCTGACATTTTCTAATGGTTTAACACACGAAGGCGCAACTGATCCAATCACTTTGCAAGGTACCGTAAGTGCTACTAGCGGAGACTTATCCTTTCAAGGAAATTTACGCCTAGCAAATGGTACAACTTTGCAAACAGATATCACTGCAGATACTTTTGTACGGCTTTACGGCAATGTAAATAACACAGCAGGAACGGGGCCTGCTGATAACCCGATTTTTGATACACCGCAATTGATTATAGCAAGTAGTGATAATCATGAAATAAATATCGTTAATGATGTTGATAATGTTTTTGAGTTTGGTGGCATTTTTACAAAAAGCGATGAAAGTCCTGAAAGTGGAACTACTACATTTACCAATGGCTTTAGCCATACTGGGAGTAGAGCAACCTTAGTCGGAACAATTGTTGCAGGTAGCGGTGGCTTAAGTTTTGCAGGGACAACAACACTAGGGGCGGATACAACACTAACGGCGGGAACTGCTACAGCAGGTGATGGTAATATTACCTTTACAGAAACAAGCACGCTTGATGCTGCAGGCCATACCCTTACCTTAAATGCCGAAAGAGACACAATTGCTTTAGGCTGTGATATTACGGATGCAAATACACCTGCCTTTAACGCTGCAACACTTGCATTTTTAGGTAGAGTTCCTAATTCTTCAGTATCACCCGCTGTAACGGCACAAACAATCAACGTGCCTGCAAATGCTTTTTCCGCTTTTACTGGGACTGTGCGAATAAACAATGACAGTGCTAGAACAACCACGTTTGCAAACGGCTTTACGCAAATTGGAGGTAGTGCTGTTACCGTGAATGGTACCGTAAATGCAACAAGTGGAAATTTAAGCTTTAATGGACCTGTTATCGCAGACTCTACAAATCCTATTACTTTAAATGCATCTGGAATTGTACGGTTTCAAGGGCACTTTGGTGCAGGCGCAGCAGGGAATGATGATGCTCCTAAGCCGTCCATTACTGCAAGTGTGTTAGATTTTGGTAGTCATGATCCACAAACGATTAGAACACAAGAATTATTTGAGCATAGTGGTAGTGTTACTTTTACTGATGAGACTGATGGAAGTCTTTCAACAGTAACATTTACAAATGGTTTTTCACAGCTTGATGGAGCTGCTGTTACAATGGAAGGAGAAGTAATTGCAAGTGACAATGGCTTAAGTTTTACGGGGTCTGTAGAGCTTACACGTGATACAACTCTAACAGCGAGCGGGCAGGATATTTTATTTGCAAATACTATATCTGGAGCTGCAAACCTTACAACTACTGCTGCTAATGAAGTTAGCTTTGGTGGAAGGATTGGTTCTTTTGGTGGAGCAGGTGTAAATCTTACGCTTGTAGATGTAACAGCGGCTACAATTAATCTAAATGGTGGCAGTATTACAACTCTCGGAAGTCAAATCTACAGAGGAAATGTTACTCTTGGTACAGGCACAACACTTGATGCGAATGGGGATGGCGATATTCAAATAACAGGTACTGTTATTGGTAATAACAATAGTTTAGAGACTAAGGCATCTAGCAATGATATTACTTTTGCTAGAAATATTAGTGGGGTAACTGCTTTTACCACAGATAGTACTAACATTGCTACAAATATAAATTTAAACGGAGCGTTAAGTGCTACAAGTGTTAATATAACAGCAGGTACCATCAATCTAAATGGTAGTGAGGTTACAACAACTGGAGCACAAAGATATAATGGTGCGGTACGTTTAGGGTCAAGTGTGGCAAATACTACTAGAATCACTTCTTCTTCTACGGGAAACATCGAGTTTGTCACCACTATCGATGGAGATGACATACTTATAATAACAGGGAATACCACAGTGTCGTTTGGTGGAGCTGTTGGAGCTACAGAAAGTCTCGAATCATTTAATGTGACTGCCTCCACCATTAATCTAAGTGGCGGTTTTATTACAACAACGGATGATCAAAACTATGAAGGTGATGTTGTATTGGGTGCCAGTACAATGATAACAACAAGTGGTGTAGTTGAGTTCACAAGTACAATTACCGGCAATCAGCAGCTTACAATTACAGGTCATGCTGCTTCAGGTGGCTCTCTTGGTAATGCCAATAGTGTTACTTTTGGTGGCGCTGTAGGTACCAGCGTAAGTCCCCTAAAAGCAATATATATAAAATCTACTAATATTAGTATTCACGATGTATATACTAATGGTACGATTAATGATGATTCTACTTGGCCAGGTCAAACCTATGATGGAAACGTAAGTCTTTTAGATACAGTGGTTTTATCATCAACCGGTGGCGATGTTGTCTTTACCGGAGCTGCAAGTGGGGCAACAAGAAACCTAACCGTTACTTCAAGTGGCACTATAAGTTTTGGTGCTGCTGTAAGTAATTTTAATAACATAACCGCTGATGCGGAAGTAAGCATACTATTTTTATCAAGTGTAGAGGCCTCAGGTACACTTGAGCTTACGGCTGCAAATAACACCGAAGAAGACCAAAGCCTTGCATGGGCGGGGATTCAATTTAATGGGGCAGTTACTGCAAACTCTCTTGTGGTACATACAGCCGATGTGTACATTGGAAATGCATCTGCATTTAACATTACAACAGGAATAATTACATTTCCTGCACACCTTTTTATTATGGCAGATGCAGCCAGCGATGTTGTAAGCTTTAATCGAAATGTTGATGTTAGAGAAAGTCTTGTAATTAGAGGTGGAAGCGTAACTTTTACTTCCGGTGTTGATGTTGCTGACGATTTAGCTATATTTGGAAGCGGCCTAGATAGTGCTGATACAACCCCGGATGGAGAAGCAAGCATATGGAGCTATACTATGGCAGACTCTTTTACGGCAGCAGGTGCATATGCTGGAACAAGGGCAGCTACAAATGTAATAATTCCATTTACTTTGCCTAATGGAGTTAACAGAGAAAGCACTTTAGCGGGGTCAATAAGTAATTTAGGAACTGCTACTGTGGAGAATAATTTTTATATAAATGGTGGAAGTATCGCAAATGGGTCATTGAAAATACCTAGTAATGATAGTGCAAGGGCAGCCTTTGCAGAAGCTCGAAACACTACTATTAATAATGTAACCGTTACAGGTGGAGTTATAGCTGCAGCACCGAATACTACCGTCAGTGGCTCAAGCGCAAATATCTCTACAAGTCGCCCAGAAATAGATGACGCGTATACAGTAAGCGACAATATGATTTATGTGCGATTTTCTGAGCCTATAGAAAATACAAACGATGAAATATCGGCTGCAGTGGGTAGGATAAAAGCAAGCACAAATAATAATTATACAAGTGAGGGTTATGTTTTCAATGGTAGCTTTACAGATGCTGCAGGCACAACCTCTACAGATGGAGCAGGTGATATAAGTGAATTTTATCTGCGGGTTTCAGATGCAGGTATATGGAACACAGATGCAACGGGAACTTCCATTGGTGCCGCTGATAGTACCGACAGAAGCGGAACACATAGAGATGAAACACCAAGTATTCATATCCCAATTGCTCTTACCAACGTTTACGAAACCTTACGAAGTGCAACAAAAAACCGCATTGAAACGGTTAACTACACAGGTACTGCTGATGAGGCTCCCCCTGTTCTTGCTGCTGTGTATACAGGACAAGAGATGCATGTGCCTTTTTCAAGCCAAGCTTCGATGCCTTATGATGCACATAATTTTATAGAACTTAGATTTTCTGAGGCAGTAGATATTACAATGCCTTCTGGTGACGTTATTCTTGATGCTGCACTTAATAAACAAGTAACAGCTGATTTTGGAGCAATTACAGAAAGCGGCGTTGGCTTAGAAATTGCGGGGCTTATCACAATAAATAGAGGAGAACTTAAAACAGGTTCTCGGGATAAATTAGGTGTTGTAATACCAGATGATTCTACAGTGCATGCATATTATAGAAACTTTAGTATTGATGGAACTAATCCACCTGCAGAACAAAGTCATCGTTTGCGTATTTCTATTGCTGGGTTTAATGAGGATCAGCTACTTGTAACAGGGGTTAATTCAAATTTTTATCCAGGTTATATAGATGAGGCTGAAACGCCTTCGGGACTAGTAAATTTTAATTTGGGAGCTACGAGCATTATTGGTAGAGACGGGAATGCTCTTGATACAAGTGATGCTTCTAGACCAAGTGTAAATGATGTTCTGCCGTTAAGTGGTTTTTATGGAGGTTGGGATATAGCTCCTCCTGTTTTTGCACGTGTTAACTCTGCTGACCCTACATCGTTGTATGAAACTGTAGGTATTTCGGATGCAGCTGGAACAAGAATTTTACAATTTCAAATGCACTTTCATGATAATCAGCCAACAACACCTACATGGGTACAAGGGGCAGGATGGACTGGCGGAACTCACTTAGACACAGTTGGTGGGGCAAGACCAAATTACACTGATGATACTACAGATGGACCTGATGCACCTTCTACAATGGGTGGGCTCAGAGCTTCTACGCTGTTAGGGGCAGAACAAGCTTTTTCTATTACAAGTTTAGCTGGTGTACCTGCAGGAGGATTTGTTACTGATACTTTGCTACGATATATTAGTGATACTACATTCTTTGTTTCAGGCACGCAAGGCCTTGCTGGAGTAAATGATACTTTATATTTGTCTATAGAGCCAACTGAGATACTTAACCCAACTGCTCGATATAACATTAGTTATGATGAAACAAAAGGATTTATTACTGACTTAGCAGGAAATAGATTGGATGCAATTAGTATTGAAACATCTGACTTGGTAGCGCCAGAAATTTCTTTAACGCTTGCGCCATTTGTTACGAGTGGAACCCAGCAATTATATGTATATTTTAATAAAGCGTTAGCACTGGAAGGACAGCATGGATTTGTTGACTTAGCTAACATTCATAATGAAATAGAGTTTGTTGGTGCCACAGGTGGAGCTTTAAGTGCTGTAACTGGCACAGAAATTGCATTTGAAACTGAAACTGCAACAGGCCTTGTATTTACGTTAAATAGAGTAATTGCTCCAGATGAAATATTTTCGATCTCTTTTAGACCTGGGAGCTCTTCTGCTGGTGATATAGGTGGTACCAATGGTGCTAGAATGAATACGAGTAGACAATCGCCAGTTACCTATTTTGGGGTAAACACTGTTACACCCGTTTTTGCGCAAAATACCTATGGTATTGATGATGAAGGCTTATCTGTTGCAGAAGTAACAATTCGCACTTTTGATGGATCTCTGTCACTGCATGCAGAGCGAGATATTACGATGGAAGTATTTGTTGATAAGAATATCCCTGAGCTTAGTGGCTCTCCTGTATTATACTTAGATTCAAACCCAGATCCGCTTTCATATGATGAAACATATGAAGAAGAAACAGGAAGGGAAATTACATTCTGGATGAGAGAGGCTGTTACGCCTTCAGAAATATTTTCAACAAGAGTTAATGATGACGCAATAGGGTTTCCAGCTGATGATCCTTCATCAGGTAGTCCCTATACCTTTACTATTGGTGTGGATGACATTGAAAGGTCTACTGGTGATACCATGCAGTTTTTATTTCAATTAGGGTCTCTTCAAACTCCAAATGAGGCAGGTATAATAGATGTTCCAACTCCATTGTATCATATAAACTTACCAGATACAGACGATCTTGCAAATATTGGGATGTTCTCCTTTAAAGTAATTGATGCAATACAAAGTGGTGGTGTGACAATATTAAACAATGTTATAAATACTGAGTCAAGAGAAGAAATGTTTTTAGAAGTCATACTCCCACGTGCTGGTAATTTAAGCATCTCTGTTATGACCTTAGATGGAAATATTATAAAAACACTTAGTAGGGGACAAAAATCAGCTGGAGAACACTACTTTAGATGGGACGGTACAAATAATGCAGGGAACCCTGTCACGAGAGGTGTTTACTTTGTAAGAATCGTGGGGCCTGGAATAGATGAAACAAGAAAAGTAATGGCAGTTAAAGAGTAATTACGAATGCCTAATTACGAATTATGAGGGTGTAGATAGAGGGGTGGGGCGTTCCGGCTTTCAGCCGTCCCGTGCTCCGCTTGTATCTTTTGCTTGCAGCAAAAGGATATCGCTCGCCCGGTAACGCAGATGAAAAAAAGGAAAATATGAAAAAATTACAAGGGTGTGCATACCTTGCCTTTGATGAGCAAAAACGAGCATTAAAAGAAGAGTTGGTGAAACGCTTTTGCTACACAACAGACCCTATAGAATATGAAAATCTCCTATATTACGAAAAGGAGCAATATGCTGAGCCATGGTGGGCAAAAACTTCTTTTGAAGAAGTGTATGAGCTTACATTTGAATCAATTTCCCAAGCATCAAATGCACTAAAAGAGGTAATGCGTAATTGGTCACAATATACGTATCAGCATTTTAGGCGATCCACTCTTATCCAAGAAAAGCTCCCGTATGTAAATACAAAATTGAAAGACTTTCCTTTCTCGGTTCCTCATTCAGATATGGGAGTATTTACCCTTATTGATAAAAACACAGCCCTCGTATTTCCAAAAAGTACCTCTCTGTTTCCTGCAGGGCATATAGAACTTATAGAAGATCATGAAAACCCTCCAAGTAGGGCATATTTAAAGTTACAGGAAGCTCTTTTGCGTTTTGAGCATTGCTATGGAGTATTTCCTAGTCAAGGTGAGAAGTGTTTTGATGCTGGAGCATGCCCTGGCGGATGGACGTGGGTTTTAAGTCAGCTTGATTGTTCCGTGTTTGCAGTTGATAGAAGTGAACTCGATAGTCGTTTAATGAAAAATCCATTTATTGAGTTTAAAAAGCACGATGCTTTTACATTGAATCCTTACGATCTTGGAACATTTGATTGGATTTTTTCAGATGTAATTTGTTATCCTGACCGTCTTTTGGAGTGGGTAAAAAAATGGATAGATTCAGGGCGCACAAAAAATATGATTTGTACCATAAAAATGCAAGGTGAAACCGACTGGATTTTGCTAGAAGAATTTGAAAAAATTCCTAATAGCTTTGTACAACACCTACAGTATAATAAGCATGAATTAACGTGGTTTTGGCATAGTAATTAATAATTGTGGCGTGTTCAATCTTGTAAGTATAGATATCACACTGAGCGGAGTCGAAGGGTCTTCATTTAAAATAATATATCCGCAGATTAAAGGATTATGTAGACTTCTGTCTTTGAGCGTTTGAAAAAATATATCGCGTTACCACAAAACATAAAATAAGATGTAAATTTTTTTTATGGTGTTTAATTTTAAAATTCTTTTTATCATTATCTTAATGGTCTTGATAGTAAACATCACATTAATTTGCGTAATCTGCGGATAGCTCTTGTCTATAATCTTTACTAAGAGTATAATAACAGTATGTATGGATTTATTCGAGTTGCATGTGCAAGCCCAAGAGTAAAAATTGGTGATTGCGAGAAAAATGCTCAAGAAATTATTTCGATAATTGAAAGGGCTTCTAAAGATGGTGTATCTCTTTTAGTATTACCTGAGTTGTGTATAACTGGGTATACCTGCTCTGATCTTTTTTTTCAAAGTTCTTTACAAAATGAAGCACTTAAAGCGTTAGCAAATATAGGTAATGCTACGAAGTCGAAAGACTTAACGGTAGTTGTTGGATTACCATATGCCTACAAAAATTCTCTTTACAATGTTGCGGCTATTTGTTCAACTGGTAGAGTTCAAGCTCTTGTTCCTAAAACACATATCCCAAATTATGCCGAGTTTTATGAAAAGAGGCATTTTTCATCAGCATTTGCGGGAATTAAAAATACTTCAGTTTTGGATGACAACGGCCAAAGATATGAAGTTCCATTTGGGACAAACCTTCTTTTCTCAGATAAAACACATGAGGAAGTTCAGTTTGCTGTTGAAATTTGCGAAGATTTATGGGTTTCACAACCGCCATCTGTCTCGCATACTCAAAGCGGTGCAATAATTATTGCAAATATATCTGCAAGTAACGAAACAATAGGAAAGTATGAATATAGGCGATTACTAATAAAGGCTCATTCTGCAAGACATATGTGCGCGTATGTGTATGCCGATGCGGGACGAGGAGAATCTTCAACTGATTTAGTTTTTGCAGGTCATAATATTATAGGCGAAAATGAAAGAATACTTGCAGAAAACATACCTTTTGAACAAGAACCCTATTGTTATTCTGATGTAGACACTGAGCGGCTTTTACAGGATAGGCGCAAAAATACATCATTTTCTATGAATGACAGATTTGAAATGGCAGACTATAAAAAAATTTATGTGACCCTTCCTCCACTTTCAAAACCGCTTTCGCGAATAATAGCGTCAAACCCATTTATTCCTGCTAATGCAGATGAGCTAAATACGAGATGTAAGGAAATTATTTCTATACAAGCAGAGTCTCTTATGCAACGACTCAATCATATTGGGTGTAAAACATGTGTGATAGGCATTTCTGGGGGCCTAGATTCAACGCATGCGTTATTGATAGCGATAGAAGCGTTTAAGAGGCTAAAGCTTGATTTGACAGGAATTATTGCCATTACAATGCCATGTTTTGGAACCAGCGATAGAACATATCAAAATGCCTGCAGCTTGGCAAAAGAAACAGGGATAACGTTACGAGAAATTCCAATTGCGGAAGCCGTTTTACAACATTTTAAGGATATTTCACATAATCCAAATGAACATGATGCAACGTATGAAAATTCACAAGCTCGAGAGAGAACACAGATATTGATGGATATTGCAAATTCTGTAAATGGAATTGTAATTGGGACAGGTGACTTATCGGAGTTAGCCCTTGGATGGGCCACTTTTAATGGGGATCATATGTCGATGTATGGTGTTAATGCTTCTGTTCCAAAAACATTAATGAGGCATCTAGTAAGTTATTATGAAAACTGCTCTTTAGAGCAGGGCAAAGAGCGGCTCGCTGCAATTTTGCATGATGTACTTGAAACTCCAGTGAGCCCAGAACTTTTACCAAATAATGATGGTAAAACAATACAAGCAACAGAAAGTATTTTAGGGTCCTATGAACTTCATGATTTCTTTTTGTATTACTTTGTTCGATGGGGTTTTTCTGCAAAAAAAATACTGTTTTTGGCAGAAAATGCATTTATGTGTGGTACAAAAACGGAAATGTTTTCACGAGATGAAATAAAGAAGCGTTTAGTTATTTTTCTAAAAAGATTTTTTTCACAGCAATTTAAACGCTCTTGTCTTCCTGATGGACCAAAAATAGGCTCTATAAGTCTTTCACCCCGTGGTGATTGGAGAATGCCAAGTGATGCCCATATGAGACAATGGCTAGAAAGCCTAGAAGGCTAAAAATTAAGTAGTATGACTAAAATATTATTGCTTTTGCATTCAGGGGTATTGACAAAAACCTCAGAAACATGCACCCTATAGTATATGAAAAAAGAATCATTTGTTTCAGAAAATATATTAGAGCAATGTGTAACAAAAGATGTCTTGTGCGCAATGGATGATGTAATCTGTGTTAATAAAAAATCGCAAGTTGTCCGTGGAGGCAAGGTTATTGCAGGCGTTTTTGGTGCAGTTGAAGTTTTTAATAATCTTGTAGAAGGAACTGACAAAGAAGGCGAAAAAGTTCTCGTTGCTAGCTTTCATAATAATTTAACTTTATTAATTCAAAAAACATGGGTTGAAAAATCCGATGAACTTCTTAAAGACCAAGTTTTATACAAATTAGATGAAGTTTGCGAACTCATTAATGATAAAGAATACATAAAAGGGTATGGACGCTTTATTGAGTTATTAAATGAATCTGTTTTTTTAATGTTTGGACAATTATCAACAAAAGATGACTTTGCTGAATATGCATTACGTATAGATCCAGGTTTTGGGATTTTTTGGTGGTTTTTAAAAAATGTTGGAAAGAGTATACCAAAGGACATTAAAATTGCAAGATTATATATAATCCTTGGAATGTTATTTTTGGCAAATTACTAATTAAAACTCTTATTATTTAAAACTTTACAAACATGTGAGTGTGTCTATGATAAATGAGTCAGTATTTATTTCTCTTCGAAAAAGTTCACAATTCATTGCAGGTTTGAATGCAAAAGAAAAAAATAATGCACTTGAATCTGTTATAACATCGCTTAAAAATAATAGAATAAGTATACTTGCTGCTAACCGTTTAGATGTAGAGCGCGCTCGAAATGCGGGCATGAAAGAAAGTCTTGTCGACCGTTTGTTATTAAATGATGATAGACTAGATGGTATAGAAGAAAGTATTAAGATTGTCATTAATCAAACCGATCCAGTTGGAGAGATAGTTACAGGGTGGACTACCGAAAAAGGTTTACAAATTAGACAGGTTCGTGTTCCGATTGGTGTTGCAGCAATTATTTATGAATCGCGCCCAAATGTTACGGTAGATGCATTTTCTCTTGCATGGAAAAGTGGTAATGCTATTTTGCTTAGAGGAAGTTCAAGTGCTGTAGAATCAAATAAAGCAATAGTGTTCGCAATAAAAGAAGGGCTCCGTTGTGTACATGAAGACTATCAAAATGTATTACATCTAACCGATGGAGGCAGAGAGGACGTACAGCAAATATTGAATGCTAAAGGTTTAATCGATGTTGTGTTACCACGAGGTGGTGCAAGTTTAATAAAAATGGTAGTTGAAAATGCACGAATTCCAGTTATTGAAACTGGTAGTGGTATTTGCCATGCTTATGTAGATGAAAGTGCCAATGAAGAAATGGCAGTAAATATTGTAGAAAATGGAAAAATGCAAAGACCTGGTGCATGCAATTCTTTAGAAACCCTTTTGGTGCATGCTTCGCTTGCGTCAGAATTTTTGCCTAAATTATTGCAAAGGCTTCAAGATAAGTGCGAAATTAGAGCTTGTGAAAAGACCTATTCAATAGTATCTTCTATGATGCAAACTAATAAATTATGTTTGGCCACACAAGAAGATTTTTTTACAGAATTTTTAGATTACACATTAGCGATAAAAATCGTAGATTCTTTAGAAGAAGCCGTAAAACATATAAATGAGCATAATACCAAACATTCAGATACTATTATAACCAATGACATATTAAGTGCACAGTATTTCCAACAAAATGTAGATGCCGCCTGTGTATATGTAAATGCATCAACTCGATTTACAGATGGTGGAGAGTTTGGTTTTGGTGCAGAGCTTGGAATTAGTACCCAAAAATTTCATGCTCGGGGTCCTATGAGTCTAACAGCATTGACCACCATAAAGTATATGATAGAAGGGCAAGGGCTTATTAGATGACAACATCAAAAATACTGGAAAATGCAAGAAAAATTGTAATAAAAATTGGTTCAAATACACTTGCTAAAGAAGATGGGACAATTAATACAGAGTGGATGTATTCATTTGCAAATCAGTGTGAAAAACTAATTGCAGTTGGCAAACAGCTTGTTATTGTTTCTTCAGGGGCTCAAGTAGCTGGTCTTTCAACACTAAAACGATGGACAAGAAAAAAAGATATTCACTATCGTCAAGCGCTATGCGCAATTGGGCAAGTTGAGCTTATGAAGCAATGGAGAGAAGCTTTTATGCAAAATGGTATGCATATTGGGCAGCTTTTAATTACGAAAGATGATTTTTCAGATAAACAAAGAACGCTTAATATGCGAAACACATTATTTACCCTTGTTGATGAGGGCGTGATTCCTGTAATAAACGAAAATGATTCAGTTTCATTTGAAGAAATAAGTATAGGCGATAATGATAACTTAAGTGCCCTTACTGCAATTCTGTGGAGTGCTGATGCACTTATTTTGTTCAGTGATATCGATGGTGTTTATGATAAAAATCCTAAGGAACATAAGGATGCAAAACTGGTCGATATTGTCTGTGATATTAACAAGCTAAAAAAAGAAATAAGTATGGATAGTAAAAGTGATTTTGGAACAGGTGGAATGGTAACTAAAATTGAAGCCGCAGAAAAAGTACAAGAGTATGGAATTTCAATGATTTTAGCAAACGGTTCTCAAGAGAAAATATTAGAAAGGCTAATTAAAGATGAAGTTGCAAGTACTCTTTTTTATACAGAATAGTTTTTAGAAAGGAAGAAACAATGAATGAGATTACTGTTGGCTTACTAGGTTGTGGTGAAATGGGTAGTGCCATAATTTGTGGTGTAGCCAAAACAATAGGAAAAAAGAATGTTTTTCTTTATAACAGAACACATGAAAAAGCCGAAAAGCTTTCAAAAAAACTTGCAGCAAATTTTGTTACTCGTGAGAACGAGCTAATCGAAAAGAAATGCAAGTATATTTTTTTAGCGGTGAAGCCGTATGCCATTAAAGATACCATTCAAAAACTCTTTGAGAGGACAACTAAATCTGATATAACGCTTGTATCGGTTGCTGCAAGTGTTTCTCTTGAGGATTTATATTCATTTCTTCCAGAAAATCAAAAAAAATCCACGACCATAATTAGACTTATGCCAAACATTCCTTGTTCAGTTGGTGAAGGAATGATTGCATTAAGTGCCTATGATACCGTTGATGAAGAGAAAATAGCTGAGGTGACGACCATTTTGAAAAAAGCAGGCCGAGTAGAAAGGGTTTTAGAAAGTATGCTTGATGGTGTTACCGCTCTTAGTGGATCAGGGGTTGCGTATGGATTTATGTTTATAGAAGCACTGGCCGATGCAGGGGTTCAGTTTGGAATGACGAGAAAACAAGCATATATATATGCAGCCCAAATGTTAAAGGGTGCGGGTGCTATGGTGTTACAAACAGAAGAGCATCCTGGTGTATTAAAAGATGCTGTGTGCTCTCCTGGAGGAATTACGATTAAGGCCTTAGAAACACTAGAAAAAGAAGGTTTTCGAGGTGCAATTATTTCAGGTGCTAAAACCGCATTTGAAGCATCAAAAAATTCTGGAAAGTAAGGCTATACCAAATTTAGTAAAACACGGTTTTATTCTGAGCCTTAGTGTGCCCTGTAGTCGAATGGATACCTTTTCACAGATTTTTTAGCTGCACATAAAATGACGAGAGCATTATCTCAGTAAATGTACATAATTATAAGAGCGAGGTAGCTATGAAAATTGGACTTTTAGGTGCTGGTTTAATTGGCAAAAGATTTTGCGATGCATGTAAGTTAGTAGAGGAAGCTGAAGTTGTTTGTGTTGCTTCTGCTACGCCAGGGAAAGCCCAAGCGTATGCTTCTGAAATGGGAATCCTCAGTTATTATGAAAGTTATGAAAAGATGTTAAAAGAGGCAGATATAGATTGTGTTTATATTTGTACAACACATAATTTTCATTATGAAAATTTATTGCTTTGTATAGAATATAACAAGCATATAATTTGTGAAAAGCCAATGGTTTTACATAAAAAAGATGCAGAAGAGGTTTTCGCAAAAGCAAAGAAAAAAAATCTTTTTGTTATGGAAGCATTTTGGACGCGCTTTATTCCGAGTATCAACAAAGCAAAACAATGGATTGATGAGGGACTAATAGGAGAGGTTAAACTTTCACAATATACTTTGGGGTTTAAAGCGCCAGATGATCCAAATCACAGGATATTAAATCCTCATCTTGCAGGTGGTGCATTATATGATATAGGAATTTATTCTATTATGAATACTACCTACTTAGTTGGGCAAGATATTTTAGAAATAAAATCTTTTATGGAGCCAGACAGGGCAAAAAAAGTAGATCTCACAACAAGTATTTTGATTCAGTTTTCTAATTCCATTGGTATAGTTACAAGTACGATTGCCTGCAATGTTGAAGATTACTGCATTATTTACGGCTCCGAAGGACAAATAATAATCGAAGATCCTTTTTTAGTAGAAAAGGTTACGCTAATCACAGATGATGGAAAGAAAGAAATTTTTGAATCTAAACGTATCAATGGATTTGAATTTGAGATTCAACATGCAATTGATTGCATAAAACGAGGTATAACTGAAAGTCCAGTTATACCGCATAAAGATACGATAGAGTGTGCAGAAATTTTTGATAAATGCTTTACAGAAAACAAAGAACAGTTTAGGTAGCTTATCTATCTGTGGATATGTTGTTTTGTAGGACGGTATATTCTCCAACTTCTTCAAAGCCAATTTTTTTGTATAAAGAAGCTGCTTCAGGATTATCAAAAAAGAGGGCCACAAAGTCTTTTCCTTTTTCAAATTGGTCTTGGCATGCGTTTGTTACCAATACTGTTGCTAACCCCTTTTTTCTATAATCAGGGTTTGTAGCAACACCTAAAAGCATAGATCCAATTGAGCATTGAGCTCCTGCCATTGCTGATGCAACTATGATTCCCTTGTCGGTATACACGTAGGCCGTAGAGTCTTTTTGTAAGTTTTCTTTTGTGCGCTGCCTATATCCTTCCTCTTGTCCTTTATAGTTTTTTTCAAATTCTTTAATGGTAAAGAAAAAATCTACTAGTTTGTCACCCTCATTTGCAGGAAGTTCTTTATGAATGAGTGTGCCTCCAGTTGGTTGCACTTCGTGCTTTACAAGCGTTTCATTTGTGCATCGTAGAAGAGTTGTAGGTCTAAAGGTTAAGGTAGGGAAGCTGTTTTTAAGCTTAGCTACAACACTGTGTTTTCCTCCAATGGTATGAAGCTCTTTAAATGAGTTAATGAGTGTAGCAGCTTCTTTTATGCTATAATCCTCTTCTTGGCTGTAAACAAGAACGATACTAAAATATCGCAAGAGCACAAAATCCCATTCTGAGTCAATGATATTCGCATAAGCTTCTACAGTGTCTCCTTCAAGACCATAGTTTTCTATGTTTGCTCGAAAGAAAAGATTTTGCTCTGCATCTTTTAAAAGGTATGCTTTTAACTTTTCTATATCTTTTTGCGTTAATTTTTGTATCATTGTGTTATCTCCAGTTTACTATATCGGCTATATTTTTTCGCTTTTTTTCTCGTTGCGTATTGCCTTCATTTGCGTGACCTATCGCAATGAGAAGGTGTATTTTTCCCTTTATATTGAGCTTCCGTTTTAGAGCATTTGCATTAAACCAACCTAAGATGCAATTATCGATTCCTTTTTCTTGGAGGGCGAGGGTAAGGTAGGTACTTGCTGTGCCTATGTCGTTTGATTTAAAGTTTTGTTTTTTTAGGACAGCTCCAATTGCAGCTGTGGTATTATAGCAGGCATCACTGATAATTATAAGTCCTGTTGCATTAAGAACAAACTTGTTAATTTCCATGCCACAGTGTGGTAAAACTTGATTGAATAGGTCGTTATTCTGTTCTTTTTTTTGCACTATGGTAAAATTCCATGGTTGGCTATTGCAAGCAGAAGGGCTAAGGCGCGCAACTTCAAGTGCGTACTGAATATCTTCTTTAGCTACTATTTTTTCTGGGTCAAAGTTTCTACAACTTTGTCTTATTGTTGCTAAGTCTAAAAAGCACATGGATTTTGTCCTTGAAATAATGTTTGGAGCACCAAGGAGGAGGGTATTTCAATACTCTCCTCCGAATCGGCCACAGCAAAACTTGGTTATTCAATTCATCACGAATTATGAACTAACGTCTATTTCCAAATAATCGTAAAAGAGCAATGAATATATTTATAAAGTCTAAGTATAACTCAAGAGCTCCTATAATTGCAATTTTTTGAAAACTCTCGCTACCATCAGCATGTACTGATAACCTCATTAATTTTTGAGTATCGTAGGCGGTGAGTCCTGTGAAAATTACTACAGTTGCAATTGAAATAATCCACTGCATTGAGTTTGATTGAAAAAATATGTTAATAATAGATACAATGATTAAACCCATTAGAGCCATCATAAGGTATCTGCCTGCGGACATTAGGTCTGATTTTGTTTTCATTCCGTACAAACTCATAGCACCGAACATTAATGCAGTTGTTAAGAATACTTGTGCAATCGATGCAGAGGTGTATCGTAATAATATTGCACAAAGAGTAACTCCGTTAAGGATTGAGTAAATAATAAAAAAAAGTGATGCGGTTGCAACTTTCATTTCTCTAATATTTCGAACTAAATATACTACTAGTATTAATTCAGCAACAGCAAGAACTAAATAGCCGAAGCCATTGAATGCTGCATAAATTTGATATACTAGGCCTGTGCGCACTGTAAAAAAAGCCGCTAATCCGCTAATAGCGAGTGCTGCCACCATCCAGCCATAAACGCCAGCCATAAATTTTTGACGCGTTTCATTACTTGCCTGTGATAGGCTCATTTCATTCATATTGTTCTCCTTACTTTAAATGTACTATCCTTTTGAGGATTAGTCAATCATGCACTTTTGCATTTATTTGCTAGTTAATTTCGGTTTCTGTTTCTACCGCAATTAGCTCCTCAACTGGTTTATCAAAAATATCATTTAAATTTCCTGAAACAAGCACAATGCTGTTTGAGTTATCAATTATTGCATATGTTTGGCTCGTGGTAGTTGAAGCTTTACCAACTTTAATAGTTCTAATTACCTCTTGTCCATTTAAGCCTTCAACAATCACAGCATTGCCATCTTGTAAGGCGTAGCGGTCAGCATGTACATCTGTTGACACTGTGCTTAAAACGCGAATATTCGATAATTGTTCTTTCATTCTTTGTATCGGGAATGTCTCAAGTCGTGTTCCATCGCTTAAAGCCCACTGTGACTGTTCTTCTGTGGTATCACTGGCAGGTATTACCTGGTTGTGGAAAGTCGAAACTGTACCATCACGAGTTGTTAGTCTAATGGCTGTAATGCTTTGTTCAAGTAATACATTTTGTACGGTGTTTTTTGAACCAAGTACTAGTTGTACTGCATATATACACGCAAAAATTGCTATTAGGCTTAGTAGTATTATTTTTCTTTTTGACATTTTTTACACATCCTTTTTTTCGGTTTTGTTATTGTAAAGTTCAAAGAGCATTTTCTTCTTTTCAGTTCTTGCTTTCCATACAATTAATCCTGCTACTACTACCAATAAAGGTAAAATATATTGATTAAACATTTGTGCAATCCTTGCCTGGACAGGATTTTTGATTGTTAGAATATTTAACGATATGCCACGTGTTCTCATTTTTGCAAGGTCTTCATTTCCATTTAATGAGTCAAGAACATTTTGTACAAACATTGCTGTTGGACTGGTTCCTTCTTGGTCAACTACCAATGCACTTGTTATTTGAGATGTACCTGCTACAAATATTTTAGCATTTTGTACACTTTGTGGTATATGAGTACTTGAAAGAACAGATCTTTCTGGTGTTCCGTCTTGTAGTTCTGGGCTTTGACTGAAAGCACTTGAAAATCTGCCTTCTACCAGAACTGCAAGATTCATTTGAGATAGCCCTTCTGAGTTTGCTGGCGATGAGATATACATGGGATTTAAATCTATGTTTTCTGCAAGTGTCCAGGCCTGAGGGCTTGTTCTTGCTAAGACTTGAAATGATTTTTCAGTGTCCTCTTCTGCGATGCTTACTCCGATTGGTGCTGTTTGTGGAAAAAATACAAATGATAGGTTTTGAGAAATAGGGTTATTTTGGTTTAGTCCATCTTGATGTACAAGTGGAATATAATAGTAATTTAACTCTCCAAATTGTGGATTCTGTTCTGTAAAGCTCCTTTCATCCATAATATATTCATGTGGCACGGTTATACCGTATTTATTAAGTAGTTTTTGTAAGCCTGTATCGATAGGGACAAATTGGGGTGCCATTTGCTGTCCATACATTGCTGTCATTTCATCCTGAAGTATAGCAAATGGGTCGATAAAAAGAGCTACGTTTCCACCCTTGAGAACAAATTGATCTAATTTATATAATTCTTCGTCACTAAAGGTAGTTTTGGGGCCATTAATCATAATAGTGCTTATTCCAACGGGGATTTCACTTTCAATTAGATTCACTTCTTCAAATTGATATTGGTTTGAAACAAGGCTCGCTAAAATTCCTGCTCCTGACTGACTGTCAGAAATATCAAGTTCTCCATGGCCTGTTATATATCCAATTGTTGTAGACTTTGAAACGAGGGAATCTAAGCTTTCAGATAAGTTAATATCAAGTGTATCGAGGCCTACTATTATATTTCCAAAGAACAATTGACTTGCCATTTCCAGGGGGATAACTCTAAAGTTGTTCTCATAAGAAATAACTAGCCCTAAAACTCCTGTTCCAGAATTTCCATTTTCATCCTCCCAATCGAGTTGCTGTATTGCATATGTTTCGACTATTGACGGGATGTCTGCTGCATCTGGGTTGATAATTTCATAAGTAATTCTACCATTGTGTTTAGCATTTAGCGTTGAAAATGCATTAAGTACAATAGTTTCTATTTCAGAAAAGCCTTGAATATCAAAATCCTCAAGCTGAGGTGTTATATACAACGTTAGTGCTACATCACCACTAAGGCCTGCTAACGAACTAACAGAATTAATCATAGAGGTCATTGTGGTTGTAAGTCTATACTCTAAGCCATCATGTGCAGTAACTCCATCTAAAATTTCTATTTTATCAGCATAGGTTATGACTAGACTCATCCACACATTCTTAAACCCGACTTCATTATTATTTATTTCTTGAATTTGTATTTGGTTTAAACGATAATTGCGGGCAATCTCTTCGTTCTCAGGGTTTTGCATATCATATGATTCCCATGAAAAATTATCATTCGCAGCACCAGAATACTCTGTTAGTAAATCTGTAACATATTGGTATGTTGTATTATAAGGAGAAGGCAGATTTTCTGAAAAGAATACTTTTATAGATAGTGGTTCTTCTAGATTAGATACTAATAGCTCACTTGACTCAGCTAAAGAAAAGCTCTGGGCTTTTGTAGCATCGATTCTAATGAATGCCTTTGTGGAAACAAGATTAACAAGAATTAGTAGAATTATAAATAATAAAAAGTCACTTTTTGGACTCTTTATCCAGTTTATTAGTTTCATATTCCCCCCTTTCGAGCGTTCAGTGTTTTAACTGTAAGTGTTAAAAAGATTGCTGTTACTGAGATAAAGTACAGTATATCTCTGGAATCGATAATACCTCTCGAAATTGAAGTAAAGCGGCTTCCTGCTGAAATAAACTGTAGAAAATTAACACTGCCTGTTGGCAAAAATAATAAAAATTGATCAATCATTGCAAGTAAAATGCAAATAGTAAAAGCCACAAAAAAAGCCACTATTTGATTTTTTGTAATGCTAGAAGCAAATAGTCCAACAGAGCAAAATGTAGCTGCTAAAAAAACGGCTCCGATATACCCACAAAAAGTTGCTCCTATATCAAGCGTTCCAAAAAAAGAAGCAGTAATTGCATAACTAATAGTTGGAACAAGCATAATAATGCAGAATTTTAGTGCTGCTAAAAACTTTCCTGCTACAACTTCTGTTGTGCTAACTGGAAGAGTCATAAGTGTTTCCATGGTTCCTGTTTTTTGCTCCTCTGCAAACAGCCGCATTGTAATTGCAGGAATGAAAAAAGCAAATAAAATTGGCAGATTAGTAAAAAACTGTCGAAGTTCTGCTCTGTTCATTAAAAAAAAGATAGAAAAGAATAAAAAACCCGAAAAAGCTAGAAATAAAGCCATTACTATATAGGCAACAGGACTTGTAAAATACGCAAGGATTTCCCTCTTCATAATTATTACAGTGGGACTTTTAATACTGTTTTTAAAGTTCAACATTACTGATCTCCTCCTGTGGTTAGGGTTCTAAATACATCTTCAAGGCTATTTCGTCTAAGTGATAATTCGTACAAATCCCAACCATTCTTTTGAATTACTTTTGTTATAGCTGGGCGAACTTCTTTTCCTTCAGTTATTGAAGCAATTACCCCGCACTTATCTGAAATGGTGTTTGGAATGGTCATTTCTTCTGATAGAGTATCTATCGGTGTAATTGCTGAAATTCCCTCTATGGATTTTATAGCTTCTGAAAGGTTTTTGGTAGTAGTGCCTGCAACTTGAAGGCACACACTTGTGGAACTTGCATACCTGCTTCGAAGCTCTGAAGTAGGACTGTCGGCAACAATTTTTCCCTGTGCAATAATTACAACTCTATCACATATCATTTCTACCTCTCCTAATATGTGAGTAGAAATAATAACAGTTCTTGTTTTCCCTATTTCTTTTATAAGGGTTCTAACTTCCGTAATTTGATTGGGGTCTAGCCCGCTTGTAGGCTCATCTAATATTAAAATTTCTGGGTCATTCATAAGTGCGTGTGCAAGGCCTACTCTTTGTCTGTAGCCTCTTGAAAGGTCAGAAATATTTTTATGCATTACATCTCGTAACCCACAAGAATCACATAGCACTGGTATTTTTTCATCTGAGTTTTGTCCATGCATATGTGCAACGTACTCAAGGTATTCTTGTACAATCATATCTCCATACAATGGTGCCGATTCAGACATATACCCAATTTTTTTCTTTGATTCTTTTCCATTTATTGTGATGCTTTGCCCATCAATGAGTATTTCTCCGCTGTCTACATCTAAGAATCCTGTAATCATTCGCATTGTGGTTGTTTTTCCCGCTCCATTAGGCCCTAAAAAACCAACAATTTCGCCAGTTTGAATTGAAAATGAAATGTCATCAACGGCTTTAAAATTGCCAAATGAACGAGACACATTCTTTAGTTCAATCATAGTTTCCTCTCTTGTTTTTAAAATGACTGTTGTAGTATAGTAGTATAATCTTAAAAAAGCCTTAAATGGTATAAGGCTTTTTTAAGAAATCTTTTATACATGGTAATTACTTTTTGGTTATGATGTTGATTTATTTTCCGTTTTTTGGTTTGCATCTTCTTCTTGTACAGCAAGCTTCTTTTTTGCGTAATGCAAAAATAACTCTTTTTGGTTTGTTTTCATCGGAGCTGAAAAAGATGGCTCTCCATCTTCATTTTCAGTTCTATATGGTATTTTAATAGTTTCTTTATAAGCAAGACTTTCCTTGTCATTAAGCCACCAATCTAGCACCATAACCGCATGAGTTGTATACTTTAACAGATTTACATTTGTTTTTAACTCTGAGTTTTGGCCACCTAGGAGTACATTTAATCGATATGAAATTGGATTCTCCATATCAAAGCGGTACGGAGAAGTAAAATTAGCCATTTTTTCATTGTCGTTTGCACTTGCATTTGAAATAAGTTGATTAAAAAGCATTGATAATTGATTTACCCTAAATGCAAGCGGTTTGTATGTCGTATCTTGTGCTGGGCGTTCTAAAAAAACAATTTCAAATGTTAAGTGTGGATGAAAATAATACTTCATTTGCCAAAGCCAATTTGAAAGTTGTTTCTTTCCGTACTTTGAGCTCTTAAAATCATTTTTCGCATAGATTCTATTTACATAATCGCGTAGTTCTGGAGATAAAATTTTATTAAACAATACCTCTCTGTACTGGGACCATTGTGATATAATTTTTTGTAGACTATCGTCAACTAACACATAATCGCTATGATTAGGGTTGTCTGGGTCAATATTAAATGCAATATTTCTACAACCCTGGAAAAAATCTTCAATGATTCTTAATAATACGATAGTTGTTTGTAGAGGGTTTGAAGGTGATAGGATATTAAACCCGTCCTTAAACTGATATATGGGATGAAAATAGGGGAACAAATCTGGTTTTTTTTCTAAATCTAACCAGCCTGCATTTGGAAAAAGGTTGTTTAACACCTTCAATGACTGCATTATTCTTGAAGGTACAATAACATCATCCTCAGAGGTTTCTGTTATGGCAGGTTTTTCTGCTGGTTTACTACTATCTTTATTTACCTCATCTTGAGGAGCCTTATCTTTGTTTTTGCGTGGTAGCACTAGGTCGTATTTTGTAATTTCCAAAAATGGCAAAATTTTCGATAAGTGGTTAGTATAGAAATCAGCAAAAAGCTCACAATGATTTAATGTAGTTCTCATTAGTAGGGGATACAGCCCTTTCATAATCCTTCCATAAATGTACACCCACTGAGCTGCAGCTTGCCGTGCATGGGCTAAATTTTGTTCTTTTCGTGTTGAGTTTGGGTTTGTAGCAGCGACATACAGTTTTTTTATGGTTTCAGTCATTTTATTTTCACCAAGCCAATAAAATCTAAAAAGGGTGCTGTATAACTCACGTGTAAAGGGAATTGCATCTTCTATAGTAGCATTCTCGGTGTTTTTTAAGTTTGCCAGATATTGGTGTAAGCCCGTTGTTTTCCATTCATAAATGTAACGAAGTGTTCGAAAATACGGATCATCATCGGTCGTAATTTTTGCTTTATAATCGCCAGAAGTTGCATCCACAAGCTTTTGAATAGCGTCAATAAAAATTTCTATTCGGCGAATATGCTCAGGTAGTATTTTTTCAACAAAATAAGTTGATAAGTTATCAGGGCTCACATTTCCTAGAGAAAGGATGAATCGTAATAAGGTTGATTTTTGAGATATTCTATATTCACTGGATGTTAATAATCTATAAAAGAGTCTTTTTTCTTCCTTTGTTAATAGGGGGATTGTTTTTCGTTGTGCATCTAAGAGGTGCTCTGAGTTTGTTTTTTCTTCATCATATTTTATGTTATCGTTAACAGAATTATTTTTAGTAGAAATATATTGGCGTTTATTGCTTGTGAGTTTTTTCATAGAGGCCTCACTAATTGGCGCTGATTTTTCTACACCAACCTCCCCACCGAGAATACTAGCCATTCTTTGTGATTCTAGAGGGTCAAGTTCTCCGAGATTTTTTCTAACTTTGTCTAACTCTCCCGGTTCATACCGAGCTTGCTTTTTTTTATCCATAATTATAGCCGTAAATATTGTTTTTTTGCGACAGCAGAAAAATCTTTTAATAAGAAATCTTCTCCATCTTTATTTTTTATACTACCTTCACATATGCCAAACAGGGTATGGTATTGTGTTCGCAGTATTAATATACTATTTCTTCTTACTGTTGTAAGTGTTGGTAAAAATGATAAATCAATCATACTTTCGGTATCTTGAATAATCCATTGGTTTTGTATTCCTCTGGGATGAGTGATAGTAACAGGGGGTAATGGGGTTGGTGTGCCATCAATAAAAAGTATATTTTCGTTGTATAAATTTGAATCAACTGGATCTTGGTTAGAAATATAAATATTAAATTGGACTTTTTTCTCATTGAGCATACCTTGAGCTGTAACCGTGTAAACAAATGAGCGTAATTTATAAAAAGAGCGGCGTAACGTAAAAAAGCCCAAACCATTGGAAACAAAAGGCGATGCAGTTAAAACGGAGGATTCTTGGGAGATATTACCCTCTATTGACAGCGCGATATGATGAATTGCAGCACACCGGCGTAATGTTGGGGCTGGAATAACGGCAATATGTGTATTATTGTTAAGATTAGCTGAAAAGGCAAAGTGAACATCTGGCCTTGTTTTATCATGCTTTAGTCTACAAACGATTAGTATATTATTTTTTTCATAGTCCCAGAGGATTCTGATGTATCTATTTTTCCTATGGGATTTGCAATCTCCCTTTAAAGCTGTTTGAGGAATTGTGCGTCTTCTTAAAATAATTGTTCGGTATGATAAGCATTGACGTGAGTTCTTTTTCCATACATTTACTTCACCAAAAGCAAAGAGATTAGCATCCATTATTTCTATTGTGCCTATATAATCATCTATTGTAAAAGTAAAACATATATTAGAGCGTATTCGTGTTTTTGTTATGAAATTAGGCAAGGGCATTAAGCTAAAAGGCTGTTTTAGTCTCTGTATAGAAAGCTTTTGAGGAGGATAATTATAATCGCCAAATAGAGCCCTCCCGTTTTCAATTATTTTCTTAGGGGGACTTTTGATAGTTCTTGTATACACGTTAACTCCGATGCCATTATACACTATTTTCATAAAAAAATAAAGAGATGTTATGTCAATTCTTAGTATCCAATTGAATCTAATCCCTCAGCGGTATTTGTTTGTTGGGTGGAATCTTGGGATTTGATTCTTATAAAAACTTGGTTCGGTAAGCATGCAATGAAGCCATTGTTAAGACTAATTGGGTGGGCCATTACACATATTTGGTTGTCACACGGAGAACTATGAAAAAATGCGGTCCCATTTTGCAATGTTATTATTGACATACCTAGAGGCCCGTTGATGCCAAAGCTCTGATCTGTATGTAAATCATATAACCACTCACCCTCAAGGGATGTTGCTATGAGTGATGAGCCAAAAACTCTGTCAGTAAATGTGTAGCGAAGTAAAAAAAATACAGCAATTAGTGCAATAATAAGTATTATGTAATCGAGTAACTTTAGATGTGTTTTTTTTATGTTGCTTTTCATATATCTCCAAGCATATTGGTTTTTATAATTTTACACCTATTTTAAAACTTAGGCAAGTCAAAAACAAGGTTAGCAATAAAAACTAGGTATGCAATATTGATTTAAATAATATTTACGTGTATACTTTAAGTATGAAAGTTGTAATGGAAGATTATTTTCCTGTTTGGAAAAAACTAGACCCAAGGCACCAAACCATGCTCCGTGATGCAGCCAATTTTATGAGCGCCCCAAAAGGAACGCTGTTGCATAATGGAGATGCCGATTGCATTGGTATTATTCTGGTGAATGAAGGGCGGCTTCGGGTTTACATGATGTCTGAAGAAGGAAAAGAAGTCTCTTTGTACAGAATTTTTCAAAGAGATATGTGTTTGTTTTCTGCATCATGTATGATGGATAGTATTCAGTTTGAAACATTTGTTGAGGCAGACCAAAACACTTCCTTTTGGCTTATTCCAGCATCCGTTTATAGAAAAGTTATGGATGAGTCGGCTGTGCTTGCAAATTATACAAATGACCTTATGGCCTCACGCTTTTCTGATGTTATGTGGTTAATGGAGCAAATTATTTTTAAGAGCATGGATGATAGGTTGGCTGATTTTTTACTTTCAGAAAAGATTTTGGTAAATACTAATATTATTAGTATCACTCATGAAAAGATAGCTCAACACCTAGGAAGTGCAAGAGAAGTAGTAACGAGATTACTTAAATACTTTCAAGAAGAAGGTGCTGTTAGTTTGAGTAGGGGTGGAATCACTATTTTGGATGAAGCAAAATTAACAAAGCATATATCGCGCTTAGCATAATATGAAAAGTGCATAAAAAAAGCTTAACTACAGATACGCATGTTGTAGTTAAGCTTTTTGTTTTTAGAACAAAACTATTGAAGTAATTTTAAGATTGCTTCTTTATCTTTTGCTCCAACGGCTTGTTTTGCAATTTTTCCGTCAATAAAAACAGCTAATGTTGGAATGCTCATAACTCCATACTCTGCTGCTAACTCACCTTGCTCATCAACGTTTACTTTTCCAATTTTTGAATCAGTAACTTCATCAGCTATTTGATCAATAATAGGTGAAACAATTTTACAAGGGCCACACCAAGGTGCCCAAAAATCTACCAAGAAAGGTTTGTCTGAGTTAAGAACTTCTTGTGAAAAATTATCTTTTGTCAATACAATTGCTGCCATTTCTAGCTCCTAAAAAAAGTATTTTCCAACTAAAATAGTTTGGATGGAATTATTTTATCCATATGTTAATAGTACCACAATACAATAAAAAAGACAGTGAGAAAGTTACAAAAAAAATCATACACTTGTTTGGTTTTTTAAGATTATATTAAGACTTTTTTAGTAATATTAGTACATAACAAATAGCATTTTTTGTTTAGCTACATAAGTAGCAAATTACACTCCTCCTTTTTAGCCCCCAATACGTCGTATTGGGGGTGTTTTTTTAATATGTAATTTGTACAAAAAATGTTCTTTTTCTTGGACCATCAAATTCGCAAAAGTACACGCTTTGCCATGTTCCTAACACTAAGCTTCCATTATGAATAATAAGGTGCTCACTTGCTCCAAATGTTGAGCTTTTTAAGTGTGCAGGCGAGTTTCCTTCCATGTGGCGAAAGCGCGAATCTTGAGGATACACTGTGTTCAAGCCTAAGAGCATGTCGTGCTGTACATCTGGGTCTGCATTTTCATTTATGGTTATTGCCCCTGTTGTGTGTGGACAAAAAACTAAGGCTGTACCGGATACAGCACCGAGCTCTATAATAAAATCTTCAATGTGTCTTGTAATGTCGATAAAGCCTTCAGTTGGCGTTGAAAGGGTAAATTGTTTGGTTTCTATTTTCATGCTTTTTAGTATAGCATAGGATGTGAGTAATGTACAATGTATAATTAAAGCTTGTGGGTATGAAAACGGTATCATTAAAGAATCCGGTAATCTTAGGCGAAAAATTCTGGATGAAAA
>CAYJIM010000014.1:0-19187 GCA_964370215.1 uncultured Oscillospiraceae bacterium
AAACCAAATCATTGCAACCGATGCTGTAGCGGCCGACGTACAGTACCTGCAGTTAAGAGGTGATTCTGCTGCACAGTTTACGGCGACGGTAGTTGGTACGAACGTACAGTTGGGTGTGACACCACCGACCGTTTCCGGTAGCAGTCAACCGACCGTTTCTGGCAGCAGCCAACCAACGACCTCCGGCACCATCGGTCCTGACACCGGTGACCATAGCGGCACGCCATTGTTGTTGCTACTGGTAGTGACCGTGGCAGGTGCGATTGTGGCAGTGGTCTACAGAAAACAACAAAAACAGTAAAAAGTAAATTATGCGATCAAGGGATCCTGCGGCAATGTCCGTGGGATCCTTTTTTGTGGTCGGCAGAAAACGGATGTGAAAAAGCAAACATCCGTTGATCGCTGACGCTGATCAGTTGCCTGACGGCAACAAGACCTTGGGTGCCACCCAAACCGGCTACTTTTGAAAAAGTGAACAAGACTTTTGATTTGAGCAGAGGTGAGGCGATAGGATGAATGAAACCAAATACAGCTTGTAAAGAAAGAGAAAATTTGGTATAATAGATGAAAAATGGTAAAGGGGATCAAACAATGGGAAAACAACACAATCGTTATGTCGGACTGGTGGCAGGTGCTGTCATGCAGTTGTTTTTGGGCATCATCTACATCTGGAGCGTCTTTGTCGCACCGGTGGCAGAGCACTTTCAATGGAGCGTGGAGGGGGCAAAACTGACCTCTTCGTTTATGCTCTCCTTTTTTGTCTTGGGCATTTTATTTGGTGGGAAACTACAGGTGCGTATCGGCACACAAAAAACGGTACTCATCGGTGGGATGTTACTCAGTGCCGGTATGGCACTCAGCGGTATTTTGCCGACTACTTTAGGGATGCTGTTGTACCTGACTTACGGCATCATCGGTGGCTTTGGGGTCGGAATGGGGTACAACGCCATCATCAGCACCGCACAGAAAAATTTCCCTGATAAACGTGGACTGGCGACTGGGATTGCCGTCTGCACCTTCGGTTTTTCCACCGTGGTATTCACCCCACTGGCAGGAGAACTGATGACCTTGGTGGGACTGCAACCGACCTTTTTGATCCTAGCGGCAGTCTTTTTGGTGGCCACACTTGCTTGCTTTTCCTTCATCACAATGGCACCGCAACCGACAGCGGCCGGCGTGGCGGCAGGAGAGCACGACTTGAAACCCTCTGAAATCATCAAGAAAAAAGAATTCTACTTCATCACCCTGTCCCTCATGTTTGGGATTTCGGTGTTCTTCATCCTCAACCCCTCCTTCTTTACCTTGGCACAGGAGCGTGGGATGTCCACCGAAGTGGCCACGGCAATGGTCATGGCAACAGGGATTTTCAACGCGTTGGGGCGTTTGTTCTTCCCACTCATTTCCGACAAGGTGGGTCGTGGGGTATCGGCGTTGCTCACCCTTGGCATCACCGCCCTTTCGGCATTTGGCTTGATTTTTGCACAAAGCTGGTTGTTGTTTGTCCTCGTCGTGCTCTGTGCGTTTTGTTACGGTGGCATCTCGGGCGTGTATCCGCTGGTCACCGGCAAACACTTTGGTCTGCGCTATGTTGGGTCAAATTACGGCCTTGTCATGCTCGGCTTTGCCCTTTCCGCACTGCTATTCCCACTCGTGTTGGGGATGGTGCCGGACTTGATGGCGAAATTTGCGATCCTTGGTACCGTTGCCGTGATCGGCAGTGCACTACTGCTCCCGATCATTCGCAAGGAACGTGTATAGCAATATGATTTTGAAGCAGTGTCCCTCTTTGTCTGGGATGCTGCTTTTTTTGCGCATATCCGTCGCTTTTCTGACAAAATGTACTTGACAACCCAAACGGGAATTGCTATAATGTTTTTGATATGAAAACATTATAAAAACATTGTCTTTATATAAATACAAATTTCCGTATTACAAAGACAGAAAAGAGGGTTTGTCTATGAATCACACGATGTATGCGTTGGTCAAAGAAACAGCGGCGAAAGGCTTGACACTCAAACGTGTTGCCATCCCGACCGTTGGTGTCGGGGAAGTGAAAATTAAAATTCACTATACATCTATTTGCGGTACCGATTTGCACATTTATAATTGGGATGCGTGGTCAGCAGCGACGATTCAAACACCGATGGTCATCGGACATGAGTTCGTCGGCGAGATTGTCGAACTGGATGACAATGTCAGTGGCTTTGCAATCGGAGATATCGTCTCGGGGGAAGGACACCTTGTCTGTGGGCATTGCCGCAACTGCAAGGCCGGTAAACGACACCTGTGTAAAAATACCGTTGGTGTTGGGGTCAATCGCGATGGTGCTTTTGCAGAATATTTGGTCATCCCGCATGAAAATGTCATCAAATGCGAAAAGGGGATTGATGAGCGCCTGTGCTCCTCTTTCGATCCACTTGGCAATGCTGTGCACACCGCTTTGTCTTACGATATGATCGGGGAGGATGTACTCATCACAGGAGCAGGCCCCATTGGGATTATGGCGGCGGCGATTTGTTGTCACGTCGGGGCGCGCTCTGTGACCATCACCGACATCAACGATTATCGTTTGAACCTGGCAAAGGAGCTCTGCGATGAACGCCTACACACCGTGAACGTTGCAAAGGAAAATATCGATGATGTGATGAAGGAAATCGGTATGAAGGAAGGGTTTGACATCGGGCTTGAAATGTCAGGTAACAATTCGGCGTTCAATATGATGATTGATCGGATGTACAACGGCGGTAAAATTGCCGTTCTCGGCATTCAAAGCAGTGAAGCGGTGGTGCCGTGGAATAAAATTGTCTGGAATTGCTTAGAAGTTAAGGGGATTTACGGACGAGAAATTTTTGAAACTTGGTATAAAATGATGGCCATGCTACAAAGTGGCTTGAAAATCGACAAAATTTTGACCCATCAATTTGATTTTCGTGCATATGAAGAGGGCTTTGCAGTCATGAATGCAGGACAGTGTGGTAAGGTCGTACTCGACTGGACAACGGTATAACGGGGAGGAAGAGCGATGAAAACAAAAGCATTACAGCGCTTTGCGACAGCAGTTGCAGAGATGAAACAAGCAGGGACTTACAAAGAAGAACGTGTCATTCAAACAGCGCAACAAAGTCGTATTGACACCGACAAAACAACAGCGGTACTCAACCTCTGTGCCAACAACTATCTGGGACTTTCCAATCACCCGACACTGATCAAAGCGGCCAAAGAGACGATGGATCAATATGGATACGGACTTTCCTCGGTGCGGTTCATCTGTGGAACCCAACAAATTCATAAAGATTTGGAAAAAAAGATTAGTAGATTTTTGGGTACCGATGATACCATCCTGTATTCCTCGTGCTTTGATGCCAATGGGGGATTGTTTGAAACGTTGCTGGGTGAAAAAGATGCCATCATCAGTGACAGTTTGAATCATGCGAGTATCATCGACGGGGTACGTTTGAGTAAAGCGATGCGCTTTCGTTACAAAAACAATGACATGACTGATCTTGCTCGTTGTTTGACTGAGGCAAAAGAGTCCGGGGCGGAAACGATCCTCATTGCTACCGACGGGGTATTCTCTATGGACGGCACCATTGCAAACCTGCAGGCGATCTGTGACCTTGCCGACGAATACGGCGCACTGGTCATGGTGGACGACAGCCATGCGGTTGGATTTATGGGCAAAACTGGTCGTGGTACACCGGAAGCGTGTGAGGTGCTGGGACGTGTTGACATCATTACCGGAACTTTGGGCAAAGCACTTGGTGGGGCGAGCGGTGGGTACACCAGTGGCAGACAGGAAGTGATTGACCTGCTCCGCCAAAAAAGTCGTCCTTACCTTTTTTCCAATACCCTTGCGCCATCCATTACAGGGGCGGCAATTGCAACTTTTGATCTGCTTTCTGCCTCCACTGAACTGCGTGACCGTGTGCATGACAATGCTGCTTATTTTCGCAGACAGATGGCAGAGACCGGCTTGACCCTCATTGAGGGGGAACACCCGATCATCGCTGTCATGTTGTATGATGCGAAGTTGGCGACCCGGTTTGCTGCACGAATGTTGGAACTGGGTGTGTACGTCATTGGGTTTTCTTATCCTGTCGTGCCGATGGACAAAGCACGCATTCGTGTACAAATTTCCGCCGCACATACCAAAGAGGATCTTGACTTTGCGGTTGCCTGCTTCAAACAGGTCAAGCAGGAGTTGATGGATTAGAACAGTTTTGTCCACTTTTTAAAGGTGGCAGAGGAGTAAAACAGAAAACGCTTTTTCTATCGCAAAAAGCTTTGCAAAAAAGCTCTTTTGTGGCAAAAGTATTCCGTTTTCTGCGGAAAACGTCTTAGGCTCTGCCTAAGAACCGCAATTTTTTGGAAAAAATTGAGTAAAACTCTGATAGAGGTTGTGATTTGGACGACAAAGTGGCGATGTGCTGATGCACATCGCCACTTTTATGTTGCTATTCTTACACTTTTTCTACTGCAAGGTAGGTTTTTTCGCCGTTGATGTCCCAAAGTTGACCTTTGGTTTCATCGGTTGGTTTTTGATCCAACAGCATGGCATCGGCAAGGACATTTTGCTCGATGGTTTCGCTGTTGGCTTTCATGACAGCGGCAACCGCTTGGTTGTCGGCGGCATAAATACGGATGCGATCCATCACTTCAAATCCTGCATCCTTTCTCATGGTTTGCAATTTCGAGATGATTTCACGGACAAAGCCCTCTTCGATGAGTGCTTCGGTCAGGTGGGTGTCGAGTGCGACGATGATATTGTTGTCGGCAACCGACTCAAACCCTTCGGTTTGTTTGGTTTCGATGAGCAGATCTTCCGGTGCCAATTGGATGTCCCCGCTTGCAAGCGACAGGGTGATAAAGCCGTTTTTATCCAATTCCGCTTTGGCGGCAGAACCGTCCAACCCCTGTAACAAGCCACGGATTTCACCGAGTTGTTTGCCGTATTTTGGCCCCAGTGTTTTGAGTTGCGGTTTGATGTCGTAGGAGAGGTAACCGCTTGCATCGGTGATTTCCTCTACCGCTTTGACATTCAATTCTTCCGCAAGGATTTGCTTGTAGTAATCGGTCATCGGGCGTGGGGCTTTGACATACAGTTTGGCGAGCGGTTGGCGGTTTTTGATGCCGCTGGTGTTTCTGGCACTGCGTGCAAGGGTTGCACATTCCAGTACCTGCTGCATATCCTGTTCCAGCTCCACGTCGATCATAGCGGTGTCGGCATCGGGGAAAGCACAGAGGTGCACACTGACCGGTGCTTCCGGTTGGGTGGTGCGCACCAGATTTTGGTAGATCTGTTCGGTCATGAACGGGATCATCGGTGCGGCGATTTTGGAAACGGTGACAAGCACGGTGTACAGGGTCATGTAGGCATTTTCTTTGTCCTGCTCCATGCCTTTTGCCCAGAAACGCTCTCTACTGCGGCGGACATACCAGTTGGACAGTTCCTCTACAAAGTCTTGTAGGCAACGTGCCGCTTCCGGAATGCGGTATCCTGCCAGATGCTCGTCAACGGCTTTGACAGTCGAGTTGAGTTTGGAAAGTACCCAGCGATCCATGACCGACAGGTTTTCCTGTTTGAGGGTGTATTTGGTAGGGTCAAATTCATTGATGTCGGCATAGAGCACAAAGAAGGCATAGACATTCCAAAGGGTGCCCATGAATTTGCGTTGGTACTCGATGACGGTTTTGTCGTGGAAACGGTTTGGCAACCACGGCGCACTGTTGCAGTAGAAGTACCAGCGGATGGCATCGGCACCAAAAGCGTCGAGCGCATCAAACGGGTCAACAGCATTGCCTTTGGATTTGGACATTTTTTGTCCGTTTGCGTCCTGTACATGCCCTAAGACAATGACATTTTCAAACGGTGCTTTGTCAAAGAGCAGGGTGGAGATCGCAAGCAGAGAATAGAACCAACCACGGGTTTGGTCGACCGCTTCACTGATGAACTGTGCAGGGAATTGGCTTTCAAACAGCTCTTTGTTTTCAAAAGGATAGTGGTGTTGGGCAAATGGCATGGCACCGGAATCAAACCAGCAGTCGATGACTTCTGGTACACGGCGTGCCTGTTTTTGACAGGACGGACAGGTGATGGTCACGTCATCCACGAAGGGGCGGTGCAATTCGATGTCGTCAGGACAGTTGTCAGACAGTTCTTTGAGTTCTGCGATGCTGCCGATGGCATGACGGTGTCCACATTCACATTCCCAGATGTTCAGTGGTGTACCCCAGTAACGGTTTCTGGAAATGCCCCAGTCCTGTACATTTTCAAGCCAATCTCCAAAGCGACCGGTACCGATGCTTTGTGGGATCCAGTTGATGGTGTTGTTGTTTTTGATGAGCTGCTCCTTGACATCGGTCATTTTAATGAACCAAGAGTCTCTGGCGTAATAGATCAGTGGGGTGTCACAGCGCCAGCAGTGTGGATAGCTATGCTCAAATTTCGGTGCGGAGAACAAGAGTCCACGACTGCGCAGGTCGAAGAGTACCTTTTCGTCGGCATCTTTACAAAAGACACCTGCCCAAGGGGTTTCTTCGGTCATTTCACCCTTGCCGTTGACCAGTTGTACAAACGGCAGGTCGTACGCTCTACCGACAGCGGCATCGTCTTCCCCGAATGCCGGTGCGATGTGTACAATGCCGGTACCGTCGCCGGTGGTGACGTAGCGGTCACAGGTGACATAGTAACAGTCTTTGTCAGGGGTGACAAAGTCAAAGAGTGGCAGATAGCGCTTTCTTTCCAATGCGGTACCCGGATACTCTTCGAGGATTTCGTATTTTCCTTCCCCCAAAACGGTGTCGCACAGTTCTTTTGCAAGGATGTATTGTTCCTCTTCCACTGCGACTTTGACATAGACGACATCGGGATTGACACAGAGTGCCAAGTTGCTCGGCAAGGTCCAAGGGGTGGTCGTCCAAGCGAGGAAATACCCCTCTTCGTCTTTTAGTTTGAATTTTGCAACGGCACTGCGCTCTTTGACATCTTTGTAGCCTTGTGCCACTTCGTGGCTGGACAGTGGAGTGCCGCAGCGAGGGCAGTACGGTACAATTTTAAAGCCTTTGTATAAGAGCCCTTTGTTCCAGATTTCTTTGAGTGCCCACCATTCACTTTCGATGAAGTTGTTGTGGTAGGTGACGTAAGGGTTTTCCATATCCGCCCAGAAACCGACGGTGCCGGAAAAGTCCTCCCACATTTTTTTGTAGGTCCAAACGCTTTCTTTACATTTGTCGATGAACGGTTCTAGGCCGTAATCCTCGATTTCATCTTTCCCACTGATACCGACGAGTTTTTCTACTTCCAGCTCTACCGGCAGACCATGGGTGTCCCATCCGGCTTTTCTCGGTACAAAGGAACCTTTCATGGTGTGGTAACGGGGGATCATATCTTTGATGACACGGGTCAATACATGCCCAATATGCGGTTTGCCATTTGCGGTCGGCGGACCGTCATAAAAGGTATAGGTAGGACCTTCCTTTGTTTGCTCCATGCTTTTTTCAAAGATGCCTTGTTCCTGCCAAAACGCCAAGACTTCCTTTTCTCGATCGACAAAGCGCAGATCGGTTGACACTTTTTTGTACATACGAAACTCTCCTTTTTTACTGTTCGCTGTAAATGGTTGTTAAAACATATAAAAACCCCTGCCCGTATAAAATCGGACAAGGGTAAAATACCTTTGCAAACCACCTTTTTACATACCAACATATGTTGTTTCGATAACGGGAAACGACCGCCAACGCTTACTGTGAGTTCAGCTTGGAGCTCCAAAGTGATATTCCCCTCTTGATTTTATCACGAAGCTCTCACTGTCCTTCGTTCGCTTTCATAAAATATGCCAAAAAGGTACTGACTTTTTCAACGCCATAATTATGGTTATTTGCTATCTATTATAGGAGGTTTATAAAGGAATGTCAAGATGTAATTTCAAAGAGTGAAGGGAGAGGTTGCGTCGATTGGCGGATTAGACAAAGAAGGAGCTTGGTTTTAAAGCTTGTTATATCATATCGTATAGGGAAATATGCCTATGAAAAGGAAAGTGAAATTGGTGCATTTTGTCACAAAAGGGGTTGTTTTCATAAAAGCGGTATGCTATAATTAGGTTAATCCAGTTTGCCACCGTGCTCATTGGTAAGACATAAAAAAGAGTGGGAACAACGCACAAGAAACAGCGAAGGGTTAAGGTTTTTTCATGGATGCAGAATGTCGCCGTATAGATCCTCATTTTCAATTACCAAATGCAAGACAGTTTCGTATTGACCGCGAAACATTGGGCCTGAATAAGCTCTGTATGACCGAAGTGGTCAATGCAGATTTGGCCATCGCCACATCGGGCGAGGATGTATTTTATAAAGGGTGTAAAGAAGTACTCGATATGGTAGCTTACAGCCTAAAAGAACACGGGCTGGATCAGTTGATTCATCTCTATGTTTTCAATTATAAAAACTTTTTGTTGGCGGCAAACGATGCGCTGTCGGCAGAACAATTTTCACATATCATCAAAAAGTTTTACGACGAATACGAGTATTCGATCTCACAAGGGTCGAATATCACCGGCGTTTCTCGTTTTGTTGTGGTACTGCAACCGGACGACATGATTGCAAGGGCATTCCACACCATGCTCGAACACCGCGATACGCAGGAGAATTTTATTGTTGCGGAAGACGAGATTGTTGACCGCACCCCGTACGGTGACGATGCAAAGGTGTTGGATCTGATCAATCGTGCCATCAACAGCGATGGTGTGGTGCCGTACTATCAAGGGATTCGCAACAACATCACGAAGCGTATTGATAAATACGAAGCACTCATGCGGATCATTGATGAAGATGGTCAAGTGTATAGCCCATTTCATTTTTTGGACATTGCCAAAAAATATAAATTCTACAACAAAATCAGCCAGATGTTACTCAACAAGGCGATGGATGACTTTAGAGATCGACCCGAGTCGCTGTCCATCAATATCTCTCTTTTTGATGTACAAACGGCTTCTTTCCGCCTGTGGTTTTTGGAAAAGCTCAAAAAATTCCCTGATGCCAAACGCATCACCATTGAGTTTGTCGAAACGGAAAATTACCAAGAGGATGAAACGCTGTACGAATTTATTCATGAAGCCAGAGCGTTTGGCTGTAAAATTTCCGTCGATGACTTTGGAGCAGGGTATGCGACCTATGCGGCAATCATATCGTTGCGTCCAGACTTCATTAAAGTAGATGGCAGCATTGTACGCTATATCGCAGAAAAAGATGAAAACCTCATCATCTTGCAATCCATCTGCTATATGGCAGAACTCATCAATGCAAGTATTGTGGCGGAATTTGTTAAGGATGAAGCAATTCAGGCACTGCTCGAAGAAAATCATGTGCCATTTTCACAAGGCTTTTTATTCGCAAAGCCGGAACCACTGGAAGTGTTGCCGGTAGTAGAAACCGTTTAAGTAAAAAGTATGATCTCCCTGTATCAGTCACAGGGAGATTTTTTATTGTTGGAAAAGAAGAGACAATCGGTAAATACCGCTAAAAAATACAAGAAAACTTCGTCGAAATCGCAAAAGGAGACGAGGTTTTTTTGTGTTATCACAGTTATTTCACAAAATGCTTAATATTTTTCTGGAAAAGACAGTGGAAATGTGATATAGTAGTACTTGTATCTGTCCTTTTGGGGGAAACGCCAAAAGGCATAGAATTAAAATGTATGGAGGGATACCAATGATTGAAATCAAAAACCTCACAAAACGTTATGGTGACAAGTTGGCAGTAAACGACGTGTCATTCACCATCAACGAAGGGGAGATTTTGGGTTTTTTGGGTCCGAATGGTGCTGGTAAGTCAACGACGATGAACATCTTGACAGGCTACCTTTCGGCAACTGAAGGACAAGCGATCATCGACGGGTACGACATTTTGGAACACCCGATCGAGGCAAAGAAAAAAATCGGCTACCTGCCGGAGCAACCACCACTTTACATGGACATGACCGTTGACGAGTACTTGGATTTTATGTACGATTTGAAAAAGGTCAAGCTCCGCTCGTCCAAGCGTGATCACATCACTGCCATCTGTGAATTGGTCAAAATTGCGCATGTACGCACCCGTATGATCAAAAACCTTTCCAAAGGGTACAAACAGCGTGTCGGGATTGCGCAAGCGCTACTCGGCAATCCACCTGTGTTGATTCTCGATGAACCGACCGTTGGTCTCGACCCAAAACAGATCATTGAGATTCGTGAATTGATCAAAAACTTGAGTGAGAGCCACACCGTTGTCCTCTCCTCTCATATCCTGTCTGAAATTCAGGCGGTATGTGACCGCGTCATCGTCATCAACGGTGGTGAACTGGTCGCAGACGACACCGAAGCGAACCTGTCTCGCAAATTGAGCGACGATCTGCGTTACACCATCCGTGTCGAAGGTCCTGAAAAGGATGTAGAACAGATGCTTTCCGGTATGGCAGAACTGTCCCGTGTACAATCGCTGGGACAAAAAGAAGATGGTGTCTACGAATATGTCATTGAACCTGTCGAAGGCAAAGATGTCAGACGAGAACTCTTCAACCGTTTGGCGGCAAGAAGCTGGCCATTGATGGGGCTGAAGAGCAGCGAAATGACATTGGAAGACATCTTCTTGCAGTTGACCACCGGCAACTACGACGGTACGTTGGACGAAGAAGAGAAAGAAACGGCCTCCTCCTTCTCGGACGAAGTGTCTGATGCGGAAGACGATGAAGAAACTGTTTCCTTTGTCACCGACGAAGAGAAAGACCAGACCACAGAACAGGAGGACGATGAATAATGACTGCAATTTTTAGAAGAGAATTGGCGGCTTACTTCAAATCGCCACTCGGGTACATCTACCTTGCTATCTTTTTCTTTTTCGGCGGACAATTTTTGCAACAGCAAATCGGTTATTACATGACCAACGACATGTCCTCCATCTTCAATTCGATGTTTACCATCATCCTTTTCACCATGCCCATTGTTACCATGAGACTGATGAGTGAGGACAAACGTTTGAAAACCGACCAAGCCTTGCTGACAGCCCCCGTTTCGCTCGGTGGCATTGTCTGGGGTAAATTCTTGGCAGCATTGGGGTTATTCTTTGTCGGTGTCATGAGTACCTTTGTGTACTTCTTGGTCTTGAGTGCCATGTCCACACCGGAATGGTCGCTCTTTTTCGGCAACTTCATCGGCCTGTTGCTCCTCGGTGGGGCGCTCATTTCCATCGGGTTGTTGATCTCGGCGATGACAGAGAGCCAAATGGTAGCGGCAATCGGTGGCTTTGCGGCAATGTTCTTCATCATGATGATCGACAGCATTGCAGGGCTCGTACCGGCGTCGCTTTCCTTTGTTGCAACGGCACTGACAAGCCTGTCGTTTATGACACGCTACACCGATTTTACATCCGGTATCATTGATATAGGTCACGTTGTTTTCTTTGCAAGTGTCATCGTCGTCTTCAATTTCTTGACGGTGCGTGTACTTGAGAAGAGACGTTGGGGTTAAGGAGGAGCGACATGAAACTATTGAATAGCTTGAACAATCGTCGCTTCAAACATGGAGCGATGGCAACGGTTGTCACCGTCGTATTTATTGCGGCAGTGGTCATCGTCAACATCATCGTCGGCTTGCTGTTGGAGCGTTTTCCGGCAACGGTTGACTTGACAGAGGATCAAATTTACCAATTGACCCAAGAGTCGATTGATTATGTAGAAACCATTGATGAGCCGGTCAACATTACCATCTGCTATCCGGAAGACGATTTTTCGGTCAACCAGTATGGCAAACAAATCACCGAAATCATCAACAGCTACGGCAAATACAACGCCAATATTTCCATCCAATGGGTGGACTTGTTGGAAGAACCGGGTATTGCCTCGCAGTACAGTGATTATGGGGTAACCACCTACAGCATCATTGTTGAGTCGGACAAACGTGTCAAAGTGGCATCTTTGAACGACACCTTGTTGACCTTGCAAAACCAAGAAACACAGGAAACTGTCTACCAATCCAGTGCAGAGCAGGTCATGACCTCTGCCATTCAATACGTTACCGATGAAGAAGTTTTGCAGGTTGCCGTATTGACCGGACACTCTGAAGTGGCGGTAGCGGGACTTGACAGTATGCTTGGGGACAACAACTATGAAATGCAAACCCTCAACATCACCACCCAAGACATCGATCCTGAAATTGACGTGGTTGCCATCTACTCGCCAACCACCGATTACACCACCGAAGAGCTGAAAAAGCTGGATGTGTTCTTAGACAACGATGCACAATTCGGCAAAACCGTGTTGTACATTGCGTCCTACCAACAACCGAAATTGCCGAACTTGGAAGCATTTTTGGAAGAATGGGGCATTCTTATCGGTGATGGCGTGTTGGCAGAAACCGACGCTGCAAACATTTACGACACCCAAGGTTATTCCTTTGCGGCAGATTATTTGACAGCAGATTTGGAAGATACGGAGAGCATTTTGATGTCTTTGCGTGATCCATCTTTGCCATTCTTGGTACAGTACTCCCGTCCGATCAGTGCGGCATGGGATGCAGAAGGCAACCGTACTGCAGAACTGTTGTTGGAATCGCCGGATAGCACCATCATCATTCCGAGTGAAATTCCGGAAGGCTTCACCGTCGAGGACGCTGAAAGTGGCGCAGACACCGGTGTTGCGGCAATCGGGAAACGTATCAAATACGACGGCACCACCCCACTGGTTTCCAGTGTCATTGTGTTCGGTTCCGACGGCAACTTTACCACTCAGTTGGTGGGCAACAGTGTATTCAACAACAATGAATTCACCATCAGTACCCTCAACGATCTGACCGGTAAAGAAAGTGGTGTGGACATCGCAGCAGTCAGCTTTGATGCACAAGCACTCAACGTGACCCAAGAACAATTCTTGATCATCAGCATTCTGTTTATGTTTGTCGTGCCGATTGCGACGCTTGTCCTAGGGACGATTGTCTGGATTCGTAGGAGGAACAAATAACGATGAACTCAAAAATGAAAGTACTGCTAGGATCGGGGTTATTGGTGTTGGTACTCGGGGTCGTGATGATCCTGTTGTTGCAAGCACCACCGGTGGAAGAGGAAACGGTGAGCACCGTTTCCACCGAACCGACCTATGCGATGATCGAAGAGAATATCAATGATTTCACGTCGCTGTCGGTCAACAATCCCTCCAGTAGTTTTACCATTCTGCCTGAAACGGTGGTCGTACCGGCGACCGAAGAGGGGGGCGAAGACACCGAAACGGTGGCGTATGTCATTGATGAATTGCGGATCTATGACCAAACACAGGAAGATGTGGCAAGACTTGTCAATGAATTGACCGCACTCTATGCGTCTGACCGTGTGTTTGAAACGGTGGAAGACAAAGCGGCATACGGTTTGGATCAACCACAAGCGACACTGACCCTCAATTATGAGGGGGACGAGGTTATCCTTTACCTTGGTGCCGAGAACGAGGGGACAAAGGTGTACTACGCAATGGTGGAAGGGGATGACGCACTCTATACCATTTCGTCGAGCATTGCAGGGGATATTTTACTGAATGCACTCGACTATATCGACCCGTCGATGTTGCCGGTGTATGATCTGGCCGCAGAAGTACGTGTGATCATGACCGATTTGACCATCACCCGTCCTGACACAGCACCGATTACATTGCAGTTGTATTCGGGTACCGATGACAGTGAAGTGCGTGCCTACATGTCCTCTTACGAGATGACAAGTCCAATCCAAAGTGAGCTCAATTACTATGTGGACGAAGAGTTCTTACCGGCGTTGTTTGGTACCACCGCACAAGGTGTGGTCGCACTCTACGATCCGGCACAGGCGGCCACCTATGGATTTGACGCACCGACCATGACAATGGATCTCGGGTACCTTGATCTCGAGGGCAATCACATTATGACCAACATCGTGGTCGGGGCGATTGCACCGGCGGAAAACGAAGAGGACACCGAAACCTATTACTATGTCTTAAAAGACGACAATGGATTGGTTTATCGTGTGGCAGCAACTGCCCTTCCGGCATTGACAGCAGATGCGGACGACATGGTCACCACTTTGCCGTTGTTGCCAAACATTACCACCATCTCCACAGTGGATCTGCTCCTTGATGGGCAAACCCACACCTTGACATTTGAAAGCGAACTGCCGGAATCGGAAGATGGCGAAGAAGTGACACCTGAAGTGGTGGGCGCTTCGGTTGACGGGGTAGAAGTGGATGTGGATGAATCCAAACAATTCTATCAATTGATCTTGTCGGTTGCGGTGGAAGGCATTAGTACCGAAGCCGTCAGTGGCGATCCTGCGATTCAAATCACCTATCACTATACCGATGGGGGATCGGATACCCTTGCAGGGTACCTGTTGGCAGACGGCAGAACCAACCAACTGGTGGTCAATGGCGAAGCGTTGTACGCAGGCCGTGCCGGCTTCAACGAAAAGGTCAAAACAGAACTTGAAAACCTGCTTGCAGGCGAAGAAGTGGATGTTGACTGGTAACAAAAATTTTGTTCCCTTTTTCAAAAGGGACAGACCGTTGGGCAAACATATAGCGTCGGCGTTCAAGGGATTTGGTGAAAACCAAATCCCTTTTTTGCGAGCAGACAGCGTCCGCAGGCGTCTCGGACGACCAAAGGTCGCCCTTACGGCACAATGCAAACGATGAATCAATCGGGACGGGTGACCCGTTCCCTACGATGTGGATGAAAGGTTTGTTCTGTAGGGATATGGCAAGACACGTCCGCCAGCCACCATCCCATGAAAAAAAGATGGAAAATGGCTTGCTTTTTTGAGGATCCTTTGGTATAATAATTACGGTTAAAAATTTATCAACCGATCATCAGATTGTGTATAAAAATGGAGGATGTAACATGTTAGTATCTGCAAGAGACATGCTGAAAAAAGCAAAAGAAGGTCAATATGCGGTTGGCCAGTTCAACATCAACAACATGGAATGGACAAAAGCTGTTTTGTTGACTGCACAAGAATTGAACTCCCCGGTTATCTTGGGCGTATCGGAAGGTGCAGGCAAATATATGTGTGGTTACAAAACCATCGTGGGCATGGTCAATGGTATGCTCGAAGAATTGAACATCACCGTTCCGGTTGCATTGCACTTGGATCACGGTTCTTACGAAGGCGCAATGGCTTGCATCAACGCAGGTTTCTCGTCTGTTATGTTTGATGGTTCCCACTACCCAATCGAAGAAAACATTGCAAAAACCAAAGAATTGGTTGCTATTTGTGATGCAAAAAACATCTCTATCGAAGCTGAAGTAGGCTCCATCGGTGGGGAAGAAGACGGCGTTGTCGGTACCGGCGAATGTGCTGATCCGGATGAATGTAAAATGGTGGCTGACTTAGGCATCACCATGCTTGCAGCAGGTATTGGTAACATCCACGGAAAATACCCGGACAACTGGGCTGGCCTTTCCTTTGACACCTTGGCTGCAATCCAAGAAAAAACCGGCACCATGCCACTCGTATTGCACGGCGGTACCGGCATTCCGGAAGAAATGATCGCAAAAGCAATCGGCCTTGGCGTTTCCAAAATCAACGTCAACACCGAATGCCAATTGACCTTTGCTGCTGCTACTCGTGAGTACATCGAAGCAGGCAAAGACCAATCCGGTAAAGGCTTTGACCCACGTAAATTGTTGGCACCTGGCTTTGAAGCAATCAAAGGCACTGTCAAAGAAAAAATGGAACTGTTCGGTTCTGTTGGCAAAGCGTAAACAACAGATTGAATGCGAAAAGCAGAAAAAGTGGAGCATTTACATGCTCCGCTTTTTTGTACCCACAAATAGGAGGATAGCATGAAACGTGTATTGGTACTGGCAACGGGGGGCACCATTGCCGCAAAACAAACGGAAAACGGATTGGCACCGACCGATGCCAATCCCGATATTTTATCACTATTGCAGGGGATGGCCGATCGCTTTATCATCGATTATCGTGACCTCTGTAACCTCGACAGCTCCAACATTCAGCCGGAAGAATGGCTGTTGTTTGCAAAAGAAATGCGTACCCACGCATCACAGTATGATGGCATTTTACTGTTGCATGGCACTGACACGATGGCTTATACCGCCTCAATGCTTTCCATCTTACTGCGTGATCTGACCCTGCCGATTGTGCTGACCGGTTCCCAGATTCCGATGGGGGAAGCGGGGAGCGATGCACCGCACAACCTCTCCACCGCCTTACTGGCGATCCAAGAGGGGATTGGCGGTGTGACGGTGGCATTTGCCGGTAAGGTCATGGCAGGGAGGTGTGCCGTCAAGGTGCGTACCATGGGGTTGGTCGCCTTTGAAAGTGTCAATTACCCTGACCTTGCGGTGGTTCAAGCGGATGGTCTCAAACGGTTGGCGGATTACCCGTCTCTACCGTGGGCACCGCCAACAACGGAGGAATCGATCTGTACCGATGTGATGTTATTGAAGTTACTACCCGGCACCAACCCGACACTCATTACCACCTTGCCGACCCTTGGGTATCGTGGTTTGGTCATTGAGGCATTTGGTGCAGGTGGCATTCATCAACAGCGCAGAGATTTGACAGCGGCGGTTGCCACCGTCATCCAACAGGGCATGACGGTGGTGGTCTGTAGCCAGTGCTTATATGACAGGGCAGATCTTTCCATCTATGAAGTGGGGCAACAACTGTCTGCGGTAGGGGTGCTGAGTGCCGGCGAGGATACCACCGAGTATGCGGTGGCGAAGTTGATGTGGGCGTTGGCGCAGGCAAAAGACTCAACTACAGTACACGACTTGTTGTGTCATAAAGAATGAAAACTGTCCCGATGAGGCATACCTCATCGGGACAGTTTTTTGTTGTGTGACTATTTCACTTTGCGGTCATATAGTCTTGCTGCATTGAGTACCACCAAAACGGAACCGGCATTGTGCACCAGCGCTCCTGTGGCAGGGTTGAGCAGTCCTAAAATAGACAGGACAATGGCGGCAAAGTTGATTGCCATGGCAAGGGTGATGTTAAATTTGATGTTAAACACCGTGAGATTGGACAGCTTTTTGAGGTAGCTGATTTTTTCCAGATCATCCCCGAGTAGGGCGATGTCCGCCGCCTCAATGGCGATGTCACTGCCCATCGACCCCATCGCAATGCCAACCGTTGCCGTCTTCAAAGCAGGGGCATCGTTGACCCCATCCCCGACCATACAGATGTTGGCACCACTGTTGGCAACCGCTTCGATGGCGGCCACCTTATCTTCTGGGAGGAGCGACGCTTTGACAGACTGGATCCCGACTTGATCGGCAAGGTAGCGTGCCGCTTTTTCGTTGTCACCGGTCAGTAGGATGGTTTGCCCGATACCGGCATCCGCCAAGGTCGCAAGGGCGGCTTTTGCGGTCGGTTTGACGGTGTCGGAAAGGCCCAAAACACCGAGGATTTGATGTTCGTCCGCCACCAGTACCACCGCTTTTCCCTGATCACGCAAACGATTGGTGTGCACCGATACCGCATCGGAAACATCCTGCAACTGGATAGAAACAAGTACCTCATTGCCACAGTAAGTAGGGGTGTTTGCCACCATGCCATAAATGCCTTTGCCGACCTGCATGGAAAATTCTGCAACGGGCAAGGTGGAAAGGTTTTGTGTTTTTGCTGCTGTCGCAATCGCCTTGCCGATGGGGTGTTCCGAAAGGGTTTCCAACGAGGCAGCGGTTTGCAGTAGGGTCTCTTTCGATCCCTGTAGCGGAATGATATCGGAAAGGGTAAGCTTGCCGTGGGTGAGAGTACCGGTTTTGTCAAAGGCGACGGTATCGACTCTACCCATCAACTCCAACGCTTCCCCCGATTTGATGAGCACACCAAATTTGGTCGCTTGGCCGATGGCTGCCATGATGGAAGTCGGGGTTGCCAGTGCCAATGCGCAGGGGCAAAAGACGACCAAGACGGTGACGGCACGGATGAGTGCTTCCTCCGGCATAGACAGCAGAAAGGCGAAGACAAGATAGGTGACAATGGCGATGCCACAAGCGGTCGGTACCAAGATGGATGCCCAGCGGTCGACAATGCGTTGGGTTGGTGCTTGTTTTTGTTCGGCATCGGTGATCATTTGAATCATCTTTTGGAGCGAGGAGTCGGCAAAGGCTTTGGTGACCCGTACGTCCACTGCGCCAAATTGGTTGATGGTGCCGGCGAAAATGGTATCGCCGGTCGTTTTGTCGACGGGGAGCGATTCCCCTGTCATGACCGATTGGTCCACCGAAGTACTGCCGTTTACAATGACCCCATCTGCTGCAAAGCGCTCGCCGGGAAGGATGCGGATAATGTCATCGACCAGTAGCTCTTTGGCAGGCAGAAGCGTTTCGGTGGTGGTGCCATCCGCTTGCAGGGTGAGTTTTCGCCCGACGTCCGGCATCAGTCCAAACAGGGCAGTGATCCCTTTTTTGGTGCGGGCAACGGTGCGTTCCTCCAGCACTTCGCCAATAGCCATGATGAAAGCGACTTCCCCTGCGGCAAAAATGTCGCCGATGGTGACGGCGGCAATCATCGCAATGGTGATGAGTAGCGCCGAGGTGATTTTCCCTTTGAAGAGATAGAAAATTGCCGTGTATGCGAGAGGGATCCCAGAAATCAGGATGGATACCCATGCCGGATCGATGGGGAGTACAAAGTGATAATTGAATAAGGGGAGGATGTAGTGGGGGATGAAACTTGCCAGCAAGAACAATCCCGAGATCCACAACATGGGGGTGGCGTTTAATTTATAGATCCATTTTTCCATCAAAAACACTCCTTTCAGTGACAACAATTAGATGGTTTTAGAGAATTGATTGACGGCGGAAACCAACTTGTTGATGGTCTCTTCTTCGTCTCCGCGTTTGATGCCATCGAGTACACAGTGGTGCATATGTCCTTCTAAAATGACCTGTCCCGTTTTGTGCAGGGCGGCTTTGGTGGCGCCGATCTGCATCAAAATATCCTCACAGGGTTTGTCGTTTTCTACCATTTTGGTGATGCCACGCACCTGTCCTTCAATTTTTTTGAGGCGGCGCAGGATCGCTTCGGTATCCATACATTGATTCATAAAAAACACTCCTTTCAAATTGTGATACTCTATACCCCTATATGGTATCACAAAGGGCATCAATTGTCAACCCTTCAAAACAGCAAAATGGCAAAAAATGTCCCTACAGATGCGATTGATCTGTAGG
>CAYJIM010000014.1:19287-39322 GCA_964370215.1 uncultured Oscillospiraceae bacterium
CTTTTTTCTAAGGTTTTTGCGTTTTCGATGGAAAGGGCGGTGACACCACTGAGGGTCTTTTTGACAAGGCCTGTCAGCACCTTACCGGGACCCAATTCCAGATAGCAGTCATAGCCTGCCGCTTGCGCCGCTTGCAGTTCTGCGGTAAAGCGGACGGGGGAGGCGATGTGGGAGGCAAGGTATCGTGGCATGTCGGTAAAGTCGGTCAGCACGCCACCGGTGACGTTGGAGAAAAACTCTTTTTGTGTCGGTTGAAATGCGATGTCTTTGATCGCTGTTTCAAAGCTGTCTGCCGCCGGCTGCATGAGTGCTGAGTGGAATGCGGCGGATACTGCCAGTTTCATCGAGCGCTTACCGAGTTCAGTGAAACGTGCGATGGCGGCATCTAATCCCTCTACCGAACCTGCAATGACCGTTTGGGTGGGGGCATTGTAGTTGACAGGGACGACAAATCCGTCGACTTCGGCACAAACGGCTTCCACTTCCTCAGCGGTACAGCCGAGGATGGCGGCCATCGCACCGGGGTTTTTGGCAGCACAATCCGCCATGGCAGCGGCACGGTGCTTGATCAAGGTAAAGCCATCTTCCATCGAAACGACACCGGCGGCAACCATTGCCGCATATTCACCCAAAGAGTGTCCTGCAACACCGTCAAAGCAAACCCCCTCTTGTGTGACACAGGAGAGTGCCAACAGCGAGGTAGTGAAGATGGCAGGTTGTGCCACCTGTGTTTTGGCAAGTTCACCGGCAGATGCTTCGGTAAAGATTTTTTTGAGGTCTAATCCCAAAATATCTCCTGCACAGGTGAAAATCTCATTTGCAGTTTGGCTTTTTTCAGCAAGCTCCAACCCCATACCGGGTGCTTGTGCCCCTTGACCGGAAAACAAAAATAAATTTTTAGACATAAAATACCCCTTTCAAATGTAAATAAAATGTAAATTAGTAGTAAAAAACGGCGTTTTGACAAAAACATAACAGTTCTACAGACGAAAAAAGACAAAAAGCAATTGACATTACCTCGATAAACCACTAAAATTAAAAGGTAAATGCAATTTTGTCTGTAGTGTGATTACACCGAAGTCAAAATCTGTATGTTATCATACCATATTTTGAACTGAAATTGCAAGTGTTGCTTCCGTGTTGTTGGCGGAAGAATAATAGAGAAGAGGAAAAACATGGGAATTTCAATACTAGGAACCGGACGGTATCTGCCCGAGAAAATTGTGACAAACCACGACTTTACAAGTTTCTTGGACACCGATGACGAATGGATTGTCAGCCGTACCGGCATCAAACAACGCCACATTGCAGATGGGGAGTTGACATTTCAAATGGGTGCCAAAGCGGCGGCAAAGGCGATTGAAGCGGCAGGATTACAGGTAGAGGACATTGACATGGTCATCGGTACCACCGTCACTGCTGACACCGTGACCCCTTCCTTGGCGTGTCTGGTTGCGATGGAACTCAAACTGGAAGGCAAAATCTGCGTCGACTTGAATGTTGCTTGTGCAGGATTTGTCTATGCCATGGATATGGCGGATCGCTACCTGAAAACAGAACCTGAAATGAAGCATGTCTTGATTGTGTCGTCAGAAATGCTGTCCAGAACAATGGACTATACCGATCGCTCCACCTGCGTGCTCTTTGGCGATGGTGCAGGGGCAACGGTGGTGACCCGTTCGGACAAGCCACTCATTTCTTACTTCAACAGTGTGCCGAGTGGTGCGGATCGTGTATTCTGCAAAGGGGTTACCCCGAAAACACCATTTATCACCAAAGAATTCAACTGGGGACTGGACAGTTTCCAAAACGCCACCGACCATCAAATGACCCAAGCGGGCAGTGATGTCTATCGTTTTGCAACAGTGGCGATGCCCAATGCGGTCAAAGCGGTGTGTGAAAAGGCAGCAGTGGATGTACACAGTCTCAAATGGATTGTGCCACACCAAGCGAATTTGCGCATCATTCAAACAGCGGTCAAACGCTTGAAGGTGAATGAAGAACAGGTTTACACCAATATGGACAAGTACGGCAACATTTCCAGTGCTTGTATTCCAGTGGCACTGGACGAACTGATCGCAGAGGGGCGCTTGCAAACAGGCGACCAGATCTGTCTGGTCGGGTTTGGTGCAGGGCTTACCTATGGTGCAATTATATTTACAGTATAAAGGAGAAATCGAAAATGGCAAAAGTAGCATTGATTACAGGAGCATCCCAAGGGTTGGGCGCCGCAATGGCAAAAAAACTGGCGGAAGATGGATTTGATGTTGCAATCAACTGCCGTGGCGAATTTGAAGTGGAAAACGGCGGCAAGCAAGTACAGGAAGCGTGTGAAGCGTTTGGCGTGAAAGCCGCCTGTTTCATCGCCGATGTCACAAGCTTTGAAGCGTGTGAACAGATGGCAAAAGACGTCAAAGCATGGGGTGGTAGCATTGATGTATTGGTCAACAATGCAGGGATTACCAAAGACGGTTTGCTCGCACGTATGACCGAAGAGCAATTTGACATTGTCACTGCGGTCAACTATAAAAGTGTCTTTAACATGACCCGTCACGTTGGGGCGATGATGATGCGCCAACGCAGTGGTCGTATCATCAATGTCTCTTCCGTTGCAGGTCTTTACGGCAATGCAGGACAGTTCAACTACTCGGCATCCAAAGCAGGGCTCATTGGCATGACCTTGACCACGGCGAAGGAACTGGGTCCACGTGGGATCACTGTCAATGCAATTGCACCGGGCTTTATTGAAACCCCGATGACCGAAGTACTGTCCGAAGAAGTCAAACAAGCGTGCCAAAATGCGGTATCGCTCAAACGTTTTGGTAAACCCGAAGAGGTGGCAGGGGTCGTTTCCTTCTTGGCAAGCGACGCTGCAAGTTATGTATCGGGACAAGTCATTGCCATCGATGGCGCAATGGTGATGTAAGCAAAAGGCATAGGAGGAAACAACGAATGAATCGTGTAGTAATAACGGCAATGGGTTGTGTGACCCCCATCGGCAACGATGTTGCATCTTTTTGGGAAAGTATCAAAGCGGGCAAACACGGCATTGATCATGTCACACGTTTTGATGTCACCGAAAATGATGTGAAGGTAGCGGCAGAAGTCAAAGGCTTTGATCCGCTGTTGGCACTGGAAAAACGTGAACTGCGCAACACCGACCTATTTGTACAATATGCGTTGGAAGCGAGCCGTCAAATGATGGAAGACGGGGGCAATGCCCTCAAAGAAATCGATCCGTTTGAAGTCGGCGTCATCGTCGGCAGTGGGATCGGTGGCTTTGGCAGCATCGAAGAGGAACATCGCAAATACATCGAAAAGGGTGGTCGTCGTGTGTCGGCGTACTTCATCCCGAAAATGATCACCAATATGGCGGCAGGGATGATCTCCATCCGCACCGGTTTCAAAGGGGCAAACTATGCGCCGGTCACCGCTTGTGCAACCTCTTCCCATGCGATTGGGGAAGCGTTCCGCACCATCAAACACGGTTATTTGACCGCTTGTGTCGTCGGTGGTTCGGAAGCGTCGATCAGCGAATTTGCGTTGGCAGGCTTCAACAACATGAAAGCCCTTTCTAGAAGTGACGATCCTGATCGTGCCTCCATTCCGTTTGACAAAGACCGCAATGGGTTTGTCATGGGCGAAGGCAGTGGGATTTTGATGCTAGAGGAATTGGCGCACGCCAAAAAACGTGGTGCCCACATCTATGCTGAAATTGTCGGCTACGGGGCAACCGGAGACGCTTATCACATCACCAGTCCCGACCCCTCGGGTGCCGGTGGCGCAATGGCGATGAAACTTGCCTGTAAAGAAGCCGGCATCAGTGGCGAGCAGGTGGATTACATCAATGCACATGGGACTTCCACCCCATTCAACGATAAATTTGAAACGATTGCAATCAAACAAGCCTTGGGCGAAGAGGGTGCCAAAAACGTCATGGTCAGTTCCACCAAATCCATGACAGGACATCTGCTCGGTGCCGCTGGGGTCATTGAAGCAATGGTCTGTGCAAAGGCCTTGGAAGAGGGCTTTGTGCCAATGACCGCAGGTTTTAAAGAAGCGGACGAAGACTGTGATCTCAACAACATGACGGCAGGACCGGTGGAAAAACCGATCACCTATGCGCTGTCCAACTCCTTGGGATTTGGTGGGCACAATGCAACGTTATGTTTGAAAAAATACACTGATTAAAGGAGAAGAATCATGACCTTTAGCGTAGAAGAAATCAAAGATTTGATGAGTAAAATGAAAGAAACAGGTCTTGGCGAATTGGATTTCCAACAGGGTGACACCCGTTTGCAACTGTCGGCCAAGAAAACCCGTATGGTGACAGCCGCACCAACAGCGGTAGCACCGATGATGGCCGCACCGATGGTGGAAATGGAAACCACCACAGAAGGGGCCGCCCTACAACCGACAGGCACCCCACTCAAAGCACCGATCGTCGGCACCTTTTACAGCGCACCTGCACCGGACAAAGATCCGTTTGTGTCGGTGGGCAAACAGGTGAAAAAAGGCGATGTGTTGTACATCATCGAGTCGATGAAATTGATGAATGAGGTACAGGCGGAGCAAGACGGCGAAATTAGCGAAATTCTTGTGAAAAACGGCGATGCGGTAGAGTTTGATCAAACCGTGATGTTGATGAAATAGGAGGGATGACGATGCAATTGAATTTGGAACAAATCAAAGAAATCATCCCGCACCGTGATCCGTTTTTGTTGATCGATGAGGTCACCGAATTGGAACCGGGCGTGCGTGTCGTTGCGAAAAAACACCTGAAAACCGATGAGGATTGGTTTCGTGGACATTTTCCGGGAAACCCCATTCAACCGGGGGTATTGATGGTGGAAATGCTTGCCCAAGCAGGGGCGGTTTGCACCTTGGCAAAACTGGAAAACAAAGGTAAAATTGCCGTCTTTGCAGGCATTGACAAAGCACGTTTTCCCAATATGGCAAAACCGGGCGACACCCTGACCCTGTCGGTGGAAATCACCCGTGAAAGAGGCCCGCTCGGTTACGGCAAAGCGGTTGCCAGAAATCAAGACGGCAAACAGGTTGTCCGCGCTGAAATCAGCTTTGCGCTGGTGGATGCAGCAAAAGAATAAGGGTGAGTAAACCATGTTCAATAAAGTATTGATCGCCAATCGTGGCGAAATTGCGGTGCGTATCATTCGAGCCTGTCGAGAACTCGGCATTCGCACCGTTGCGGTCTATTCCACAGCGGATCGTGGGGCACTACATGTACAGCTCGCGGACGAAGCGATCTGTATCGGCCCTGCGGCAACAGCGGAGAGTTATTTGAACATCCGCTCCATTTTGAGTGCCTGTGAATTGACCGGTGCTGAAGCGGTGCATCCGGGATTTGGGTTTTTGTCCGAAAATGCAGGCTTTGCAAAAACCTGTGAGCGTTGTGGCATTGCCTTTATCGGCCCGAAATGGGAATCCATCAACATGATGGGGGATAAAGCGCAAGCAAAAGCGACAATGAAACAAGCCGGCGTTCCGGTCATTCCGGGGTCGGATGGTGAAATTGAGGACGTTGAAGAAGCAAAAGCATTGGCAAAACAGGTGGGTTACCCTGTCATGGTCAAGGCGTCTGCCGGCGGTGGCGGTCGTGGGATTCGTATGGTGCGTGAGGAAGCGGACCTTGAAACCGCGATTGTGGCGGCAAAGGAAGAAGCACTTCGCTTTTTCGGCAATGCCGGTGTCTACTTAGAAAAATTCATTGAAGGTCCACGTCATGTGGAAATTCAAATTCTTGCTGACGGGTTTGGCAATGCCATCCATTTAGGGGAACGTGACTGCTCGATGCAGCGCCGTAACCAAAAAGTGGTGGAAGAAACCCCTTGTCCTGTGATGCATGAGGATTTGCGTGCACGCATGGGAGAAGCGGCTGTATTGGCGGCAAAGGCCTGTGGTTATCGCAATGCCGGTACCGTGGAATTTTTGCTGGATATTCACGGCGACTTTTACTTCATGGAAATGAATACCCGCATTCAGGTAGAGCACCCTGTGACCGAGCTTGTCACCGGTGTGGATCTGGTGCAGGCACAGCTTCGTGTGGCGGCAGGAGAGAAACTTTGGTTGACACAAGAAGATATTCACTTGACAGGACACGCAATTGAATGTAGAATAAATGCAGAAAACCCTTCGCTTGGATTCCGTCCATCGCCGGGTCGCATCACCGCCCTCCACCTACCGGGTGGTCCTGGGGTGCGCATTGACAGCGCCGTGTATCAAGGGTATGAGATTACACCGTTTTATGACAGTATGATTGCAAAGCTCATCGTTTATGCAAAGGATCGTTCGACGGCGATTGCAAAGATGAAATGGGCATTGGCAGAATTTTTGGTGGAAGGTGTAGACACCAACATTGATTTTCAGTTGGATATTTTACGCGATGAAGTGTTTGTTTCGGGCAATTTTGACAACGGTCACCTAGACCGCAAAATGAAACGCTCGTAACAACCGACATCGATTCAGAGGAGGAATTCAGTTTGCTGGAAGATTTGTTTCAGACGGTCAAAACGCGATTTGAATTTGATGGTACTGCCACAGGTAGTAAAAAAAGAAAAACAGCAATTCCGCAGGACTTATTGTTCAAATGTTCGCGTTGCGGACATGTCATGTTTATGGAGGATTTTTCCATTTCTGCAAAGGTGTGTGAGTCTTGTGATTATCACGCACGTTTGACCGCCAAAGAGCGTTTGGAAATGACGGTTGACCCCGACTCGTTTGAAGAATATGATGCCCAGATGTCCTCAAAAAATCCCATCGGTTTTGATGGATACGAGGATTTGATTCAGCGCACCCAAGAAAAAACCGGGCTCAAAGAGGCAGTTTTGACAGGGGAATGTCGCATCAAAGGCAAAAAAACGGTCATTGTTGTCATGGATTCCCATTTCATCATGGCATCGATGGGCAGCGTCGTGGGGGAAAAAATTACCCGCGCATTTGAGCGTGCCACTGAAAAAGGCCTACCGGTCATCCTGTTTTCCGCTTCGGGTGGGGCACGTATGCAGGAGGGGATTGTTTCGCTTATGCAGATGGCAAAAACTTCGGCGGCGGTCAAGCGTCACAGTGATGCAGGCCTTTTGTATATGACTGTCATGACCGACCCGACCACCGGTGGGGTCACGGCATCCTTTGCGTCTTTGGGCGACATTATCATTGCAGAGCCGAAAGTACTCATAGGATTTGCCGGTCGTCGTGTCATCGAAGGGACCATCAAGCAACGTTTGCCGGATGATTTTCAGTCGGCGGAATTTTTACTCGAGCATGGCTTTGTGGATATGATTGTACCGCGCTTACAGATGCGCAGAACATTGTCAAAACTCTTGCGCCATCACGGCTATACGGAATAGGAGGGGATGGATATGGTACCATTGACAGCGTGGGAACGGATGGAGATCATTCGTCACAAAAACCGTCCGACTGTAAAAGATTACATCCCTGCTATTTTTGATCACTTTTTTGAGTGTCACGGGGATCGCCTGTATGGTGATGACCATGCCATTATGGGCGGGATTGCAAGCCTCAACGGGATGCCGGTGACGGTGATCGCCCAAGTCAAAGGGCGTGACTTGAAAGAAAATCAAGATGCAAACTTTGCGATGCCTCATCCGGAAGGGTACAGAAAGGCACTTCGCTTGGCAAAACAGGCGGAGAAGTTTGGTCGCCCGATCATTTGTTTTGTCGATACTCCGGGTGCGTTTTGTGGGATTGCCGCAGAAGAGCGTGGGCAGGGCGAAGCGATTGCAAGAAACATCATGGAGTTTTTCTCGATCAAAACCCCGATTGTATCGGTGGTGTTGGGGGAAGGCGGCAGCGGTGGTGCGTTGGCGCTTGCGGTTTGTGATGAGCTTGCCATGCTTGAAAATGCTATTTACTCGGTGATTTCGCCACGTGGATTTGCAAGCATTCTCTGGAAGAATGCCGCAAGGGAAAAAGAAGCGGCAGAAATCCTGCGGATTACCGCGACAGATCTGATGGATTTGGGTATTGCGGAAGCGATGATTGAGGAGCCGAGAGGTGGCGCACACAACGATCCTGTGGAGATGCAAGAGAATATTGCCAAATATCTGGTGGAAACAATTGAAAAATTATCGCAACAACCTATTGCAAATTTGCTTGAGAATCGTTATAATAAGTTCAGAAAGATCGGTGACTTTGTAGAATAACCGCAAGGGGAGACTGAAAAGTGCTGATCTGGATAAATTATTGATTGAAAAAAGGAGGTTAAGACCATGACTTTTGAAAAAGTAAGAGAGATTATTTGTGATCAACTCGGATGCGACGAAGCAGATGTTACCTTAGAAGCAAACATCAAAGATGATTTGGAAGCTGATTCTTTGGCAATGGCTGACTTGTTGTACGCGTTTGAAGAGGAATTCGATGTTAAAATTCCGGACGAGCAAGTAGAAAACATCAAAACAGTTGGTGACATCGTAAAATATATCGATGACAACGCTGAATAGTTTAAAAAGATGAAGAGGCGATGTGAGCAATCACATCGCCTCTTTTGCGGGTGAAACCCGCTGTTGTTGCCGACTGAGCACCCATATCACGAAAACTCCGTCCACGACGTGGCATGGTGGGATATGACCTTTGTAGGGACATGGCTTGCCATGTCAGAAATCGGCAGGCATTGCGGGCGATTCGTGAATCGCCCCTACGCTGCAATGAAAATCGGGCGGTAAATAAAAGTTTTGTCCACTTTTTCAAAAGTGGTGGAGTTTGAGGCAAGGCCTCAAGGTCGCATTGCCGCTAGGCATTTTCAAGCGTCAGCGTATAATGGATTTTTTGTTTTAAAAATCCATTTTCATGGCAGTCTTTGACAGGCATGACGGACGACCAAAGGTCGCCCCTACGGCACAAGGGAAGGTTTATTCTGTAGGGACATGGCTTGCCATGTCCGAAACCTTCGCCACGGGATCAAACGTCAAAGGGCAATAAAAAAGATCGTACTCTCAACGAGTACGATCTTTTTCTTGTTTGGTGTTCTTATACAGCACGAGTTACTTTATTGGAACGCAAGCAACGGGTACAAGCATGCACACGGCATGGTTTACCGTCTACCAAAGCTTTTACACGCTTCACGTTTGGTTTCCATGTTCTGTTGGAACGTCTGTGAGAGTGAGAAACCTTGATCCCAAAAGTAACGCCTTTGCCGCAGATATCACACTTTGCCATCATCTGCACCTCCTCTTGGCGTTTACTATGTTTTGACTAACGTTGTTATTTTAACAGATATTGACGACAAAATCAACCCCTTTTTCAAAAAAAGAAGCGAATTTAGATGAAATCTTTGTAAACAGTCGACTTGCCCCTTGTATTTTGTGCTGTTTGTCGTTATAATAGAGTAAATTACAGAAAAAATATTGAGGAGAACAGATCAAATGGAACCAATGTCTTTGTTTTATGTCATGCTGAACTTGATGGCGCGCATCATTGTCTTATTCATCGCCTTTCCCATTCATGAAACCGCCCATGCTTATGTTGCACAAAAACTAGGAGATCCCACCGCCAAGAATATGGGTCGTATTGATCTCAATCCATTTTCTCATATGAACCCACTGCCGTGCTTTGGGGTGATTTTGCTAGCTTCGGTGATGGACTACTTCACCGGCAATGCCACTACAGGGACATTACTGCTCTTGTTGGCGAGCATTTTTTTCTTTTATCCCGTGCCGATCAACCCCAATTACTTCAAACATCGCAAAGCAGGTATTGCCATTACAGCACTCGCAGGCCCTGTGGCAAATATTCTGCTCGGTGCGCTGTTTATGATTTTGGTGAAAGTCATCACCTACTTTGTGCCAAGCAATGAGGTGGTTTCCATTATCGGGTTGGTATTCACCTATACCTTGAGCATCAACTTGCAATTGGCTGCATTCAACTTATTACCGTTACCGCCGCTCGATGGGTCAAAGGTGCTGTCCTTTTTCCTGCCGGACCGCATCAATTACATGATCGCACAGTACCAGACGTACATTACACTTGGTGTGATCGTGCTGTTGTACTTTACCAACATCCTTGATTATTTCATCAACTTTATCTACAACGGTCTCTACACCGCAGTCAACTTCCTCACAAGCTTTATTGATTTGTTGGCACAGGTGGTCTAATGGAATCGTTGCAGTTCAAGGTGCAGGATTTTGAGGGACCCCTCGATTTGTTGTTGACGCTCATTGCCAAGCATAAAATGGATATCTTCCATGTCTCGATTGAGGATTTGCTGATACAGTATCTGGCGGCAGTGGAGCAGATGCGCGCCGAGAACCCTGACATTGCCAGTGAATTTTTAGAAATGGCGGCACACCTTGTTTACATCAAAACCGTTTCCTTACTCCCAAAACCGGAGGAAGCGGAGGCACTCAAAGATGAGTTGGTCGGAAGACTACTCGAGTATCAACTCTGTAAAGAAATTGCCGCAAGATTAAGAAACGGGTTTTGTGGGTATGATATTTTTGTCAGACAAATGACAAAGGTGCCGATCAATCAAACCTATCGACATCAACACGATGCGATGCTGTTGAAAGAAGCCTATTTGGTGGCGGCAGGACGTGGCAAACGTCTACCACCTGAGACATCGGTGTTTGAAGGCATTGTGACCAGACGGATGGTCTCGGTTAAATCACGTATCCTACATGTGCTCAAGCGCTTGTATGAACAAGGGCAGATGCCTTACAACGATTTTTTCTGTACCAATGACCGTGCGGAAATGGTGGCAACCTTTTTGGCACTGTTGGAATTGGTGAAAAACAGTCGTATTTATGTCAGCGAGGACAATGAAACTGTTAGTTTCAATCGTGCTCATGCCGATCAAGATACAGAAGAGGAAAACTGGGACGCGCTACTAGCCGAGGATGAGATGGAAGAACCCGAACGGGAACAAAACAGTCAAAGTGGAGGGACAACATGAAAAACAGTGATTACTTTGGCGTATTGGAAGCGTTGCTATTTGCTTCGGGGGAACCTGTTTCGACGGACAGGTTGTGTGAGACGCTTGCGATGGATCCAAAGCAATTGGACGACATCATGACCGATTTGATGGGGGAGTATGACGACAAACGGGGACTTTGTATTCTCCGCTTAGAAGACAGCTACCAACTCTGCACCAAAAAAGCACACGCCCCACTCATTCAAGCGATGCTCGAGAAAAAGAAAAATACCCCGCTGTCCAATGCGGCGATGGAGGTGCTTGCCATCATTGCCTACAACCAGCCGGTCACCAAAAACTTTATTGAACGGGTGCGTGGTGTAGACAGTGGCTCGACGGTCAATGCCTTGGTGGATCGTGGACTATTGGAGGAAGCCGGTCGACTGGATTTGCCGGGCAGACCGATTGCCTATCAGACCACCTCCATCTTTCTGCGCAGTTTTGGCTTGGAATCGCTTACACAACTGCCGTTGCTACCCAGTGAAGAGGAAACTCAAACCGTACTGCCGTTGGCAGACACCTTGCCCACAGATCAGGAGGGAGCATCTTGATTGTATGGATCGTACTGGCAAGTATTCTGCTTGTTCTTTGGCTACTACTGCAATTGAGCCTCACGGTCTATCTGCGGTGGGGGGAGACGTTTACAGTGCAGGTGGGGATCGCAGGATTTCGTAAAACAGTTTTGCCACAACCTGAAGAGAAACCGAAAGAAGAAAAAGAGGAAGAGGCGCCACCCGAAGAGGGAAAAGAAAAAAAGGATTGGCAAGCGCAGTTACAAAGTATTCTAGGTGGGGCACAGAATCGACCCTTTGGGGATTTGATCGCTGACCTGATCGAATTTGTACAGCAGATGTGGCCGCCGATTGGCAATCTTATCTATCGCGTTCGTTTGTGTGACCTACACTACCATGCCAAAATTGGTGCGCCCGATGCGCATCAGGTGGCGTTGCGCTATGCGGCATGGTCGACAGCCTTTTATCAGATCCTAGGACTGTTGAAAAGCAAAATGTCGGTGCGATGCCGCTCCATTACCATTGCCCCCTGTTTTACCGAGGAAGGGATTACCCAAGAGGGGAGGGTCAAAATCAAATTGCGATTGCAGACATTGCTATTTCATGGGATTTTGATCGGGGTGCAATACATTCGTGTCAGATTGCGGGCGGATCGCCTGCAAAAAAATAAGTTAGCATCAAAATAGAAAAGGGGATTTTATTATGGCAGATCATCCAATCAAAGACTTGATGTCCATTTCGATGGAAAAAATCAAAGAAATGGTGGACGTCAATACCATCGTTGGAGAACCCATTACCACGCCGGATGGTACCACCATCATTCCGGTATCCAAAGTATCCTTCGGGTTTGCTTCGGGTGGGAGCGACATTCCAAGCAATTCGGAAAAACAACCATTTGGCGGTGCAGGTGGTGCCGGTATCAGTTTACAGCCGCTGGCTTTCCTCATCATTGCCAATGGCGATGTCAAACTATTGCCGATGACGACCAGCAGTGACAATGTCAACAATTTGGTGAACATGGTACCGCAGGTGATGGATCGCATTACAACGTTATTTCAAAAAGACAAAACAACAGATCTTGCACAGACAGATGCTTCGCTGTTGGAATAACTGATGGAACCACCTGCATAAATTGAAAGAGAGGCAGGTGGTTTTTTATGAGAAAAGAATGGCGGTTACAACGACACCAAGCACCCATTTGGCGGCTTGTTGTCGTCGTGTTGTTGTGTGGTGGATTGCTTTTTGCTTTCCCCACATCGGCAAAGGCGGTGTCGGCGGTCAGCTATGTTGTCATGGACGCCAATACCGGTGAGGTGCTCTTGCAACAGGATGCAGGTACCCGTCGCCCGATGGCAAGTACCACAAAGATCATGACAACGTTATTGGCGCTGGATCATCCGCTCGACACACCGTTTATGGCGGATGCCATTTCGGTGACGGTGGAGGGGTCGTCGATGGGGTTGCTACCGGGGGATGAAGTCACCTTGCGTGATCTCTGTTACGGGATGATGCTGCCGTCGGGCAACGATGCGGCAGGGCTGACTGCCACCCACATTGCAGGGTCGATTGAAAACTTTGCGGTGTTGATGAACCACAAGGCGGCGGACCTTGGCATGGTCAACACCAACTTTAAAAACCCATCGGGACTGCCGGATGAGGAGCATTACTCCACCGCTTATGACATGGCATTGCTTGCCAGTGCTGCCATCCAAAATCCTGCCTTTGTCGAGATCAGTACCACCACATCGGTGGAATTGACCTTTGGCAATCCGCCCTATCCACGTACGCTGACCTCTCACAATCAATTGTTGGAGACCTTTGAGGGGTGTTTGGGGCTCAAAACGGGATATACCGATGCGGCAGGGCGATGCTTTGTGTCCGCCGCGACACAAAATGGGCGTACCTTGGTCTGTGTCACCTTAAATGGTGCGGATTTGTGGAGCGACCATACCACACTACTCAATCAAGGCTTTGCGGTACAACCGGATGTCGTTTGGGATGCCGAGACGGCAGTGGAAATGGCAGTGACCGGTGGTGTCAGCCAAACATTTTTGGCATACACCAAAGAGAGCGTCACAAGTTATGAAACAGCAGTCACCAAAATCCTGTCACGCAATTTTTACTATGCCCCCATTGCGGTAGGGGATGAGGTGGGATCGGTTGTCATTGAAACGTCCCACGGGATACAAGAACTACCGCTGTATGCTGGAGAAGCGGTGGACATCCTGCCGGCCAAAGCGCCGGAAGGGCTGTGGGGACAGATTGAGGCGTGGGTGGAGGAGCTGATGTTTACCCTCTCCATCAGCTGGTAAAGTCTTGAAAAAACAAACAATGGAATACACCGACCGTATGTCGGAAAGGAAACAAAAATAAGATGGAAAAAATTAGAATTCAAAAAATCATTGCCGATGCTGGCGTCTGTTCGAGAAGAAAAGCGGAGGCGCTCATCGAGGAGCGTCGGGTGAAGGTGAATGGTCACCCTGCCATCATTGGGCAAAAGCTAGACCCGCGCAAGGATCTCATCACCATTGATGGGGAGCGTTTGTACATCGCCCGCAAAAGGGAGCACAGCTATATCGTTATGAACAAACCGCGTGGCTACTTAACGTCGATGTCGGATGACCGCGGCAGACGCTGTGTCACCGATCTGCTACCTGAAACGGCAGAGCGGGTTTATCCGATTGGCAGACTCGATCTCAACACCGAAGGGTTGTTGCTCTTTACGTCGGACGGGCAGTTTGCAAACGACATGATGCACCCGTCACGTGCGGTTTCCAAAACCTATCGTGTCACCGTGCGCCCGATGATCACCGACGAACAGGCAGTCAAACTGTCGGAAGGGGTGTTCATCGACGGTAGAAAAACCGCCCCTGCGGAAGTGCGTGTCCTGCACAACGAACAGGGACGTGCTGTCATGGAATTGGTCATCCGCGAAGGACGCAATCGTCAGGTGCGTAAAATGTGCGAAGCGGTGGGCTTGGAAGTGGCACGCCTCAAACGTACCGCCTTTGGGCCGATTCGTTTGGGGATGCTAAAGCCCGGAACCTGTCGAGAACTGTCGGCAGAGGAATTGCGTGCCATTCGTGCCGCAGTCAAAAAGCCGCTCAAAAAATAAACATTGGAGTGAATGTCAATGATTCAAATTCTACCGATCACCGAGCCGGATTTCTTGGCACGGATGAACAAAACATACCATGTCGAAGCGACCAACGGCTTTGTCTATATTGAAAAGCGAGAGATCAAAGCCACACTGCTGTACGCTGTACACAAAAATGAAGCAAAAATCCTGTCCATTTCCACGGTGGAAGAGGATGTGTTTGACGGATTGGTGCGTGCGTGCTTTGCTTCCCTCATCGATCGAGGGTTGCAAACTGCAGTATTTGACCAAAAAGTGGACGAAAAACTTATTAAAACGCTTGGATTTGTACAAGACGACAGCTTTGTTGTGAAATCTTTAACGGAAAGTATTGAAAATGGCCGAAAATGCGGTAAAGAATAAATTGTGACTTGTACTTTTTTGACGTTTAGGGTATAATGAAAATTGGAGAAATTTCAGAATTTAGATGAAATTTTTTAACAGGATAACAAACATCAGAATGGAGGAATTCAAATGAATCCGGAGAGCAAGATGAGTAAACTTGCAGCGATGACACAGAGTTGTCAAACAGACAGTCAAGCGCGTGTGAGATTATCAACTTTGTTTGACGAAAATACCTTTGTAGAGTTGGATCTGTTTGCAGGTGCAGCAGACACCGGTAGCGGTGTTGTCATCGGGTACGGCTATGTTGGGGATACCATGGCATATGCGTTCTCGCAAGACGTTGCAGTAGACAGTGGGGCTTTGACAACGGTAGTCGCAAAGAAAATTAAAAAGGTGTACGAATTGGCGGCAAAAACCGGTTGTCCGGTAATCGGGATTTACGATTCCATGGGTGCAAAATTGTCTGAATCCAATGACATGCTTGCAGGCTATGCTGAAATCTTGAGCCTTTCCAACGAAGTCTCGGGTGTCGTACCGCAAATTGCTGTGATTGCAGGTGTCTGTGCCGGTACTTCGGCAATGATGGCGTGTGGCGCCGATCTCGTTGTCATGGTCAAAGACGCAGAACTATTTTTGAACGCACCGTTTGTCACAACCGCACAAGGGGGACCGTCTGATGCCGGTACCGCTGCGTTTGTTGCAAAAGCAGGTGTGACCTCCATCGTTGAAGATACACAGGAAGATGCACTGAAAGCAGTTGCAAAAATTCTTTCTTATCTGCCACAAAACAACATCTCTCCGGCACCGTTGTTTGAAACTGCCGGCAATGCAGCAGGGGCTAGTAAACTTGCGGCAATCACCGAAACCGATGGTTTGGATGGTCTTTCTGTCATTGAAAACATTGCAGATACCGATTCTGTCATCGAATTGCAAGCGGCTTATGCGACAGGTGTTGTCACTGCATTCGGACTGGTTTCTGGTGCGACTGTCGGCTTTGTTGCAACCAACGAAGCGGCTGACGAATACACTGCAAACGCTTGTGATAAAGCGGCAAAATTCATCCGTTTTTGTGACGCATTCAACCTGCCTGTCGTACAATTGATCAATACCAAAGGCTTTGCGGTAAGCGCTTGCCCGAAATTGATCAAATCGGCGGCTCGTTTGGCACATGCGTATGCAGAAGCGACTGTACCGAAAATCAACGTGTTGGTAGGCCAAGCCATTGGTGCGGCTTACATTGCGACTTCTGCGGCTGATACCGTGTTGGCATGGCCATCTGCGGCAATCTCTGCTATGGGCTTGGAAGCTTATGTCGAATTTACCGCACATGACAAATTGGTTGGTACCAAAAACTTGGAAGCAGACCGCAAAGCGTTGGTTGAAGAATATGTGGAAGCAGAAGCAGGGGCATTCAAAGCGGCAGAACGCGGCTTTGTGGATCAAGTCATTGCACCGGCTGATACCAGACAACACATCATTCAAGCGATTGAAATGCTTGCCGGCAAACGTGTCACCACCATGCCGAAAAAACATACCACTGCCATCATCTAGTGGGTACTTTGTGTTAGCTTTTGAGAAATTTGATTAAAGAGAGGACGTTTCAAATGAGAAATTTTAATATTACTGTAAACGGCACCACCTACGCAGTAGGCGTAGAAGAAACCCAAGGCGGCACTCCGGTTGCAGCAACTCCTGCACCGGTTGCAGCAGCTCCTGCTCCGGCGGCAGCAGCGCCTGCTCCGGCAGCGGCAGCACCGGCTGGCGAAGGCACCAAAATCACCGCACCAATGCCAGGTAACATCTTGGATGTAAAAGTAGCAGTGGGCGACACCGTTTCGGAAGGTCAAGCCATCATCGTTTTGGAAGCAATGAAAATGGAAAATGACGTGGTTGCTTCTTGCGCAGGTAAAATCACCTCCATCACCGTGAAAAAAGGTGACGCTGTCGAATCCAACCAAGTACTTGCAACCATCGCGTAATTGTCTTCTGACAATCGTTCGATGAAAGGCACCAACAACTGTAAAATCAAGATTGTTGAAGAGAGGAATGAGTTACCGAAATGGCTAAAGTAAAAATTGTCGAAACTGTTTTGCGTGACGCGCATCAGTCCTTGATCGCGACTCGTATGACAAACGAAGAAATGAAGCCCATTTTGAATAAAATGGATCAAGTTGGCTACTACGCCTGTGAAGTATGGGGTGGGGCAACTTTTGATAGCTGCTTGAGATTCTTGGATGAGGATCCATGGGAAAGACTGCGCATGTTCCGTCGTGAAATGCCGAACACCAAATTGCAAATGTTGTTCCGTGGTCAAAATATGCTCGGTTACCGCCACTATGCGGATGATGTATTGGAGTACTTTGTGCAAAAATCCATCGCAAACGGGATTGACATCATCAGAATTTTTGATGCACTCAACGACATCAGAAATCTGGAAACCGCGATCAAAGCGGCGAAAAAAGAAAAAGCACACGCACAAGTTGCGATTTCTTACACCTTGGGTGAAGTGTTCACCGATGAGTACTATGTAGAGTATGCAAAACGCATCCGTGATGCTGGTGCAGATTCCATCTGTATCAAAGACATGGCAGCACTCATCACCCCAACCAAAGCGGTATCGCTTGTCAAAGCTTTGAAAGAAGCGGTGGATTTGCCGATCGACTTGCACACCCACTACACTTCCGGTTTGGCTTCGATGGTATTGCTCAAAGGGGTTGAAAACGGCGTTGAAATGATCGACACCGCCATGAGCCCGCTGGCTTTGGGTACCTCCCATGCACCGACCGAGTCGATGGTAGCAGCATTGCAAGGCACCGAATACGACACCGGTTTGGATCTTGTATTGCTCAACGAAATTCGTGATTACTTCATGACATTGCGTGAAAAATACCTCAAAAGTGGTCTGCTTGACCCGAAAATGCTTGCAGTTGATGCCAATGCGCTCATCTACCAAGTACCGGGTGGGATGCTCTCCAACCTGTTGTCTCAGTTGAAACAAGCAGGTAAAGAAGATCAATTGACCGACGTATTGAACGAAGTACCACGTGTGCGTGCAGACTCCGGTATGCCACCGCTCGTTACTCCTACTTCCCAAATCGTTGGTACCCAAGCGGCGTTCAACATCATCATGGGCGAACGCTACAAAACCGTTACCAAAGAATTCCGTGGTCTGGTTCGTGGGGAATACGGCAAAACACCAATGCCGATCGATCCTGAGTTCCGTAAAATGATCATCGGTGATGCAGAACCAATCGACTGCCGTCCGGCAGATCTGTTGGAGCCTGAACTCGACAAACTCCGTGCAGAATGTGCGGATTGGACCGAGCAAGAAGAAGACGTTTTGAGCTACGCTCAATTTGGTCAAGTTGCGACCAAATTCTTCGAAAAACGCCGTGACAAAAAAATGGGCATTGACGCTGCACACGCAGATGCGGCTTCCGGTGTACATCCGGTATAATCGTCCCTTTGAAAATCAAACAAGCAAGGTAGAACATTCTCTGCCTTGCTTGTTTTTGCGTGAAAAAATGAAAGATTGTTGTGGTTTACCCACAGCGATGAGAGGAAGTGGAAGCACTTGACCAAAGATTTGACCGTTGGAACCCCGTATGCCGTGTTGCTGAAATTCACCCTGCCAATGATTGTCGGGAGTTTGTTTCAGCAGGTATACAATATGGCAGACTCGATCATTGTCGGCCGATTTGTCGGGGAAGAGGCACTGGCAGGTGTGGGGGCGACAGGGCCGTTGAACTTTTTGATCATTGGGTTTATGATCGGGCTCAGTTCAGGGTTTGCCATTCCCATTGCACAGGCTTTCGGGGCGAAAGACTATGACAAAATCCGCACCTTTTACGGCAATGCACTGTTGTTGTGGATTGGCATTTCGGCAGTGTTGACAACCGTCACGCTGTTGTTGCTGCCACAGATTTTGACATTGATGAACACGCCGGAAGAGATTTTTTCTCACACCTACAGCTATGCCAGCACGATGTTTATGGGGCTTGCCGGTATTTTCCTCTACAACCTCATGGCAGCGGTTATGCGGGCGTTAGGGGATAGCAAGACACCGCTGTACTTTTTGATTTTTGCATCGGTGCTTAATGTGGTGCTGTCGCTTGTCTTTGTGTTGCTGTTTGACATGGGGGTATTTGGGACAGGGCTTGCCACTGCCATCTCTCAAGGGGCGTCGGGGTTATTATGCCTGTTGCGTGCACGACAAAAGTTTGAAATTTTAGCGCTGGACAGGGGAGACTTTGTGCCTCGCCCCAAAGTGATGGGCAGACTTTTGGCGATTGGTCTACCGATGGGGCTGCAAATTTCCATTACTGCCCTCGGTACCATTGCCATTCAGTCGGCACTCAACTCGCTTGGTGCGATGTATGTACTGGCAGCCTCCACGGCGATGAAAGTGCACGCACTGTTCACCCAACCGCTGGAGATGTTGGGTTTGGCAATTGCTAATTTTGCCGGACAAAATCTCGGGGCAGGCAAAATCAAGCGCATCAAGCAAGGGGTAGGACAGGCGCTGTTGATGGGGGCAATTTACAGTATTTTCTGTGTGGCTGTGATGTTTTTCATCGGGGAGTATGTAGCAGCACTGTTTGTGACAGCACCTTCTGCTGAGTTGAATGACGCGGTGTATCTGTATTTGATGGGGAGTAGTGTCTTTTATCTGCTGCTGAGCACCTTGTTTGTGGTGCGTTATACCATTCAGGGGCTCGGTTTTTCCAGTCAGGCGATGATGGCAGGGATTGTGGAAATGGTGATGCGCACGGTGGTTGCATTTGCCCTTGTCGGCACCTTTGGGTACAATATCATTGTGGTATCCAGTCCGCTTGCTTGGGTGGGGGCGCTGTTGGTGCTCATTCCGATGTATTTTGTTGTCCTGAAAAAAATATCGAAAGCAGCCTAACAGCGGCGGGTGAAACCCGCTGTTATTTCCGACCGACCACTCATGTCACAAAAAGCTCGTCCACGAACTGGTAGCACCGGCAGGCATTGCGGGCGAGCACATAGGGTCGCCCCTACCGCACAATGAAAAATTGGATGGTAAGGAAAAGTTTTGTCCACTTTTTCAAAAGTGGTGGAGTTTGAGGCAAG
>CAYJIM010000015.1:0-27424 GCA_964370215.1 uncultured Oscillospiraceae bacterium
GACTGTGCCCATGATCGTGGTCGTGACTGTGCCCATGATCGTGGTCGTGACTGTGTCCGTGATCGTGGTCGTGAGATTGCTCTGTCAACAGCACATCAAAATCAAATGCATCAATCCCTGCTTTTTGAGTTCTACCAAACTTCAGCTGGTACCCCTCTACGCCCAGACTTTGTAATCCTTGTTCCAGTACGGTGCGATCTGCACCCAAATCCAATAATGCCCCAACGGTCATATCTCCACTGATCCCACTGCTCGATTCTAAATACAATGTTCTCATGATGCACTTCCTTTCACAATCAAACGATTGATTTGTGCCGCCAAATAACCGGCACCATACCCATTGTCAATATTGGTCACCGAAATGCCATCCGCACAAGAATTGAGCATCGTAAGTAGTGCGGAAAGTCCGCCAAAATTGGCACCATATCCCACACTGGTCGGGACTGCAATGACGGGTTTGTCCACCAATCCTGCAAGCACACCGGAAAGTGCCCCTTCCATACCGGCAATTGAGACAATGACATTGGCACGTCTGATTTCTTCAATTTTATCAAATAGCCGATGAATGCCTGCCACCCCAACGTCAAAGTAACGAGTTACATCTGCACCAAAGAACTCCGCGGTGGTTGCCGCTTCTTCTGCTACCGGAATGTCTGCTGTACCAGCAGTGCAGATGGCCACTTTCCCAATGCCCATCAAAGGGGTGCGCTGTAGTAAAATCAAACCGCCACTGGCTTGAAATTTGGCATCCGGCACACGCGCTTTGACCGCTTCAAATTGAATTTCATTGGCTCTTGTCGCCAACACGTTTTGATCCTGTGCCGCCAGATGTTCAAAAATCACGGCGACCTGCTCGGCGGTTTTTCCTTGACTAAAGATAACTTCGCCGAAACCTGTTCGGCTTTTACGATGATGATCGATTTTTGCAAAATCCAACTGCTCGTACGGCAACAGTTTTAGTTTTTCTTCTGCCTCTTGGAGCGATAGTGTGCCATCCTGCACCTGTGCGAGTAATACTTTCAAGTCCACTGTAATCTACCTCCTAGATTTTGTTCTTGATGTAATGTGACAAGGTGCTATTGAAGTGCCTTGTCGTAACTGCCGGTTTGAAATCCTGCTAGGTCAATGGTGATATGGGTAAAGCCAAGTTTTCGGAGACCTTCCACCACTGCGTTGCGATGCGATACAAGGAGTGGAATATCTTTGTCGTCCACTTCAATTCTGGCAACGGTGTCATGACAGCGCAAACGCACATTGTATAGATCCCATTGTTTTAAAAACTGCTCTCCCAAATCGATGCGGTTGAGTAGATCCTTTGTAATGGTCGTGCCGTACGGCAAGCGTGTCGCAAGACAAGGTGCTGCCGGACGACTGGCTGTGACTAGTCCCAACTGTGCGGAAAGTGCGCGTACTTGTGCTTTGCTGAAATTGCAGGCAGCAAGTGGGCTCACGATCCCCAATTCTTTCAAAGCCTGTAGTCCAGGGCGATACTCTTTCAAATCATCGGCATTGGTTCCATCCAAAATCACCGATAGTTGTTGCTCTTTTGCAACCTGTTTGAGCGTGGTGAAGAGTAGATGTTTACAGTAATAACAGCGTTCTTTCGGGTTTGTTAAAATACGCTTATCCGACAGTTCGTCAATGGCAATCGTTTGATGAGTAGCACCCAATTGTTCTGCCAATGTTTTTGCCTCTGCCAAATCGCCATGGGGATGCAAAAATGTTTCAAAGGTGACGGCATGCACCGCAATGCCAAGATCTACACAAGCCTTTAAGATCAAGGTAGAGTCTACTCCACCCGAATAAGCAAGACAAAGTCGATCCACCTGCAATGATAATAGATACTGTTGTAATTGTTCCATGGTTCCTCCCTAAAGTTGTCGTTTCCCTCTCATATAGTCTTATAACACTGCTTGCTGTAGCAATTGTTTTAAATTGGTATAACGCACACTTTTGATGTTATTATGCACCATAAATTCAATGCGTTCTTGGCTGCCCACCAAAATCAAGAGTTGCTTTGCACGGGTAATAGCGGTATAAAGTAAGTTGCGATAGTAGAGCTTATCGTATCCACCCAAAATGGGAATGATCACCGCTTCAAACTCGCTCCCTTGTGCTTTGTGTACCGTTACGGCATAGGCCAGTTCCAATTCATTTGCCATCTCAAAAGAGTAATAGGCGACACGATCCTCAAAGGAAATTGCCATTGTCTGTGATCCACGATCCAACATTTGAATGGTGCCAATGTCCCCATTGAAAATGCCCAAACCCTTTTCGTGCTCCTTTGTCCATTCAATGTCGTAATTGTTTTTGGTTTGCATGACCTTATCACCTAAACGAAAGGTGTAAAAGCCTGCTTTGAACTCCGCCTTGGTCTGATCCGGTGGGTTTAGGCGGCGCTGTAGCAACTGATTGAGCTGCACCACCCCAAGCTCCCCTTTTCTACCGGGACAGAGTACTTGAATATCGCTGGTTGGGGAAAAATCATAACTTGCCGGCAAACGGGTGCAAACCAAGTCCTGAATAGTCTGTGCCGCCGAGGGTGCTGTTTGGCGACTCAAAAAGAAAAAATCTCGATCCTTTTGCGTTAGTGTTGGCAGTTCCCCTTCCACAATCGCATGTGCGTTGGTGACAATCAAACTTTCCGCCGCTTGACGAAAAATCTTTTTGAGTGAGACAAAAGGAACAACGTCACTATCCAGTAAATCTTGCAGCACATTACCGGCTCCTACACTCGGTAGCTGATGATAATCACCCACCAGAATGAGTTTTGCTGTCGGTTTCATCCCACGAAGCAGCGCTTCAAACAGTAGGGTGTCAACCATAGACATCTCGTCGACCACGACAACATCTTCCACCAACGGCTCCTGTTCATTGCGTACAAAGCGATGTCCGCCTTCCGAAAATTCAACTTCCAGTAAACGATGCACCGTCTTGGCTTCTCTTCCCGTTACTTCACTGATACGCTTGGCCGCACGTCCGGTGGGTGCGGCAATGGCAATTTGCTTCCCTTGATATTCCAACAGATCGATGATACCGTTGAGGGTGGTTGTTTTCCCTGTCCCCGGTCCACCTGTCAAAATAAAAAGGTCACTGCGCATTGCCTGTTTGATTCCATTGCGTTGCAGATCTTCATAGACAATGCCACGCTCCGTTTCTACCCGTTCCAATAGCTTGTCCACCTGCGGTGGATCGATGGGGGGAATGCTTGTCATCAACGACACACGGTGGGCAATGTACCGCTCTGCACGGTCATATTCGGGGAGCAGTAAAAAGTCTTTGTGCCGACGATGCGCCGCCAGATCCTCCTGCTCAATCATCAAGTCAATTTGATCATCAATGACAGTCTTTTCGACCTGCAACAATTTTTGTGCCATTGGCAGTACCTTGTCACGAGGGAGCGAGGTGTGTCCATTGTTGAGGTTATAGATCAACACATAGCAAACCCCTGCTAGTAGTCGGTGATAATCGTCTTTTTCTATGTCATAGGTGTCTGCAATCCGATCGATCAATTCAAAACTGATGCCAAACGAAGTGGAGCACAGCACATAAGGGTTGCGCTTGATCAAATCCAGTGCCAAAACACCCCATTTTTTCCAGATCGAAACGCTTTGTCCCGGTGAAACACCAAAACTTGACAGAAATAGCATGAGACTGCGCACCCCAAACACTTGCTTGAACTCCTCTGCAAACTCCAGACTGCGCTTTTCGGTGATCCCCTTGACTTCCGAAAGACGTGTGGGGTCCTGCTCGATCACCTGTAAGGTATCATCACCAAATTGCGCCACAATGCGTTTGGCAAGTGCTGGCCCAATCCCTTTGATGACACCAGAGGCCAGATATTTTTGAATGGCGGCCGCCGTTGCAGGTAGGGTACGGCTACAGGTTTCCGCCTTAAATTGTGGTCCGTAGGTCGGATGGGTGGTAAAGTAGCCGGTCAGTTCCAGCTCTTCACCTTCCTGCACATCATAAACAACCCCTACAACGTTCAAAAGTTCGTCCTCATAGGCAAGTTCCAATACCGCAAACCCATTCTCCTGATTGCTGTAAACGACATGTTCGACACTGCCACAAATGGTGGTCATTTCTTGTTGTTGCATCCCATCCCCCCTTTTTTCAAACAAATTTATCATACCATATTTTCAAGCCTTTTGCAATCCACTTGCAGTTTTTGACACAAATACGCACAAGAACGCTGACGATGGTGTGGCAAAGTCCACTTTGCATCAAACGATAGTCTGTATAATGAAGACCTAACGTACACCCGATCGTCAACAAAAATACCAGTAATAAGGGCATTGCAACCCCACCTTTCATCCATTGTATTGTTTTATTCTATGCATAGATACCTTCACATGACAAAAAAAATACACCGATGAAAATCGATGTATTCTTTTGCTATTTGATATTATTTTGTGAAGTACTCTACCCCCGAGCGGAAGATCATTTGGTCTTTGTAACCCGGTACGTTTTTACAGATATAATCCCCTACACGCTCACTGTGCCCCATCTTACCCAGTACGCGACCGTCCGGCGAGGTGATCCCCTCAATCGCGCGTTCAGAGGTATTTGGGTTGAAGCGAATATCGTTGGTCGGATAACCATTGAGATCTACATATTGGGTAGCAATTTGCCCATTGCGTTCAAGCGACGTGATGGTGTCCTTGTCTGCAATAAAACGACCTTCCCCATGCGAGATGGCGATGGTGTGAATGTCACCCACATTGACGCCTGCAAACCATGGCGATTTGACCGAACTGACACGGGTGTGCACCATTTTAGACTGGTGACGACCGATGGTATTGAAGGTCAAGGTCGGTGCATCGGGTGTCATTTCTACAATTTCACCGTGTGGCACAAGGCCCAATTTGATCAACGCTTGGAAGCCGTTACAGATCCCCAATGCCAAACCGTCACGCTGTTGTAGTAGTTCGTTGACACGGTCTTTGATGCGTGGGTTACGCAGGAAGGAGGTGATGAATTTACCAGAACCATCCGGCTCATCCCCACCGGAGAAACCACCCGGCAACATGAGAATTTGTGCTTGAGAAAGCAGCTTATCAAACGCCTGTACGCTTTCCTCTACCTGTGCGCTGTTTTGATTGCGAATGACAAAGACATCCGCAATCCCACCTGCACGCTCAAAGACACGCGCGGTGTCATATTCACAGTTGGTGCCGGGGAATACAGGAATCAGGATACGTGGTTTTGCCACTTTAATGGCGGCAGAACGTGCCGGTCTTTCTTTTTTATCGGTGACGATGTTGACTTTCTTCACCGTTGTTTTGATGTTGCAAGGGAAGATTGGTTCCAATTTTTCCTCATAACGATCCTGTAAATCATGCAAACTAAAGTACTGATTATTTGGGAGCACTGCCAAATATTTAGAGGTAGTAACCCCAATGATGTCAAGGTTGTGTTTAGTGTAGTTTCGAGTCAATTCGACGACAAAACCACCATAAACCGGATTGAATAAAATATCACTTCCAAGATTCGCATCCAGTTTAAACCCAATGCCATTCCCGACTGCCATTTTGACAAGTGCCTCCGCTACTCCACCGGTGGTGAGTGCAAAACAAGCTGTGGCATTGCCTTTGGCAATCAAGTCTTGAACGGTATCAAACACCTGTTTGACACTGTCAAAGTCCGGTTGTCCATCGGCATGATAGGTCGGTAGGAGCAAAGCGATTTGTCTGCCACTGCATTTGAATTCCGGCGATACCACCTGTTTTGCGTCTGTCACAGAAACAGCAAACGAAACCAAGGTTGGTGGCACATCGATGTCTTCAAATGTTCCTGACATGGAGTCTTTCCCACCGATGGCACCGATGCCCATTTGCACCTGTGCCCGATATGCCCCAAGGAGTGCTGCGAGTGGTTTACCCCAACGTTTCGGATCCCCTTTGGTGCGTTCAAAATATTCTTGGAAAGTGAGCCAACATTGTTTGTAGTTACCCCCAACAGCGACAACTTTTGCAATGGATTCCACCACTGCATACATCGCACCGAGGAACGGACTTTGCTCACTGATATATGGGTTGAAACCCCACCCCATGACGGAAGATGTATTGGTTTGCCCTTTTAGTACAGGGATTTTTGCAACCATGGCCTGTGTCGGCGACAGTTGGTTTTCCCCACCAAACGGCATCAATACCGTACCTGCACCAATGGTTGCATCAAAGCGCTCCACCAACCCTTTTTGCGAGCAAAGGTTTAAGTTTGTCAAATGTAAGAACCAACTGGATACCACATTATCATATTGGTAAACCGGTTTGACCGATTGTGACTCAATCTCAATATTGGTATGTTTGACTGCCCCATTGGAATTCAAGAAATCACGAGACAGATTGACAATTTCCTTGCCAAGCCAGTTCATTTTCAAGCGTTTTTCTTCGGTGACCACAGCCACCACATTTGCCTCAATATTTTCACGTCCGGCAGCGGCAATGAATGCCTCTGCATCGGTTGCACGCACCACACAAGCCATACGTTCTTGCGACTCGGAAATTGCAAGCTCGGTACCGTCTAAGCCCTCGTATTTTTTCGGTACTGCATCGAGGTCAATTTGAAGTCCATCAGCAAGTTCCCCGATGGCAACAGAAATCCCACCTGCACCAAAATCGTTACAGCGACGAATCATCGTGGTCACAGACGGATCGCGGAACAGACGTTGCAATTTTCGCTCTTCCGGCGGGTTCCCTTTTTGTACTTCGGAACCGCAATTTTCAATCGATTCCATAGTATGCGATTTAGAGGAGCCTGTTGCTCCACCACAGCCATCACGGCCGGTTCTACCACCGAGCAGTACAATCACATCGCCCGGTTCCGGTACTTCGCGAATGACATTTTCAATGGGTGCTGCCCCAACGACTGCACCGATCTCCAATCGTTTTGCAACATAGCCCGGATGGTACACTTCTGCTACATGACCGGTTGCCAATCCAATTTGGTTGCCGTAAGCACTATACCCTTGTGCTGCCCCAACAGTGATTTTACGTTGTGGCAGTTTGCCGCTCATCGTTTCCGCAACCGGCAACAATGGATCTGCAGCCCCTGTGACACGCATCGCTTGGTAGACATAAGAACGTCCCGAAAGCGGGTCACGAATCGCCCCACCGAGACAGGTTGCCGCACCGCCGAACGGTTCGATTTCAGTCGGATGGTTGTGTGTTTCATTCTTGAACATCAACAACCAATCCTGCTCTTCATCGTCGACTTGTACTTTGATTTTAACAGAACACGCATTGATTTCTTCCGATTCGTCCAAATCGGTCATCAACCCTTGTGCCTTGAGTTGTTTTGTTGCAATGGTCGCAAGGTCCATCAAGGTCATTGGTTTGTCGGTGCGCCCAACATACAATTCATCACGGGTTTCCCGATATTGCTCAAAGGTTTCCTTGATGAAATCATCGGCAATGGTAACCTTTTCGATGTTGGTTGAAAAAGTAGTGTGACGGCAGTGATCCGACCAATAGGTGTCGATCATGCGAATTTCAGTGATGGTAGGGTCGCGTTTTTCTTCATTAAAATATTGTTGACAGAACCGAATATCCTCCAAATCCATCGCCAGTCCGTATTCATCAATAAAGTCGGAGAGCGCATCTTCATCAAAGGAAATAAATCCGTCGATGGTTTGTACCGTTGTCGGTTTGTCATACTGCATCACCAAAGTTGTCGCTTGATCCAAACTTGCTTCTCTACTCTCTACAGGGTTGATCAGATATTGTTTGATTTTTTGAAACTCGGCTTCGTTGATGTCGCCACTCAACAGATACACTCTTGCGTTATGTACGAGTGGACGATCCTGCCCTGTTGCCAAACTAATACACTGTGCCGCAGAGTCTGCTCGTTGGTCGAATTGGCCTGGCAGGTATTCAATGGCGAAAACCAATTCCCCTTCTTCTACAGACAACGCATGGTAGACATGGTCGACAGCCGGCTCAGAAAGTACCGTTTTGATGACTTCATCGAAAGTTTCCTCCGAAAGTCCCTCTACATCGTATCGTTGCAACAGGCGAACCTGTGTAAGTCCCGTTACCCCCAATACAGTTTTTAGGTCTGTCAAGACATGATGCGCTTCAACCGCAAATTCTTCTCTTTTTTCAACATACACTCGAAAAACCGACATTTGACACACTCCTATTAAACGATAAAATTGTTCTTATATGGATTCCTATAGATCTTGCGCGTATTTACATACATTATAACAAAACTGCCAAACAAAGGCTATAGTTTTTTATTATCTTGGTTCGCAAATGTAAAATTCACACAAAAAACAGGGACAGTTCTGGCAAATTAGAGCACAATTCCAATACATGTTTCTTCTTCAGCAGACACAAGTTGAACCTTTTGAATGGTGTTGGTAAATTTTTTGGCACCTTGTACGAGAACAGGGGTATAATTTTCGGTATAACCGACAGCATCCTCCCCTTGCGCTGTTTCCAACAAGACTTCTACTATTTCACCCACCTGTGTCTGTAAAAATGCCGTTCTCGTTTCCTCTGTGGCAAGGATCATCGCTTTGCTGCGTGCTTGTTTTTGCTTGGTGGCGACTTGATCCGCAAAGGTTGCTGCACGGGTACCGGGGCGAATAGAGTAAGCAAAGACATGCACTTTGGCAAATCCGATTTCCTTTGCAAATTGCAGCGACTGCGAAAACTCCTCTTCTGTTTCGCCTGCAAACCCCACCATAATGTCAGTGGTAATACTGCAATTGTCAAAATGGGTGCGCAGCTTTCTCACCAAATCGCGGTAAAAAGCAGTATCATAATGCCGATTCATCCGCTCCAATGTTTCATCACACCCACTTTGAAGTGATAGGTGAAACTGTGGGCAGAATTTTGAAAGCTTTGCCATCCGCGCCATATCTTCATCCAGTAGCAGTTCCGGTTCAAGTGAGCCTAGGCGAACGCGGTCAAGTCCATCAATCTGACAGGCAAGTTCAATGGCATCGATGAGGCGAAGATCGCATTCTTTGCCATAAGACGACAAATTGATACCCACCAACACCACTTCACGATACCCTTTTTCAGCAAGGCCTTGTAATTCCTTTTCCAAGTCTGCAAGTGGTTTGCTACGTACAAAACCACGGGCTTTGGGGATGATGCAATAAGAACAATAACGATCACAACCATCTTGAATTTTGACAAAGGCACGGGTACGGTCGCTATATTCCGGCACCTTCATTTCCTCAAAGGCATCGCCCTGTTTATGCGGGGTGATGTCGACAATACGATTGCCGGTTTGCATTGCTTTGAGCACATACTCGGGCAATTTTTTCTTGTGTTGTGCGCCGACGATGACCTGTACGTCCGGAAGTGTGTCGACAATTTCTGGAAATGCCTGTGGCATACAACCGGTCAACGCGATGACCGCATGGGGATTTTGTCTTGCAAAGCGTCTCAAGACCTGTTTGGATTTTTTATCCCCTGCCGCTGTCACGGTACAGGAATTGACAATGTAGGCGTCGGCTATTTCATCATCCGTTACCACCTCAAACCCCATTGTCTCAAAGACAGATTTCAACACCTCCGTTTCATAATAATTCACCTTGCAACCCAGCGTATAGAATGCGACTTTCATTTGGTTTTCCTTTCTCTTTCTCCATCGTTTTCGCGATGATCACACGATTTTTTCCGTCAAGCTATGACATCTTTGTAAAAATGTCCATAATAGGCATATATTTGTCATAACAATACAATTTTTTGGTAAAATGACGGTTGACAGTTGTTCAGATGTCTGGTATAGTGTAAATGTGAGAAACAACTTTTGTTTTTCAAAAATACAGGGGCAACCCCTATTTCTGAAGGAGGTTTTCAATCATGAAAACAATCACAATTTTGCTCAACACAATCAATGATGTAAAAGTATTTGTCAACACCGTTATGAAATACGAATTTGACGTGGATCTCATTTCCGGCAGATACGCAATCGATGCAAAATCTATCATGGGGATCTTTAGCTTGGATTTGTCCAAACCGATCACCTTGGAAGCACACACCGATAATGCAGATCAACTGATCGAAGATTTGAAAGACTTCCTCGTAAAATAATTTATTGATTGCAAGTGGTTTACGCTGTATCCACATACAAAAACCCCTTCGTCGTTTGGCGGAGGGGTTTTTGTTTTGCCATGACACCAACAAGATCTGTTTTACTTATTATAGCACACTCCCCTTTGTTTTGCAATCGTTGTCCTTATCATCTGTTTGCAATCAAGTAGTATTTATGATAGAATAAGGAAAAAGAAAAAAAGGAGCATCCTATGCAGCCAGATTATCATTTTGAACGATTGAGCGACAGTATTTCTGTCTGTGTCTCCCCTGCCCATAAATTCGGTACCGATGCGTTTTTACTCGCTGATTTTGCCGCAGTCAAACGACGTGATGTCGTTTGTGATCTCGGCACCGGTTGTGGCATCATTCCGTTATTTTTACAAAAGATTGCCACCCCACGCCATTGTTATGCCGTGGATATCCAACCACAAGCCATTGAACAGTTGCAGCTGTCACTGGCGCACAACCAATGCGACAGCATCACCCCCATCTGTGCCGATCTCAAAGCACTGGATTTACCTCAGGATAGCATGGATGTGGTCACCTGCAACCCACCTTATAAAGCGGAGGGGGCTGGTATTTTAAATGAGCAATCGGCTCACCAAATTGCACGACATGAAGTGCTATGTACCATGGATGACATCTGTAAAACAGCGGCACGCCTACTAAAAGTTGGGGGAAAACTTTGCTTTTGTCAGCGACCGGAGCGTCTTTGTGATGTGTTATGTGCCATGCGACAAAATGGTATTGAGCCAAAGCGCATCCGCTTTGTCGCCAAACATGCCGACCAAAAACCTTGGCTTTTCTTAGTCGAAGGAAAAAAAGGCAGCAAACCGTTTTTACAAGTGCTTCCACCGCTGTCGGTCTATGAGGCGGACGGCAAAGAATTTTCACAAGAGATGAAAGACATCTATCATTGGTCATAGTGTTGCGCACAGAATGGAGATTTTCATGAGTATATTATATGTCGTCGGCACCCCTATTGGCAATCTGTCCGACTTTACCCCGCGCGCCATTGATACGCTACAGCGTGTCGATTTTATTGCCGCAGAAGACACCCGTGTCACCATCAAACTACTCAACCACTTTGATATCAAAAAGCCGATGATCAGTTATTATGAGCACAACCTTGCCGAACGAGGGCAGCTGCTGATCGAGCGGATGCAAAATGGAGAAAGTTGTGCCATCGTGTCGGATGCCGGTATGCCCTGCATTTCCGATCCCGGAGAGGATCTTGTCAAGCGCTGTGCCGAAGCCGGCATTCCCATTGTTGTGATACCGGGACCGAGTGCTGTCATTGCCGCCCTTGCCATCAGTGGGCAAAATACTTTTAGATTTACCTTTGAGGGTTTTTTGAGCACCAATCGACAAAATCGTCTGCGTCATTTGGAGACGTTAAAAACTGAAACGCGCACGATGATTTTTTATGAAGCACCCCATAAGCTCTGTACCACCCTACAGGATCTCTGTGATACCTTTGGTGCATCTCACCCGATTTCCATCTGTCGGGAATTGACAAAGTTACACGAAGAGGTGCTGCGTACCACGATGGAAGGTGCCATTGCACACTTTTCAACCACAAAACCAAAGGGTGAATTTGTCTTGGTGGTAGGCGGTGTGGTGGTCGCTGACAAACAATATTCCGAAGAGGAAGCCCTTGCCCTTGCAAAGTCCTTCTTAGAGGCTGGTGACAAAGCGACGGAAGCTTCCAAAAAGGCGGCGAAACAGACCGGCTTTTCCAAATCGTTTCTATACAAGCAACTGCTCTAACACCGATGACACATATCCCTAGCATGTCAAAATTCCAAAAGTTTAAGTTGCTATCACAATTCAATCACAAAAGTACGGTACACTGAGTATGTGTCAATTTACCAACGCTTTTGTAACCGAAATGGAGGGTATTTTATGATAAAGATCTTAACGGTAGACGACGAAACACGCATTCGCGAACTAATTCGTCAGTATGTCGAATTTGAAGGATATGAATGTTTGGAAGCAGAAAACGGAAAACAAGCCTATGAGCTTGCAAAGCAGGAATCGGTCGACCTGATTTTGATGGATGTCATGATGCCTGTTTGTGATGGTATCACCGCACTACGTGAAATTCGTGCTTTTTCGGATGTGCCGGTCATTTTGTTGACCGCAAAAGGCGAAGAATACGATAAAATATTTGGATTTGATCTGGGGGCGGATGATTATGTCGTTAAGCCATTCAGCCCAAAAGAACTGATGAGTCGTGTTAAAGCGGTGCTCAAACGAGTGGAAAAGACGCAACCAGTAGAACAAGAGGAATGCTATATTTTTGAGGGTTTGTCTGTCAATCAAAAGTCTTATGAGCTGAAAATCAACGGAGAAAAAATCAACGTCACACCGAAAGAATTTGAATTGCTTTGCTTTCTCATTCAAAACAAAGGAGCGGTTATCACCAGAGACACCATCCTCAATAAAATTTGGGGATATGATTTTTATGGGGACAGCCGTACCGTTGATACCCACATCAAAATGCTTCGTGGGAATTTAAAACAATACCGTGAGCTCATCAAAACGATATGGGGAGTCGGATACAAGTATGAAGAGTATTAAACTCAAAGTCATGCTGTCTATTCTGGGGGTCACCATCCTTGTCATCGGTTGTACTTGGGTGTTTCAAGTACTATTATTGGAGTACAATTATCTCGAGGGAAAAGAGCAGGATATGCTCGCCTCCGCCGAGCGTATTGTGGATATGATTGAAGACAACAAGGGAAATATTTCGCAATTGCCCTTGACCGTTGTTGCAGGACAAAACAATCTGTGTATTGAGTTTTTCGATCCGCACTCCGGCGCCAGTTTGCAATTCACTCCCAGAGGTAGTAGCAATCTATTGCAGGATCCCAATTTAGAGCGAGTTGCTTTATTGGCATTTTTACAATCTCAGAATACAGGACAGTATTTGACACAGACACATTTATCAGAATACGGACGTGAATTTACCGTCATTGCCACCAATCAGGAGGTGAATGGCGGCGAGTATATTTTGATGGTGGCATCAGAGCTTGCCCCCATTCAAGAGGCGGTTTCCAGTATTCAAACACAGTTGATTTTTCTCACTGTGGCGCTCCTCACCCTTGCTGGTATCGCTGCCATCATTCTGTCACGCTACTTGACAAAATCCATTGTCAAAATCTCACAGGCGGCACGAGAGGTTGCCAAAGGGAATTTGGAGGTGTCCGTTTCGGTGCGTTCTGCCGACGAACTCGGAATGCTCTCCAACGACTTTAACGTGATGGTGGATGGCATTCGCCGTTCCAGTCAGTTCCAACGAGAATTGATTGCCAATGTCTCGCATGATTTTCGCACCCCACTGACCATGATCAAAGGGTATGCGGAAATGATTCGTGATTTGACGGGTGACATACCGGACAAGCGCAACCAACAGCTCAACATCATCATGGAAGAGAGCGACCGACTCAACACCCTTGCCAATGATATTTTGGATTTATCCAAATTACAGGCAGGGCAACAGGAATTGACGATCACTTCCTTTGATCTTGGTGTCAAATTACAGGACATTTTGGGACGGTTCCAACTATTGACCGACAGTGAACAGTTCCAGCTGTCGTTAGAGGCGCCAGAACATGTGTTTGTTACGGCTGACGAAGTGAAGATCGAGCAGGTTCTTTACAATATTTTGAACAACGCCGTCAACCATACCGGTGCGGACAAAAAGGTGTTCCTCACACTGGAAGAGTATGAGAACCATGTTTGGGTTGGTATTCGTGATACCGGCACCGGCATTGATCCGAAGGACGCCCCTCTCATTTGGGATCGCTACTATAAGCCTTACAAGAAAGACGACCGCAAAGGGATGGGCACCGGCCTTGGTCTGTCGATTGTCAAGGCAATTTTACAAGCACACAATGCCCCATTTGGAGTAGACAGTGCCATCGGTGCAGGCTCAACCTTCTGGTTTGAACTGGAAAAGGCACCGGAAATGCCCCCTTCCCTACCTCCTTCTGTCTAATTACCATCAGAGCACCACCATCAGGACAATCTTCCTGACGGTGGTGCTCTTTTCATTTTGGATCGTATTCCAGAAAAAATATAGCGATTCATAGATTGATAAGTTTTTCTTGAAACTTACTTTTCTTTTATGGTATAATATCTATATCAAAAGTTCTAGGCTTCGTCAATCTTTTTCGCATGTGTAGTTGTTAAAATATGGCTCAGTGAGCGAATTTTTATCATAGGAGATATTCAATGGAAGTAAAAGAAAAAAAGCTCCAATTTGCTGATATTAAAGAAATTAAACATATTTATCATACATCTTTTCTTAAAGAGGATAGAATGCCTTTAATAATGATGTATATTATGTCTAAGACAAAAACCACAGATTTTTTAACGTTCTATGATAAAGAAACCTTATGTGGATTTATTTATATGGCCACAATTGATAATATCACTTTTATTATGTTTTTTGCAGTAGATGCTATTCACAGGTCAAAAGGGTATGGTAGTGCAATTTTAGAAAAAGTACAGGAAACGTATCCTACTAACAAAATAATTGTTTCTATTGAGCCATGTAACGAAAAGAATGATAACTTTAAATCTAATATGAGGCGCAAACAATTTTATATCAATAATGGTTATATTGACACCATGTTTGCATTAGATATGGGTGGAAAAGTGCAAGAGGTTCTAATAAAAAACGGAGCATTTGATGCAGGTGAATTCACAACCTTTTTTAAAAAATATAGTAATGGTATGATAACGCCAAAGATATGGAAACGATAGTTTATATCACTAAATGAGTATTCACTTAGTACAAGACTTTTCACCTCGACTAAAGGTGATATAAACACAAAGGCACAAACCAAGCGATAAAGCGAGGTTTGTGCCTTGTTTTCATATAAACGTTCTTATGGGCGTGTCACCCAATCTTTGATTGCTATGCTGTTTTCTGATGTGGCCCTTTTGCTTTTCTTTTGAGTTTGTGTTCCTGCCACATCACCCACCAAGGACCTGCCAGACAGATGGTCGAATAAGTTCCGACCAATAGACCGACTGCCATCGGCAGTGCAAAGCTGATGATGCTGTCCACACCCATGATCATTGCCACGACACAGACAACCAGCATGGTGGTCACCGTGGTAATAGTGGTGTTGATAGAACGGCTCAGCGATTGGTTGATGCTCAAATTGACCAGTTCACGGTGGTTTAAGGATTTACCGTGAAGATTGTTGTTTTCACGGATACGGTCATAAACGACAATGGTGTCGTTGACCGAATACCCCAAGATGGTCAGTACAACGGCAATAAAGCTGTCGTTGATCGGCAAACCAAACAGCACAAAGGTGCCGAATACAAAGAAGGTATCGTGCAATAGCGCACCGATTGCCATGACCCCTGCCGACCATCCGCTGATGCGTTTGAATCGAAGTGCGACATAGCAGATGACCAATAGTGCCGCAAAACCAACAGCGACCAGACACTTTAAGAAAAATTCCTGCCCGATGGTTGGGTCAACACTGGTCACCGACGACTCCAAGTCAAGATCCGGATAGCTTTCCATCATTTTTGCGTCCAATGCTGCCAGCAAATCGCCATCCACACCGGTTGCCCCAGTCGATGTCAAGTCAAAACTATTACGCTCGCCCAAAAGGCTATCTTGTTGGGTAAGCACCAACTCTAACCCGAGTTGGTCTTCTGCCAAGGCTTCAATGGCAGTGAAATCCGGCTCTCCTACATAGGTGTAGGAAAGAATCGTCCCCCCACTGAAACTGATGTCCAATTTAGGGCCGATGAAAATAACGGCAACGAGCATGATCGCCATGACAATTGCTGTCAGCGAAAAGAAGATCTTTTTCTTGCCGACAAAATCAATATTGAAGGATTTTTTCATTATTTTGCACCTCCAAACAATTTTGTCTTACGCAAGAATTTGTAACGGATGAGGCTTTTTGTCATAAAGCGAGAAGCGACAACCCCAAACAAGAAATTCAACAAGGTACCGACAAACAAGGTGTAACCGAAGGAGAAAATCGCCCCTTCTGTTGCTGCCGGAAATAGGAACAAGAGTGGTTTTAATAAGGTGGAGAAAATACTGTCCGGTGGGCCGAAGGTCCCCATCAAAATCACAGAAATGATTAAACCTGTCAAGTTCCCATCAAGAATTGCGGTAAAGGCCCGTTGGTATCCCAAAGTGACCGCACCGTCAATCGATTTACCGCTGTTGATCTCTTCCTTGATGCGTTCCGCCGTAATGATATTGGCATCAACCCCCATCCCGACAGCAAGAATGATCCCTGCAATCCCCGGAATGGTTAAGGTAAAGCTGTTGACCCCCGGTAGGAATCCGGTGAGTGCTGCAATGGTCATCGCCACTTGTCCGATGAGCGAGAAACAAGCAACAAAGCCCGGCAAACGATAAACGGAAATCATAAAGATGCAGATGAGCACAAAAGCAATGCCCCCTGCTAAGATCATGGCATCTCTGGCCTGTTCCCCAAGCGATGGTGGAATGGTGCTGTAATTTTCAGTCACCAATTCAAACGGCAATGCCCCTCCATTGATTTTGTTGGCAAGGGATTGCGCCGATTCCTGGTCAAAGCTACCCGAAATGACCGCTTCCCCATTGGTGATGGCGCTGTTGACCGACGGTGCGGACAGCATGGTGTCATCCATCCAAATAGAGATACTGCCATTACCGGCAAGTCTAGTGGTGGCTTCCGCAAACTTGGTCGCCCCTTCGGAGGTCATGTTCAACACAACAGACCATTCCGGTTGCCCACCTTCGGTCAGCTGTTGATAAATGGCTTCCGCACGAGCTACGTCCTGTCCTTCGAGGATCACAGTATCAGCAGTGACACCGGTCGGCAAGCCGTCGACATCGGTTTCAGTACCTTCACGGAAGGTAAGGACCGCTGTGTCGCCAAGTTCAGCAATCGCTGCATTGGCATCAAATTCCTGTTCATCTGCACGCCATGGAAACTGTACAATAATACGATCGGTTGCGGTGTCGGTATACACCTCATAGTCGGTGATATTCAGACTGACCAAACGCTGTTTCATCACTTCTGCCGCCGCATCCAATTCTTCGTTGGTGGCATCGATGTCATCGGGGGTGGTAAATGTCACGTCTACCCCACCGCGAATATCAATCCCCCAACGTAGTTCATCTACCCCTTTGACAATAGTGGTTTTGATGTCACCATATTGGGTTTCAAAACCAAAAAAGGTCAGCAACGAAAAAGCAAAGATCAGAGCGACAACGACAAAAAAGATCGGTTTTCCAACTCGTTTCATCTAAACTTCCTGCCCCTTTCCCTACACGCTCAATTCTGCTTTTTCATTCAGAATGTCACGATTTGCTTCACGAAGCGGTTGGATGTATTCTGCAATAAACTCTTCTACCTGACCAACACTGCGCCCAACAAAGTTGATCGGATCGAGCACCCCTTCGATTTCCTCACGAGTGAGATTGAAGGTTTTGTCTGCACAAATGCGGTCAATGAGATCGTTTTCTTTGCCCTCTTCCTTCACCACTTTTGCCGCAGCAATGGAATGAAGTCGCAGTTGTTCATGCAATTCTTGACGGTCGCCACCTTTTTTGACAGCGGTCATCATGATATTTTCAGTTGCCATAAACGGCAATTCTTTCAACACACGTTGCTCTACAACTTTCGGGTAAACGACCAAACCATCACAGACATTGAGCATGATGTTCAGGATCGAGTCAATACCCAAAAATGCCTCTGCAACCGACAAACGTTTGTTTGCACTGTCGTCCAAGGTGCGTTCAAACCATTGGGTCGCTGTCGTAAAGTACGCATTCAAGGTGTCTACCATCACAAAGCGTGCAAGGGCGGTGATGCGTTCTGAGCGCATTGGGTTTCTCTTATAGGGCATTGCGGACGAACCGATTTGATTTTTCTCAAATGGCTCTTCCATTTCTTTGAAGTTTTGCAATAGGCGCATATCGTTGGAGAATTTGCTGGTGGACTGTGCAATCCCTGCCAAGACGTTTAACACCTGTGCATCTACTTTTCTCGAATAGGTTTGTCCTGATACCGGAACGACACCGGAAAAACCCATTTCTTCACAGATCATGCGGTCTACCGATTTGATTTTATCGACATCGCCTTCAAATAGTTCCATAAAGCTCGCTTGGGTGCCGGTGGTGCCTTTGGATCCAAGTAGTTGCAGTTTACCGATGCGGTATTCCACCTCTTCCAAATCCATCAACAACTCATTTGCCCACAACGTCGCACGTTTGCCAACGGTGGTCAGCTGTGCCGGTTGCAGGTGGGTGTACGCCAACGCCGGTTGAGCTTTGTAGCTTTCGGCAAAGGTTGCAAGCAAATCCAAAATATTGACTAATTTACGGCGCACAATTTGCAGTGCATCACGCATGATGATGACATCGGTGTTGTCCCCAACAAAGCAGGAGGTCGCACCCAGGTGGATGATCCCTTTCGCAGATGGGCATTGCTCACCATAGGCAAAGACATGCGCCATCACATCGTGACGCACCAATTTTTCGCGTGCTTCGGCAACGTCATAGTTGACATTGTCGACAAACGATTCCAATTCCGCCACCTGTTGTGCGGTAATCGGCAGGCCGTTTTTCATTTCCGCTCTTGCCAATGCCACCCAGAGTTTGCGCCAAGTGGTGAATTTTTTTTCCGCAGAGAACACATACTGCATTTCATCACTGGCATAACGAGAACTAAATGGACTTTCATATTTATTGTACATGAAGAACCCTCCTTTTAAATCTACCCTTTGGTGCAAAGTATCCCTTACACCATCGATTTTAACTAAATAATTATACCATATTCTTTGGTAAGTTACAAATAAAATTTGGGACAAAGCGATGTTTGTCCCAAATTTCACTGAATTGTCACATTTTCCGAAAGATTTTCGTCCGAATTTGTTGCATGTAAAAGCCAATTGCCTGCGAAACACCAAAGTCATAAATAATAAAAATGACATTCGCTGCCAGCACCAAGATCAATACACCATATTCAAAATTCATGACAAGTTCGGTCATTTCCTGCATCCCGAGGATCACAGTCATCACAAGGTAGCTTGCTACCATAGCGACATTGAATAACCCAACTTTACAAATCCATTCCACGATGCGGTTTTGCTGCTGTTCCAACTTCCCTTTCAACAACGGATAATACCCCAAAAAGGAAATAAACAACACCGCTGCTTGACGATTCGGCACCAAAATAGCGGCAAGAATAGCAGTTGCCGCAAAGCAAACTCCTGCAGCACCAAATCCTGATTCCAATGCCACGATAACCAACAACAGTCCCGCAAATGCCGGCAGGGCATATTCTGCATAAGGAAATACACCAGTGAGCATCATGGCCACCAAAGACATCCCACTGACGATTCCGCAAAGTGCCACGGTTTTTGTCTTCTGCATTTCATCCCCTCCCAAAAAATTCTCCCTGCGCTGACAATACAAACGCAGGGAACTTGATTTCTTCTAACAACAACTGATCAAATCGCCACCTAAGCATTCACAACAACAGTCTGCGCAGATCAAACTACTACAGCAGTCGCAGGTGCTACAACCACCCATTTGATTGGGTGTACCGCGGTAAGGATTTTGGTTGTTTTGATAACTGTTACCAAACCCACCTTGACGTTGCCAAGACATCCGATTCATTGAGGCACGATATTCGGCATTGTTCGGGTCCAAACGACAAGCACTGGCAAAGTGATTGGCAGCATCCTCTAACCATCCACGTGAATAGTAGATGGTACCTTTTAAGAAGTACCATTCTGCATCCCTGCGGGATACCGGTGTGCCATCCAACAATTCCTCCGCTTCGACCAAACGATTGCTTTGGATCATGCGACGAATGTCTGGAAAAGATGACCTGGCTTGATTGCCGGCACGTTGATAACTCTGTTGTTGGCTTTGCGATTGACGCTTTCCGTCAAATCCGCCGCGTGCTTTGCGCTGATTGACAATGCTGTTGTACGCTTCGTTGACTTCCGCCATTTTTTCTTCCGCTACCTGCTTCAACGGAGAATCCCCATAGTTGTCAGGGTGATACTTTTTGGCAAGCTCACGATAGGCACGCTTGATTTCATCGTCACTATTCGCTTCGGAAACCCCCAACACTTGATATGGATTGGTCGTCATTGCAATTCATTCCCCTTTATTTGATTGTCCGTCCAGCGACGGATCGTGATTATTTTTCTCTTTTGATGACCTTTTCTCCACGCAATACACGCTTCAAACTGTCGTGTAATCCTAAGTAAATGATATTGTCGAGAATCGGTCTCAGTCGATATATCGTTAGTAGCTCATAGGCCTGGGCAATTTGTCCGACCGTAAGGTTTACCACCTCTGTTGCATAGTCTTTTGTCTGTTCTGCTGACCATTGTTCTGTTTCTGCCTTGATGGCAAATACGTTGTAGTTGCCTGACGTTTGGTCTTCTTTCAAGTCATCCAATGCATCGATGAGATAGACGTATCGTCCAATCAGATAACCGAGTCTTGTCAAAGCACGTCTGTCCTGATCCGCAGGTAATAGCTGTGCAAAAATCTCTGACAGCGCATTGGCGGTCGGTTCTGCTGCACGGTCAATACTTTTTTCTTGATGTCGTTCCAGCTGCTTTTGTGCGGCGATATAATCACGCATCACCTGTCCCAGTTGTGGGTAGCGTTTCTCTGCTTTTTTGCGTTTGCGCCAAAACCACGGCAGGATAAGTAGATTTTTAACTTTTTCAAAAAAAGTGCCGTCTTGGTAGTCATCCAATACCTTGTAGTACACCATCAACACCGTCGTTGCAGCAGCAAAGGTCAAATCTTCACTACAGGTTGCACACGGCTTTTTCTGTAGTGGATTGACAGCACAATGCTTTCTTTCAAAGGACACTTCCTTTTCATGGATAGCAAGAGACAACACCGACAAAAAAGTTTGGTCGTAACTGAGGGCAAAAGTGGCACTCAGTCCGAATTGTTCCTTGAGTTGTCGACACAAACCACAATAGATCGCCTTATAGGTATCAAATTCTCGCACCTTCATTTCAGGCTTAAATGGCTTGATATAACCGAACAATACTGTCACCTACCTTTAAACTTCTTTCTTATCTTATCCGAATTTGGGCGACAAGTGGTGACTAAACTGTAAAAAAAATTGCAATAAATCAGCATGGTTGCCAATTTATTGCAATTTTGAAATGTTACTCTGAAATTATCCCTCTTGAATCAAGTCTAATTTGTCATTTTTCACCGTGAGGGTAAGCATCGTCGGTGGCTTTTGATAGTTATCAATCAAGAGATTGGCAATCAAATCCTCTACGTGTTTGCGGATGATTTTACGCAATTCTCTGGCCGCAAATTTCTTGCTGTCTGCCAGTTTAACGATCTGCTCTTGTGTCGCATGATCATAGGTAAAACAAATCCCCTTTTGTTCCAATGGCGCTTTGAGCTCATCCAGCATCAGCCCTGCAATTGCAACAAGTGTTTCGTCCGACAACGGATTGAATACCACCACTTCGTCGACCCTACCCAAAAATTCAGGACGCAAAAAGTCACTGAGTGCTTTCATGGCTTTTTCTTTGCTACGTTCCGCATCGGTTTTGTTGAAGCCCACTACCCCACTCTTGTCAGCAGAGCCTGCGTTGGAGGTCATGGCAATGACGGTATTTTCAAAATTGACGACACGTCCCTGTGCATCGGTGACACGACCTTCATCCAAAATCTGCAACAGGATGTTCATGATGTCGGGGTGTGCTTTTTCAATCTCATCAAACAAAATAACAGAATAGGGCTTTCTGCGCACCTTTTCAGTCAACTGTCCCGCTTCATCATAGCCGACGTAACCGGGAGGAGAGCCAATGAGTTTGGATACCGCATGTTTTTCCATATATTCGGTCATGTCCAAACGAATGAGCGGATCGACCGAGTCGAACAGTTGTTCGGACAAACGTTTGACCAGTTCTGTTTTCCCAACACCGGTCGGTCCCACAAAGATAAAGGAGGCCGGACGTTTTCGCTCGGACAATTGCACACGACTGCGTTTGATGGCATTTGCCACTTCGTGTACCGCATCGTCCTGCCCGATGATATGAGTTTTCAAACGATCTTCCAAATGGGCAATTTTATCGTACTCATTTTCTTGAATTTTGCTTGCCGGAATCCCTGTCCAAAGTTCGATGACTTTGGCAACGTCGTCCACTTCCACCTCAATGGAGGCAACTTTTGGTTCCAACAGTTTTAACTTTTCTTTGCACACAATGATGTCCGCTTTTGCTTTGGCAATTTTTTCATAGTCCATTGCCTCGGTTTCCTGTTCCAGTGCCGTTTGGGCATCGGTCAGCTCCTTCAGCTCTTGGTTGAGGGTCTGATAGTCCGTCAAATCCGGATTGCGGATGGCACAACAAGCACAAGCCTCATCCAACAGGTCAATAGCTTTGTCTGGTAGGAAGCGATCAGTGATATATTTTTCAGAAAATTGTACTGCCAAGTTTACGATATAATCACTCGCTTTGACACGGTGATAAGCTTCATAGTACTTTTTGATCCCCTGCAACACCAAAACCGCTTCTTCGAGACTTGGCTCTTCAATGTGCACTGGTTGGAAACGACGTTCCAATGCGGAATCTTTTTCAATATATTTGCGGTACTCATTAAAAGTCGTTGCCCCAATGACTTGAATTTCCCCACGAGACAAGGCAGGTTTTAAAATATTTGCCGCATTCATCGAGCCTTCCGAATCACCAACACCCACCAGTGTGTGTACTTCGTCGATGAAAAGAATGATGTTGCCTTCTTCTTTGACTTCCCCGATCAACCCTTTGACACGGCTTTCAAATTGACCACGAAATTGGGTGCCGGCCACCAGCGCTGTCATGTCAAGCATCCAAATTTCTTTATTTTGCAGACGAAATGGGACGTCCCCTGCAACGATATGCTGTGCAATGCCCTCGGCAACCGCTGTTTTCCCAACCCCCGGTTCCCCAATGAGGCAAGGATTATTTTTGGTACGACGAGACAAGATTTGCACCATGCGGTAGATTTCGCGTTTCCTACCAATGATGTTATCCAACAAACCTTTTTCTGCACGCTCGGTTAAATTGGTGCAGTAAGCATCCAAAAACTTGTGCTTCACCGTCTCTTTTTTGTCTTTTCGCCCTTTTTTGCTAGACTTTGTCGGTTCCGGCAGTTCCATCGGCAAATCTCTATGCTCTTCTTCACCTGTTGCTTGGTTGTGATTTTTAATCATGTCCCCAAAGGATCCGAGGAGATTTTGCATAAAGTTCGGCATACTGTCGGTGCCACCCGGTTCAAATTCATCTCCATCAACGTCCATCAGATCCATCATCTGATCTTCCATCGTTTCAATGTCTTCTTCGGTCACACCCATTTGTTTCATCATCGCATCCACTTGCGGAATGCCGAGTTCTTTGGCGCATTTAAAACAAAGCCCTTCATTGACGGGCTTGTCTCCTTCCATTTTGGAAATGTATAACACTGCCATTCTCTTTTTGCATCGATTGCAGATCATGTTGTCACTCCTTTATTTCAAATCTTTTACTACAAAGATGGTATCATGCAGATAACATCTTTAGTATAACAGATTTTAATTCAAATGTCAGTTGAAAATTTGAATACTTTGTGTCTATTCACTAAACAATAGTAAATAGCTGTGTCTGATAAAACCATTCAAATAGTGTAGTATCCGCAATGATTCTGGCACTTAAAAAGTCGGAATCGGTCGGCATGAAAAACAGCGCTAAGCGTGCCGCTACCCCGAGGAGCAAGAGTACAGCTCCCCCTTGTAGGACACCAAGCAATCCACCGAGCACTGCATTGAATCGCTCCAACACCGGTAATTCGGTTGTCTTCAAGTGACGAAGCCAAATCAAACGGAAGATATTGAGTAGGAAAAAGACCAGTAAAAATAATACCACCGACAACAACACCGTCATCACCGGTAGAACAAGATAGTCGACCAGTACATCCAAAAGCTGCCCGCTTTGATCCGCCCCCTCCACCGAAAGGCCTAACAGTTCTGTCATTGGTAAAAACCAAATTGGCAGATCGGTAGCCAATAACAGCGTTATGTCGCTCGCTTGCTCCCCCGCTAAGGTTCCTACCCAGTTCATAGTAGTAGAAACCCAAAAATCTCGGGTCATACTCATGATCCAATTTGATAAAAAAACGGCGGCAAAGTAGGAACCCACAGCAACGATAACCCAACTGAGTACCCGTAATACGGCATAAACAAAACCCTGTCGATAGCCGATCAAGATACAGAGCAACATGATGAGTAACGCAATCACATCAATGATAATCGGCATCCAATGCTGCATGAAGGCTCCTTTCTAATCCACGCGGAATAAATAATCGTTGTTAATGGCATAAATGGTCGGTCCCAATTTACAAACAGAGGTATAACTGCGATTGTTATCAAAGGAATTGACAAGATCAAACGAGAACGTAAACTCAATGACATCTTCCTTGGTCAGTACCACCATGCGACTGCCTACACAATAGATGTCCATGACAATTTGATCGATGGTTGTCTGCAATTCCTCGGTACCGTCTTTTGCAATCACCACCAAATCGGTTTTGTTGACATCTTCGAGGTTTTCTAGTGCGAGTACGACACGATCTCCATTGACATCAATGTCGCGAATGGTTTGATCGTACGCGGTTTCTTGCAGCAGTTCCCCTTGATCGTTGTACAAAAACACTCCTTTGTCTGTCACCAGTAAAATGGTGTTGTTGGATTGTACCAACATCTCATAGACAACGGTATTGGAAAGTGTTGCCTGAAAAAACTCAGTTCCTTCACTGACGTTAAAGTCAAGGCCGATAAGGGTAGTATCGATGGCAATACCATTCAGTGACTGTTGCAAAAGCACACCTCTACTTGCCGACAAAAACTCAAAACCCATGATATAGTTGTGTGATTCATTGTACTGGTAAATTTGTTCCCCTGTATGGTTGTAAACGGTCAATCCGGCATTGAAACGTTCCTCAAACGTGACAAACGCCATGGTATTTTGTGGTCCCAATCGACCTAATAATATTTCCTGATCGGTTTGCCCTTCCACCGTTTCGTTGTTTTCATACGTCAAATAGGTGGTTCCATTTTGATCATACAAGAGCAATTTGTCGCCATCAATTTGTACCGCAGGTGCCCCCATATTATGGGCAGTGTTCTGCAATCGAGCACCGGCACCACTGTATTCCAATAAATGGCTGTTGCCCAGTAGGAGTAGCGTGTTGTCGTACACCTCTACTTCCTGCACATCCTCCCCATCCAAATCAATGGGAAAGGTGACCGTTGAAGTGACTATCTCTGCAATGCCATCGTCACTGACCAGTCGATTGATCGCCAAAAAAATACCGCCGGCAATCATCAAGCCCATCAAGCCCATCAATCCATTTCGCATCCAAGAACGCACTTGCTGACGGCGACGAAATCGATTGATGTCATATTGATGTTTCTTCGGGTCGGCATCATGATATTTCTGTTTCCGATTGAGTGTTAAGCGTTTCAATTCCTGTTCCTCCATAAAAAACACGGTTGAGGTATAACCCTTCCGGTCTTGCCGTTCTGCCGGCAAGACGACGATCTTTTGCTGCAATGATGTCGGTAATGGGTAGGGTGCATTGCCCCTGCTCTAAATCCAATAGCGTACCCACCATGATGCGTACCATGTTGTATAAAAACCCGTCCCCTGCGATACGAAGCTCCACAAGACTTCCTTGTCGTGTCATTGAAATACGGTGTATCGTACGGGTAGTGTCCATCTCTTTTCCACCTGCTGCACAAAAGGCCGCAAAATCATGGGTGCCCACAAAAGCGGTCGCATGTTTTTGCATTCTTTCCAGATCGAGCGGATAGGGATAATGTGTGGCACGATCCGCCAAAAACGGATGTTTGATCGGATGGTTCCATATTTTATAAAGATATTCTTTGCCAGTTGTCTCATATCGAGGGTGAAAGTCAATCGGTACTTCGACACAACCATGAACAGCAATGTCATAAGGAAGATGACAGTTGACCGCCCGTACAAAATTTTCACACGGGATGTTACAGGTCGTTTTGACCGTCAAAAAATAACTGTTGGCGTGCACCTTGGCATCGGTTCTGGAGCAACCGATGATCGGCAACCTCTCTCCCACCACCTGTCGAATGGCATTCTGCATTTTTTCAGCAATGGTGACAGCATTTGCCTGTACCTGATAACCGTGATAGTTTGTCCCACAATAAGAAATGTTTAAGAGTAGATTTCTCATCATGCGTTACACCACCATGGGTAAAAACAGATTACAAACCACAATGACAGCGACCAGTGCTGCAAAGAAGAATAGTGCGCCGATGTCACTTCTGCCAAAACGCAACTGGCGCATACGGGTGCGTCCTTCGTCCCCACGGTAACAGCGACATTCCATCGCCAACGCTAACTCGTCTGCCCGACGAAATGCCGACACAAACAGCGGAATTAAAATCGGGATGAGTGCCTTGGCACGTTGTAGCAGATTTCCTGTTTCCAGATCTGCCCCACGCGCCTTTTGTGCCGCCATAATTTTGTCCGTTTCATCGATGAGCGTTGGGATAAAACGCAACGCAATGGTCATCATCATCGCCATTTCATGTACGGGAAAGCGCACTTTTTTCAATGGGTGCAACAGTTGCTCGATCGCATCCGTTAAGGCAATTGGGGAGGTGGTATAAGTTAGGAGTGATGTTCCTGCGATCAGCAACACGATACGCACTGCCATTTCAATGGCAAGTGTCACCCCTTCTTGACTAATTTTTAGGATCCACCACTGCCACAGTACCGTCCCTTGCACAAAAAAGATGTTGAGCACAGCGGTAAATAAAATGAGTGGTAGGATCGGTTTGATGCTACGAAAGACTGCTGCTGCAGGAATACTACTCATGCCGATCAACAAAAAGACCAGCACCGCAAATGCTACAAATCCGACCCAACTTTCCACCAAAAAGAGCAGGATGACAAAGCCGATGGTGAAGAGAATTTTACTGCGTGGATCCAATCGGTGAAGGATGGATTTTCCGGGGAAAAATTGTCCCAGTGTAATGTCACGTAACATCGAGCCCCTCCTTTTCTGCCAATCGTTTCAGTACCTGATCCACCCCGTATCCGATGGTGTAGACCTGATCGTCCATCGGCATTCCTGCCGCTTCCAATTGTTGAAATACGCGACAAACCTGTGGTACCGACAGACCCATTTTCTCAATCTCTTCACTTTTTTTGAAAATTTCCAACACGGTATCATGCGCAAATAAGGTGGCCTTGTTCATCACCAGTGCTGTTTTGGCGTACCTCGCAATATCCTCCATGCTGTGGGATACGAGTAGCACGGTACTGCCGGTCTG
>CAYJIM010000015.1:27524-36605 GCA_964370215.1 uncultured Oscillospiraceae bacterium
ACCTCGCAATATCCTCCATGCTGTGGGATACGAGTAGCACGGTACTGCCGGTCTGCTCATGATAAGTGCGGATCTGCTGTAAGATTTTTTCTCGCCCTTTGGGATCCAGTCCGGCGGTCGGCTCATCCAAAATGAGCACTTTTGGACGCATCGCAATGACACCTGCAATCGCTACCCTGCGTTTTTGCCCCCCCGACAGATCAAAGGGACTTTTGTCCGCTACCGTCTGATCGAGACCGACAAACTCCATCGCTTGACAGACACGGTCACGCACTTCCCCCTCGGACAGCCCCATGTTGGTGGGACCGAAAGCAATGTCTTTGAATACCGTTTCCTCAAACAATTGATATTCGGGGTATTGAAAGACAAGGCCTACCTCAAAACGGACAGCACGGAGATTCTTTTTGTTTGCCCAAATGTCCTTGCCGTCAAGGTACACCTTACCCGAAGTGGGTTTGAGCAGTCCATTGAAATGCTGAATCAAGGTGGACTTACCGGAACCGGTATGCCCGATGACTCCGACAAAATCCCCCTCTTCAATCGAAAGATCTACCCCTTGCACTGCCGCCTTTTCAAACGGGGTGCCAGGGCTATATAAATGTGTTAGATTTTCTGTTTTTAAGATTGCCACTGTCATTCCGGCCTTTCTCTATTTCTATCCACTGCCACTTTATGCACGCAATAATTCGGTCAGTGCAGCGACACATTCCTCTTCTGTCATGACGTCGTCCGGTACGGCGACCCCTGCTTTGCGCAAGCGGTGGCACAATTCTGTGACCTGCGGTACATCCAGTCCCAGAGACTTCATCTTTTCCACCTGGGAGAATACCTCCCGCGGTGTTCCTTCCAGTACGATCTTGCCATGATCCACGACCACCACACGATCGGCATGCACCGCTTCGTCCATATAATGGGTGATGAGTGCTACTGTGGTTTTCTCTTGACGATTGAGCTGCATGACTGTTTTGAGCACCTCGCGCCGCCCTTTCGGATCGAGCATGGCAGTCGGTTCATCCAATACAATGCAGTCAGGTCGCATCGCTAAAATACCGGCAATTGCCACCCGTTGTTTCTGTCCGCCCGATAGTTGATGCGGCGCATGTTCACGATACTCATACATGCCAACCGCCTGTAACGCTTCGTCCACACGGGTGCGAATGTCAAGCGGTGGCACCCCTAAATTTTCAAGGGCAAATGCCACGTCTTCTTCGACAATTGTTGCGACAATTTGATTGTCCGGATTTTGAAACACCATCCCTACTTGTTGGCGAATGTCAAACAGCTTTTCCCCGTCCAACGTGTCCAACCCATTGACAGTCACATAGCCGGTGGTGGGCATTAAAATAGCGTTAAAATGCTTGGCAAGGGTGGATTTTCCAGACCCATTGTGTCCCAAAATGGCGACAAATTCCCCTTTTTCTATCTGCAAATCGATTCCTTTCAAAACAGGAATCGCTTCATCTTCCCGTTGATACGCAAAGGTGATGCCGTGCGTTTCAATAAACTGTTGCACTGTTTTTACTCCTTACTCTGCCAAAGTGCCGTCGAACCGCATGGCAAAGCATATCCTGTATGCTCTACCGGCAGACCAATTTCATCGGCAGTGACGACACCGCCAAACTTTTGACCAATCGTCACCCCCAGTAGATATTGCATGACCGACGGAGACAACCCTGTGGTATAGGAATTGAGGGCAAAGAATAGGGGCTTGTCGCATAGCACCTGACTGCAGAGTGCCACCAGACGGTAAACATGCTCTTCCAGTTGCCACACTTCCCCACCGGGCCCTCTACCATAGGACGGCGGATCCATGATGATGGCATCGTATTTGTTGCCACGTCGAATTTCCCTTGCAACAAATTTCTCACAGTCGTCGACAATCCAACGAATGGGTCGACCCGACAATCCCGATGCTGCTGCATTTTCCTTTGCCCAAGAAACCATGCCCTTAGACGCATCGACATGACAGACTGATGCCCCAGCTGCCGCACAGGCAAGGGTCGCCCCACCGGTGTAGGAAAAGAGGTTCAACACCTTGATCGGGCGGTTTGTAGACTGAATCAAATCGGTAAAATGATCCCAGTTGACCGCCTGCTCCGGAAACAGACCGGTATGTTTAAACCCGGTTGGACGAATAACAAAACGCAGATCCTTGTAGGCAATCTGCCAGTCTTGTGGGAGTTTTTTTAAAAATTCCCACTCACCGCCCCCTTTGCTGGAACGGTGGTAATGGCCATCCGCTTTTTTCCAGAGCGGATGGGTTTTGTCGGTTTGCCAAATGATTTGTGGATCGGGACGAATGAGGATGTGTTTTCCCCAATACTCCAACTTTTCCCCACATGCGGTATCGACAATGCGATAATCTTTCCAACCGGTAGCTATTCTCATCTTACTGTATTCTCTCCTCAATCACGTTGCAAATCTCCTCGCAGTATGCCTGAATGACCGCTTGATCTTTGCCTTCCAGCATGACACGTACCAATGGTTCGGTACCCGATGGGCGTACCAACACCCTGCCGTCATCGCCAAGTTTTTCTTGATATTCTCGAATGGTTTTTTTGATGACTGCATCGGTTTTGACCTTCGCAATCTTTTCCGGTGTGGATTTGATGCCGTGTAGCACCTGTGGCATTTTTTTCATCCACGATGCCAGTTCTGACATCTTCATCCCGTAATTTTTATAAATACTCAGCAATTGAATGGCGGTCAGTTGGCCGTCCCCTGTTGCCGCAAATTCCTTCATGATGATATGTCCGGACTGCTCCCCGCCCAAGACATAGCCGTTTTTGAGCATTTCTTCCAAGACGTAACGGTCGCCTACCGCAGTACAGATCAAATTGATGTCGTTTTCTTTGGCAAATGCGTGCATCCCAAAGTTTGACATCACCGTTGCAACAACAGTATCCTCCACCAAGCGATTGCGGGATTTTAAGTGCATCGCCAAAATCGCAAGAATTTGGTCGCCATCTACAAGATCCCCATTTTCGTCCAGTAGTAGACAACGGTCGGCATCGCCGTCAAAGGCAATGGCCAGTTCACAGTTGTTGTCCAGCATAAAGGAGCGCAAACGAGACATGTCGGTAGAACCACAACGGCGGTTGATGTTCAAGCCGGTTGGCGAAGAGTGCATGTAAAACGGGACGGCGTTGAGTTGGGAGAATAAAATCTCCGCTGTGGTGCTTGCCGACCCATTGGCACAGTCTACCGCGAAGTTGATCCCGCTGAGATCCCCACGCACGGTATCGCACAGATAATCCACATAATCCATGTAGGCTGAAGCTCTGGTGTAACAACGACCGATTTTTTCCGGTGCACAGGGCACCAATTCCTCGGGGTGATCCAAAATCAAGCGTTCCAACATATTCTCTTGATCGTCGGACAGCTTATGTCCGGTGCTGGAGAAGAGTTTGATCCCGTTAAATTCCGCCGGATTGTGCGAAGCGGAAATCATGACCCCGCCTTCCGCACGGTATTCTCCAATGAGGTAGGCCACCGCCGGTGTCGGCAATACTTCCAATAGCTCTACATTGACCCCCATGGAACAGATCCCTGCCACCAAAGCGGCTTCCAACATCTGTCCTGACAAACGGGTGTCTCTCCCGATGAGTAGTTTTGGTTTTTTTGCTCTCCCTGTTGCCAATACTTTTGCTGCCGCTTTCCCTATTTTCATTGCCAAATCTGCAGTCAATAATTCATTTGCAATACCCCGTGCGCCATCTGTTCCAAATAGTCTTCCCATTTCTCACGATCTCCTCACGTATTTAGTTGTAGTTTTTTAGTCTGACAAGTATTTTAAGTAAGCATCTGTTGTCCATCCGGTGTCATGCCTAGATGTTGGTATGCCAAAGCGGTCGCACAGCGTCCTCTGGGGGTTCTGGATAGAAAGCCCAGTTGCATGAGATAAGGCTCGTTGACATCTTCCAGTGTCACTGCCTCCTCTCCAATTGCCGCCGCCAACGTTTCCAGCCCGACCGGCCCACCGCCATAATTTTTGATGATGGTGGTAAGCATGCGAATGTCGCTGTTGTCCAATCCATGGCGGTCAATTTCCAGTCGCTCCAACGCCGTGTCGACAATCGTTCCTGTGATGGTACCGTCACCCAAAACTTGTGCAAAATCGCGCACCCGTTTGAGTAGGCGGTTGGCCACACGCGGTGTCCCTCTGGAGCGTTTGGCAAGTTCCAATGCTCCCTGCTCATCACAGGGAATTTCCAAAATGCCGGCACTACGACGAATGATGGTTGCCAACTGCTTCGGATCATAGAGTTCCAATCGCAAAATCACCCCGAAGCGGTCACGCAGCGGTGAGGTCAACTGACCAGCTCTGGTTGTTGCGCCCACCAAAGTAAACTTTGGCAAATCAATGCGAATCGAACGTGCCGCAGGTCCTTTGCCGATGATGATGTCCAACGCAAAGTCCTCCATCGCAGGGTAAAGAACCTCCTCTACCGAACGGGACAGACGATGGATTTCATCGATGAACAGGACATCTCCCGGACTTAGGTTGGTGAGCAATGCCGCCAAGTCTCCCGGTTTTTCAATAGCAGGACCCGATGTGATGCGAATATTCACCCCTAATTCATTGGCGATGATGTTGGAAAGGGTGGTTTTGCCAAGCCCCGGAGGGCCGTATAACAGGACATGATCGAGTGTTTCGCCACGCTCTTTTGCCGCTTGAATGTAAATGGACAGGTTTTCTTTGGCCTTGTCTTGCCCGATGTAATCCTCCAGCGTTTTGGGACGCAAGGAGTACTCCACTTCCACATCTTCATTGGTAAACGTAGTATCGGTCAATCGATTTTCAAAATCTGATTCTTCTCGCCGTTCAAACATTGCCTTCTCCCTTTTATTTGATGACTATAATTTTGCAGCTAATTGTTTTAACCCTGCTTTGATGAGTTCATCCACCGATAACGAAGGATCCATCGAAGCGATGACTGTTGCCGCATCGGTTTGGCTGTACCCCAATACGGTCAATGCCGCAATTGCTTCCCCTGCACTGCCAGAAGGCGCTGGATTCCCAAGGGTGGAGGGGGTCGTGACACTACCGGTCAACTGTTCCCCTGTAATTTTATCTTTGAGCTCCAACACAATACGCTGTGCCGTCTTCGCCCCGATGCCTGCCGACTTTGTCAAGCTCTTGACATCCGATGCCGCCACTGCCAATGCAAAGCCTGCCGGCGTATGATCGGACAGGAGCGAAAGGGCGGCCTTTGGCCCCACCCCGTTGACCGAAATCAACAGTTTAAAGCAGTCCAATTCATCCTGATCGGAAAAGCCAAACAGTTCCACCGCATCCTCTCTGACGTGCAGGTAGGTGAAGATCAGCGTTTGTTCCGACATTTGGGGCAGTCTGCTGATGGTCGTCATGGTGGTCTTCACCCCATAACCGACACCGCCAACATCAATGACAATAAAATTGGGTTCTACCAGTTGTAAAACCCCCTGTAAGCTATAAATCATTTTATTCTCCTACGAATTCTATTTTCCTTCAACAAAAGCGATGGTGCGGTATGTGCATGACACACTGCCACAGCAAGTGCATCCGCCACATCATCCGGTTTTGGGGGACGTTTGAGTTGTAAAATTCTTGTGGTCATTTCAATGACCTGTTTTTTGATCGCTTTGCCGTAACCGACCACCGACAGTTTGACCTGCACCGGCGTGTATTCATAACAAGGAATACCGTGTTGTGCGGCAATCAGAAGAATGATGCCCCTTGCCTGTGCCACGTCAATCCCCGTTGTGACGTTGGTGGAGAAAAACAGCTTTTCCACCGCAATGGCATCGGGCTTATACATTGTCACAAGTTGGTCAAAATCATCATAAATAATCTTCAAACGCTGTTCAAAGGGCAATTCTGCCGATGTGGTGATGGCCCCGTAATCCAAGGTGCGAAAGCGCCCATTGCGATGTTCGACCACCCCGACCCCGACAATGGCATAGCCCGGATCCACCCCGATGATTTTCATACATTTTTTCCTCATTTGATTCAAGTTCTCGCAGTTTCAAAATACATACGATTAAGAATAGTATACCATAATTTTCATTTTTACGCAACTGTACTTTTTTGATAAAATTCGACCTTTTTTATCCATCAAAAACTGTGTGTGTGACCGACCGAAGTCACACACACAGACAAGTCACTGCTATAAAAGATGAACTGCCAGCACCAATCCGGCAAAGACTACCGAAACCATCGACGTCAATTTGATCAAGATGTTGATGGCAGGCCCTGCGGTATCTTTCAAAGGATCGCCCAACGTATCCCCTACCACTGCCGCTTTGTGCTGTTCTGATCCTTTGCCGCCAAACATTCCTTTTTCGATGCATTTTTTGGCATTGTCAAAAGCACCGCCGGCATTGGACATCATGACTGCGACAACAAATCCACAAACTGTTGTCCCTGCCAGCAACCCCGCCACACCGTTGACGCCCAGCAACATGCCGACTGCAATGGGGGTAACCACTGCCAACACCGCCGGTAAAATCATCAACCGTTGTGCTTTACTAGCACAGAGATCCACACAACGTGCATAATCCGGCTCTACTACCCCTTCCAACAATCCCTTGGTCGATTGGAATTGTCGCCTCACTTCACGCACTACACTTTGTGCAGCTTTCCCCACCGCCTGCATCGTCAAGGCGGCAAACAAAAACGGCATCATCCCACCGATGAGTAGACCTACCAGTACTGCTGGATTGGTGATGGACAGGTCAAACACAATATCTGGATCTAGCAATCTGATTTCTGACAAGTAGGCTGCAATCAATGCCAATGCCGTCAATGCCGCCGACCCAATGGCAAAACCCTTACCAGTTGCCGCTGTGGTGTTGCCGAGTGCGTCGAGTGCATCAGTGCGGTCGCGCACTGTTTTCCCAAGATCACACATTTGAGCAATTCCCCCCGCATTGTCGGCAATCGGTCCATAGGCATCGGTTGCAAGGGTAAATCCTAAAGTCGATAGCATCCCAACAGCCGCCACCCCAACGCCATACAATCCGGTGTCAAAGGACTGAGCACCCCCAGTTGCCAAAAAACTGACCAGCACCGTGATACTGACGATGATGACCGGCCATGCCGTGGAGCGCATGCCTAAGGCGATGCCTTCGATGATCAGCGGTGCAACTCCCGTTTGGGAGGACTTTGCCAGACGTTTCGTCGGTGGATAGCTGTCCGACGTATAATATTCGGTGACAAATCCAATGAGCATACCTGCAATCAACCCTGCCACCACTGCGACAAATACACCCATTTGATGTGGGAGTAGCACCCGTACCACGGCATAGGAAAAGGCGGTGATCAACAACGCACTACAGTAGTTGCCGGTGCGTAGTCCCTGTAGTAGCGTCTTTTGGTTCGCGGCTTCTTTGGTGCGCACAAACAGCGTGCCAACCATGGACGCCAACACCCCACATGCCGCGATGAGCATGGGAACTGCTACCCCATTGACACCAAACCCTGCCGCAACCGCCAATGCGGTGGTAGAGATGATAGATCCGACATAGGATTCGTAAAGATCCGCACCCATGCCTGCCACATCACCTACATTGTCCCCGACGTTGTCGGCAATGACTGCAGGATTTCTGGGGTCATCCTCTGGAATACCCACTTCTACCTTACCGACCAAATCGGCACCAACATCGGCGGCCTTGGTAAAGATCCCCCCACCCACGCGCGCAAACAGCGCCATGCAGGAGGCCCCCATGCCAAAGGTGAGCATGTTGGCAGTGATGTGTTGCAGTAACAGCTCTTCACTTGCAACCGGCTGGATGGCGGTATAGTAAAAGCGCAGCAAAAAGTACCAGAGGGAAAGATCCAACAGCCCCAGTCCAACCACGACAAATCCCATAACAGCCCCTGCCGAAAATGCCACACGTAATCCGCGGTTCAAACTGTGTTTGGCACCACACGCGGTACGGACATTGGCCATCGTCGCGGTTTTCATTCCAATGAAACCGGACAATCCCGAAAACAGTCCCCCTGTCAAAAAAGCGATCGGCACAAACACACCAACATATCCCAATAAGACGAGCAACAACAGGAGGATAAACACGACAGAAAAAAAGAGGATGACCCCACGGTATTGCCGTTTGAGGTAGGCATAAGCACCGACACGAATGGCTTTTGCTATTTTGATCATTTGTGTTGTCCCACGGGGTTGTCTTTTTATTCGACGATAAAGCAGATAAGAAAACCCCAGCGACAGCAATGCACAAAACAATACCAACATCATGTAATCCACGTTCATTCCCCCTCATTTGGTCAACCTCGTTCGTATCATTCCTATGCAATCCTGCTAGGAAAAATGCTACTTGATGACTATTTTAAAGGGTCGATTGGACAAAAAAAGACTACGCAAAGCATAAGCCCAAGCGTAGTCTTTATGATTAGTTCTTGTTCGATTTTATCGTTTTATTACTGCACAACCTGTTGAATTTGTTCCAGCAACTGTTTGGTTTCTTCCTCTGTTTTGGCATTGACCACCACAATGTTGTCTTTGGTGGTAATGATAACCGCACTGTCACAACCGGCATACGCATACAGGATATAATCTCCCAATGTACTATTGCGAAAATTTCCTACAAGGTGCACCATGCTTCTCACACCACCTGTTCGAGATCCATACTCAAATGATTCGCTATAAGTGACAGTTTCAATCTCTGCACCCTCTATGGTGTGGTTCCCCCAACCGGTAGCAGTAAGCACAATTTGCTCTTCTTCGATCGTTACACCAATATTTCCTACAAAGAGTACGATACCAATCACCGATACAAAAACAGGAATAAAAATCGCTAAGAAAATTTTTAACTGCTTTTTTGTTTTTGCATCCATACCGACGACTTCGTCGGGTTCTTCCCCCGGTTTTCTTTTGGCATAAGTGTGCATCAAAACAATCATCACAATGATATTTGCCAAAAAAATCACACCCAAAAGTGCAAACCCCCAATCAGGCAAGGTGCTGTCAAAAATGGCATAGCAAAGGAGCAACAGCGCAATGATACCGGTACTGATACTCATCACTTTGGTCAAACGCTTTTGTTTGTATTGTTGTTTTTCAGCCGTACTTGCAGTATTGT
>CAYJIM010000016.1:0-3344 GCA_964370215.1 uncultured Oscillospiraceae bacterium
GGATTGTTTGGAAATTCACCCTCTGAATACTCTTTGACGCATAAAGACCTTGAGGCTTTGCCTCAAACTCCACCACTTTTGAAAAAGTGGACAAAACTTTTATTTATCGTTCAATTTTCATTGTGCTGTAGGGGCGACCTTTGGTCGTCCGTTGTTTCGATCCCAGCGTACTGTGCACAGGACAAAATTTTTCTTTACATTGACGCACCGATATGGTATAATATAAATACTTTGTCGTGGTTTTGCGGATTGAGCCGTTTGATGCGGAATATTTGCCTACCCTTTACTAGGACAGAGTTGCGTATCATTTGATACGACAAAATAATGAGGTGAAAAAATTATGATGAGACAAGAACAAAAAAACGAAGTCATTGCTGCAAATCGTTTGCACGAAACTGACACAGGATCGCCTGAAGTACAAATTGCGGTTTTGACAAAACGCATCAACGACTTGCAAGAACATTTCAAAAAACACCACAAAGACCACCACTCCCGTCGCGGGCTCTTGAAAATGGTTGGTCATCGCCGTAACTTGTTGAACTACTTGAAAAAGAAAGACATCACTCGTTACCGTGAAACCATCGCAAGATTGGGTCTTCGTAAGTAACAACAGGATAACAAAAAGGCAGATGAGGCAAACATCTGCCTTTTTAACCATTCTGTAAGAAAATTCCTCGCAAAAGAGGACATTCGAAAGGTGATTTGGTGCGGTGGCAGCTTAGCATTAAATCGTGTTTTTCAACCGGAAAATAGGATTTATTGCTAAATACCACCTCCCCTTCACAAGATCATAAAGATTGTATTGTAAGGAGGCATTTTTTATGCTACAACAACCAAAAAGATTTGAAACTACCTTCGCAGGCCGCAAACTGGTTGTCGAAACCGGTAGAACCTGTGAACTCTCCAACGGCTCTTGCTGGGTATACTATGGCGACACCGTTGTCATGGCAAACGTCACAGCATCGGCAAAACCACGTGATGGCATTGACTTTTTCCCACTGTCGGTCGATTACGAAGAAAAATTGTATGCCGTCGGTAGAATCCCAGGATCCTTCTTGAAAAGAGAAGCAAGACCGAGTGAAAATGCGGTATTGACCTCCCGTATGGTTGACCGTCCAATGCGCCCACTCTTCCCAAAAGATATGCGCAACGACGTCACCATCGTGATGACTGTATTGGCAACCGATGTGGACAACTCCCCTGAAATCGCAGGCTCCTTGGCAGCCTCCATCGCGGTATCCATCTCCGACATCCCATTCAATGGTCCGATTGCGACCGTCAACGTTGGTTTGGTAGACGGTGAATTGGTCTTGAATCCGATGACCGAGCAACGTCAAAAATCCGATTTGGAATTGACCGTTGCAGGCTCTGCTGAAAAAATCGTCATGATTGAAGCAGGAGCAAACGAAGTACCGGACGAAAAAATGCTGGAAGCGATTGCTTACGGCCACGAAGAAATCAAAAGAATGGTGGCGTTCATTGCCGATGTACAAGCACAAATCGGGAAAGAAAAATTCACCTTTGAATCGCAAGAACTGTCCAAAGAAATGTTTGCTGACGTCAGCGACATCGCATTGGCAGATACCAAACTCGCCCTCGACACCGACAACAAATTGGTGCGTGACGAGCGCTTGTTGCCCATCTACGCAAAAGTACACGAAACCCTCGATGAAAAATATGCAGACGAAGTGGCAAAACTTGACGAGTGTATGTACAAGCTACAAAAGAAAATCGTCCGTGAATGGTTGCTGGAAGGCAAACGTGTCGACGGCCGTGGCATGGACGACATCCGTCCGCTCGCCAGCGAAGTAGACCTGTTGCCACGTGTACACGGTTCCGGTCTCTTTACCCGTGGACAAACCCAAGTCCTGTCCATCGCGACCTTAGGGCCGATGAGAGAGGTACAACGTTTGGACGGGTTGGACGAAATCACCGAAAAACGCTATATGCACAACTACAACTTCCCATCCTACTCGGTTGGGGAAACCAGACCGAGCAGGGGTCCTGGGCGTCGTGAAATTGGTCACGGTGCGTTGGCTGAAAAAGCATTGGTGCCGGTACTGCCGTCGGCAGAGGACTTCCCTTATGCGATCCGTGTCGTATCGGAAGTACTGTCTTCTAACGGTTCCACCTCGCAAGGGTCTATTTGTGGTTCCACCTTGGCATTGATGGATGCAGGGGTGCCATTGAAAGCACCGGTTGCAGGGATTTCCTGTGGTTTGATCACCAAAGAAGACGGCTCGTTTGCGACCATGGTCGACATTCAAGGGCTCGAAGATTTCTACGGCGATATGGACTTTAAAGTTGGCGGTACCCACAACGGGATCACCGCAATCCAAGTGGACATCAAAGTGGATGGGTTGACCATGGACATCATCCGTGAGTCCTTTGAGAAAACCCGCAAAGCAAGATTCTACATCTTGGACGAAATCATGCTCAAAGCATTGCCGGCACCACGTGAAGAGGTCAGCCGCTTTGCACCGAAAGTGATGCAAATGAGCATTCCTGTAGACAAAATCAAAGATGTCATCGGCAAAGGTGGCGCAGTCATCCAAAAAATCTGTGCAGAATGTGACGTAAAAATCGACATCGAAGATGACGGCTTCTGTGCGGTTATGGGTGTGGACATCGACAATGTACGCCGTGCGTTGTACATGATCGAAACCATTGCAAACGATCCGGAAGTGGGTGCACTTTACAAAGGTGTTGTGACCCGTTTGATGAACTTTGGTGCGTTCGTTGAAATCGCACCGGGCAAAGAGGGTCTTGTGCACATCTCGAAATTGGAAAACCACCGTGTAGAACGTGTGGAAGACGTTGTTTCCGTTGGCGACGAAATTGTCGTTAAAGTATTGGAAATCGACGATCAAAAACGTATCAACCTTTCCAGAAAAGATGCGTTGGCTGACATTGCAGCGAAAAAAGAATCGAAATAACCCTTAAAAAATTAAGGTAGCGGAAAATCCAAGCGATGCCGTCGATGACAGGAGACTGTGTCGACGGCATCGCTTGTTTTTACAGTGGAAAGGATGTGTCGTGATGAAATTTTCGGTATGTGTAGATGCGTTATTTGCAGGCAAAGATCTGTACGAGAGTTTGACAGCGTTGGGGTCAGGACCGATCAAAACAGTGGAGTTTTGGGACTGGACCCAAAAGGATCTCGACCGTGTTTGTGCGTTGCAAGAAAAGTTGGGACTAGAGGTGTTGATTTGCAGTGTCTCGGGACGTGATATGACGACAAAGGACGGCAAGGAGGAGTATCTAGTTGAGCTCAAACGCAGTTTGGAAGCGGCCAAAAAATTGGGTGCTCCTTTTCTGGTCACACAGGTAGGGGAGGACACCGG
>CAYJIM010000016.1:3444-22483 GCA_964370215.1 uncultured Oscillospiraceae bacterium
TGATTTTCCCTTGAAATTTCAAAAAAAGGGTGCTATAATAGGACAAGTGAAGTGTGCAAACACACTTGAAAAAGGAGAGAAAAACATGAAAAAACTACCGATCGGCATTCAGGTATACTCCCTGCGCGACCAAGCAGGCGAAGATTTTAAAGGTACCGTACAAGCCATCAAAGATGCAGGCTATGACTTTGTGGAATTGGCAGGCACTTATGGCCACACCGCACAGGACATCCGCAACATGCTCGACGAAGTGGGCATCCCTGCTTTGTCGGCACACGTACCGTTTGAGGAACTGAGCGCAGAAAAAATGGAACAAACCATTTCCGATTACATCACCATGGGTTGCAAATTTATTGCCATCCCTTATTTGATGGACGACAAACGCTACCCGAACGAAGCGTTCAGCGATGTCATGGTGCAAATTCGTGCAATCGGCGAATGTTGCAAAGAAAAAGGGGTCACCTTGTTGTACCACAACCATGAATTTGAATTTGAAAAAATGGAAGATGGCCGTTATGTGTTGGATTACATGTATGAGACCATTCCGGCGGATCTGCTACAAGCGGAAATTGACATTTGTTGGGTCAACATTGTCAACGAGCGTGTCGACCGTTACATCAAAAAATACAAAGGTCGTTGCCCGATTGTCCATTTGAAGGACTATGTCAAATACGGCAATCCGGAACAGACCTACAAACCGGAAACCTATCAAGAAGAAGTGGAAGAAATCGGTGACGATTACTTTGAATTCCGTCCGGTTGGCTTTGGTTGTCAAATGGTACAGGATGCCATTCGTGCCGCTGTGGAAAGTGATGCACAGTACCTCGTGGTAGAACAGGATCGTTCGGTCGGCAGAACCCCGATGGAAGCGATGAAAATGAGCAGAACTTATTTGAAAATGCTCGGTCAATAGGCCGGCTACAATGAAAGCGACGTCTTGCAGATGCAAGACGTCGCTTTTTCATAGCTATATGGTGGGTAGGGGCGACCTAAATGAGTGAAGAGTGAAGAGTGAAGAGTGAAGAGGTAGGGGCGATTCACGAATCGCCCGCAATGCTCGCCGGTGCTACCGGCTCGTGGACGAGGTTTCCGTGATATGGGTGCGTGGTCGGCAACAACAGCGGGTTTCACCCGTAGGGAGATTTTTTATCGTAAAATCTCCCTCTTTTCAAACAATTCACCGGATTGTTTGAAAATTCACCCTCTTAATACTCTTTGTGGCATTCAAGATCGCAGGACTCCGTCCCACACCCTGCAACTTTTTGAAAAAAGTTGATTAAAACCTTTATAACAAACTCCATCTCACCATCCCACGTCGTGGACGTGGTTTTCGTGAAATGAGTGTTTGGTCGGCAACAACAGCGGGTTTCACCCGCCGCAACGCCTGCCGGTGCTACCGGCGCTCGATTTCTTCGACGGTTTTGGGGATGTTGGCGGTCAACACTTCACAACCGTGTTCGGTGATCAAAATGGTATCTTCGATGCGAATACCGATGCGCTCCTCCGGAAAATACAATCCCGGTTCTAGGGTAAACACCATACCGGGTTGTAAAATGGCGCTGTCGTCGCCGACATCATGGGTATAAAGCCCAATAAAATGCCCCGACCCGTGACAGTAATGCCGTTCCATATCGGCCTCGGATGCCAAAATGCCCAATTCCACCAAGCGCTTCGCCATTGCCTTTTTGCTTTCCTGTTGCAACAGATGCTTTGGTTGCCCCGGTTTTGTCATTGAAATGGCAACCTCCAACCCATGTAACACCGTTTCATAGAGCATCCGCTGGCGTGGGGTGAACTTGCCGTTGACAGGATAGGTACGGGAAACATCGGCGCAATAATGCTGACACTCTGCCCCCAAATCAAACAGAATCAGGTCCCCATCCTGCAACACCCCATTTTTCTCGGTGTAGTGGAGGACACAAGCATGCTCACCCGATGCCGAAATGGTGGGGAAGGCGTGGGTAAAACCGGTGGATTTTAAAGAAAAGTCAAAATAAGCCTCAATCTGGCCTTCGGTCAAACCGGGGCGTAGATATTGTAGGATGGAATGCACCCCATTGGCGGTCGCTTGACAAGCAGCACGGTGGGCGGCAATCTCCTCGGGGTGTTTTTGTTGACGCAACAACCCCAACCCATGAAATAAACTATGAATCTGCAAATGTGGATAGGTTTGACGCAGTTCCAACACAAAGCGTTCGCCTTCGTTTTTCGGTTCCTGCATCTGCCACGGAATGGCGGTGGTACAAACCGTTTGATAGGGGTGTTGATAGATCATGCGAGACAGTGTTGCCGACATGGTGTTGGTGAAGCGCACCTGCGAGATTCCGAGGGCTTCTTTCAGACTGTCACAGTTGTCCATCTTGCCGTAGTACAGCTGTTGGCGTGGTTCCGGTTGCGGGATAAACAAAAAATCCCCCTGGTCGGTTGCAGTTTTGTAAGCGACATAATAGCATCCCGGTTTTTCATAACCGGTGAGATAGTAAAAATTACGATCCACCGAAAAATAAAAGTGCTGATCGCCGGCATCCACCTGTTCTTCACCGGAATAGGTGATAGAAAAGGATCCTACCGGTAATAGATTTAAAAATGCGGCCCGTCTGTCCTTATGGAATGCTTGACTTAACAAAAAAATCGCCTCTTTTCTTTATCAGACCGTCGAAAAACCAGCAACAGTAAAAACAACGAGTAATTTTTGATTTCTGTGTCACTGCAACTTTCAAATTTCGCTCATATACTGCTGTATTACTCGCTTATTTGCAAGTTTGGTTTCTTGACTTGCAGATTTTTGGACGGTCTCGTAGGGTTGTCAAAAAGCCGACACCTTGAGGGTATCGGCTTTTGTTTAATCGTCTAAATATGCTTTGACCATTGCCTGCAACAGTTCGTCACGATCAACGTGACGGATCAGGCTACGTGCATTTTTGTGTGTGGTAATATAGGTGGGATCTTCTGAAAGCATATAGCCGACAATTTGATTGATCGGGTTATACCCTTTCTCACGCAAAGCCTCATATACTGTCATTAGAACTTGCTTCATTTGATCCTCTTGTTCGTCCTTTACCGAAAAAGTCATGGTTTTATCCACCATTGCGCTTCCCCCTTCCTATCTATTGGTTACTCTCATTATACCCCATATTTGGGAAAAATCAAGCATTTTGTCATCCTTTTCACAGATATTTCATGATAATTAAAGGAAAATCATCCTTTTCTCCCCACCTTGACCCTTAATCGTGGCGAGTCACAGCAATAAATTCCGCCATGTAGGGCAGTGTTTTCACCCAATCACAAAACACGTGCCACTCCTGTAACTTGTGGTTGCAACGGGCAAAGTAGATGGCCAATAGGTTTTCATAATTCAAGGTACAGGTACGCATTTGTTGATAAGAGGAGGGGAGGAGCTGAATCATATCAAACCATGCCTGCTTTTCCTTTGTTTCCACAAAGGTTTGACGCAAGCCCTCTAGGTAATCGACCGTCTGCCTGAGGTGGGCTCTGGTTGCATCACTCATGCGATCGTGGCTGAAATCGTCCAAGGTGAAGGGGTTTGCACTGATTTTGTGCATGGTGCTGGTGGAGTTGGCAACGGTCCCCACCTTGTAGGTGTCGTACTCTTTCCACCAGTAGAGAGGAGCAGTGATGTCCACCGATACAAAAATTTGGCGGATGAATTTGCGGTGATCGGTACCGGCACTGACCAAGCGTTTTGCCAAATGCAGATCCTGTTCTCCAAAGACGAAGGTCCCATCTTCGGTGTAAAAACTGTCAGTGCGATCCCAACTGTTCATCGGGTTTCTGGCTCCTCGCATGGCATTTTCAAAGTTCATGACATCGGTGCGTTCTAATAAAATCATCGTGACACTCCTTTTTTTATGTTTTCTTTGCAAAGCGGTGGCCGCATTTTGGACAGGTGACCTGTAGTTTCCCACGCCCTTTTGGCAAACGCAACGTTTGACGGCAGTTTTTACATTTGACGTAACAGTGGGTGGTATCCTTCAAGCGGTTATTCCATTTGGTAAAGGTGGTGCGCACCTTGTTGAAATGGCGCATAAACCAATCATTTTCCGCACGACGGGTAGCAAGATTTTTCGAAAAGGTCCGAAAGAGGGCAAAGCCCAACGGAATCAACGAAATCAGATTGATAAAATAATTGTTTGGTAGGACAAGGGATAGGACAAGGTAGAGAATGGACAGGGCAATGTTTAAGCCGTCCACTCCATTTCTGCCATACATAAAGGCACGAAAGCGTTCTAACATAAAGGTTCCTCATTTCAGCATTAAAATAGTTTGCATTGTATTGTAAAATACCATTTCCTATTATAACAGTTTTCTGCGTACCGAGTATGAAAAAAAAGAAAATTATTTACGGGTGAAACCCGCTGTTGTTGCCGACCAAACATCCATGTTCCGGAAACCTTGTCCACGATGTGGAATAGTAAGATCGCACCTCTTATAAAAGTTTTGTCCACTTTTTCAAAAGTGGTGGTGTTTGAGGCAAGGCCTCAAGGTCTTAAATGCGTCAAAGAGTATTCAGAGGGTGAATTTCCAAACAATCCTGTAAATTGTTTGGAAAGAGGGAGGTTTTACGATAAAAAATCTCCCTCTGGACAGCGTCCGCAGGCGTTTCCGACCAAACGCCCATCGCTCAAAAAGCCCGTCCACGACGTGGCATGGTATGGTGGAAATTGCGGACGACCAAAGGTCGCCCCTACAGCCCAATGGAAAGATCGTACTGTAGGGACAGGCTTGCCATGTCCGCCCATTCATCGCACCAAAAAAGGATTTGGTAAAATACCAAATCCTTTGAACGCTGACGCTTGGACGTTGCCTTCGGCAATCAAGACCGTGGGACGCTGTCCCACACCCTGTCACTTTTGAAAAAGTGCACAACACTTTTGTTGCGGACGACTCAAGGTCGCCCCTATGGCACACCAAAAAGATCATTTTGTGGCGACACGTTCGTGGCGACGATACAGCAGTAAACATACACCGCCAAGTAGAAACAACGAGATAATCGAGAGAATGGCCACAGAGCTGCGTCCCGAAACGCCGAGGCTGATGGTGTAGAGCGCCGGTCCCATGACAGCGGCAAATTTGCCGAAGATGTCAAAGACCCCAAAATACTCATTGGATTGCTCTTTTGGCACCATTTTGCCGAAATGTGATCTGGAGAGCGCTTGAATCCCCCCTTGCACCGTGCCGATGAGTACTGCCAAAATCCAGAAGATGACCAATGCTTGATCGATGGTCAAAAACTGCTCCTCAATGCCATATCCCATGATAAAGCCTAGGATGCAAATAAAGAGGTAGAGGGTGTTGGAGAATATCAGCATCGGGATAGTGCCGAATTTTCCGGCCACTTTCCCAAATAGGATGGCGCAGGGGAACGCGATGAGCTGGGTGACCAATAGGGCGATGATCATCCCAGTGCTGTCGATGCCAAGGGTTGTCCCATAAGCGGTCGACATGCGAATGACGGTGTTGACCCCATCAATATAAAAGAAGTAAGCGAGCACAAACAAAAACATCGAACGATTGGTGACGATGCTTTTGGCGGTGTGCAACATCGACCGAAAACTGGCTTGAATCAGGCGGGAGGGTGGTGTTTGTTTGGCATATAACTGTTTGCAGTTGCGCATAAACGGAATGGAGAAGACCGCCCACCAAATAACAGTGATGATGAGCGAGATTTTGACAGCAAGGGTGCCGTCGATGCCAAATGCGGAGCCAAAACTCACCAAGGCGATGCAGACCAAAAACGGAATGGTACTGCCCCCGATATAACCCATGCTAAAGCCCCAAGCAGAGACACTATCCATCCGTTCTTTGGTGGTGACATCGGTCAAAAAGCTATCGTAAAACAGACAAGAACCACTAAAGCCGATGTAGGAAATGGCATACCCAATGAGCAGTAAGTACCACTGGTCAGCAAAGGCACAGACAAGGGTAGCGGCAAGCCCCACCAGTAAAAAAGCGGTAAAGAGCTTTTTCTTCATCCCCTTGTAGTCGGCAAGGGCACCCAGAAAAGGTGCTGCAATGGCTGCAACGGCGGTGCCGATGGTGGTCGCAATGCCCCACCAGTAGTCCCCGCTCTGCCCCTGCGATTCTAAAATACCGGTGATGTAAATGGGAAAGATGGCGGACATGACAACGATGGCGTAAACCGAGTTTGCCCAGTCGTACATGATCCAGCTTTTTTCTACTTTGGAAAATTTCATACAATCACCCCCAAAAAGTTTTCCGGCATCGACATGCGTAGCAGTCGGCCGTTGGTGGTAGGGTCCAGCAATTGATCCATCAAAAAGGCGGCTTCATCGATGGCGGTTTCAAAACTTTCCAACAGCAGGTCGGCATGCCCGCTACCGGTGGGCAGACACAGCGAACTAAACTTGTCCGGTGCGCCCAATAGTTGTTCCGCCCCTTGAATGAGGGGTTTTGCCAAAAACAATTGATTGAGCCGACGAAAGGCAATTGCAGAGGACAATAGCGCCAACGGACATTCCCCATAAACGGCACCAAGCGCTTGTCCGTCTAAGCCTGTGACGGGAATGACTTGATAACGCTTGCCGACCAACCCGTAACGATTGATGATCAAACGATCCAGTTGTGATTCCAACCGTTGATGGGAAACGGCATCAGGTGCCATGGCGATGACGGTCGGGTGGCAATTGCGATCCAACGCATAGTGACAACAAACCCCCAACAGATAGGCGGTTTGTGCCGCAGACCACGTGTCTCTGGTTTGCAACTGTCGGGTAAAAAAGGAAGCACCACTCAAACGATGGAGGCGATGTCCCTTGTGATTGACCTTGTTTTTAACCAAAGGATTGCAATAAAATAGCAAATCGGGCCCCTGTGCACCGAGTTGAAACATCGGGATGGATCGGTTGATAGCTTGTTGTACCGTTTCGGTGGTGCGCTGCATGGCCAATTGTGCAAGTAAAAAATGTGCTTGTAGAGCTGGCATAACGGTCGCTCCTTTACAGATAAATTATTGTAAAACAGAGAAATTGCGCCCAACAAATCAATTGCAACGAACAAAAAGAGTGAATTTGGTGGATTCTTTTATCAAAAAAGAAATTAGATTTATTATAACAGGAATCCTTGAAAAAGACAATCAAATTATCGTAAAAGATTGCGGATGCGAATTTCACCCGATTGGAGGGTACGCACCTGCCCGTCGTCGGTGGTCAACAGCAGACGACAGCGGTCGTCGATGTCCTTGACAGTGGCATTGTAGGTGCGGTTTCCTTCGGTCACCGCCACCCTTTTGCCGATGACATTGCTGTACCCCCGATAAAGGGTGGCAATGGAAGCCCCATCCATCTGCCGATACAACGCTTCAAATCGGGTGAGGATGGTGGCCAATAAGGTTGCCCTGCCGTCCGCTTGACGGCGATCCCATACTGCCCCTGCCCCATCGGCAAGTTCTGCCGGAAAGCCACTGACCGGTAGGTAGGCATTCAGCCCAATCCCCACCATCGCATAATCCAGTTGTTGAGTTTCCAAATTCATCGAAGCATTGGTCAAAATGCCACAGACCTTGTGTTCACCCACAAAGACATCGTTCACCCATTTGATGGTAGGATGACGGTCGGTGAGACTTTCAATGGCCTGACAAACCGCCACTGCGGCGGCAGTGGTCAAAAAGATGGCATCGGTGGGTGAAAAAGAGGGCTTTAATAGGAGACTAAAGTAAAGACCGGTGTCGGGTGGAGAAAAAAAGGGTCGGCCACAGCGCCCCATACCTGCCGTTTGTCGATTGGCAACCAAGACAAACCCTTCCGGTTGGTCGACCTGTCCACGCAACACCTCATTGGTGGAGGTGACCTTGTCCTGTACCGTGACGGCAAACATGCTGTTTTTGGGGAGTAAGGAAGCAACAAGCTCCGTCGAGAGCAGGTCGGTTTTTTCGGAAAGGGCATACCCTTTGTTGGTGACAGCATCGATGAGGTATCCTGCTTGTCGCAAACTGCGGATGGCCTTCCAAACGGCGGCACGGGTCACACCAATCGTTGTTGCCAGCTGTTCGCCTGACAGGTATTGTCCCTTTTGCTGTTGCAACAATTGCAGTACTTGTTGTTTGACGCTCATACCCTCTCCTTACAAGGTGGTCAAGTCACATGCCATATGGATGTGTGGCCACCCCTCATCGAGGTATTGTTCGCCGTAGGCGACAAACCCGAGCTTTTCATAAAATCCCTGTACTTGAATCTGCGAGCCCAATACCGCACGTGTGCTTTGCCCCTGTTCCTTTGCCTTTTGCAATGCTTCCTGCACCAAAAAACGACCAATCCCTTTGTCTCGATAGGCTTTTTTGACACAGATGCGCCCGATATGCCAGTCACCGTCCTCGATAAAGAGGCGCAGTGTCCCAATCGGTTCTTCGTCATCCAAAAATAAAAGGTGCAAGGCATGATCATCGACGGTGTCGATGTCTACCTCAAACCCCTGCTCCTCCATAAATACATTGCGACGCACGGCATGGCACTGTGCCAGTTCCTCCGCTGTCGTTACCCATAAAAAACCACCTAGCATGGTATGTCCTCCTTTTGACTGAGTGAAAAGTGAATAGTGTAACTTATTGTACCATAAAGAGAGTGACTTGCGCAAGACACAAGTCACCCTTAGACCGTCGAAAAATCTCTTGACAAAAAATGGATTCAAGGGCAGATATGCAAAGAATATAAGACGCTTTTTCTATCGCAAAAAGCTTTGCAAAAAAGCTCTTGCACGGCAAAAGTGTTCCGTTTTCTGAGGAAAACGTCTTAGGCGCTGCCTAAGAACCGCAATTTTTTGAAAAAAATTGAGTAAAACGTTGTTGGATATGCGCGACGCCTCATTGTCGCTACGGGGTCAAAAGGGAGCGCCAAGTTTGTGGACCGCAAACGCCGTCCACGCCGAGTCCTTTTGCCGACTGGTAATCGCTCACAGCCTTTGCCGTCATCGGTCCATAGGCGCCATCGACCGATAAGGTGCCGCCGCCGACCAGATTGAGCATCGTTTGTACATCTTTGGCATCCTGTCCATTGCTTCCTTGTGATAGGACAGATAGCGTGGAGGAAATTTTGGTACCGTCATTGTAGGCAAGATACCGAGAGGTGCGGGTATCGACATGAATGAATCCCTGTGATGGGTAGATGATCAGTCCGGTAAACCCTGCCGCCTCATAGGCTTTGGACAACAGACTGAGCGACACCCCTGAAACATAGGTGTCAAAAGCACGCCCCTTGACGTGATAACTCTGGCTAGAACCGCCAACTGCGCGGTTGTAAGCACTGGTACGGTAAGCGGAGGTGAGGATGAGTGGTTTTTTCAAAAGGGTGCGCACCTGTTCGAGCTTTGCCACCCCATCAACATCAATCAAAACGGCATCGCTGCCATCGTTACAAGCGAATTCGGATACGGCAAAGTGGGCGGTCAACTGTTTGCCCCCTTCTTTGGCTTTGCTAAAGGTAAGCACTTGCATAAACATTCTCCTTTCAATCTATCCTATGGAAAACGGTTGGTGTCTGTGACTATCCGATGGTGTGGTGTTCAAAACGGATAAACAACGGCGGTACCAATCCAGTACCAGAATTTTTGCATAACGACGGTAGGTTTTGCGTTGTAAGGGGGTCAATTGGCGGTTGTGGTACAAACAGAGCACCAGTCGTCCATATAAGTGTGTGGCCTGCTTTCGGATCTGCTGGATTTGAAGCTGTAGTGGATCGGTCATCAAAGTCCTCCTTTCCTCTCGCTTAATTGTGAGAATGTAATAATAATATCTCACAAATTGTGAGAAGTCAAGAGGGGGAGAAAATTTTTGTAAAAACACACAAAGTGTGAGAAATTCACTTGACAGATCGTACAACTTGTGATAGTGTAGCGATAAGGAGTTGATGGTATGTTTCAAAATCGTGTCAAACGATTGCGGCAGGAACGAGGTCTGACACAGGTCGAATTTGCAAAGGCGTTTGGCATTTCCAAAGCGACCATTGCCATGTGGGAAGTGGGTAACCGCTGTCCCGATCTGGACACCGTTTCCCGCATTGCTGATTTTTTTGGGGTCACAACCGACTATCTGCTGTGTAAGAGTGACAGCAAAAACAGCAAAACCCCGTCGGAAGAGGACATCAAATTTGCCCTATTTGAAGGGGCGGAGGGGATTTCGGACGAAGCGTATTTAGAAGTTAAGCGCTTTGCCGAGTTCATCAAACAAAAATATCAAGACAAAGCTTAGAGAGGGGAAGAAATCTTGCAGCTACAGGAATTGTACCGTTATCTCGATGCCCACAACATTCAATTGGAATGTTACCCACTGTCGCAACTGACCGCGATGTCGATGAAGTGGGGTGGCAGATGTTATATTGCACTCGATTCCTCCAAGCATTTATCCCAGACAGAGGAACGGGTGATTCTTGCCCATGAAATCGGACATTGTATGACCGATTCCTTTTATCAAGTCGAGTCGTCCATGATGGTGGGCAAAGCAGAGCATCATGCTGACCGCTTTGCGGTGCAACTACTCATGCCGTGGCAACAGGTACAACAGGCATTTGAAAGTGGAGTCACAGAGTTGTGGCAGTTGGCGGATGCTTTCTCGGTACCGCAGTGGTTTGCGCAAAAAGCACTTTCACTGTATGAACAGGAGGGCAGATATGCCCGTCCGGTCGCACCGCTTTGTTGATCAATCCCTACCGTTTTGGTTTGACAAATGGCGGCAAATCGGGTATCATAAAGAACAGAACCCCCCACCCCGTGGGCCACTTCAAGGGGGTGTTTTGTAGGTAAAAAAGTGGCAGAATGGAGCATTTTTATGAAATTAACAGGTGCACAAATTGTATTAGAATGCCTATTGGAGCAAGGGGTAGACACGGTATTTGGTTATCCGGGTGGTGCTGTCCTCAACCTCTATGACGCATTGTACGAATATAGCGATCGGGTACATCATGTATTGACCGCCCATGAACAAGCCGCTTCCCATGCAGCAGACGGATATGCACGTAGTACCGGTGATGTTGGGGTGGTCATTGCAACATCGGGGCCTGGCGCAACCAACCTTGTGACAGGGCTTGCCACCGCTTATATGGACTCCATCCCTGTGGTTGCCATCACCGGCAACGTGCCGGTCAGCCTGTTGGGGCTTGACAGCTTCCAAGAGGTGGACATCACAAGCATCACCATGCCGGTCACCAAACACAATTACATGGTGCGTGACGTCAAGGATTTGGCGGATGTTTTGCGTGAAGCGTTTTACATTGCACAAGAAGGGCGACCCGGTCCTGTCCTCATCGACATTCCAAAGGATGTCACGGGTGCTTTGGCAGAGTTTGAAGCGGTACCGCCAAAAGCCATCGATAAAACGGTGCACGGGGTGTCTGACGCTCTGATCGCACAAGCGGTAGCGGCGTTGCAAGCTTGTGAAAAACCATTTGTCTACACCGGTGGTGGGGTCATTGCCGCCGATGCGTCTGCCACGGTCAAACAATTTGTCGAAACGCTCGACGCACCGGTGGCCTCCTCTTTGATGGGGCAAGGGGGCTTTGACAACCTCGACCCACGCTATATCGGGATGCTTGGGATGCACGGCACGGTTACCGCGTCCAAAGCAGTGACCGACTGTGATTTGTTTATCGGTTTGGGGACACGCTTTTCCGACCGTGTCATCGGCGACATCAAATCTTTTGCACCAAACGCCACCATCCTGCACATCGATATTGACCCTGCCGAAATGAACAAAAACATCAAGGTAGATCTGGAACTTGCCGGAGACGTAGAGGTCATCCTCACCGCCATCAACAAGGCGCTGTTGCCACAGTCACATACTGACTGGATGGCACAGATTGCACAGTGGAAAGCGGATTTCCCGATGACACAGGTGGTCGAAGACGACGAGATGATCACCCCGCAATATGTATTGGAAACGTTGCATCGTTTGGCAGGGGACGAGATCATCATGACCACTGAGGTCGGCCAACACCAAATGTGGTCGGCACAATTTTTCCCTGTTAGTGCACCACGCAAGTTTTTGAGCTCGGGTGGTCTTGGCACGATGGGGTATGGTTTGGGCGCCTCTATCGGTGCACAGGTGGCAAACCCTGACAAACGGGTGGTCAATGTGGCCGGTGACGGCAGTTTTCACATGAACTGCAACGAACTGGTGACGCTTTCTAAACATCAAATCCCTGTGATCGAACTGCTCTTCAACAACCAAGTGCTCGGCATGGTGCGCCAATGGCAACGTCTGTTTTATGACAAACGCTTCTCGCAAACCACATTGGAACGCCCGACCAATTATGTCAAATTGGCAGAGGCCTATGGCATCACCGGCCTTCGTATGGTCAAGAAAAGCGACGTGGAACCGATGCTCAAAAAAGCGTTGGAGACAAAGGCACCTGTCCTCATCGAGTGTGTCATTGACCGCGACATCAACGTACTGCCGATGATTCCGGCAGGTGGACCACTCGACAAACCGATTACCGAACTTGTCATCGATTAAGACAGGGTAGAAGGAGGAGCTAGGGATGATCAGAAAAAAAGTACTGTCTATTTTGGCAGAAAATAAATCAGGGGTACTCCTGCGTGTAGTGGGGTTGTTTTCCCGTCGTGGTTACAGCATTGAGAGTTTGTCGGCGGCAGAAACCGAAAATCCGGAAATTTCACGCATGACAGTCGTCACCACCGGTGACGATGCCGCCATCGACCAGATCTGCAAACAAGTACAAAAGCTGGTGGAAGTACGCGAAGTATTGGTGCTTGAAAGCGACCATTCGGTCAAACGAGAGCATGTGTTGGTCTGTGCAGGCAACAGTGAAGAAAACTGTGCGTCGCTCATTCAGGTCGCCAATCTCTTTCACGCCAACATTTTGAATGTCAGCGAAACATCGCTGATGTTGGAATTGACCGGCAAACCTCGTAAAATTGATGCGTTTATCAAATTGTTGCGCCCCTTTGGCATTCAGAAAATGGTGCGTTCCGGATTGACAGCGTTAGAACGGGAATCCTAATGGGAACGGAAAGGGATGTGACGGCCATGAAATCGGAAAAGCGTGTATCGGAATCGCTCATTGAGCAGACCTACCTATTGATGCCAAAGCATATCAATGGGTATGGCAAATTATTCGGTGGACAATTGATGGCATGGATCGACTCTACTGCGGCCATTGCTGCCATGCGACATGCCAACTGTGAGGTGACGACTGCCGCAGTCGACAATCTGGACTTTAAGGCAGGGGCGCTTGCCGGCGAGGTCATTGTGTTGGTGGGGCGTGTCACCCATGTGGGGCGCACTTCTATTGAGGTGCGTGTCGACACCTATGTGGAATCGATGGACGGCAACCGCCGCATGATCAACAAGGCATATCTTGTGATGGTTGCGGTGGATTCTGAAGGGCGTCCGCAACCGGTACCGGCATTGATTTGTGAAACGGAACGTGATCGCCAAGAATGGGAAGGCGGCGAACGCCGTCGAGTACTCAGAAAACAGCGTCGCATTGAAGGATTTTAATAGCAACAAAAGTTTTGTCCACGACGTGAGATGGTAGAATTGCACCTTTCTGTTCGCCAAAGGAAAGGTTTTGTCCACTTTTTCAAAAGTGGTGGAGTTTGAGGCAAAGCCTCAAGGTCTATTTGCCGTGAGGCAATTTTCAAGCGTCAGCGTTCAAGGGATTTGATCAACGATCAAATCCCTTTTTTGCGGGTGAAACCCGCTGTAGGGGCGGATTCCATATCCGCCCATCGGTTCAATACCACCATCCCACGTCGTGGATGGGCTTTGCGTACGATAGGTGTGTGGTCGGAAATGCCTGCAGACGCTGTCTGCGCCTGTGAAAATATCAAAAAATAGTTGCAATTTATGCGAAAATATAGGATAATAAAGAATAATGCAAAAAAAAGGAGGTCAGGGCAATGCTTGCAAACTTAAAAGCACGTTTTGATAATTTTTCGATGCGCAAAAAAATTGCCGTGACCCTGTTGGTGGTATCGGTCTTTCCCATGGTGATTTTGCAATTGGTCAACTTTTTGATCAACGTCGATAGCCTCAGTTCCCATGTCGATGAAATTGGCGACGCCAGTTTGATTCAGACACACAGCGAAATTGATGCAAGGTTGCAGTCTTATCAAGACATGCTGGCCACCTTGAGTAGCGACCGCACTCTGCTAGGGCTGTTGCGTGACCTCGACAGCTGGTCGACCCATCACGAAGTGGCGGCAAGAGACGCACGTGAAAAACTGCAACAAACAGTGTTCGGCAGAACCGATATTTTTGGCATTGCCTTGGTCGCAGACAACGGAAATGTGGTTTTTTACGATGCACTGACCGAATCGGTGTTGCAGTCGGAGAGTTTTTCCCTAGCAGGATTACGACAAAGTGATCTTGTCAGAACGGCAATGGCATTGCCGGAATGGGTGCAGGTGCAGGTGGGAGAGGTCAAGAGTACCGAACGTCATCAAGTGGTATATTTTGCCAAAAGTGTATCCGATTACAACGACAGCAACACCACCCCCATTGGCACGTTGATTCTGTGTGTCGACCAAGAGACCTTTGCCGGTGCCTATCAAAAACCGGATGAAGGGGTGCTGGATGCGACCTTTGTTGTTGACGGCAACGACATGATCTTCTCTTCCAACAACGAAACGTTACTCGGACAACAGCTGGCAGAAGGGGAAACCCTACTCGCACAGGTTACCGCTACATTGGAAGGATTGTCGCTTGGAGAAGCGGCGACGTTATCCGTCAAGAGCTATGCTGATGCGCAAAGTCCATACCGTGTGGTCAACGTTCAGCAACAAAATTACCTATATAATCAAATTTACAGCAGTAGCATGTGGATGCTTGTCATTACTGCGATCTCGATTTTGTCAGCCGTCTTGCTGATTGATTACATTTCTCACAACATCGACAGGGTGATGAAACGCATCTTAGGGGCGATGCAGCGTGCCAACAGCGGCGATTTGTCGGTGCATATTGAAAATGACGGGAAGGATGAGTTTGCGCAAATTTCTCAAGGGTTCAACCATATGATTCGGGAAATGCGCCATCTACTACACCGTGAAAAAACGGCGTTGGACGATCGCAGAAAAGCGGAAATTCGTGCGCTGGAAGCGCAAATCAACCCTCATTTTCTCTACAACACCCTCGATTCCATCAACTGGATGGCCATTGAAAAGGAACAATTTGAAATCAGCAAAGCACTCAAATACCTTGCCGTTATTTTGCGGTACAGCATTGCCAACAGCACCGCACCCGTCACGGTGGAGGAAGAACTTTCCTATCTGCGAAAATACATTTACCTACAGCAAAACCGCTATCAATACTCCTTCCTCTGTCGCATCGATGCGCCGGAAGAGGTACAACAAATTCATATCCACAAATTGCTCATGCAGCCTTTGCTGGAAAACAGCATTGAACATGGTTTTGCCAAACGCTCGGGAGAGGACTGCATTACCATCAAATTGCGCTTGCTTTCCTGTCATCGTCTTTCCATTGAAGTATCCGACAATGGGGTAGGGATGCCGGAGGCGATGATGAAGGCCATCAACCAAGGTTGTTTTGAACAGGACAACGTACCACAGAAAAAAGGTGGCACAAGCATTGGGATCCAAAATGTCAGTAGCAGGGTCCGCATTTATTACGGTGCGGAAAGTGTGTTTCATGTCAGTCGCAATGGCGACCACGGCACAAAGATCACCATAATCATTCCTTATGAACAGGATGTAGAGGAGGGGACCGTTTGAGAGTTATCATCGTAGAAGACGAACCGCATATCCGCAAGGGGATTGCGAACATTATCACCTCCCAAACCGAGCATGAAGTGGTGGCAATCGGTGAAAATGCAGAGGAGGGCATGGATCTGATTTTGACCCATCACCCTGATCTCATCATCACCGATATTCGGATGGGCGAGATGAATGGACTGGATATGATCAAAAAACTGCGCAATTTTGGGGTGGACACCGCCGTCATTATTTTGACAGGATTTTCCGACTTTTCCTATGCCAGAGAAGCATTGCAAAGTCAAGTCAAAGACTATCTGTTAAAACCGGTCATGGTGGAGGAGCTGCTCGACAGTATTCGCCGCATACAGGAAGAGCAGAAAAAACAGGTGTGGCAAGGCTCTTTAGAGCAACTGCTGCAACGGCAGGTGGCAGGACAGTCCTACAACAGTGAACAGCTGCAATCGGCACTGCGCCAACGATTTGGGGTAGGAGTTGGGGGAGAATACCTGATGTCGCTTTTTCAACTCAAGACCGTTGACCGTGGGGTGTATCGCTGGGTGGCCTATCAAATCAAACAACAACTGTTGATGATGTGTGTAGAATATGAAGTACTACTCGAACAATACAATGAAAAAACCATTCTGCTTTGTGTCTTTCAAAGCGACCACAACCCTCGTTTGGAACAGATTTTGACCAACCAGGTACTCCCGGCAGTGTTGGAAGAGGTGCAATGTAATGTGGCGGTAGGACGCTTTTCGGATTGTGAGGGCATTCACAATCAGGTAGAAGAGCTGCGCACCTTATTGCCGTACAGCTTGGTGCTACCACAAGGTACTTTGTTGACTGCCGACTGTTTGACGGCATTTGACACCCTCATGCCCGATTTGGAGGGACTGGAAAACAAAGGAAAACACGCAGTGAAAACCGAACAGGCCGAGGTGCTTTTAGAGGTGACAAAAGCCTTTATACAAACGGTGGTACAGGCCACTTATCCACCAAAAGATATTGTCGATGCAGTACTCCATTATCTGTGTGTGCTGTCGTTGACAGCGGAACAAGCGGGGCTGTATGAGGGATTTGATTACAATCAAATGGTGACACAAGTGTCGGCCATCAGTTCATTAGAACAACTGAAAGAGTACATTGAGCAAACGACGGCAACTTTACTGACAAAGGAAACAACCATTGCGGCAAGTGCGGCTAATTTAGTGGTTTCACGCACCATTGGTTATATCCAAAAGCAATATGGGGAAGAACTGTCGCTGTCGGTGCTATCAGAGCAGGTGGGTGTCACACCGGAGTATTTGAGCTCTCTTTTCTCCAAAGAGATGGGCGTCAGCTTGATGTCCTTTTTGAAAAACTTTCGGATCAGTCAGGCAAAACGCCTGTTGAAACAAAAGGAATTGAAGATCAACGAAGTGGCAACACAGGTGGGCTTTCGTGACCCGAAGTATTTTAACCGTGTTTTTAAAGAAATCAATGGGGTGTCGCCTTCGGAATACCGTGCGGCACAACTGTGAGAAGAGGAAGAGGAATGAAACGCAAATGGGTAACGGCCATCCTTGTGGGATGTCTTGCGATGATGGCTTTTTTTACCTCCACGATTTATCAACCACCTTCGGTAGAATTGCAACCGCCAACCCCAGTGTCGATGATGGTACCGATGGAATCGGTGTCACAAAGGAATTGGATGCAAAAGACTGTCGCGCAGTTTGAAAAAGAAACCGGTGGGGAAGTGGCATTGCAGTTTGTCAGCTATCCGCAAGTATATGAGTGGGTTTATCGCCAAAACAGTGGGCAGAATCTGCCGGATGTTATGGTGCTTGACAATGTGTGGTTGCAGTCTTATTATCAAACAGGCCTGCTCGCACCGTTGGATGAGGTGATTGAAGAGGTGTACTTAAATGATCTCATGATGCAAAAGTTGATCAACGGTGCAAAATACGGGGGACAGAGTTTTGGGATTCCCTTTCGATTGGATAGCTATGCGTTGTTTTGCAATGTCGATCTGTTGCAAAAGTACAACCTTGAGCCGCCCACCGATTGGGAAAGCATGATGGCGGTCAGTGAAGAACTCCTACGTGAACCGGCGGCAAGTTTTGCCATTGCAGGGGCACAGGGAGAGGATTTGACCAACCAGATGCTACAACTGCTCTATCAAAACGGCGGTGACCTCTATTTGTTGGAAGAGGCGGATGCGGTGTCGGTGTATGAAAACTTGGAAACAATGGTGGAGCTACGCCTGCTTTCCAAAGAGTGTGTCAACTGGAATGAAGCCGATTTGATGGAAAAATTTTTTTCAAGAGAGGTTGCCATGATCCTTGCCTCTAGTCAGGCCCTGCCGTTGTTGGAAGAGGCAGCACCGGACTTTACTTGGATCGCCGTACCGGTGCTTGGTGACAGTCCCATTGGCACTGCCACCTATACCCAGCAAAGTTTGACCGTGGCTGCCGACACCGAGCTTGAAACGGTCACCCCGCTGCTTACCTACTTGAGCAGCAAAGAAGTGTTGCAACAGATGACGGACGAACAGGGGAGCTTACCTGTACGCATTGATGTCAGTGATGCTTACTTTGAAGGGAAATATCAGGTTTTTCTCGATGAATATCAACGGGCAAAATCAACGCCATCCCTTTCACTCTGGCAAAACATCTCTCTTTCGATACAAGATTCCTTCGTGGCGCTACAACTGGGTGAGAACAGTCGTCAAGTTGCACAAGAGGTGCGTGAGTTGGTGGATATTAACATATTAGAGGGGTAACTTTTTAATTTATGTGCGAATTATAAAGGAAATTTGACTATGAAACAGTCAAATGTCAAAAATATTTGAACTTTGGTGAAATTTTTAAAGAATTTACCTTAAGATTATCCTCCTTTTTTAAAATATTAGAATTGTGTTGTGCAGATTGTTGTGATAGAATAAGGCTGTACCTAAAACACAGGCATTCAAAAAGAGGAGGATTTAAAAATGAAATTGAAAAGATTTTTGACTGTTGCTCTTGCAGCAACTATGATCGCAACACTTGCAACTGCTTGTACTGAAAGCGCTCCTGCAACCGACGAAGGTGCAGCTGATGCAACCACAGAAGAAACCACCGACACCGAAGGCGGCGACGATACCGCTGAAGGCGAAGGCGAAATCGGCGGCACCATCTCCATCACATTCCGTGATGACGGTTTGGGTGTAGACGGTACCGGTTGGAAATGGTTCCAAGCAGCATATGATTCTTGGGAATACAAAGATCAAGTAGAACTTGACATTGCACCAATCACCGCTGGCGAAGGCGACTACTTCACCAAAATCGCATTGGCTTTGCAATCCGCTGACACTGCTCCTGAC
>CAYJIM010000016.1:22583-36045 GCA_964370215.1 uncultured Oscillospiraceae bacterium
CCTGACACATGGGCTCCACAAAACTGGGATGAGCTGTTGGAAGACCTCAGAACCATTCAAGCAAACGTTCCTGACGTTGTGCCGCTCTGGATGAACTCCGGGATCGCAACAGGGGAAGCAACCACCATGCAAACCTACCAAATGTTCCTCTATGGTACCGGTGAAGGTGGCGTAGAAACCATGTACCAAGATGGTAAATGGGTTGTTGAAAGCCAAGGCATCTTGGATACCTTGACCTTCATCCAAACTGTATATGCTGAAGGCATGGGCGCTCCTTTGAGCCGTGTATTGGATGCAAACGGATCCAATGCTGGTTCTCGTGAATACCTGCCGGGTGGCCAAACTGCTGTTCAATTGGATGGTACTTGGATCACCGGGAACTACGTAGAAGGTGGCGCATCTGTATGGCCGGAATATGAAGAAACTCTGGGCTTTGTTGCAATGCCAAACCAAGATGGCGGTGCTACCGTTACTTTGGCAGGCGGTTGGGGCTTGGCAATTCCTGAAAACTCCGACAACAAAGACACTGCTTTTGAATTCATCAAACAATGTATGAATACTGAAGATTACACAAACTTTATTGTTTCCAGTGGTGGTATCGCAAGTCGTGAAGACACCGCTGTTGCTGAAGAATACACCTCCATTCCGTTCAAAGAAGCTGCTACAGACTTCTTGTCCGGTGCAGGCTTCCGCCCAATCAACGATGAGTACCCATCTGTTTCCACTGCGGTTCAAACCATGGTAGAATCGGTTGTTACCCAATCCAAAACTCCGGAAGAAGCGATGGAACAATACAAAACCGACGTTATCCGTGTAACTGGCGAAGACCGTGTCATTTCTTTGCTGTAAACAGTAGCGATAACTGAAAAAAAGATCGTTTGAATTTAAGAAGACTGAGGGGCTCGGGTAGTCGTCGTACTACCCACCCTCGTTTTTTTAGACTTATTTTGCAAAAAATGGAAAATTTGCGAGGAGGATGGCTTGTATGGTAGAAATTAGAGAGCGTGGCTTTCGCGGCTTTTTACGTCGTTATGGCCTGTTGTTACCGGTTTTACTTTTGATGCTAACATTGTTCTTAGGTCCGATTGTTTTGACCGTGTTTTATTCCTTCACAAACCTCGCCTTAACAGGTGCAGGGGCGGCGAACTTGGAATTTATTTGGTTTGATAACTACATCCAGTTGACAAAAGACCCTGTGGTCGTCACTGCGATTTTGAATACGCTTGTATTCCTGTTCGGGAGCCTTTTGGGGCAACAAATTGTAGGCTTTACCATGGCGTACAACATGAAAAACAAAAACAAAGTCTTCCGTTCCATCGTCGGACCAATCGTACTGGCGTTGTGGGTTACCCCTGAGGTAGTTGCTGCAATGTGTATGTACTCGTTCTTCTTCGACAACGGGACTGTCAATCAGATTTTGGAATTCATCAATCTGCCACCGGTATTGTGGTTGTTTGAACATTCGATGCTCACCGTTATCTTGGCAAACGTTATGCGTGGTACAGCCTTCTCGATGATGACTTACCAAGCAGCACTGGATGATGTGCCTGAAGAGATCGAAGAAGCGGCACAAATTGACGGTGCGAACAGAATGCAAAGACTGTTTGCAATCGTTTTGCCTTGCATCAAATCGACCATTGGTACCAACACCATGCTCAACACCCTCCAAACACTTGGGGTATTCGGTTTGATCTTTATGATGACCGGTGGTGGTCCGGGTACTGCTACCCAAACCCTGCCGATCTTTATGTACAACCAAGCATTTAAAGGTTACCAATTGGGCTACGGGACTGCAATCTCGATGATCCTGTTGGCTTTGGGTGCAACATTGAGCGTATTCTACACCAGAATTTCTAAGAGAGACTAAAGGAGGAATGAACGATGAGATGGATGCTTGGAAAAGTAGTTCCTTATGTAATTATGACAATCATCGCGATTGTCTTCCTGCTGCCGCTCCTCTGGGTTGTCATTGCGTCCTTTGACCCTGCGGCAAACAACGTTATCAAAATGCCGGACACGCTGACACTACAAAACTATGTCGATGTATTGTCCAACGAAGTCAACCTGCGTTCTTTCGGTAACGGGCTGATCTTGGCATTGGGACAAACCATCGTGGTGGTTACCCTTGCAGGCCTCGCAGCATATCCGCTGTCCCGTTATGAAATGAAAAACAAAAACATGTTCATGTTGACCATGCTCTTCATGACCTCTCTGCCGATTACTGCGATCATGGTACCGGTATACCAAATGTTCTTGAACTTCAACCTGTATGATAACCTCTTCGGCATCATGCTCTTTATGGCATCGGCTTCCTCGCCGTATGCGATCTGGATGATGAAAAACTTCATGGACTCGGTGGCCATCGAGCTCGAAGAAGCGGCTTGGGTAGATGGTGCAACCACCTTCCAAAGTATCACCAGAATTGTTATCCCGTTGATGCTGCCGGGCGTTTGTACCGTCGGGATCTTCACCTTCTCGGGTAGCTGGGGCAACTTCTTCGTCCCTTACATCCTGTTGAACAGTGCAGAAAAATATCCTGCATCGGTGCAGTTGTACCAATACTTTGGTCTGCACGGGATGGTTCAATACGGCGAACTGGCTGCATACTCCGTCCTTTACACCATTCCTGCTGTCTGCCTTTACATCATCTCGCAGAGATTCATGTCCAAAGGTTTCACCATGGCAGGTGGGGCAAAAGGTTAATCGTTTTATTACATACGTTCAAAAAGCCATCGGTATTCTTATCGATGGCTTTTTTCAAATGAAAGAGAAATGAGGGTTTGATGATGACATTTTTATTGGAACGGATCAGTAAACTGGTCAAGGACTTGGACACCCTGCGCTACCCACAATCGGTTGCAGTGGAGGACATTCGCTTTGTCAAGACGACTGAAAAATTTTCAGATGTTGCGACACTGGATACAAGCGACTGGCAGTCTTACCAAAAGGATCGTGTCTGGGGTGGGCATGATGAATTTTTCTGGTTTGCCATGACCGTCACAGTGCCACAAACATTTCAGGGAAAACAGGTCGTGTTTGATCTATTGACTGGGAGAGAGGCGGAATGGGATGCGGTCAATCCGCAATTTTCCGTTTATGTCAACGGGGAGCTGCGCCAAGGGTTTGACACCAATCACCGTGAATTGGTGCTTGTGGAACAGGCAGTTGGGGGAGAGCAGTTTGACATTGTGCTGTCTGCCTTTACCGGCATTCAAAACTTTCACCTTTACCTCGACGCACGCTTGCGTGTATTGGATGCAGCAACTGAGGATTACTATTACGATGTGGTTGTTCCCTATGAAGTGGCTTTGTTGTTGGACAAAGACGACATCGCCTACATTGAAATCATTACCGCACTCACCGAATCCCTCAATCTGTTGGATCTCAGAAAGCCGTACAGCCAAAGCTATTACGACACCCTAACGGAGGCAAGTGCACAGTTGAAAACCGACTTTTATGACAATCGTTGTGGCAGTGCGGAAGCAACCACTTATTGTGTCGGGCATACCCACATTGATGTCGCATGGCTTTGGACATTGGCGGTCACCGAGGACAAAGCAGTGCGAAGCTTTTCCACCGTGCTACAGTTGATGGATCGTTATCCTGAATACATTTTCATGTCCAGTCAACCACAATTGTATGCTTATGTCAAGAAAAATGCCCCTGAGATTTACGAAAAAATCAAACAACGTGTGGCGGAAGGGCGTTGGGAAGTCAACGGTGGTATGTGGGTCGAAGCGGACTGTAACTTAGCCTCCGGTGAATCACTCGTACGCCAATGCACCCACGGCAGACGCTTTTTCCAAGAGGAATTTCAAAAGGAAAACGACACCTTGTGGCTACCGGATGTATTCGGTTATTCCGCAGCGTTGCCACAGATCATGAAGCTGTGTGGCATGCCCTACTTCATGACCACCAAAATCAGCTGGAATGAAACCAATCAAATGCCGTACGACACCTTCGAATGGGAAGGCATTGACGGCACCAAGGTGCTGACCCACTTTATTTGTAGTCGTGACTACAAATCGACATTGGAAGTTGGCGACTTTAAAACCGATCACTTCACCACTTATAACGGCATCATCAATCCGTCGGAGATCAAAGGTGGTTGGAAACGCTATCAACAAAAGCATTTGAGTGATGGTATTTTGCAAGCATACGGCTATGGGGACGGTGGTGGCGGTCCGACCAAGGAAATGCTCGAGTATCAGCGCAGACTTTCCAAAGGGGTGCCGGGCTGTCCCAAAACAAAACAGTCTACCGTCACCGACTTTTTCAAAGAATTGGAAACACAGGTCAAAGGCAATCGATATGTGCCCACATGGTCAGGGGAGTTGTACTTAGAGTATCACCGTGGCACCTACACCTCGATGGCACGCAACAAAAAGTACAACCGACAATCGGAATATGCGCTGCAAAATCTCGAACTATTCGCCACATTGGATCAGCAGTTGTTACAAGGGACGTACCCGAAAGAGCGGATCAATGCCCAATGGGAGGTGTTGTTGCGCAATCAATTCCACGACATTTTACCGGGGTCTTCCATCAAGGAAGTGTATGACGACTCCAAAGTAGAGTATGAAGCGCTACTGGGGGAAGTGGGACAGCTGTCTGCCGACAAAAAAGCAGGTCTGGTGGCAGAGATTGACGCGAAAAAAGGGAATGTGGTGGTATTCAACCCCAACGGACACCCGATGACCGCCGTGGTGACGGTGGCGATGGCGGACAACCATGTCACACTGTATGATGGCAACACCCCATTGCCAACCCAAGTAGACACCGACGGCAACGTTTTGTTCCTCGCCACAAAGGTGCCGGCCAAAGGCTACAAAACCTTTGTGGTACAACAAGAAGTACAGGCGGTCGGTGTTTGTCAGGTGACCGAACGAGAGATCGACACTCCGTTTTATCGGATTAGCCTCAACGAAAAGGGACAATTCACTTCATTGTGGGACAAACGTGCGGACCGCCAACTGCTCAAAGCCGGCGAGGTAGGCAACCGCTTGCGATCCTATGAGGACAAGCCACACAATTATGACGCATGGGACATCAACAACTACTATCTCGAAAAGAGTTGGGATATCGATGAGGTGACGTCAATGAAGGTACTGGAACAAGGTGCGGTACAGGGGTCACTACAAATCCATTACCGCTATCTCGACTCCACAGTCGTCCAGACCATCACTGTCTATGCCGACAACCCACGCATCGACATTCGACACGAGATTGACTGGAAGGAAAAGCAAATTTTGGTCAAAGCACTCTTTCCTGTGGACATCCACACCAACAAAGCGACCTTTGACATCCAGTACGGCAACGTCGAGCGTCCCACCCATTACAACACGTCGTGGGATGCGGCACGCTTTGAAGTCTGCTACCACAAATGGTTGGATCTGTCGGAAGCGGACTATGGGGTCAGCTTTCTCAATGACTGCAAATATGGGGCGAGCGTGCACGACGGCATGGTGGGTTTATCGCTTCTCAAATCAGCGATTCACCCCAATCCACAAGCCGATCAGGAGCAACATGAATTCACCATTTCGCTGCTGCCACATCTGGGGGATTGGCGTACCGCCGGTACCGTTTCTTCGGCCTATCAGCTCAACAATCCGTTGCAAGCAGTGGTCAAACCGAATGACGGCGGTCGTTTGCCGTCTTGTTATAGTATGGTATCGACCGATCACGACAACGTCATTGTCGAAGTGGTCAAGGAAGCCGAGGATGAAAACGGCATGATCATTCGCCTATACGAATGCCACAACAGCCGCACCCAAACCACCCTTACCTTTGAACGTGCTGTAAAGCAGGCATGGCTTTGTGATCTGTTGGAACAACCGATCAAAACGGTAGAGACAGCGCAAAACACCCTTTCCATCACCGTCAAGCCGTATGAAATTCAAACCTATCGAATAGTGTTTGAAGCATAAGTGACAAATTAAAACCCGATCTGCAATGAGGCCAATTGGCACATTGTGGATCGGGTTTTTGTATGCTTTTATGGGGTATCGATGCGGGAACTGAATCCTTCGCGGGTGACTGACACTTTGGTGCCGATGCGACTGCGCAAGGTGTCGACGTGGGAAATGATGCCGATGGTGCGTCCGTGCTGTTGTAGTTTTGACAAACAATCCATCGCCTGATCGAGAGAGGCAGGATCTAAGGTGCCAAACCCCTCATCGATGAATAGCGTACTCATTTCAATGCCCCCACGCATGGCGGCGATACTGTCGGCAAGTCCGAGTGCCAGACAGAGGGCTGCTTTGAAACTCTCTCCACCCGATAGGGCTGAAACGGGACGGAACCCGCCGCAAAATGCGTCAAAGACCTCCAAATCAAGCCCTTGAGCGGCATTGCCTTTGCCCTGTCCCTGTTGACGACGTAAGGTATAACGTCCCTCGGTCATCTGCTGTAGACGCAGGTTGGCAAGGCCGATGACCTCGTCAAAATAGCGCCCGAGCAGATAGCGCTCAAAGGAAAGGTGGGCGCTGTTTTTACCACTTGCCACACAGTGCAGACTGTGCACCTGTTGATATTGTTGTTGCAGGGTTTTCTGTGCCTGCAATCCTGTTTTCAAGAGATCAAGACAACGACGGTTGTTTTCGACGATGGCGAATAAACTTTCGTGTGCCGATTGCATCTCGGCAATCTGGGTGGCGAGGGTAGCACGCTTTTCTTTCATCGCCTCCACGTCGATCGCCGATTTTCCTGCACACTCTTCCTGCAACTGCGAAACAATCGTCTGCGTTTCGGTATAACTTTGGAAGAACCCTTCCACTGCGGCGCGCAGGTTGGCAAGCCCCGGTACTTTTTTGGCAAGCAGTGCCAGATCTTTTCCCTGTAATTGGTAGCGATCCAACAACGCATGGTAGTCGGCGTGGGAGGTCTCCACCGCTTCGGTCGCAGTCGCAAGAGATTCCTCCAACTGGGCAATGCCGGTGGTGACCGCTTGCAGTGCGACGGCCGCCGCCTCCCGTTTGTCGGAAGCGGTTGCCAAATCGGTACGCAGTGTGGCGATCTGTTGTTCCACTGTTTGGATCTTTTCCTGCAATTGTGCGACAGGATCAAGGTCTGCCAACTGTGACTGCAAGGTGGTATTCTCTTCCGATAAAAGAGTGTGTTTTTGTGTCAAACCACCGAGGGTGGTGTCCAACTGCTGTTCGGTGAATCCGGCGTAAAGGGCGATCGCAGGGATCGCATCGAGTTGTTGCTGTAAACGGTCACACCGCGCTGTATTGTCGGCAAGCATACTGACAAGGTTGTCCTTGCCGAGGAGGCTGTGTTGTTCGGTCACTGCCGTTTCAGCCGCCACCTGCTGTTGTTGTGATGCTTGATACTGTGTATGGAGCAGATCCAACTGTGTTTTATCGATCGATACGTCACAAGTGGCGGGCTTTGGGTGGGACTTGGATCCGCAAACGGGGCAGGGGGTATCGATTTTCAGGGTTTTGGCAAGTGCGGCCGCTTGATTTTGAAAATACTGCTCGTTTGCTTTCTGCCAGCGTGTCAATGCAGTGAGCGTTTCTTTGGCAAGGGCGCTTGCCTGCCGTTGCAGGGCACACACGTTTTGAATGGCAGTACCACGTGATTGCGCTTCGGTCAATTGTTGGCAAAGTGCGTGGCGTTTTTTTGCAGACTCCACCTGTTTGATTTGTGCGGCAACTGCCGACAATTCCGCTATGACCGTTTCTTTTCGTTGATAGTGGGAAAGTCCGGTTGAAAACAAGGCAATCTGCTGTTGGAGGGTATCGATGGTCTGATGGGCGGATTGTGCGGTGCGGTACTGCTCGTCCGCCTGTTGATACACCGATTGGACAGCAGGGAGCTCTTGCTGTTTTGCAGTCAAACTTTCCTTGACATCGCTGTAGCGCTTTTGATCACGGCGCAGAACATCCGACAGGCGCAGTCCCTGTTCCACCTGTTCCAATGTGGCAATCAAGGCACGATCGGCTTGCTTTTTTTCTAGCAGTGTTTGCAGTTCGCCCAACTGTGCGGTGGCCGCTTGGTAACGCGCCAATCGTCCGTTGAAGGCGATGGCGGCTTCCACTTGCAATGCCCCATGTGCTTGCCCTAGTGCCTGCAGATTTTTTTTCTGACTGTCACTTTGTGCGGTGAGGCGAATTTGCAACAGTTCCCCTGCGGTCAACACCGTTTCGGGATCGGGCGAATCCAATTCAAGTTGTGTTTGTAGTAGGTCGCTGTCCATGGGGTTGAGCATGGCGATGAGTTGTCGTTGGCGCTCGGTGGCAAGTTTTGATTCCTGCTCTAGCGTGCGGTTGCGCTCCGCTAGTGCCGTGGCAAGCAATTCACAGCGTTCGGTGCCAAACAGTTTTCGTAAAATGTCCTGCTTGTCCTTGCTGGAGTCGGTCAAAAAACGACGAAACGCCCCTTGTGGGAGCAGGACAATTTTTCGGAATTGGTCAGCGGTGAGGCCGACAATTTCCTCCATCTTTTGATTCACTTCGGGGATTTTTCCGAGCACCTGCCCATCAGGCAGCGTCAATTCGGCCGTTGCCCCCTCTTGGGTGATCGTACCGGTACGGCGTTTTTTCAACTGTGTCGGTGTGCGGTGAATGCGGTATTGTTTTCCCTGTGCTTCAAATGTTAAGGTGACGGCACAGGTGGTGTCGTCGTCAGCAAATTGGCTTTTGAAGCCGTTTGTGTCTCTGCCACCCTCTCGTCCACCGCTCGATTCGCCATAGAGGGCAAAACAAAGGGCATCAAAAATAGCGGTTTTGCCGGCACCGGTCACCCCGCATACCAAGAAAATGCCTGCTTCATGAAGCGATTCAAAGTCTAGCACCTGACGGTCGGCGAAGGGAAGGAAAGCTTGTAGCTCTAATTTCAACGGGGTCATTGTAAGCCCTCCAATTCCGCCAAGATGGTCTGCTGTTTTTTGGTCAAAGGGGTATCGGTCATCTGCATGTAAAATTCCTCAAACAGCAGATCAAAGGAGAGCGGTGTATGGCTGTCAGTTGCAAAGGTCGCTTGTGGTATCGCCTGCTTTGACAGGTAACGCAGACCCAAAAAACGTGGGAAACGGGACTTTAAGCGGAGTGCGGCATCCGGCACCGGTGTTTTGTCGGTCAACTCAAAAAAGAGATAATCTTCCTGTGGGGGGTCTGCCAATAGGGTGTCAAAACTGCCACGGCGACACTGTACATCATATAAAGGTACAATGGGGAGGGTCTCGATGGAAAGGGTGTCGGTCAGCGTGATGAGGTCCACGCCCTTTTTTTGCAGACTTTCGTCGACGGCATATTTGAGGGGGGATCCGCTGTAGCGAGCCGCTTTTCCGGCAAACCGTCCGCTGTGCAGATGACCTAAGAGAACCAGATCAAAGGGGTGATCCGAAACGGCAAGCAGTTGTGATCCACCCACCTGCAACTCAGGCGCATTTGCCAATACCTCCTGCCCAAAAGCAAAAAAGCCATGGGCGACCAAGACCTGTCGGTGATCGGGGGAGAGGTCGTCGGTTAATTGATAAAGTAGACGCTCCATCCCCTCCGAAAAGGAGGTGGGTGGTGGGGTAAGGGTACTTTTGAGTGCTGCCAAATCAAAGTGTGGTAGTAGATGGAAGTCCACTGTCCCAAACGTGTCAGTCAACGAGACGGTTTTTGGCGCTGTGGCGGCGATGTGTAGGCCTGCTTGTTCGAGTAGATCACTGCCAAACTGCAAACGATCTGCTGAATCGTGGTTGCCGGCAATCATCAAAACGGGCAATCGGTATTCCTTGACCCAACGTTGTAAAAATTCATTCAACAAAGAAACCGCTTCGGCAGGAGGAACGGCACGGTCATACACATCACCGGCAATGATCAAGACGTCCGGTTTGTGGCAGCTGATGAGGTTGGTGAGGGTAGTGAGAAAATGGCGCTGATCTGACAGCAACGAATAGTCAACCAGATGGCGACCAAGATGCCAGTCAGCGGTATGTAGAATCTTCAAACAGCGTCTTCCTTTCAGGAGAGATTTACGGGAGTAGATGAGAGAGCTCGTCGAACGGTTGCAAAGTGCGTTTTAAAATGCCCTGCATATAGGCGATGAGCACCCCGTAATTGGTCATGGCAGTCCCACGGTCGGCGGCACATTGTAAGCGATATTTCATTTCCCGTTCATTGAGCATACAGGCGCCACAATGAACCACGAGATTGTAAGGGGTGAGATCATCGGGGAATTCTGTGCCGGAAGTAAAGGAAAATTGCAGGTCTTTTTTGGTATAGTCCTTGATCCAGCGGGGGAGTTTGACGGTACCGATGTCGTCGCATTGACGGTGGTGGGTGCACCCTTCGCAGATGAGCAGGTGATCACCATCCTTTAAGTTGTCGAGCGCTGCCGCACCGGTGACTGCCTGTGCAAGGTTTCCTTTATAACGGGCAAACAAAATGGAAAAGGAGGTGAGGGGGACGGTTTCAGGGGTCACTTTAGAGACAAAGGCAAATGCTTGGCTGTCGGTGACCACCAAACGCGGTGGATTTTTGAGGGAGGCGAGGGTCTTTTCCAACTCAAACTCTCTCGAAACCACCGAAATGGCTCCTGCTTCCAAAATATCGCGGATGGTTTGTTGTTGTGGTAAAATCAAACGACCTTTCGGTGCGGCACTGTCAATCGGGACAACCAGTACCACCACGTCGTCCGAGGACAACAAGTCTGCAATGAGACGCTTGTCAGGGTCTTCTTTGGGGGCAAGGGCTGCTAGTTTTTCCTTGAGTTCGTGGATGCCTTGTCCAGTGGTAGCACTGACAAAAATGCCATCCGACGCTGTGACATCGGCAAGGTCGCTTTTGTTGTGCACCACAAGACATGGGATGTTTTTTTGCTTGATACGAGAAAGCACGGCCTTGTCCACCGCGGTCAGTCCCTCTTTCGCATCGACAATCAACAAGGCGATGTCGGTTTTGTTGAGCACATCATAGCTTTTTTGCATCCGCAACTTTCCGAGTGCTCCTTCGTCGTCCAGTCCGGGCGTGTCGATGATGACAACAGGACCTAGCGGTAACAGTTCCATGGTCTTGTATACGGGATCGGTCGTGGTGCCCTTGACTTCCGAAACGATGGCAAGATCCTGTCCTGTAATGGCATTGATGATACTGGATTTTCCGGCATTTCGTTTGCCAAATAGACTGATGTGAATCCGTTCAGAAACAGGGGTAGCTTGTAAACTCATAAAAACCTCCTTAGATGACAGTAAAACAATGGATGAATAATGGTTTGTAACTTTTTATTAGTATAGCATAAAATGTAGGTTCTTTCAACAAGATACCCCTGTTTGCATCGCAACACAAACAGGGAGATCACAGACCGTCGAAAAACCCGCAACCGCAAAAATGGCGAGCTGTCTTGCTCGCCATTTTTGCGGTTGCAGATTTTTGGACGCTCTGACAGGGTGTCGGAACAGAAAAGGATTTTTTTGACACCCATTGGATCAGCAATTAAATGTAGGCAGTGGTGGATGGGGGTGCCTGAAAATGTGATTGGATGAATTGTTTGACCCAGTCTTTGCAATAGAGGGCACCTGCGGTGAGTTTTTCTAAATGGGCATTCAGCCAATCAAACTCATTGACGGCATAGCGAAACCCACAAAATAGCCCGATACCCAAAATGGGGACAAGGAGCCAAAACCCCAGGCAAACAAAGAGTAGGAACAGTAATAGTGGCAGTTGCAGTTGTAATTCCTCTGCTTCATATACCTGTAGTTTTTTTGCCGTGCCGTAATCAATCAGTTGTTGTAGCAATAAAAATACCTTTTTCATGGTCGTCTCTCTTTCTTCATGGGGGTTAAAGCAGGGGGGAAGGGTGCTCATCGGTGGGGTAAAACCGCTCAAATGCCTGTTGTACAGGGGTGAAATCCATATGTGGGAGGTAGAGTGATTCTAAAATGTCATGTAGATCCTTGGCGGCTTTTAAGGAGGTGACCCCTTCCTCCAGCAAAACGGTTGCGGTCTTTTTGGTGAAGCGTAAGCGTTGTTTTTTTTCTTTCAAGACGGCAGGATCGATGAATCGTGTCATGTGCATGTTTTTGGACGGATGTTGGTAAGGAAGTTCCTTTGTGGTGGTGATGAAACCGACCGAGAGGGAGGGGATCAAAATGCCCTCCAATTCATTTGCCGCATCATAAGGGGAATACAGGCTGTAAAATTCCGCGCCATCGGCAAGGAGCAGGTCTTTGATTTTACGTAGCAGGAAAGGCGCACAACAGCGATACTCGTCATGCAACGTGATAACATGATCGCAGAGACTGGAAATGCTATCCTCAAAACGAAGCAGTCCCTTGGGGGTAAATGCCGACACCATACGGATGTGCTCCTTGCCTTTGGCGGCATCGGTGCAGAATCGCTTGCATACGCGTACGGCATGATGGGTGAGTTTTTGCTGATCGATGTATGGGGTGATGAGGGTTTTGTTGTTGTTTTGTAGCAGTGCTGCACTGCGTAGCAATCGACAAAAATCTCGGTGATGTTCTCCGATGCGATCGGTTACCGCGATGACCTCCGCACGTTTTGCCTGCATGCCATGAATGTCAGCAAGGGAGGCAAGATCCAACAACTTCTCCACCGAAAGGGGGTAGCGGGGCTCCAATTCGTGAGGGGAGGTGGCATCCACCACAGCACGACCGCTGTCGTGTAGTAGTACTGCATCGAGGCAATCGGGGTCGGAGGAACAGTGAATTTCTTCGACAAAGCCATCGGCGGAGGCGGCGATGCGCTTCATCAGTGTGGACTTGCCGGTGCCGGGGCCTCCTTTGAGGAGGAGTAGCTTCCACGAAAAGTCTGGGTCTTGTAGCTGGGTGAAGTAGGAGTGGAATCCGTTTGGGGTGTTGCTTCCCATAAAAAAGTGAACGGTTTTTTGAGGATACTTCATAGGGAATGCTCCTTTCTGAAAAAGACGATAAAATCTTAAAACATCTTATGTGTCAAGGGTAGAAAAGGTGCATACTGCATGGCAACAAACAACGACCTGCGCCGTAGTTGTTGGCGCAGGTCGTTGTTTGAAAGATTGGGACAAAAGAAAAGGGGATTAGCAGCAACCACAACCGTCGTTGTTGTTGAACGTGGAACCGAGGCCACAGCCACCACAGCAAACCAAAAGCAAAATGATGATAAGTATCCAGCTACAATTGTTGTTAAACATAAAAAACTCCTCATTTCTCCGGCAGTTGTCGTGGTATCACACGATCAAGGATCAAACCATCCCTTGCCGGTGGATGGGTTTGAAGGGTCGTGCAATCGTTGATACACCCCATATTATGTGAAGAGTGAAAAAAGTGTTACCGACGGACAGCGTCCGCTGGCGTTCCCGACCGAGCATTCATATCAAAAAACCTCGTCCACGAGCCGGTAGCACCGGCGGGCATTCGGGCGACCACATAGGGTTGCCCTTACTGCACAATGAAAAATTGGATGGTAAATAAAAGTTTTGTCCACTTTTTCAAAAGTGGTGGTGTTTGAGGCAAAGCCTCAAGATC
>CAYJIM010000017.1:0-35875 GCA_964370215.1 uncultured Oscillospiraceae bacterium
GTCCTCACCGTCCGCATGAGAAAAACAAAATAACAACGCGCAGGCATTCGGGCGACCAAAGGTCGCCCCTACCGCATAATGAAATTTCAGGTGGTGGATAAAAGTTTTATCCACTTTTTCAAAAGTGGTGGTGTTTGAGGCAAAGCCTCAAGGTTTTGATTGCCGACAGGCAACATTCAAGCGTTAGCGTTTTAAGGGATTTGGTGAAAACCAAATCCCTTTTTTTGCAGATGGACATCCCAATTGAAATATGGTTCTGTAGGGTGTGCATTGTAGCACACCGCCATTCATCGCCCGATGAAAATTCCGTCACGCATACAATGCGTGACCTACCCCAGCAGACCTTATGGCATTCATCACCCAATGAACATTGACGGGTGGTGACCGAAATGCCGCTTACTTGTCAAAGGATGAGGGCATATTTTGGTAGTTTTTGAAAAAATTAAAATTTCTCGCAAAAACAGTAGAAATTTTCTTTAAAAAGTGTTAAAATAGAAGTATTCTTAATCACAAGGAGGGTTCTCTTATGAAATTAATCTACGCGATCGTAAGTGATGATGACAGCGCTGCGGTATCCAAAAAATTGACAAAAAATGGTTTTTTTGCAACAAAACTTGCCAGTACCGGTGGGTTCTTGATGTCGGGGAATACGACCTTTATGATCTGTACCGATGATGAAAAGGTAGAGGAAGCAATTGAAGTCATCAAATCGAGCAGTAAAAAGAGAAAGCAAATGGTACCTTCGTCGGCGACTTACGGCTTAGGCTCCTACACCCCATTCCCTGTTGAAGTCACCGTTGGTGGGGCGACTATTTTCGTTACCAACGTCGAGCACTTCGAAAAAATCTAATGAAACAACTGTTGGGCAATCGGCAAGCGAACCGTTGGATGAAGCACACCTTAACGTCCGGACAGATTCCACATGCCACGCTATTTCATGGGGCAGAGGGGCTCGGTAAACGCTGTGCCGCAACCCTCTTTGCCACTGCGATTTTTTGTAAGAAAGGTGGGACTACACCTTGTGGTGTTTGTTCTGCCTGTGTCAAAATGCAACACGGCAGCCATCCCGATTTTACGGTGGTGGAGACGAGTGGGAAAAGCCACTCCTATGCGGTGGAGACGGTTCGAAACCTGCGTACCGACTGTGCGGTGATGCCCAATGAAGCGGATGTACGCATCTTTCTCATTGCCGAAGTGGAACGCATGACCGAAGCGGCGTATAACGCATTTTTAAAAACGTTGGAAGAACCGCCGGCGCATGTGTTGTTTTTGTTGACAGCAACGTCAATCGACCATCTGCCTGCCACCATTTTATCAAGGGTTGTGCCGGTGGGATTGTTTTGTCTTTCAGTGGAGGAAACGGCGGCTGCATTGCAAGCACGGTTTCCTGCGCAGACGGCGGACAACTGTCTGTCAGTGGCCACCCTGTGTGAAGGGAATTTGGGCAAAAGTGAAAAAACCATCGAAGATTCACGGTTTTTGACAGTCAAGCAGGACGCAGAAGCGTTTTGCCACGCGGTGGGAGACCGAAAGGAATATGACCTATTGCAATTGGTTGGGCGGTATGAAAAGGACAAAGAAGGGTTTTTGTCGCTGTTGTGGCAGATTTCGCATATCGCAAGGAAAGCGGTGCGCCATCGCATCGATCCGACCATTGTGTGCGACCAAGCGGCAAGCGATCTTGCCATCCACCTGTCGGAACGACAATTGCTGTTGTTGTTGAAACATCTGGAACAAACCCAAAGTCTATTTTCGACCAACTGCAATGAGACCTTGCTGCTGTATGGCTTTGTTGCCGGTATCGGTCGTCAACTCTTGTAACGACAAGGTGACGGCAACCATTTTTAAGGAGAATCAAACACGGTATGACCGAAGTAATTGGAGTACGTTTTAAAAAAGCGGGGAAAGTTTATTACTTTGCCCCCAAGCAGGAAAAAATAACGACCGGTGACTATGTGGTGGTGCAAACCTCACGTGGGTTGGAGTGTGGTGAAGTAGTGTTCGGCAACCGCATGGTGGAGGACGTCATGGTTGCCTCCCCACTGAAGCCGTTGGTGCGTATCGCCACCCCGACTGATTTGAAAACACTGGAAAAAAACGAGCAAAAACAGGCAGAAGCCAAAGCTGTTTGTGAGCAAAAAATTCAAAAACACCGTTTGGATATGAAACTGGTTGATGTGGAGTATGCCTTTGACGGGACAAAGTTGTTGTTTTACTTTACCGCTGATGGTAGGGTAGACTTTCGTGAGCTTGTCAAGGATTTGGCCTCGGTGTTTAAAACACGCATTGAGTTGCGCCAAATTGGCGTGCGAGACGAATCTAAAATGCTAGGCGGACTTGGCATTTGTGGTAGACCTTTTTGCTGTACCACCTTTTTGGGCGACTTTCAACCGGTGTCCATCAAAATGGCAAAGGAGCAGGGACTGTCGCTCAACCCGACCAAAATTTCAGGTACTTGTGGGCGCTTGATGTGTTGCCTCAAATACGAGCAAGACGCCTATGAGGATCTCTTGGCACACACCCCGCGTGCCGGTTCGATTGTCAAAACCGAAGAGGGCAAAGGGGTGGTGACCGAAGTCAGTTTACTGACCGGCAAACTACATGTCCGTTTGGACGAACGCCCTGAGGCGGTGCCAAAAGTCTTTCAAAAAGATGAGGTACAGGTGCTCAAGCCTGCGAGAAATTGTCCCAAGAAAAAGGATGGCAGCCGCCCCAAAGAAGCCCGAAACAACAAATCTGAAAAATGATGCCACGAAATAGCCATGCTTTTAGGGGCTTTTCGAATCTTTACTTGAAATAAGCCCCTTTTTGTGGTATGATAATAGCAACAAAACAAAGGAGGTGTATTTAGAATGGCATATGTAATTTCCGGTGAATGTATTTCTTGTGGTGCATGTGAGGGCGAATGTCCAGTATCCGCAATCAGCGCAGGTGATGACAAATACGTGATCGACGCTGATGGCTGCATCGACTGTGGCGCATGTGCAGGCACATGTCCTGTATCCGCTATCCAAGAAGGCTAAGCAAACAAATAAAAGCACTCGTATATTGTAGAAAAGTCTACGAAATACGAGTGTTTTTTTGCAAAAATTTGGGGAGAAATTTGATCTTTTTATTGCAGAATGCTTGCTTTTTACCGCTTCTTTATGGTATTATAGTAATAACTGATTATGACATGAAAGGGTGGGTTGCGTGCGACAAAAAATGCAGAGTGTCCTATTTGTTATCGGCTTGTTTTTGACCATTGCAGTGGTTGCTGTAGGCATCTATACGTACAACGCCAACCTCAACAATCGATTGGCAGAGTCTACAAAAGAAACCTTAAGTGCCGTTGCGGCACAACAGCAGGACGGTTTTGACAATGCTATGGACACACAGATCACCCAGCTGCGCAACATTGCAGCCACCCTTGTTATTTTTGGTGCAAATGAAAGCCTGATCCTTGAATATATTCAAAATTTGGAACAGCATTATCTATTTGACAACATGATGGTTGTAGATCTGTCCGGCAACGGTTTGATGTCGGCTGGCAATTATATTTCCATCACTGATACCGACTTTTTCAAAGAAGTCATCGACACAAAGACAGTGGTGATCACTGACCCGATGATGTCACACTTTAGTGACAATGTAGCGATTGTCATGGCCATCCCTATTTTAGAACATGGAGAAGTGGTCGGTGTGTTGGCGGCAGAATATGGTACGTCCTATTTGAGTGGGCTGTTATTGAACTCTTTTGATGGAGACGGGTATACCTTTGTCGTCGGGCATGATGGTGACATTGTAGCGAGCAACCAAAACAACTACACCATTGCCAATGGATCCAAATTGTTTGAATCGCTGGAAGAAGTGTATTTTTACGAGGGTATGACGGTCGAGCTGTTGCGTGAAAAAATGCAGAGCGGACAAAGTGGCCATTTAGAATACAGCCTCAATGGTGCCTATCGATTGGCGGAATATCGGCCACTGGCAGTGGCAGGTTGGTCCATCATGACGGTGGTACCGGAAGATGTTATTTCGGCGAGTGCAGCACTCATTACCCAGGAGGTATCGATCCTCAATATCACCATCTTGGTGGCATGTCTGCTGTTGGTGGGTTCCATTCTATTGATGATGTACAATGCCAATAAGCGGATCGAACAGGCGGCTTACTACGACGAATTGACCGGCATTCCAAACCTGTTAAAATTCAAAATGGAAGTCGGTAAAATGTTGCGACGTTATCCAAACAGACGATTTTACATGGTGAAGTTTGATGTGACAAACTTCAAAGCCATCAATCAGATGTTTGACTTTGAAACCGGCAACAAGGTTATCAAGGCGTTGGCGGACGTTGGCAAAACAGTGCAGGAAAAAACCTTTTTGCAGGCAAGAGTCGGCACGGATGAATTTTTGCTGTTTGGCTGTTATGAGTTTTTCAGAGATTTGGATCAAAGTCGCATTCATTATGAAGGGCTTTTTCGAGAACGCATTCCGTTCTTGGCTGATCATCATGTGGGACTTCGTTATGGCCGCTACTGCACCGAACCGGGCGAACGGGATGTCAACGGCATTGTCGACAAAACCTTATTGGCGCACAGCATGGCAAAAACCAATAAAGAGCAGTCTGTTTATGATTACGATGATGCCTTAAAGCAACACCTATTACAAATGACCGATATTTCTAATCGCATGGAGCAGGCACTCAAAGACAAGGAATTCAAGGTGTTCTTGCAACCCAAATACGACCTGTCAAACAACCGATTGGCAGGAGCGGAAGCGCTGGTGCGTTGGGTAGACGGCAATGGGCGCTTGATCTTTCCAAACGACTTTATTCCACTGTTTGAAAGCAATGGCTTTATTGTTCATCTCGATCGCTACATGTTGGAAGGGGTTTGTAGGTTGTTGCGTCGCTGGTTGGACGAGGGGTTACCCTGTGTTCCTGTCTCGGTAAATTTCTCACGTCTGCATTTGGACAATGAGGACTTTGCAAAGGAAGTGATGCAGATTGCAAAGACCTATCAAATTCCATCCGGATTGCTGGAAATTGAATTGACGGAAAGCAGTACGGCGGAATCGGATCTATTCTTGGAACGATTGATCGACGAATTGCACCAATATGGATTCAAAGTGTCGATGGACGATTTTGGATCGGGATACTCTTCGCTTGGCTTGTTGAAAAACTATGACATCGATGTGGTGAAACTGGACCGCAGTTTCTTCATCAACGCAAGGGATGCACACCGTGGCGAATTGGTGGTGGAAAGCGTGATTCAAATGGCGCATAAACTGGACATTTGCACCGTTGCTGAAGGGGTGGAAACCGAAGAACAGGTAGAGCTGCTCCGCAAAATGGACTGTGAAATTGCCCAAGGGTATTTCTATGCAAAACCAATGCCAAATAACCAGTTCTATGACCTGTTAAAAGAATCGTAAATGAAAAATCGAAACGAAAAGACCTGTACCGATTGGTACAGGTCTTTTGTTGTGCCGTAGGGGACGGGTCGCCCGTCCCGAGTGAAAAGTGAATAGTGAAGAGGTAGGGGCGATTCACGAATCGCCCGAGTGAATAGGTAGGGGCGACCCTATGTGGTCGCCCGCATGCCCGCCGGTGCTACCGGCTCGTGGACGGGCGTTCCGTGATATGGGTGTGTGGTCGGAAACAACCGCGGGTTTCACCCGCCAAAAAAGGCATTCGGAATCATCCGAATGCCTTAAAACGCTGATGCTGAAAAGTTGCCTGACGGCAATACGACCTTGAGGCGTCGCCTCAAACACCACCACTTTTAAAAAAGTGGACAAAATTTTTGATCCTACCATCCTATGCCGTTTTCATTGTGTGGTAGGGGCGGATTCCATATCCGCCAGTAATTTTCGCACCACTATCCCACGTCGTGGACGGGGTTATCGTGATATGGGTGCTCGGTCGGAAACAACTGCGGGTTTCACCCGCCCGCATGCCCGCCGGTGCTACCGGCTAGGAATCGAGCGCGGGTGCCTGTGTATCCCATTTTTTGTGATTGCGGTGAGCGATCATAAAGGTAAGGACTGCCCCGATCGGGAAGATAATGGCGGACAAGACCCCCAATTTGATGCTGAGCTGATCGATGGATAACCCCAACAGCGTTGCCGTTTCAACGGCCCCTGGCAGCGCAATGATGGTGTCGGTGATGACACCGACCAACTGTGGACCTACCGATGCACCAAGATCTCCACCTGCCGCCATCAAAGCGAACAAGGCAACCCCTTCTTTTGGGAATCGCGCACTGGAAATGATCAAACTACCCGGCCAGAGCATCGACGTGCAAAACCCGGTGAAAGCACAAAAAATAAGGCCCACAATTGCATTGCCGGACAACGCCGCCACCAGATAGCAGACAACAGTGCCTGCCGATCCCAAAATCAGTACACGATCGATGTTTTTGCCAAATTTTGCATAAAAGGTACGCCCTAGCCCGAGCATGACCGAAAAGGCGGCAACACCGAAAATATCACCGAGTACTTTTGGTAGTCCCAATGACTGTTCCAAAAAACTGGAACTCCACTGTGCCATCGACACTTCACTTGCCCCACCGAAAAAGATGCAGAGCATATAGATGAAAAAACGTGGATTTTTGATGAGTTTGACAACCCCTGCCACCCCTTCGTGTGGGGTTTCCATCGGCGGAATAGAAGAGGTCATCATCAGCACCGAAGCAGTGATTGGAATGAGTGCCAATAGCAATGCCAAGAAATGCCAGTTTGCATCGCCAAAGAAATTGAGGAAAACGGTGGAGAACAGCACGACCACCACAACCCCCCACGCATAGGCGGAGTGGAGCTTGCTCATCTCACGGTCGGGGTTGTCGCTCGGAATGGCGGCAATGACGGGGCTGATGAGCACCTCGGCAAGGCCGCTCGAAGCGGAAAAGACAATCGTCCCGATGACGATGCCGGCATAGGCATAGTCCGGAAAGGCCATGGGCAGTAAGGTGTAAAGCAACAGGCCGACCGCCGCAATCAACGGGGTGCATTTGACGACCAACGGAATATTAAAGCGGTGGGAATAAAAGGAAAAGATCAAGTCAATGATCAGCTGGGTACAAAAGTTGATCAAGACAAGCAGTCCCAATAGCGTAAAGGAGATGCCATACTGTTCGCGAAAGGTCAAAAACAACAACGGGGAAAGGCCTGCGGTGACCGACATGGTCACGTTGGTCATGTAACAACCGGTTTTGGTTCTTTGATACTGTTTCATCATATTACTCCATTCGACTGTGAATTTTGAACAGCGGATCAATCCTCTTCGGAAGGATCATCGCTGATGTCGCTTTGCAGCACGCTGCCCCATTGTAGCGCATCGGTGCCAAAGCGGTGACGTAAGGAATCCATTGTTTGCTCCAACTTTTTAAATTTCTCCCGATCGGTGTCGGCGGTGGGAGCAAATAAGTCGAGCTGTACCCCTTCGTCCTTATCCGTCAAACCAAGAGCAGTGACGGTGAGCATGCGAATGGGTTTTTGTAAATCCCAACTGCGTGTGATCAGTTGCAACGCTTCGTGACTTAAATCGTGGGCAAGGTCGGTCGTGTAGGAAAGTTGAGTCTGACGAGAGATGACCCGAAAATCGGGATCCTTGATCTGCACCTGTACGGCGGTGCATTTGAGCCCATAACGGCGCAGACGGGTGGCAACCTCATCGCAGAGCATCAACAGACCCACCTTGATGTCCTCCAAACCTTGCAGGTTGCGGTGAAAGGTCCAACCGTTGCCGACCGACTTGACCTCCGGTTTTTCGTCGTACGGGCGGACAGGGGTGTCGTCCAATCCGTTGGCGTACTGCCAGATGGTGAGACCGAGCTTGCCCAGTGACAGGGAAAGCCTTGCTTTGTCACAAACGGCAAGGTCGCCGATGGTGTGCACCCCCATTTTTTTTAACTTCTCACTTGCCTGCTTGCCGACGTACAGCAGATCGGAAGCCGGTAAGGGGTAGACAATGGAGGCGACCAGGTCGCGGTCAATGACGGTGGTGGCATTCGGCTTCTTGTAGTCACTGCCGAGTTTTGCAAACACTTTGTTGAAACTGACCCCAACCGAAATGGTGAGTCCAAGCTCTTCCTGTACCTGCTGACGCAAGCGGTCGGCAATGGTTTTGCCATCACCGAACAGGCGGTAGGAGCCTGTGACATCCAACCAACTTTCGTCAATGCCAAACGGCTCGACAAGGTCGGTGTATTGATGGTAAATGGCATTGACCTTTTGGGAAAAGGCACGGTACTGGTCATGCTTTGGCGGAGTCAATACCAAGTCGGGACATTTTTGTCGGGCTTGCCAGACCGTTTCCGCCGTTTTGATGCCATAGCCTTTTGCCAGTTCATTTTTGGCAAGAATAATCCCATGACGACTTTTGGGGTTTCCACAAACTGCCATGGGCACCTGTCGGAGGTGCGGATGCTCCACACAGGCAACCGATGCGTAAAAGCCATTGCAGTCACAGTGTAGAATGGTGCGATCCATCTGTGTACGCCTCCTTGATGAAGAGTGAATAGGTAGGGGACGGGTCACCCATCCCGTGGTAGGGGCGATTCACGAATCGCCCGAGGGTTGTGTACCACCATCCCACGTCGTGGACGAGGTTTCCGTGATATGGGTGCTCAGTCGGCAACAACAGCGGGTTTCACCCGTAGGGAGATTTTTTATCGTAAAATCTCCCTCTTTCAAAACAATTCACCGGATTGTTTTGAAATTCACCCTCTAAATACTCCCTTGCGGCATGCAAGACCGTGGAACGCTGTCCCACACCCTGCCACTTTTAAAAAAGTGGACAAAAGTTTTACGAACCACCGATTTGCATTGTGCGGTAGGGGCGACCTGTGGTCGTCCGCAATGCCTGCCGGTGCTACCGGCGTCCGCTAGGATAGTAAATACTGCTCGATGATCGGCACCAAGCCGTCTTCGTCGTTGCTTTTGGTGATGACGTCGGCCGCCTGTTTGACCACCGGCTGTGCATTTGCCATCGCCACACCAAGACCTGCATAGGAAATCATCGACAGATCGTTAAATCCATCGCCACAGCAGATGAGTTGTTCACGTGAAAGCCCCAGATGTGCCAGTAGTTTGGCAAGGGAGGCCGCTTTGTCCACCGCTTTTGGCATAAACTCCAAAAAGTACGGTTCAGAGCGGAAAATGTCCAATTCGGTGGAAAACTGCGCCACCGCTTTTTGCTCTACCTCGGCAAGGTAGTCGCCGTCTTCCAGTAGTAGGCACTTTGGCACCTCGAAATCGACAAAAGCGGCAAGGTCGTCGACCTGTTGTACCGGCATGTTGTTGATGGCAGCTTCCTTTTGGGTGTAGATACAGTCGGGCGTTTCGGTTAAAATCACCCCGTCCTTGTAGGTCAGCAGGCGCACTTTTTGCTGTTTTGCAAACTGTACGATATGAGGGATGTGACGAGGGGAAACGACCTGCTCTTCAATGACAGACTGCTGTTTGCAATCAAAGATGCGGCCGCCGTTGAAGGAAAGAATGTAGCCGCCGTACTGGGACAGCTTCAGTTCCTCTGCCAGCGGTTCGATCCCACAGGTGGGACGACCGGAAGCGAGTACGACAATGGCACCCTTTTCCTGTGCTTTGAAAAGTGCCTCTTTTGTGGCGTCTGTAATGATCTTTTGGCTGTTGGTCAGGGTGCCATCCAGATCGAGAGCGATGATATTGTAGTTCATAAAGTCTCCTTATAGGTGATCGGTGCTGTATAAAGGTTTGGGTTCTGATCAAGTGGATGCGTGATCCGTTTTTTATCATAGCATAGTGAACGACAAAAAACAACCGTTTTTACCAAGGTTTGTCCAGACCGTCGAAAAACCCGCAACCGCAAAACTGGTGAGCCGTACTGCTCGCCAGCTTTGCTTTCTGTGTCACTGCAACTCGGCAAATGTCGTTCATATACCATTGTATTACTCTCTCATTTGCAAGTTTTGTTCCTTGACTTGCAGATTTTTGGACGCTCTGGCAGGGGGTCGAGAGAGGAAAGATCTTTTTTGACACCCTGAACAATCTTTTTAGTTTTCCAGACTTGCTTTTTTGCGGTCGCTGCCATCCTGCAACAGGTCGTATAGAAGGCTGGTTTGCCCCTCTTGAATGGCGTTGCGGTAGTCCTGTAAATGGCCGATGATCGTATCGATTTCATGGACGAGCGGATCTCTGTTTTGCAGGAAAAGATCGCTCCACATGGCGGGATTTAGTTGGGCAACACGGGTTAGGTCGAGAAAGCTACCGGCAGAAAAGCCGACACGCTCTTGCAAAGAGGGGCTTTTGACATAAGCGCTCGAGACGACATGCGCCAGTTGTGAAGTGAAGGCAATAATCCGGTCGTGTGCTTCGGGGGTGGAAACCACCACCTTGTCAAACTGCAATTTTTTGGCAAAGCGACGTACCGTGTCGACAGACTCCTGTGGCGTGGTCGCATCAGGGGTGATGATGAAACTGGCACCCTTGTAAAGGTCGTATTGGGCATAGCGGTAGCCTGAAAATTCACGTCCTGCCATCGGGTGACAGCCGACAAAGGTGACCCCGTGCGCCGCCAGTGCCGGTGTGACTTCATGGACAAGGGTGGTTTTAACCCCACAACTGTCGATGACAAGACTGCCCTTTTTGAACTTGTCGGCATGTTCCAACAAAAAGGAAAGGGTAAGGCTTGGGTGCAGGCAAGCAATGGTCAGATCCGCAAGAGAGAGCTCTTCGGGGGAGATGACACGATCAATTGCCCCTTCTGCGAGGGCAAGGGACAAGGTTTCATGGTCGTTGTCCAACCCCAGTACTTGATGGTCGGTGTATTTTTTGATGGCTTTGCAAAAGGACCCACCGATGAGACCCAGACCAATGACAGCGATATGCAAAATAAACACTCCTTTGTGATAAAAATAAGATAAGTCTAAATTAGAGTACCACTTGTAAAAAGAAACGTCAATAGCCTTGTGAGAAGTAGTGGAAACTTTTGTTAAAACGTTCAAAAATAGTTGCGTATCTTCCTCAGAAGTGGTATACTAAAAAGTAAAGTGAAAAAATTGAAACGTAGAGCAAGGGTGCTTTGACGACTCGACAGAATCAACGAAATACGACCGTTTTACTGGGGTTTTGGCTAAAAATCAAACAATAAAGGAGGAGAAATAGTGGTACAAGAATCGATGGAAAAACATCTGACCATTGGTGCATTGGCAAAGTTCATTCAAGAGAACTTGGTAGGCGATGTGCAGTCGCTGTTGGACATTTTCAAAAATGCACCGAGCAACATTCTGTTTATCGACAGTAGTGCTCAAGTGATGATGTGCAATGAAAGTACCTGTAAAACTTTTGGGTGTGCAACAGAAGAAGAGTTTGTAAAAAATTTCTTTACCTTGACACCGCCGGTACAGCCGAATGGTAGATGTTCCCAAGAGCTTTATCAGGAGTATACCGCAGAGGCCTACAAAAAAGGCAGTGCGACTTTTACATGGACCCACTTAGACCGACGGGGCAACGAACTGCCCATGCAGGTGACCCTCATTCGCTTGCGCGGTGCAGGGACAGGAGTCGGACAGGTGATGGTGGCGTTTTTACAGGATCTGCGTCCCCTCGTGCAGTTGGAAGAAAAACATGCCCAGATGATGCAGATGACCAAAGCAATTTTGGATGCAACACCACTTTGCCTCAACCTGTGGAATGAGGACAGGGAAAACACCATGTGCAACAAAATGGCGACCGAACTCTTTGCTTTGCATGAGGAGAAACAATACCTGCAAGGGTTTGCCATGCTGTCACCGCAATATCAGCCGAATGGTGAAAAGAGTGGTGAATTGGCAAGAGCACACATTGACAAGGCGTTTGAAACTGGGTATGACCGCTTTTTGTGGTTGCACTGCGACTTGAATGGCAATGACATTCCGGCGGAAATTACATTGGTGCGACTGGATGTGGAAGACGAACAGGGCAAGGCGCTGGTGGCGGGCTATACCCGAGACTTGCGCGGACACTTTGCCGGAACCGATGGGGTGGAGGATGACTTCAACGGGTACTTCTTCAACAAAATTTCTGATAAGGTGTTGTTTAACACAGTGGCGGAAATGTCGGACGAGTGGTTTTTTGTGTTGGATATGCGTACATTGGAAGCGCAGTACTTTGGCAAGGGCAGTGAGCGATTCGGATTGAAAAATCGCACTGAAAAATTCCCTCAACACCTCGTTGATGAAGGGATTATTTACAAAGAAGATGTTGAAATCATTCATCAGTTGAAGAAAAATATGAAAGCAGACATTTACGAGGAATTGGACATTCGCTTCATTCCCTTTGACGGCATTCCGCACTATCACCGCATCAGCTACAAAACGGTGAAAAACGACAAAGGGGAGATTACTTTTGTCATTGGCAAGGCAATCGACGTGCACGAGCAGCGGCTGTTGGAGGTGCGGTCCAGAACGGATTTGTTGACCAACTGCTATAATAAGGTTACGGCAGAAACGACCATTGCTGATCAACTACTGGATTATAAAGATGAGCGACATGTTCTGTTTATCGTTGACATTGACAACTTTAAAGCCATCAACGACAACTTGGGACACCATTTTGGCGACTTGGTGCTGGGTGAAGTAGCGAGAGATCTCAAAAATAATTTCCGTGGTGCTGATATCATCGGACGCATCGGGGGCGATGAATTCATTGTTTTTGTACGACAGTTGTCCAACAAAGCGATCATCGAGCAGAAAGCCAAGGGCATTGCTTCGGCCTTCCAAAATACCTACTCGGGGGAAAACCACGACTATAAAATTTCCGGTAGTATCGGTATTGCCCGTTATCCGCAGGACGGTGAGACCTATGAGGCACTTTACAAGGCGGCAGATAAGGCACTGTATCAGTCCAAATTGCGCGGCAAAGACTGCTATACCTTCTATCATAAGAACTTTTTGAGTGGGACGATGGAAAACCGTACAACTTTGGACAATGCCAACCGTATGGCAAATGCTTACTTTGATGCGGAGCTCATTTCAACAGCGTTCAACCTGCTGTATGAGACCAAAGACATCAAATCTTCGCTCAATGCAGCGCTGCAGTACTTTGGCAGACGGCTAAATGCCGACCGCTGTTATATATTTGAAAGTTTCGACAAAGGAAAAACCTACAACAACACCTATGAGTGGTGCGACAAGGACATTCCGCCGGAGATTGACAACTTACAGGGCCTTGAAGCTGCTGTACTAGCAGACTTTTTTACACTGTCAGACAAGGAAGGCATTCTGTACTGCAACGATTTGAAGATGTTGCAGGCAGAAGGGGCATATGACTTGATGGCAGATCAGGGGATTAAATCCTTTTTACATGCACAGATCTCGGAAAAAAATTACGTAAAATTATTCTTTGGCGTAGACGATTGTACGCGTACACGCGTATGGAGCGAAAAAGAGATCAACAGCATTCAGTATGTTACAAAATTTATTTCCTCTTTCTTACTGTTGGATCAGCAGATCAGAAAGACAGAACAGGCGTAAATTTTGTTTTTTGGCACCACAGTTGTGCCGGAGGGTGGAGGGAAGCGTACTATTGTTGTGGGAGTGGATACTATGTTGAGTTTGACTCAGCGTTATACCGGCGCAGAATCATTGGGAAGCGCCATCGAACAACGCAGTTGGGACAAACAAGACCGATACCTTGTACGGGTAGTGACTTCGAATTTAGATTGTGCACAATCTCTAGAGGTCGCAAAAGAAATCAAAGCCTTGCTACCAAACAGTGTGGTGGTAGGCAACAGCTCAACCGATGCTGTCATTTTAAATGGCAATCATTTGCAAGGGGCGACCATCGTTGCGGTGTATCATTTTGAAAAGCTGCATGTGGTGGTGGAGACATTTTCCTATGAGGAAAAGACCCCAAAACAATTGGCGGGTGCCGTGCACCGTGCGTTTTGCCCCAATGGGGAAGCGCCGAACGGATTGGTGCACCTGTTGATGGCAAGACCTTATGAAGAGGTCAACGAGTTTGTACAAGCGACAAACGAGTACACCCCGACGGTGAAACTGATTGGGGGAATTACCGGTGACATCATGGGCGCAGACAGCTCGATTTTGGGCTTTGCCTTTACCCATGAGCAGGTCATCCAAAATGGACTGGTGGCGTTTACCGTCACCGGAGAAGAAGTGCGTAACTTCACCCATGTGTCGACCTCGATGGTCAAAATCGGAGACAGTTATGAAATCACCAAAACCGACGGTTGCTTGATTGAGGAAATTGAACATCAACCGGCGCTGGATTGGATGTACAACTATTTGAACTTAGATAGCCTCTATGAGCAGGAGCGGTTTGAGGAGTGGCGTGACATTGTCGATCAAGACTATTTGACCCACTTTCCCATTATGCTGGAGGGCTTTGAAAAGAGTGGACGGTTTACAAAATACGAACCGTCTGCCGGCAAACTCAGCCTTTACTTTTCTCATGTGCCGTCTGGATCTCGTTTTAAAATGGGGTATGTGGATCCCGGTAAAACGGTGAAGGAAAGCCACCAGTTGTGTGAGGACATTTTAGATGTACCGGTAGAGGCACTGTGCACCTATGTTTGTCTGTTTCGCAAAGCCTACCTGCAAAACTGTTCCGAATGGGAATTGGCGCCTTTTCGCAAATATGGGATTTGCGGTTCCTTTATGACAGGGGAAATTGCCCATCAAGAGGGGGCCAATACCTTTTACAACGGCGCTGCGGTGGTGGCAGGCATTGCCGAAAAAGAACATTATATCATGCCAAACATCGCGCTTCTCAGCGATGCCAGTAGCTTGCAGGATGATTTGAGTTTTATTCAAAAAGCAAAGACACTTGGCAAAACGCAGATGAAAGACGGGCAGGCACAACTGATTGAACGGATTGAAAAACACCGGCAAGGTGGAGAAGTGGAGTGGTATGTCGACACCCATTCGGGGATGCACAACGTCTATCAATACGAAACGGATTTGAAGGTGTTTGCCTTCAACAAAATTTGTGCGGTGGAGAGCTTGACCGCTGACATGACCATCGCCGTTGAGGGACAACAGCGCTATTATGAGGCGCTCAGAGATGTGTACGGACAGGTGATGGCCGCCCTCACGCAGATCGGCCTTGTCGATGCGGTGAAGGTGTACCTCTTTAACTATAAAACCTTTCTCATAGCGGCAAAACCGACGATCAGCGATCAAAAATTTGTCGAGGGGATGCGCGCGCTGTATGCCGCCTACACCCGTGTCTATTCCGGCACGACCGGTATTGCCGGTGTCAGCCGTTTCATGGTGCTGCTGCAACAGCAAAACATGCTGGAATCAGCACTCAACATGTTGTTGGCAACACGCGACCGCGCCGAAAACTTTTTGGTGCAGACGGGGGACGGCAAAGGGCGCCATGCCATCAGCACAGAGAGCAAGGCAATCGAACTGCTCAACTACGCGGTCAATGAAAAGCGTATTGTGCCGTTTTACCAAGGCATTTACAACAACCGCTTAAAAACCATTGACCGTTATGAATCACTCATGCGGATTGTTGATGCCGACGGCAAAATACACACCCCATTCGCCTTTTTGGACGTGGCAAAACGCTACAAGTTTTACAATAAAATCAGCCAGATGATGGTGGAACGGGTGCTCGAAGAATTTCGGGATCGTACGGAAGTGGTGTCCATCAACATTTCCCTTTACGACATCCAGTCCGAGTCGTTTCGGACATGGTTTTTGGCACAGCTGGCACAATACCAGAAGCCCGGGCGGGTGACGGTGGAATTTGTGGAAACGGAAAACTATCAGCGTGTGGAGACACTAGTGGACTTTGTCACCGAGATCCATGCCATTGGTTGTAAAGTGGCCATCGACGACTTTGGTGCAGGGTATTCGAACTTTTCCACCATCCTGTCGTTGCAGCCGGACTATATCAAAATCGATGGTAGTATCATTGCAAAAATTGTCACTAGCAAGCAGGATCTGATCGTGTTGGATACCATTTGTTATCTGGCAAGGCAGATGAACACCAAAGTAGTGGCGGAATTTGTCGAAACAGAGGAAATTCAGCAAATTCTCCTACAACACGGAGTGAATTTTTCACAAGGATATCTGTTTGCAAAACCGCAGTCCTTGGCGCAATTGCAACAGAAAACGGATCAAGTATAGAACAAAATAAGAAAGGGTTTGGCATTATTGCCAAACCCTTCTTTTCAGACCGTCGAAAAACCGCAACCGAAAAACTGGTGAGTCGCTCACCAGTTTTTCTTTCTGTGTCACTGCAACTCGGCTATTTCGTTCATATACCATCGTATTACTCTTTCATTTGCAAGTTTTGTTCCTTGACTTGCAGATTTTTGGACGCTCTGTCAGGGTGTCGGAACAGGAAAAATTTTGACCCTCTTCTGTTATTGGTTGTCATTATTTGATACCAGTCAACGATCTGCTGTAGGGACAACCCTGCGATGATCATGAGAATATGGTTCTGTAGGGACATGGATTGCCATGTCCGAATATTCATGACCAAATTGAAGTTCGGCAAAAAATTTGTGGGCGGATATGGAATCCGCCCCTACAGGGCTACCTGCTATTCTTCATTTTTGACACCGAGCATTGGTTTGACTACTTTTTCGGAAAAGAAACTGACCAGAGGCCCCATGAGCAGTGCGGTGATGATGGTTGCCACCCCGACTGTCGCACCCAACAAAAACCCACCGAGTACACAAAGGCTGTCGGTGGCGATGCGGCACCAACGAAAGTGGATTTTTGTTTTGGCGGTGAGGATGAACCCCAACGCATCATAAGGCGAAATGCCAAGATCCGGCACAATGTACAAAGCCGCCGCAAAGGACATTGCCACGGTGGAAAATAACATTAAAAGGACTCGACCCACCAGATTGTCCGACAGGTCAAACTGGTAGAGGGGCAGAAAAAAGTCGGTCAAAAAGCCGATGATGGTCATGTTGAAGAGGGTGCCAATCCCGATGAGGTGTCTGGACCAGATGAGCATCGCCACCATCATCAAACAGTTGCTGATGAGCAGTGCTGTACCAAAAGACAAGGGGGTGACCTTTTCCAGCCCCAAAATGAGGGTGCTGTAAGAGTCGTTTCCAAGGTTTGCCTTGATGAACAAGGGCACAATCAGCCCCAGAAAAAAGATCCCCAAGCACATGGCGGTGAAGCGTTTCAAAAAATGTTGTTTTAATTTCATCCTGTATCCCATACTTTCTATATCGTGTTGTGTTTGAAAACTTCTTTCAGTGTACCACATGCAGGGAAAAATTTCAAACTTCATTGGCAATATGCGTTTGACAGGGGCAAACAAACGTGGTACACTAAGAAAAAAGAAAGCAAAAAGAGAACCCGAAATGGAACCCCTTTTTTCGACAGTGGGGGGTGTCTTATTTCGGGATAACGTGCGTTTTCCCCCTTGTCGAAAGGGGATGCAAAGGAGTTTATCATGGCATTTTTCAAAAGCAGTGGGGTGACCCACCTCATCGTGGGACTTGGCAATCCCGGTGTGTCCTACCAAAATACCCGCCACAACGTTGGCTTTATGGCACTGGATCGCTTGGCGACCGATTGCAACGTCGACATCGATCGGGCAAAATACAAGGGGTTGACCGCAAGGGTGACCATTGGCGAACACAAGTGTCTGCTGTTAAAACCCACCACTTATATGAATTTGAGTGGGGAGTCGGTGTTGGCGGCGATGCAGTACTATAAAATTCCGATTGAAAGAGTGCTTGTCTTTGTCGATGACATCTCTTTAGAACCGGGCAAACTGCGCATTCGCCGCAAGGGTAGCCACGGGGGACAAAATGGGCTGCGCAACATCATCGACCTGTTGGGGCGAGACGACTTTACAAGGGTAAAAATCGGTGTGGGACAAAAACCGCACCCCGACTATGATTTGGCCAGCTGGGTGCTGTCCAACTTCACCCCCGACGAGAAAAAACAAATTGACGAACAGTTGAAACACACCAAAACCATCACAACATTGTTTTTAGATCAAAAACTCGATCAGGCGATGAATCGCTTCAACAGATAGGGGTAGATGGCTTGAAACTATACAGCATGGTGGCGTCGCACCTGCCACAATACAACCAGATGGTGCAAAATATCAAGGAGGGCAAAACCCCGACCTTGTTTGTCGGTGCCGCCGACATTCACAAAGCACACCTCATCTATGCCGCCGCCGAGGAATTGAGGGCACCGGTGCTTGTCGTTTGTGACGACGAGGCGACCGCAAGACAGCTGTGTGAGGACTGCAATCAGATGGCAGGGGAAGCAGGTGGGAGCTTTTTATACCCTGCCAGAGACTATGCCTTTCACGCCAATATGACCGCTTCCAGAGAGTATGAGCAACAGCGTATTGGGGTGCTGTCCCGCATTTTAGACGGGCGTTGTCGCCTCTGCTTTTGTAGCATCGACGCCCTATCTCAGTACACCATCCCACCGACAGAACTGTCACGCCGCTCCTTCGCCATCGACAGTGACGGCAGTTACGACATCCAAAATCTGGTGAGCAGACTGTTGCAGGCAGGTTATGTCAGACGACCACAGGTGGATGGCATTGCCCAGTTTTCAGTGCGTGGAGGGATTTTAGATCTCTTCCCACCCGATGCGGTACAGCCGATTCGTGTGGAGTTTTGGGGAGATGACATCGATTCCATCGCCACCTTTGAGCCGGAGAGCCAGCGTCGTACCGACAACGTCGAGCGCTTGTTTGTATCACCGGCGGTGGAATGCCTGTTTGATTCGCCTGAAACTTTGCGGGAACAGATTGAGACACTCCAAAAAAAGGTCAAATACGATAAGGCAAAGGAGTTGCTCCGACAGGATTTGGATCGATTGGACGGAGGGATGGAACTTTCCAACCTCGATAAATTTTTGCCCCTTGCCTACCACACCCCTGCCACCTTGTTGGACTACTTTGCAGACGGGATTGTGTTTGTCAGTGAATACGTGGCGTTGAAAGAACGGTATCGTGCAACTCAATGGCAGATGAATGAAGACATTAAAATCCTATTTGAAGAGGGACACCTCTGCAAAGGGTTGGATCGCTTTTTGGCGGATTGGACGACGGTGCAGACAGGGCTATTGAAACGCCCCTGTATCTTTTTGGACACCTTCGCCCGTTCGTCTGGGGATTTGAAATACAAGGAACTACTCACCATCAACCCGTTGCAGACCTCCAACTTTTCGGGACAGCTACAGCTGTTGCAGGAGGATTTGGAACCACTACTGCAACAGGGGTACAGCGTTGTGGTACTGGCAGGGAGTGACAAGTCGGCAAGACATTTGGCGCAGGACCTGCAAAGGTTGTCCATCGATGCCGAGTACCACAAGGATTTATCCAAGATGACCCTGCGTAAGGTATCGGTCATGACCGGTAACCTGTCAGCAGGTTTTGAATATCCGGAAGCACGTTTTGCCCTCATCTCCACCACCCGTGCCCAACACAGCACCAAGCGAAAATCACGCCACAAAAAGGGGCGTACCATTCGTTCGCTGGATGATTTGGGGGTCGGGGATGCTGTGGTACACGCCTCCCACGGCATTGGGATCTTTGACGGCATTCACAAAATTGACCTGCATGGTGTGGTCAAGGATTATATCAAAATCAAATATGCCGGTGCCGATACCTTATATCTGCCGGTCACGCAACTCGACTTGGTGTCCAAATACATCGGACCCAAGGACGAAGGCAAAATCAAACTGCACAAACTCAATTCAGGGGAATGGCAAAAGGTCAAAACCCGTGTGCGCAAAGCCTGTGCCGATATGGCGGAGGAACTGACCGCCCTGTACGCCAAACGGATGCAGATCGAGGGTCATGCCTTTTGCCCCGATACCACCTGGCAAACCGAATTTGAGGACCGCTTTGAATATGTCGAGACCGACGACCAACTGCGCTGTATCGAAGAGATCAAGGGCGATATGGAGAAAAAAGCACCGATGGATCGCTTGCTTTGTGGCGATGTCGGCTTTGGCAAAACCGAAGTGGCGTTGCGTGCCGCCTTCAAATGTGTCAATGATTCCAAGCAGTGTGCCCTACTTTGCCCTACCACCATTTTGGCGTGGCAACACTACCAAAGTGCCCTACAGCGCTTTGAGGGGTATCCCATTCAAATTGAATTGCTCTCCCGTTTTCGCACCCCAAAACAGATAAGAGAATCGCTCAAACGCATCAAAAGCGGGGAGGCGGATTTGGTCATCGGCACCCATCGTGTCGTGCAAAAGGATGTGCAGTTTCAGGATTTGGGGCTTGCCATTGTCGATGAGGAACAGCGCTTTGGTGTCAAGCACAAGGAGGCATTCAAGGAAAAATTTCATGCGGTTGACATGCTGACGCTGTCTGCAACCCCCATTCCCCGTACCCTCAACATGGCGATGAGTGGCATTCGAGACATGTCCACCATCGAACAGGCACCGGGTGACCGTCATCCGGTACAGACCTATGTGTTGGAATACGACCATGGAGTCATTGCCGATGCCATCAAAAAGGAACTGCGTCGCAACGGGCAGGTGTATTACATCCACAATCGGGTGGAAACGATTGACCTGTGTGCCGAAAAGGTGCGTGCCATGGCGCCCGATGCCAATATTGCAGTGGCACACGGACGGATGACCGAGCAGGAACTGTCTGCCATTTGGCGACAGGTGCTCAGTCATGAAGTGGATATTTTAATCTGCACCACCATCATTGAAACGGGGATTGACGTGAAAAATGCCAACACGATGATCATCGAACAGGCGGATCACATGGGGCTGTCCCAATTGTATCAGTTGCGTGGGCGGGTGGGGCGTTCCAATCGCCGTGCCTTTGCCTATCTGACCTTCCAACGGGGCAAGGTGCTGAGTGAAATTTCGGTCAAGAGGTTGAATGCCATTCGGGAATTCACCACCTTTGGATCGGGTTTTCGCATCGCTTTGCGGGATTTGGAAATTCGTGGCGCAGGGTCGATTTTGGGCGGCAGACAGCATGGGCATATGGAAGCGGTTGGGTACGAAATGTATGTACAACTACTCGCCGAGGCAATTGCCGCCAAAAAAGGAGAAAAATATACCCCACCGGCACAGGAATGCCTCATCGATATTCAGCTCGATGCCCACATCCCGGAAAGTTATATCGAATACCTGTCGCAACGATTGGACATTTACAAAAAAATCGCCTCCATCAAAACCGAAGCGGATCGCTTGGATCTGATGGACGAATTGTTTGACCGCTTTGGTACCCCACCGCGCTCGGTGGAGACGCTGTTGGAAATTGCATTGCTCCGAAACACGCTGGCAAGTCATGGCATTCGTGAAATCAATGAGCGAGGCAAACAGCTGTTGTTGTACCCGACAGCCCTTGATCCGGCGTTCGCCCAACAGTTGATGGCGGCCATGCGCGGACGGGTGTTTGTCAACGCCTCACAAAAGCCTTATCTCAGCATTAAGGTGGTGGATGGCGTGGTGCAGACCTTACGGGATGTCGCCACAGCGATGACCGACAAGAATAGTGAATAGTGAAAAGTGAAGAGTGAAGAGGTAGGGGCGATTCATGAATCGCCCGCAATACCTGCCGCCGCTACACACAATATTTTCTCTTTACAATCACGCTTTAATGTGCTAAACTATGAATATCAAATGATTCGGGACCAAACGGATCGCAAAGTGAGGTGAACGGTGCTGTTTTAAAAAACAGTGCCCTACAAAATGAATGAAAAAATAAAAGAATTTCATGTCGACTTTTTATTTGATGCCGTGTTGAAACTGCAAACCCATGAGGAATGTGCCAAATTCTTTGAGGATCTCTGTACCATTCAGGAACTCAAAGCGATGTCGCAACGCATCCAAGTGGCAAAGATGCTGAGTGAAAACCGCATCTACAGCGACATTGTGCAACAAACAGGGGCGTCGACCGCCACCATCAGCCGTGTCAATCGCTCGCTCAACTATGGCAGTGACGGTTATGCGGTGGTGTTTGAACGTTTGGATGCCGACAAAGATGGAGCAGAGGAATGAGTTATCAAGACTTTGCCGCCGTCTATGACCGCTTGACGGCAAATGTTGACGATGAGGTGCGAGGAAACTATTACCACAACCTGTTGTTGCAACAGGGAAAATCCGAAGGGATTCTCTTGGATTTGGCCTGTGGCACCGGTCGGTTGAGTGAATGGTTTTCAAAAAAAGGGTATGACGTCATCGGCATCGACGGTTCGGCGGAAATGTTAAATGAAGCGATGGCACGCAAAATGGAAACCGGCTCCGACGTGGTGTATCTCTGTCAACAGATGGAGGAACTCAACCTCTTTGGCACGGTGGACATTGTGCTGTGCGCACTTGACAGCTTCAATCACATCACCGACCCCGACACACTGGCGGCGGTGTTTGAGCGGATTTCGCTGTTTTTGAATCCCGATGCCTGTGTGGTATTTGACGTCAACACGGTGTATAAACACAAGCAGGTGCTGGGCGACCAGACCTTTGTCTATGATCTGGAAGAGGTGTACTGTGTCTGGCAAAATCACCTGTTGGACGACACGCTTGTCGAAATCACCTTGGACTTTTTTCTGTATGACAAGGAAGACGACTGTTATGACCGCATGTCAGAGCAGTTTTGTGAACGTGCTTATGACCATGCGTGCTTGACCGAGATGGTCGAAGCGGCAGGCTTTACGATAAAAGGCTACTATGAAGAACTGACAACGACACCACCGACGGACAAAACCGAACGGGTGGTATATCTGTTGCGCAATCAATTGTTGAAAAATGCACCACCGATCGAAGCAATCGATTAACGGTGGTTGGAACGACCAAATGGAGGAACGAACATGGCTACAATGGTAAGAACAATTTCGGCGGATGGCAGTGTCATGGCCTGTGCCATCAACGCCACCGATATGGTGGCAAGGCTGGAAGAAATTCATCATCCGAGTGCGACGGTGACAGCGGCATTGGGACGCTTGTCGATTGCCGCATCGATGATGGGGGCACAATTAAAGGGTGACGATCATTCGTTGACCTTGCGTATGGCAGGGGGCGGACCTGCGGGGACTCTCATTGCAGTAGCGGACAGCAACGGCAATGTCAAGGCCTATGTACAACAACCGATCGTGGAAATTCCACTCAACACACATGGCAAGTTGGACGTTGCCGGTGCAGTTGGCACCGATGGGGTGTTGAGTGTGGTCAAGGATCTGGGGATGAAAGAGCCATACATCGGGCAAATCCCGATTGAATCAGGTGAAATTGCCGAGGACATCACCCGTTATTTTGCCATCAGCGAACAGATCCCGACCGTTTGTGGGTTGGGCGTGTTGGTCAATCCTGATCTGACGGTACAGGCGGCAGGCGGATATTTGGTACAGCTACTGCCGTTTGCCGACGAATCCTGCATCGATCAAATCGAGGCAAATCTGCGGGAAATGAAACCGGTGTCGACCCTCATCAAAGAAGGCAAAACCCCACTGGAAATTTGTGAACAACTGCTCGCCGGTATGGAACCGAATCTGTTGGATGAGTTTGAAGCGGCGTATCTGTGCGACTGTAGCAAGCACCGTGTCGAAAAGGCGCTGTTGAGTTTGGGACAAGCAGAATTGGAAGAGTTGATTCACGCAGGAGAATCGGTGGAAGTCAACTGTCAATTCTGCGAAAAGAAATATCAATTTACCCCCAAAGATGTCGGCCGTATGTTGCGTGCCGCCAAGGGAGAGCCGACATGCGACTAGCCATTTTTGATCTGGACGGCACGCTGTTGGATTCCCTTGCTGTCTGGCATGACCTTGACCGCACTTTTTTACAAAAGCGAGGCATCCCCCTGCCGGACGACTACTTTGATGCCATCAGCACCATGCACTTTTCCGAAGCGGCCGCTTACACCATTGAGCGATTTTCGCTCGACGAAACGGTCGACGAAGTGGTGGCAGAATGGTGGGAGGGGGCGGTGGATGCCTACACCCATCACATCCCACTCAAAGCGTATGTCACAGATTACCTTTCTCACCTACAAGAAAAAGGGGTGCGCATTGCGGCGGCAACTGCATCGGATCGCCGTTTGGCGGAACCTGCATTGAAGCGACTGGGCATTGATGGGTACTTTGAAACGGTGGTTTACACCGTGGATGTGGCACGTGGCAAAGGATACCCCGACAGCTATGAGGAAGCGGCGCGCCGTTTGGGGATTGCGGTGTCGGATTGTGTCGTATTTGAGGATATTTTACACGGGGTGCGTGGCGCGAAAATGGGCGCCTTTTACACCGTTGGGGTGGCAGACGACCACTCTGCTACCGACCGTGAAGCGATCATGGCTGAAGCGGATCGCTTTATTCACCATTTCGGGGAGTTGTTAACAACGCCGATAGAACTGTAACCGTGTAAAGTCGGCGGACAGGCATGGAAACCTGTCCCTACAGATATGATGATAAAAAGGATCATTGACCTTGAAAAAGAGTGTGTCTCCGTTTGGAAACACACTCTTTTTTGCAGTCCGAACGAGTTTTTTCTGATCTCGTCCGAACTTAAAAATTTAAGTAAGGTCGACATCATTTGGTTGAAATGGGTGGGTTGCACCTTGTTTCTTCCTTGAAAAATCTTGTTCTTCATGCGCTTTCCCTATTTGAACAAACACAGAAACGGTGTGAACAATGATGGGAAAGTAATGCTAGTATGTGTGGTTTTTTGCCATCTATGCGTCGGCAACGCAAGTTTGCAAAAATTTTTACGGTATTTGTTGTGGATTAGAACAAATTTTAAAATTAGCTATTGAAATTTTGAAATGGTTATGTTAAAATAAGTTAGTTATAAAAGCAGATAACCCACAGTGGTGGGGCAAATTGATGGAGGCAAAAACATGAGCGTGTTAGAAATTATCAGTGGGATCTTGATGTTGATCTCGAGCATCTTTATCATCCTTCTTGTCATGGGGCAGGAAAGCAAACAAGGCAACGGGTTGGAAGCCCTCTCCGGGGACAGCAACAGCGACAGCTACATGGGCAAAACCGGTGGCGGTAGAACCAGAGAAGCATACCTTGCAAAATTGACAAAATATGCAGCGATCGTATTTTTCGTCGTTTCGATCGCCTTGAATGTTATTGTTCATTTCAATTGGTAATGGAGAGCCTTGCGATTTTCGCAAGGCTTTTTTCTTGCAAAAAATGACTTGAAATCAAACAACAGAAAAATTTGTCGAACGATCGACAAAGGAGAGCAAAGCAATGGAACAATTGAAAAGTAAAATTGAACTTATTTTGAGAAAACAAGGCAAGCGTGGGATGCCCTTTACCGAATTGCGCAGACGCACCCATGTACACCCCAAACAGTATCGAGAATTTGAGATTACCTTACGTGATTTGATGGACGGAGGTACGGTCACCGTTGACCGTGGGCGATATACCTTTGTCCGTGCAGTGGATGCGTTGCCGGCAACCATCACCAAAGTGGCAGGAACCTTCGGATTTGCAAAACTGGAAGATGAAAGCGAAATTTTCATCCCCGGTAGATTTTTGCGCGGCTCCATGCCGGGCGATGAGGTGCTGGTGGCAACCAAGCGCTCCGACGGCCCCTCCCCAGAGGGACAGGTGCTAAAAATCATCCACCGCGCTGATGTGACATTTACCGGAAAACTCATCCGTATGGATTCTGGGCGTTTTGCGATCGAAACGGATCAGTTGATGCGTGAACCGATTCTGTTGGAGCATCGTCCCGACCCTGAATTGAAACTCGGCGATAAAGTACTATGTCGGGTCAGTTTGCGTGGCGAACAACATCGTGATCATCGTGCTGAAATTGTGGCAGGCTTTGGCTCTAGCAATCAGGCGAGCAGTTGTATCGCCGCATTGTTGGAAGCGGCAGGGGTGGTCGACCGCTTTGACGATGAAGTAGCACTAGAGGCAGAAAATATCAATGAACAAGGCGTTTGTGCCACCGATCTGTTGCATCGTCTGGATCTGCGTGAGGATTGTGTTTTCACCATTGACGGTGCCGATTCCCTTGACCTTGACGATGCCATTTCGCTGACACGCACCGACAAAGGATTTCGCTTAGGGGTACACATTGCCGATGTCTCCCATTATGTGTTGCCGTTTGACCCGATTGATACCGAAGCGTACGAGCGTGCGACCAGTATTTATTTTGGCAATCGCGTCATCCCGATGTTGCCAAAGGCGCTTTCCAACGGCATTTGTTCATTGCATGCCGACGTCGATCGTCTGGCATTGTCGGTCTTTTTGGAGTTGGACAAAAGCGGACAATTGCAGGATTTTCAGTTTGCAAAAACTGTCATTCGCTCCCGTGTCAAAGGGGTGTATGACGAAATCAATGCCATTTATGACGGGACTGCCACCGCAGAACTGCTACAAAAATACAGTGCGGTTGCCGAGGTTTTGCCGCTGATGAAAGAACTTGCCACCCTGCGTATGGAAAAACGGGCGGAGCGTGGGGTGCCGGAAATCATGACCGAGGAAAGCAAGGCGGTGTTGGATGAAGCGGGGGTCGCCATCGACGTTGTGTCGCGCAAGCGCGGGTTTTCCCAAGAGATGATAGAAGAGTTTATGCTACTCGCCAATGAAGCGGCAGCAAAACTCGGCAAACGGGAGGAACTGCCGTTCTTGTACCGTGTACACGAACCGCCGACCGGTGAAAAGGTGGACAATTTGACAGAGGTATTGCGTCAGTTGGGTCTTTCCGCTGCGGACATCGCAGGTGGTGCGACGGCACCGAAATTGGCACAAATTTTGGCGTCGGTGATGGGTACACCGTTACAAACGGTCATCCATACCCAAGTGCTCCGCACCATGTCGAAGGCACAGTACAGCAACAATCCCATCGGTCACTTTGGGTTGGTCTTGGATGATTATGCCCACTTCACCTCTCCTATTCGCCGCTATCCCGACCTTGTGGTGCATCGCATGATCACCGCCTATTTGGCAGGACAACCGACGGCACTCTTACAAAAACGCTACAAGAAATTTGTGGAAAAGGCAGGCAAACAGTCCACCGAACGGGAAATCCGTGCCATGAAAATGGAAAGGGATTGCACCGACCGCTACAAGGCGGAATTCATGCAGCAACATGTTGGGGAATGGTTTGACGGGGTCATTTCCGGCACCGCTTCCCACGGCATTTATGTGCAGCTGCCCAACACCGTGGAGGGGATGATTCGCATCGAGGACCTGCCACAAGGGCGTTACAACTTTGATGGGGCGATTCAATATACCAATGAGGATACCGGTATGCGTTACCGCATTGGTGATCCGTTGCGTATCCAATGTGTCAAGAGTGATGTCAACAGTGGACGCATTGATTTTGCGGTAGTGGAAGGTGGCAACAAGACCGACGAAGTGCCGGCACACGACAAAAAGAAAAAACACCACAAAGAAAAATCGTTCAAAGGCAAGTCACCAAAGGGCAAAGGCCACAAAGATGACAAGCACAAAAAAGCAAGACCTGAAAAGGGAGAAAAGAAAAAGCACAAGCATAAGGATCAAAAAGACCATAAAAAGAAACCGAAAAAAGAGAAGGATGCGGTATGAGACATCTACACCTGTTGATCAAACCGGCGTCGGGTCACTGTAATCTGCGTTGTCGGTACTGCTTTTATTATGATCTGGTGGAACAGCGTCCGGCAGGGCAGTACGGCATGATGAGCGAAGAGACGTTAGAGGCAGTCTTACAAAAGGCGATTGACTATGCCGAAGAGAGCTTGACGGTCGCCTACCAAGGGGGAGAACCCACCTTACGTGGACTGGACTTTTTCAAAAAAGCGGTGGCGCTGGAGCGACAATATAATCAAAAGGGACTGACCATTCACCATGCCATTCAGATCAATGGCGTCGGGATGGATGATCGGTGGGCGCAGTTTTTCAAACAAGAGGATTTTTTGGTGGGACTGTCGCTCGACGGCAGTAGCCAAAACCATGACCTCTACCGCCTTGACCATGACGGCAAGGACAGCTACAGCAAGGTCATGCAGACGGTAAGACTGTTTCAAAAGCATGGCGTGCAGTTTAACATTTTGACGGTGGTGCACAAATTTACAGCCAAAAACATCCGACAAATTTACCGCTTTTTCAAGGCACAGCAGTTTGATTACCTGCAATTCATCCCCTGTCTTGATCCCATTGCAGCGGCGGCAGGCGGAGAGGTTTATTCGCTCACACCCAAAGCGTATGGGGACTTTTTGTGTACCCTTTTCGACCTGTGGGTGGAGGATTTACAAAAGGGTAACACGGTACACATTCGTCAATTTGAAAATTACATCGAAATGCTACTGGGGTATCCACCCGAATCCTGCGGGATGAGTGGCATTTGCAGTTACCAACATGTGGTGGAGGCGGATGGTGAGGTTTACCCCTGCGACTTTTATGTGCTGGATGACTACCGACTGGGCAACCTCAATACCTGTACTTTTGACGATCTACAGCAAAGACGGACAGAGATTCAGTTTATCGAAACATCCAAACAAATCGACCCTGCTTGCACAGGGTGCACCCACTTTTCGCTCTGTCGAGGTGGGTGTCGGCGGTACCGCGGACAGCTTGGGGAGGAGTTGCAACTCAACTACCACTGTGAGGCTTATCGTCGCTTTTTTACCCATGCGACCCCACGCTTATATGCGTTGGCAAGACAATTTCAATCAACCATGACACACCAATAGAGGAGGAACAACATCATGCAAACCAACAAACTTGGCAAAACAGGACTGGACGTTTCACGCATTATTTACGGGGGCATTGTGTCGATGCTCGACGGGCAGGATCGCTCGGATGAGTATGTGGCTTATGCCATTGAAAAGGGCATCAACTACTTTGATGTGGCACCGTCCTATCAAGATGCGGAGGAAAAACTCGGCAATTCTTTGATCCCTTACCGCAAGGACATCTATCTTGCTTGCAAAACGGGGGAGCGTTTGGCGGAAGGGGCAAAGGTGGAACTGGAGCGTTCGCACAAATTGCTGCACACCGATTATTTTGATGTGTACCAAATGCACGCGCTTGCCAGTGTGGAAGAAGTGGAAACGGCATTTTCCAAAGGTGGGGTGTTTGAGGTGATGTTGGCGGCAAAGGAAGCCGGCACCATCAAGCATTTGGGGATCACCTGCCACAGCGAGGACGCGGCGTTGCGTGCGTTGGAACTGTACGATTTTGACAGTGTGTTGTTCCCGACCAACTGGGCACTGCATATGGAAAAAGGCTTTGCCGGTAGATTGGCTGCCCTTTGTAAAGAAAAAAACATTGGATTCTTGGGCATGAAATCGATGATTCACCGTGCATGGAACGACGAAGCGGAACGCGAATCGTCGCGTTTTCCAAAATCGTGGTGTATGCCGTTCACCGATGACGATGCGCTTTGCATTGCTGCCATGAAATATGCGGTGCAGGAAATCGGCCCTGACGTATTGGTGCCTCCCGGAAATATTGAGAGCTTTCGGTTTGCAGTGGAACATGTGGATGAGATTTTCACTCCATTGACCGACAAAGAACGTCAATTGCTCGCACAAGAACACATCGCCATCGGCGATCGATATTTCTTCTAAACGGGCAGACAGCGTCCGCTGGTATTGCCGACCGAGCACCAATACAATGCGTACTCTACCAAAAGCTTACCTTTGCACCGTCGGGGTGCATGGTATGTATATCCTTTTATTCAAAAAGCGTACCGTATCAACGGTACGCTTTTGTTATGTTGTCACGGTGGATTCGCGGACAATTAGTTCGGTGGACAGAATCATTTTTTTGTTGGGGCAATCGGGGTTGTTGATTTTTTCAAGCAACAGTTCACAGGCGACAAAGCCCAGTTGTGCTTTTGGTTGGTTGATGGTGGTGATGGATGGCACCGACATGATGGACACCGGAATGTTGTCAAAACCGCTGACGATGATGTCCTGTGGCACACGAAACCCCACCGAGTTTGCCGCTTTGATGGTGGCGGCGGCATAGACGTCGGAGCAGGTGAACACCGCGTTGGGTGGGTTGTCAGAGCTGAGCAATTGCCTTGCGGCCGAGACCGCAAGGTCAAAGGTGACGTCGGGCAGTTGTACGATATAGTGTTGGTTGAGAGGGATGCCTGCCTTTTGCAGGGCGTTTTTATACCCTTGCAAGCGGTGCTTGGAATACTTGAAACGTTCCGGTCCGCTGATGAAGGCCACCTTTTTTTTGTCGCCGGACAGCAGATGTTCTGTCAAAATGGCACTGGCGCTGATGTCGTCGATGGTGACGTATGGTAGGTCGACCTCGTCGGTTTGCTCACAACATTGCACGAGCGGAATGGTTTCGGATAGCTTTTGTAGGACGTCGGGATCCATCTGACTGAGGGTGATGATGCCTGCCGCCTTGGTCTTTTTGATGAGTTTCAAAAAGGTCGGCAACAGATCCTTGGTGACCAACTCTTCGGTGATGAGGAGATGGTAGCCGTGGCGTGCCGCTGCGGTTTTTGCCGCTTGGGTCACCTCACTGTAAAAGGGGTTGGCGATCGAGGGGACGTTGAGCAGTAAAATACCGCTGTTGGAGGAGGCAGTACCGGTCTTTGCTTTCGGCTCACAGCCGAGGGCTTTCATGGCGGCAAAGACTTTGTCGTAAGTTTCGGTGGCGACGATGCCACGGTGGTTGACCACACGGGACACGGTGGCAGGGGAAACGCCTGCTTGTTTGGCGATTTCAGAGACGGTTGCGTTCTTTTTGTAATTCAATGCAAACACCTTTCCTTTTTTATGAATGTTGATCTGTTATTTCCTATTATACGTTGTTTCTTGAAAAAAGTAAAGTCTTTCAGCGATTTTTCTGAAATAAATTTCCTGAAATTCGAGAAATTTTCATGCAAAAGAAAAAGTTTTCAGAAAACTTTTCGGCAAATGGCTTTCGTTGTCGGCGAAACAAACAACATGCTAGGGGTTTTGTTTGTCAAAACGACAAATATGCAATTGTTTTCAAAAAACTATTGCTGAAAAGAATGAAATATGATAAGATTATTTCAGAAACAAACAGTAAAATGTTTGAAAAGATGAAAAGAAACCATTGATACACAGTTAGAAAGGGAGATTGAAGATGAAAAAGATTAGAATTGGTGTAGTAGGTTGTGGCTCCATTGCAAGGTTCCGTCATTTACCGGAGTTTCATGCAAACCCCCATGCTGAAATTGTTGCGGTGTGCGACAAATGCAGTGACCGTGCAACCGAATTGGGCGGTCTTTATAACGCAAAAGTTTGTGCCGACTACAAAGCACTCGCAGCATTGCCGGAAGTGGATGCGGTAGCGGTTTGCACCCCGAATGCCTTTCACTATGAAGTGGTCATGGAAGCCTTGAACGCCGGCAAGCATGTCCTGTGTGAAAAACCACTCTCCATCAGCGTGGAACAATCCAAAGAAATGGTTGACCTTGCAGCGAAGGTCGGCAAAGTGTTGATGACCGGTCAAAACCAACGTTTGGTTGGCGCACACAAAAAAGCAAGAGAGATCATTGCCGAGGGTAAACTGGGTCGTGTTTTGACCTTTAGCACCGTGTTTGCACACACAGGCCCTGAAAACTGGTCGGCAGAAGGGGATGACACTTGGTTCTTCAAAAAAGAAGAAGCAGGCATTGGTAGTGCGGCAGACCTCGGGGTACACAAAGCAGACCTGTTCCGCTACATCCTAGGCGATGAGGTGGATGAAGTGGCGGCTTTCGTCACCACCCAAGATAAAAAATATCCGAACACCGACAAGTTGATCTCGGTTGACGACAACACCGTGGCACTGTTGAAAATGAGATCCGGTGCGATCGGCACCATCACCACAAGTTGGACTCACACGGTGGAGAAAAACCACAGCACCATCTACTGTCAGGATGGGATGATTGAAATTTTTGTCGATCCCGACGTGGATCTTGCCATCACCTACAAAAACGGTTTCAAAGAGCGCTACAACTTTGAGGGGATTGCAACCAATGAAAAACAAATCCCGAGTGGCATTCCGGACGAATTTATCAACACCTTGTTGGAAGGCAGAGAACCTGCCATCAGTGGTAGAGAAGGGGCAAACTCCCTACAAGTCATGCTCGCATGTGTCGAAGCGTCCCAAACAGGTAAAGTAACCAAAGTAGAAGTTATCTAGGTGACGAAGAACGGTAAAGGAAGGGTTTAGATGAAAGAGGTAAGAATTGCGGTCATCGCAAGTGGTTTTACAGGACAACAGCACATTGAAGCGGTACGCCGATTGCCGCACACAAACGTGGTCGCCTTGGTGGACGCAAACCCCACCATGCTCGCCAAAAAGGCAAAAGACCTTGGGGTGGCGCACACCTTTACCGATTACAAAGAGATGATTGAGGTTATTAAGCCGGATGTGGTGCACAACTGCACCCCCAACCATATGCACTATGAAATCAACAAATATGTCATCGAAAAAGGCGTTCACATCTATTGTGAAAAACCGCTTGCCACCACGGCGGCGGAGTGTGCGGAGCTTGTCCGATTGGCAGAGGAACACGGCGTCGCTTGTGGGGTCAACTACAACTATCGCAACAATGCCATGGTGCAGGAGATGCGTATGCGTGTCAAAAACAACGACATTGGGCGTATCTTTCACATCACCGGCAGTTATCAACAGGACTGGTTGATGTATGAGACCGATTTCAACTGGCGACTGGCCTCTGACAAGGACGGCAAATCTCGTGCAGTGGCAGACATTGGCACCCACTGGTTTGACATGGCACAGCACATCACCAACAAAAAAATTGTCAAAGTGTACGCCAAACTCTTCACCGCACTGCCGACCCGAAAAAAACCGTTGACACAGACCGAGACCTTTCAAACAGAGCAAAGCGCGGCGTATGAGGAAGTGTCGATTCGTTCCGAAGATGGGGGATTTATCTTGGTGGAGTTTGAGGATTGCACCATGGGACAATTGCTGGTGTCGCAGGTGGCGGCAGGGCATAAAAACGACCTGCGCATTGAAATTTCGGGGGAAAGATACTCGATGAACTGGGAACAGGAGCGTGCCGATCGTCTGCAAATTGGTAAGCGTTCGGAAGGGACGACACAGCTGTATGCTTGTGCGGCTTCGGTGCATGAGGAAATTGAGCGGTATGCCACCCTGCCGGCAGGTCATGCCGTGGCGTGGAGCGATGCGTTTCGCAACGGCATTGGCGAATATTACGCCTCCATTCACAACGGCACCTTCAAAGAAACGGTACAACCTTATGCCAATTTTGTGGACGGTTACCGCAGTATGCAGTTGGCGGAGGCTTGTCTTTTGAGCAACGAGGAAGATCGCTGGGTGGCGGTCTCTTAAAGGAGAGAAGAGATGAAAAGTTTTTTGCACATCTATGACATGACGACCAAAACCTCCCGTATGATTCAGCGTTTTGATCGCCACATCGAGGCACCGAACTGGGCACCAAACGGCAAAACCCTACTGTTCAATTCCTTGGGTGATCTGTACCTTTATGATCTTGAAACAGGGGTGGAAACGCTACTGCCCACCGGCGATGTCTTTTGCATCAACGATCATGTGATCACACCGGATGGCAAGCAGGTCATTGCCAGTGCCATCACCGAGAAAAATCACGAAGAGTTGATCAATCCACCACCGGGGCCACTCAAAAAGTTTCATGAGTGCTTTTTGTTCGCCATTCCGATGGAAGGTGGCGAAAAGAAACAGGTGTCGGCCATCCAACCCTGCTATCTGCACGGCATTGCACCCGATGGTGCGGAGTACGCTTACTGTGCGGCAAGAGATGGGGAATTGGATGTCTACATCATGCCGGCGGACGGCAGCAAAGAAACCCGATTGACAACGACAAAGGGGTTGAATGATGGACCGGAATACACACCGGACGGCAAAGAGATCTGGTTCAATTCGGTGCGTAGCGGTCGTATGCAGATCTTTAAGATGAACCGTGATGGGACAGAACAAACACAGATGACCTTTGAGAAGGATCGCAACAACTGGTTTGCACACATTTCGCCCAATGGGGAGCAGGTGGTTTACATTTCCTATGACGATCAAGTGGAGGCAGGCGACCACCCACCGAACAAACAGGTACAACTGAAGGGGATGTCCACCGCCGGCGGTGACAGCGAGGTGCTGGTCGAGCTGTTTGGAGGACAGGGCACAATAAATGTCAATTCTTGGAGTCCCGACGGCAAGGCGTTTGCCTATGTCAGTTACGTCGGTGAAAGCTGGTAGCACCGACAGGCATTGCGGGCGACCAATTGGAAATAGGGTGTTGTAAAAAAGGTTTGTCCACTTTTCAAAAGTGATGGTGTTTGGGGCAACGCCTCATGGTCGGATTGCCGACAGGTAATGCTCAAGCGTCAGCGATTCAAGGGATTTGGTAGATTGCCAAATCCCTTTTTTGCGGGTGCTACCCACGGGGATTTGCGGTCACGGCAAGCCGTGATCCTACGATTCAATAAATTGAGTGCGTGGAATGGACAGGTGTTTTTGTGTTGTGATCAAGGGCAATGTGGGGAGGCTGTGCTTGACCGTCCGACAAACAGAAAAAAACCCCGGTTTTGCTTGACTTTTCCGCATTAAACAGGTAAAATATCGTGGAAAGGTGTGTGAAAGAGAAATGACAAGAGAAACGATTATTTTGATCGTCATCAGTGTGTATATGCTTTTGATGATCGGGGTGGGATTCCTCTTCTACGGGAAAAACAAGAATGCGTCTGACTACATTTTGGGTGGTCGAAAACTCAATAGTTGGGTGAGTGCGTTGAGTGCACAAGCCTCTGATATGAGCGGTTGGCTGTTGACGGGCTTGCCGGGACTTGCTTACCTGTCACTGGCAGGGGTGAAGGAAGCGTGGTGGACCGCCATTGGTTTGGCGATCGGGACGCTGCTCAACTGGCTGTTTGTCGCCAAAAGATTGCGCAGTTATACCGAAATTTGTGGCAATGCGTTGACACTACCGGATTACTTAGAGAACCGTTTTCGTGACAAGTCGCGGATTTTGCGTGTTGCAACGGGGATTGCTGTCATCCTTTTCTTTTTGATCTATACCTCTTCCATGTTTGTGGCAGGGGCCAAGTTGTTTGGCACGATTTTTGGTTTGGATTACACGACGGCACTCATCATCAGCAGTGTCATCATTGTATCCTACACCTACCTCGGCGGATTTATGGCGGTTTGCACCACCGATATGATGCAGGGAATTTTGATGTTTATTGCCATTTTGGTGGTACCTGTCATTGCCGCCCTCAATATGGGTGGTATTTCAGAAACGATGGCATTGTTTGAGGTAGGATCGTGGGAACTGTTTCCCTCAGGGGATGGCAGTGTAAGCTGGATTTTGATCACCTCGTCCCTCGCATGGGGCTTGGGATACTTCGGACAACCGCATATTCTGGCCAGATTTATGGCGATTCGCTCCCCCAAAGACACCAAACCGGCCACCGTCATTGCGATGATCTGGGTGGTGCTGTCGCTTGCGGCGGCTGTCATTGTCGGGATGGTGGGGAAAGTATATTTAGAAAGCATTGGGATGCCTTTGGCGGAAGGGGCGCACGAGACGGTGTTTATGACACTTGTGGATCAGCTCTTCCCGTCGGTCATCGCAGGGATTTTGCTGTCGGCTATTTTGGCGGCGATCATGTCGACGGCAGACTCACAACTGCTCGTGACCTCTTCGGTCATCGCAAGCGACCTTTATAAGGGGTTGTTTAAAAAGAATGCCAGCGACAAGGAAGTGGTACTGGTCAGCCGGATTGGGGTGCTAGCAGTATCGGTTGTTGCAGTGGGATTGGCGATGAATCCAGACAGCTCTATCTTTAGCATTGTCAGCTATGCGTGGGCAGGCCTCGGGGCTTCCTTTGGCCCTGCGGTACTGATTTCCCTTTATTGGAAACGCATGACCAAAGTCGGTGCTGTGTGTGGGGTGGTTGTCGGTGCGGTTGGCACCATTGTATTCAAACAATTGCAGGTACTGGGTGGCGTGTTTGCGGTGTATGAATTGTTGCCGGCATTTGCGCTATC
>CAYJIM010000018.1:0-35266 GCA_964370215.1 uncultured Oscillospiraceae bacterium
AAAAGAAAAAATTGGGTGAGGAACAATCATGCAACAAGATATTTTAATGGTCATTGGGGAAAAACAATCGGTATTATCTAAGGGGCAAAAGCGCATTGCCTCTTATATTTTAGATCACTATGACCGTGCGGCGTTTATGACTGCCTCGAAATTGGGAGTGGTCGTCGGGGTGAGTGAATCCACCGTCGTGCGATTTGCCTTTGAATTGGGATATGACGGGTACCCAGGGCTGCAACGAGCGTTGCAAGAGATGATTCGCAATCGCTTAACAGCAGTGCAACGCATCGAGGTCGCTTCGGAACAAATCGGTACCGGTGAGGTGCTCGACAAAGTGCTAAACCTGGATATTGAGCGCATTCGTCGCACCATTGAAGAGGTGGATCGAAACACCTTTGAAGGGGTGGTGGAATCAATTTTAAAGGCGCGTTGTATCTATATTTTAGGGACACGCAGTGCTTTTCCGATCGCCAAGTTTTTGGCGTTTTACTTTCAACTCATCTTTCCCGATGTCCGTTTGGTAGACGCCTCGGGGATGAGTGAGGTGTTTGAGCAGGTCATTCGCATCGACAAGCGCGATGTCATGATTGGAATCAGCTTTCCACGGTATTCCAGAAGAACGGCAAGTGCGCTGCAATTTGCCAAAGAGCATGGGGCAACGGTGGTCGCTTTGACCGACTGTATCTCCTCCCCGCTGGTCAAACACGCCGACTTCTTTTTGCAGGCACGCAGCGATATGGCCTCCTTTGTCGACAGCCTTGTTGCACCGTTGAGCCTTGTCAATGCACTGATTGTGGCAGTTGGACTCAAAAAATCGGAGGATCTCAAACACACCTTTGACAAATTGGAGGAGTTTTGGGATCAATATGATGTATACGAAAAATTAGAGGAGGGGGACACGGTATAAGCCCCCATAAAGAAAGTGTAGGAACAAACATGTTACAGGATAGATGGGACTTGATCATTGTTGGTGGCGGTGCCGCCGGTATGATGGCAGCGGTGACGGCAGGAGAGATGGGCAGTCGGGTATTGGTATTGGAAAAGAATGAGTCGCTCGGTAAAAAGCTGTTGATCACCGGTAAGGGTCGCTGTAATGTGACCAATGCCTGTGACGTCAACACCCTCATTGCCCAAACTACGGCGAATGGGCGGTTTTTATACAGTGCCTTTCACCGCTTCAATGCCGAGGACACCATGCGTTGGTTTGAAGACAGTGGGGTGCCCCTCAAGGTGGAACGTGGCAACCGTGTCTTTCCGCAGTCGGATCGCGCAGCGGATATTTTACAGGCGATGAAAAGACGGATGAAAGCGGCTGGTGTAACGGTACGGCAGGAAACAGTGACCGGCATTGAGGTGCAAAACGGCGAAATTGTTGGTGTTTCCTGTGAAAGCGAAAACTTTTTCCACAGCAGCGCTGTCGTTGTAGCAACGGGTGGACTTTCCTATCCACAAACAGGATCCACGGGCGACGGTTACCGCTTTGCAACAGCAGTCGGACACACCCTGACCCCACAGGTTCCCTCGCTTATTCCGATTGTAACAAAAGAGGATTGGTGTAAAAAAGCGATGGGATTGTCGCTCAAAAATGTCACTCTTTCCATCAAGGACAACAAAACCGGCAAAGCGGTCTTTTCCGAATTGGGGGAAATGTTGTTCACCCATTTTGGCGTGTCAGGCCCCTTGGTACTGAGTGGGTCGGCGCATATGCGCCCAATGGCACCTGATCGGTATACCCTCTCGATCGACCTCAAACCGGGGTTGACCGAGGAGCAGTTGGATGCCAGAATTTTGCGTGATTTTCAGGAGCAGAGCAATAAAGATTTTGCCAATTCTTTGGGCAAACTCTTGCCCCGAAAACTCATTCCGGTCGTCATTCGCCTGTCGGAAATCCCCTTTGATTTAAAGGTTAATCAAATCACCAAACCGATGCGACAAAAGCTTTGTCAAACCATCAAGGCGCTGTCGTTGACTGCAGTGGAGTTTCGCCCCATCAAAGAGGCAATCATTACGTCCGGTGGTATCGTGACAGGGGAAATTGATCCCAAAACAATGGAATCGAAACAGCAATCGGGGTTGTACTTTGTCGGGGAAGTACTGGATCTTGACGCCTATACCGGCGGCTTTAACCTACAAATCGCCTTTGCGACAGGATACACCGCAGGGCTTGCTGCAATCGGGCAGTTGTGGTAATTCCCACTAGTCGAATAGGAATAATATCCACCCTTTGCTGTAGCATTCAGAGAATAAGGTGAAAATATTGGCAGAATAGTTGTAAATGCAACTAAAGTATGGTATGATGAGGGAGAACGATATTTGTTTAAATTTTTAAGAGGTGGTGAATCGCTTGAGATCTGTAGCAATTGATGGGCCGGCAGGTGCCGGGAAAAGCACCATCGCACGAAAAACGGCAGAAAAACTAGGTTTTATTTACGTAGATACAGGCGCTCTTTATCGAGCCATCGGTCTTTATATGATGCGCAACACCGTGGATGTGACGGACGCAGAAGCAGTGGCGACAGCCGTCGAGCAGATTGATGTGCAGTTGCAATACCAAAATGGCGAGCAACGTGTACTGTTGCAGGGAGATGATGTGTCGGCGTTGATTCGCACCCAAGAGGTGTCGATGATTGCCTCCACCGTTTCAGCAGTGCCCAAAGTCCGCACCTTCTTGTTGTCGTTACAGCAAAAAATTGCGTTGGAAAACAACGTCATCATGGATGGTAGAGACATCGGTACAGTGGTACTGCCCCATGCAGATGTCAAAATCTTTTTGACGGCAACAGCAGAGGACCGCGCACGCCGCCGTCACGCACAATTGTTGGAAAGCGGTGTAGCGATCGACTTTGACAAACTGCTCGCGGAAATCCAATTGCGTGACCATCAGGATGCCAACCGTGCGGTTGCACCGTTGAAACCGGCGGACGATGCCTTGATCATCGATACGTCGGGCAATACCTTACAGGAGTCGATCGATTTGCTGGGGGCCGTGATCTTAAAACGCTTGGAGGAAACCGCGCAATGAGTTTGTTTTATCACTTTGGCAGAGGGTGCTGCAATCTATACTGTAGATTGCTTTACCGTGTAGAGTACCATGGGATGGAAAATCTGCCAAAAACAGGGGGGTATGTATTGGCCTCCAATCACATTACAGCAACTGATCCGCTCTTTATCGGCGCACGGTTGGATCGTCAATTGCGCTTCATGGCAAAGGAAGAGTTGTTTAAAAATGGCGTCGTCGGCGCTATTTTAAAGGGGCTTGGTGCCTTTCCTGTATCGCGTGGTGGTGGGGATACCAGTGCGCTCGATCGCGCTGTGGAGGTGGTGACTGATGGTGGGATCTTGGCCATCTTTCCCGAAGGGACACGTTCCAAAGACGGTAATCTGCGCCGTTTGAAATCAGGGGCGATTTATGTCGCTTCTCAAACAAAGGCGAACGTTGTGCCGGTGGTGGTGACCATTGAAAATTTTTCCGGCAAGCTCAAACCGTTCAGTAAGGTGCGGGTGTGCTATGGGGATGTCATCCAAACAGAGGAAATTCACATCGACCGTGAGGATCGCGGTTCGATGCGCCGTGCCAACCAGCGTTTGCAAGGGGCACTGCAATCCTTACTGGAAGAAAGTGCGTGGTGAATATGACTGAAATTCGCGTCGCAAAATCAGCAGGGTTTTGTTTTGGGGTGGATCGGGCAGTTGCGATGGTTTACGACCTTGTCAAAACCCATCCGACCGTCAAGACGTTAGGGCCGATTGTCCACAACCCACAAGTCGTGGGGGATCTGGCAGCCAAAGGGGTGGAGATCATTACCGAGGATGCAGCCTTTGGCACAGCTGATACGGTGGTCATCCGTGCCCATGGGGTGTCACAGTCGGTGTACGACAAGCTACAACAGCAAGGGGCGCATTTTGTCGATGCAACTTGTCCCTTTGTTGCAAAAATCCATAAAATTGTACAGCAAAAATCCGAAGAAGGATTGCCGATCATCATTGCCGGTGATCCGGATCATCCGGAGGTTTTGGGGATTCGCGGGCATGTCAATGGGGAATCTTATGTGATTCAAAATGCCAAAGATTTACAAAAAAGCTTAGATTCTTTGCATGAAAACGGAAAAAATGATGTCGTTTTAGTAGCGCAAACGACATATCATACAAAGTTTTTAGAAGAATGCGAAGAAACGGCAAAAAAACACTGTACAAATGTCATTTTTTTTGATACAATATGTAATGCGACTAATGATCGACAAACGGAAGCGATTTCAATTGCCAAAGACAGTGATCTCATGATTGTCATTGGCGGGAGAGAGAGTTCAAACACACAAAAGCTCAAGGATGTTTGTGAACCCTTCACGACCACTTATTTGATTGAAACGAAAGAAGAACTGTCGTCCGTGCCGATTACAGGGCGAAAGGTCATTGGCGTTACTGCTGGAGCATCGACTCCGGCCCATATCATTAAGGAGGTTCTTGAAACCATGAGTGAATTGTTGAACAATATGCAGGAAGACCAAAGCTTTGCAGAGCTATTTGAACAGTCGTTGGAGACTGAAAAATTATATACGGGGAAACGTGTCAAAGGGATCGTTACGACAGTAGCGCCAAACGAAATCCACGTGGACATCGGCGCAAAACAAGCCGGTATCGTTGTTGCGGATGAGTTGTGCGAAACTTCCGATCAAAAAACCAGTGACATGGTACAAAAAGGCGACGAAATCGAATTGGTTGTTTTGAAAGTAAACGATCAAGAGGGCGTTGTCATGTTGTCGAAAAAACGTTGCGATGCGCAAGCAGGTTTCGACATTCTGAAAAAAGCATTTGAAGCAGAAGAAGTATTGACAGGGACTGTAACAAACGTTGTCAAAGGCGGGATCTTGGTACTGTGCAACCATACCAAAGTATTCATTCCGGCTTCCCAAGTTTCGGACAAACGCATTGAAGACCTCAACACCATGTTGAAAGAAGAAGTTTCCTTCAAAATTTTGGAAATCAATGAAAAACGCGCACGTGCACTCGGCTCTATCCGTGCAGTATTGACTGCGGCTAGAAAAGAAGCGGAAGAAGCATTCTGGGGCACTGTTGAAGTGGGTAAAACCTACAGCGGTGAAGTAAAATCCCTGACAAGCTATGGTGCTTTCGTAGACCTCGGCGGTGTAGACGGTATGATCCACGTCACCGAATTGGCTTGGGGCAAAATCAAACATCCTTCGGAAGTGGTTTCGGTTGGCGACATGGTAGAAGTTTATGTCAAAGACTTGGATGTTGAAAAACGTCGCATTTCCTTGGGTTACAAAAAAGAATCTGAAAACCCATGGAACATCTTTGCACAAAACTACAACGTGGACGATGTTGTTTCTGTTAAAATCGTGTCCTTCACAAACTATGGTGCATTCGCAACCATCGTTCCGGGCATTGATGGCTTGATCCACATTTCTCAAATTGCCAACCAACGTGTTGACAAAATCATGGATCTGTTGCAAATTGGTCAAGAAGTGGAAGCGAAAATCATTGACATCAACCATGACTCGAAACGCGTAAGCCTGTCCATCCGTGCGTTGTTGCCGGAAGATGCTGAAATGGAAACTGAAGAAGTTGAAATGGATGTAGAAGAAGTGGCTGACGAAGCGTAAGCCCGACTAAATTTTAAAGATAAATACCCGTATTTGTTTGAAACATATACGGGTATTTTGTTTATCACAGGTGCTTTTGACACCATAAAGGAGAATGTACAGTATGGAATTTCAATTTGCCAATCGTATCAATGGGATGAAACCGTCCGCTGTTCGTGAAATTTTGAAGGTCACCGCTGACCCGACATTCATTCCGTTTGCCGCCGGAAACCCTGCAACCGAAGCGTTTCCGGTTGAAGCAATCAACACCATCATGACCGGCATCTTGTCGGAAGGTGGGGTCGATGGCTTGCAGTACAGCGTGTCGGAAGGGTATGGTCCACTTCGTCAATCGATTGCCGATGTCGTGTTGGCAGGACAGGAAATTGTCAAAGAAGACGACACCATTGTCATTACCTCCGGTGCGCAACAGGGCATTGAACTCAGTTGTAAAGTGTTCTGTAACGAAGGGGATGTCATCATTTGTGAATCTCCGAGCTTCATCGGAAGCCTGAATTCCTTCCGTTCCTACGGCATCAATCTGGTCGGAGTCGAAATGGAAGCCGACGGCATTGACCTTGCGCAGATGGAAGAGGCGTTGAAACAAAACAAAAACGCAAAACTCATCTATGTCATTCCGAATTTCCAAAACCCCACCGGTATTACCATGAGTTTGGAAAAAAGAAAAGCACTTCTTACCTTGGCAAGACAATATGATGTGATGATTTTGGAAGACAATCCGTACGGCGATTTACGCTTTACTGGTGAGCCGATTCCGTCCATCAAATCGCTTGATACCGAAGGGCGTGTCATCTACTGTGGTAGCTTTTCGAAAATTTTGGCACCGGGGATCCGTGTCGGCTATGTCGTTGCCAATCAAAAGGTACAGGAAAAAATTACCATTGGCAAGCAGTGCAGTGACGTCCATACCGCCATCATGAATCAGATGCTCTGTCATCGATTCCTTATGCAGTATGACTTTGGCGCACACCTTGCCAATTTACGCGAAATTTATCGTCGCAAATGCACCTTGATGCTCGATTGTTTGGATCGTGAGATGAATCCGTCGGTCACCTATACCAGACCGGAAGGTGGCCTGTTCATCTGGGGCACCTTGCCACAAGGTGTGGACATGAATGGGTTCTGCATGGCAGGGGTGGAAAAGAAAGTCGCAGTGGTACCGGGTATTGCCTTCTTGCCGGAAGCCGGTAAATCCTCGCAGTCCTTCCGCCTCAACTTCTCGACACCGAGTGACGAAGCGATCGTCAAAGGGGTAGCCTTGCTCGGTGAGATTTCGAAAACATTTTAAGGAGAACGAACAATGGCAGAGCAAACCGAAAGAAAAAAAGTGATTTTAAGTGGCATTCAGCCAACCGGTATTTTTACCCTTGGCAACTACATTGGGGCGATTCGCAACTGGGTGCAGCTGCAAGAGGAATACAATGCCGCCTATATGATTGCGGATCTACATGCCTTGACTGTCAAACAGGATCCCAAACAACTGCGTCAGCAGATTTTGACTGCTTTTGCGGTGGTACTTGCCTGCGGTGTTGATCCTGAAAAGAGTTTGACCTTTATTCAGAGTCAGGTTCCACAACATGCGGAACTTTCTTGGATCCTTTCCTGTAACACACAATTTGGCGAACTGTCTCGTATGACCCAATTCAAGGACAAAAGTGCCAAAAATGCCGACAACATCAATGCAGGGTTGTTTACCTACCCGTCGTTGATGGCGGCGGATATTTTACTGTATCAAGCGGATCTTGTGCCGGTTGGTGCGGATCAGAAACAGCATTTGGAAATCACGCGCGACATTGCAGTGCGTTTCAACAATGTGTACGGCAATACCTTCCGTTTGCCCGAACCGTACATTCCAAAGGTGGGGGCACGTGTCATGTCGCTTGCTGATCCGACCAAGAAAATGTCAAAATCGGACGACAATGTCAACGGTTATGTTACCATTTTGGATGAGCCGAATGTCATCGTGAAAAAGTTCAAACGTGCGGTCACCGACTCGGAAATGTCGGTGCGTTATGCTGATGGAAAAGATGGGATCAACAACTTGATGTCCATCTATTCGGTGGTGACAGGCTTGTCCTATGAGCAGATCGAGCGTGACTTTGACGGCAAAGGGTATGGCGATTTCAAACAAGCAGTCGGCGAAGCGGTGGCGGATCATTTGCAACCGGTGCGTGAAAACTACAAGCGTTTGATGGACGACAAAGGGTATCTGGAATCGGTGTACCGTGCCGGTGCCGAAAAAGCGAGCAGCATTGCTAGCCGCACCTTGCAAAAAGCCTATAAAAAAGCAGGCCTCCTCCTCTAGCCGGGTGCGCGTAGCACGCGCTGGCGTTTCCGACCGAGCATCCATATCACGGAGACCCCTACCGCCAAATGAAAGTCAGGGGAAAATAAAAGTTTTGTTCCCTTTTTTAAAAAGGGACAGGGTGTGGGACAGCGTCCCACGGTCTTGATTGCCGATAGGCAACATTCAAGCGTCAGCGTTTAAGCAGTTTGGCATATGCCAAACTGCTTTTTTACGAGCGACTGACAGCACCGGCGAGCATTGCGGACGACCAAAGGTCGCCCCTACGATGTTGATGAAAATTTTGTTTTGTAGGGACATGGCTTGCCATGTCCGAAATCAGCACGCAACACAGACGACCAACGCCAATGAAAATATCGTCTGTAGGGACAGGCTTCCATGCCTGTCCGCTGTTCATGGCATGCAAAAATGGATTTGATCCATGATCACATCCATTTTTGGTTGTATAACCGTTGTTCCTTTCGGGTACACTGTTGTTGTAAAAACCTGAAAGGATGTGGCTCTTCATGGAATTGACGGTCTATGAACTGGAAAATATCAGAAAACAACTGCGCCAAGAATACCTTGCCATTCGAAAGTACAAGCAGTATGCCGCACGTTGCAATGATCCGCAACTGAAACAAAATTGCCATAAAATGGCGGCAAAGCATCAACAACATTACATTTCCCTGCTTGGCGAATTGCATTGAGGTGAATCATGGAAAAAGATTTTTTAACCGATGAATGGATGTTGCAGGATGTGCTCATGACAGAGGAATATCTCTCTCACCTTTACCAGTTTTGTGCAGTGCAAGCGAAGAGTACGACGGCAAGACAAGGCAACATCGAGCGGATGAATGGCACATTGGAACTGGCCAAAGAGATACAAACCGAAATGGAAAAGCGTGGCTGGGCGGAAGCCGGTTGGCAGGCAGACGACACAAAAATCGGCGAGGTACAGAGTTTTGCGGAACAGCTATCCGGGCAAGAGCATCAATAATCATGAGACAAACAGGTCGAGTAATCTTTATTCGATCTGTTTATTTTTTTATCAAACAACAGCAACAACATGCAACAGAGTAGCAACAACAATGTGGCATAAATTGGATTTTGACTGCCGGTGTCGGTGACGAGTTTTGGTGTCGTAGAAAAACAGGAGAGTACCGGTGGAAACAGGTGGGTGACGATCCCCCAAAGCAGCAGACAAATGCCGGTGAATAGCAGGCGATAACATAAAAAAGGCAGGTATTGCATGCTGCCACCCGATAGTGCCAACAGCTGCATATGCACACAAAGTCCGCCAAATGCGGTAAAGGCAACGACAGCAAAGGGTTGAAAGAAGACGGGGAGGGAGGCTGTGAGTTGGCTGCCTGCCGTGACTTCTAGCAATCCTTTGATGAAGAGCAGTACCGTATCGGATAGAGGAAGGGCATCCAAAAAGGCAAAGAGACCACAAAACAACAGTACAAACCCACAGATGACACCCATCTGTACCGTGCTGTTACGTGTCGCGGAAACCAATGTACGAGAGAACGGCGGTGGTTCCTTGATGATCACATCGCTTTGACAGTGGACAAAGCGCCCAAGACCTGTGAAAAAAGCAATGGCGATGGCGACGATGACCTGTATGCTATACAATAGCACCCCGAGCCAGACATTTTGCCACAGTACACGGGCAACTCCGCTGATTAAAAAAGCGGGGCTTGTCATAATGCAAAAGCGCAGTAAAAAATTGGCATCCTGTTTTGTGATCATTTGTTTTTGATGGGCATCGGCAATCAGTTTTACCCCGATGGGGTAACCGCCCACCATGCCGAGCAAAAAGATATAGCCAAAGTATGGGTCGATGTGTAGCAGGTGACGGCAAAACCATGCCAATGGCTTTGGGGGTGACAAACGTTGCAATAGCGGTTGCAACAGCTCTGACAACACCAAAAATATAAACAGGGAGGGAATCAATACCTGTAGGCAAAGTGCCACCCCCATCGAAACACCGACTGCCACCGTTTGTGACCAAAAAAGGCAGGCGAAAAACAATAAGACCAAGACAAGGCATAGAAAAAAATCACGCCGTTTCAAATTCATTCCTCCAATCATAAGACACCATCAAAAATCATATAGTGTAGCATTCTATACTTATGTCCATGGGAGGTTTGTCATGCCGAATCGAGAATCATTTTCCGACTATGCCAAACAGTTTGAACGTCCCACCCAAACACCACGCATCACACTGGAGGGCAATCACCAAGTGACAGTGGAAGGGTATCAGCGTATCTTACAATACGATGCCGATTGTTTGGTATTGGCATTAAAGTCGGTTGCCATTCAAATTTGTGGGGTGGATCTTGTCATCGAACAATTCACCAAAGATGTATTGGTGGTCAAGGGAAACTTTACCGGTGTGGAGTATCGGGGTCTGGAGGAACAATCGTGATCAAGTTTTTACGGTGGTGCAAAGGGTATGTGCGGTTTGAAGCGGAGGTTGCTGATTTGACCGGTGGCATTCACCAAATGCGCAAAGAAGGGATTCGGGTATGGCGATTGGCCGCCAACGGCCCTTTTTTGGCAGGGTATGTGAGAGCCTCTCATTATCGACGGCTTGCCAAACTCCTGCACCGATATGGTGGACGTATCAAGGTGGTCAAGCGTAAGGGCTTGCCGTTTTTCACCTTTCGTCATCGCAGACGCTGGGGGTTTGTGGTAGGCTGCGTGGTGGCGACTGCCTTTTTGGGGTACACACAGCTCTTTTTGTGGGACATCCGCATTGCAGAGGAGGGGACAGCCGAAGACCGACAGGCATTACAGGCGTTGCTTACCGCACATGGAGTGGTGAAAGGTGCTTTGCTTTCTGAACTGCATGCACCGATGCTACAGGAGCAGATGATGCTTGCAAACAAAGAGTTTGCTTGGATTGCCCTCAATTTTTCGGGCACGGTGGTAGAGGTGGAGTTTCAACCTAGAGACCAGCAACCGACGTTGTACCCAGACACCCCTTGTGATGTGGTGGCGAAGAAAGCCGGACAGATCCGCTATGTGGAGGCATTGTATGGTACCGAAGTGGTCAAAGAGGGGGAAGTGGTCCTGCCGGGAGATTTGTTGATCAGCTCTATTGTGGTGGGGGACCATGATCCGATTCATGCAGGGGGGCGGGTGCTCGCTGAAACCATCGACCAACAGACTCGTCAATTTTCCTTGACACAGCAGGAAAAATCCTTCACCGGAAAGCAACAATTTCGACTGACGATTTCCTTTTTCGGGGTGACCTTTCCCATCTGGGATCATCCGCCCGAGGCGCTCTTTGAAACGACGACCAAACGAAAGGAGGTGTCCTTGTTTGGCAGTATTTTGCCAATATGGATAGAGATCGACACCTTTTCAATCTATGAATGGGTGACGGTGCAGTACACCGAAGAGGAGGCAAAGCAGTGGCTTTTGGATGCGTTTTTGCAATATGAGAAGGAGGTGTTGTCAGAGGCGACACTGCTCTCTTACAAGGAAGAGCTACAAACGACCGACGGGATCTGTAGCATGACAAGAATTTACCGATTAGAAGAGGATATTGCGGTAAAGCAATTGGCACAGTAAAGGAATGACTGAAAATAGATGATATTTTGTTGAAAATACATAGATACAAATTCCTTCAAATATGGTATAATATCCTTACATTGGGATATTGTTGTTTGGGTGCTTTATTGAACTGTAAACAGCAACCCCAAAGCCATTGCAGCCATAGGATTGATTCTTTTGAAGAACGGTTGTGGCGTGATGGTAATCATAGGTATGATGGATCAACACTTGGGGAAAATAAAAACATTGAGGGGAAAACTGCGTGACAGAACGAGTGATTCAGATCGAAAGTGCAGAACATGTGTATGGACTGTTTGGCGATTTAGACGCCAATTTGAAAATGCTTGAAAAGCAGTATGAGGTCAGCATTGTCAATCGAGGTGGCGAGCTGAAAATTCGCGGAGAGGAAGCGGCGGTCGCCAAAACCGAGCAGGCAATTGCAGGACTATTGCTGCTCTTGCAAAAGGGCGATGCTGTCAACGACCAGAGCATACGCTATGTATGTGGTGTGGTGGAAGAGGAAAACTCCTTGCAACCGATTCGAGAATTGACGGCAAGCGACTGTATTTGTGTCACCAATGTCGGAAAGCCCGTCAAAGCAAAGACGGTCGGACAAAAACGCTACGTCGAAGCGATTGGCAAAAACACCGTGGTATTTGGTGTGGGGCCTGCTGGTACAGGTAAGACTTATTTGGCGGTGGCCATGGCGGTGCGTGCCTTTAAAGCAGGGGATGTCGAGCGTATCATTTTGACAAGACCGGCGGTAGAAGCAGGCGAAAGTCTTGGTTTTTTGCCGGGAGACTTGCAGACAAAGGTCGACCCGTATTTGCGACCGTTGTATGACGCGTTGTTTGAAATGCTTGGAGAAGAGAGTTTCAATCGTCAAATGGAAAAGGGCACCATTGAGGTGGCACCATTGGCGTACATGCGTGGGCGCAGTTTAAACGACTCTTTCATCATTCTCGATGAAGCACAAAACACGACCAGAGAACAGATGAAAATGTTTTTGACCCGTTTGGGGTTTGGATCCAAGGCGGTGGTCACCGGCGACATTACGCAGATTGACCTACCGACAACAAAAAAATCAGGGCTTGTGGATGCGGTGCGTGTCTTAAAGCATGTCGAAGACATCAGGGTACATCGCTTTTCTGAAAAGGACGTTGTACGCAGTAAGATTGTACAAGACATCATCAAGGCATACGACAAGCATGCACAGGAATCTGAACATAGCAGTAGAACCAAATAAGCAATTGGCACACACACAGAGCAAGACAGCTAGAAAAAGAAGGAAAGATCATGGGAAAGATAAAAGTATTGATTAAGAACGAACAAAAAGACATTAAAATTCCAACCGGTATTCGCCTATTGGTGCGTCGCTGTTGCCATGCAAGTTTGTTGCAAGAAGGTATCCATGCCGATGCAGAGGTGAGTGTCACCTTTGTCAACGACGCGCGTATTCAAGAATTGAATCGAGAATTCAGAAAGATTGACAAAGCGACCGATGTGTTATCCTTCCCATTGTTGGAGCCGGCACAGTTAGAAGCGTTGAAAAAACCGGGGCACCACGACATCGTCGCTGTAGGCGACATTGTCATTTCGGTGGAAACAGCCTACGCACAAGCTGGCAATTACGGACACAACATTCAACGAGAAATTGGCTTTTTAACGGTACACTCGATGTTCCATTTGCTCGGCTACGACCATGAAAATGGTGGTCTGGAAGCGGTGCAGATGCGTGAAAAAGAAGAAAGTGTACTATTGAAACTTGGCGTACCACGTGGATCCAGTTACGTGGTCTAAGGAGAAGAAAGATTGTCATTGAAAAAAACTCGACATACCAAAACGGGTTTTGAGACATATCATAAAAAACGATGGTACAGTAGTTTTTATCATGCAGGGCACGGGGTGTGGCATGCCATCGAGGCGGAGCGCAATGTGCGTATCCACCTCGTGGTGGCCGCTTTTGTGCTACAAGGGGCCGGGTTGTATCGGTTGCCATTGGCGCATTATCCGGTGCTTTTTTTGAGCATTGGGATGGTGCTTTCACTGGAACTTTTCAATACTGCGGTAGAAGCGGTGGTGGATCTACACGGCAAACGCCATACAGTATTTGGGCGCATTGCAAAGGACACTGCGGCAGGTGCTGTATTGGTATCGGCAGTGGTTGCCGTTGGTGTAGGGATTTCGCTGTTTTCTGAAATCGACCGATGGATCTTTGTAGTCCATACCCTTTGTGCAGACCCCCTACGACTGACATTGTTGACAACCCAGCTATTTGTTGGGGGCTTTTTTATCTTTGGGTGGCGGTCATCCAAAGAGGACAAGGAATAAGAGGAGTTAGCAAATTGAAAATAGAAGAGACAAAGAGTGGGTTTATTTCCATTGTTGGTAAACCAAATGTGGGAAAATCATCGCTTTTGAATGCCCTGCTCGGGGAAAAGGTGGCCATTGTTACAGCAAAGCCACAAACCACCAGAACCAAAATCACAGGGGTGTACACCGAGGGGATGAGTCAATATATTTTTATTGATACCCCAGGACTGCATCAGGCCAAAACAAAATTGGGCGACCACATGGTCAAAGCGGTCAACACCTCGTTGCGTGAAATTGACGTGGTGCTTTTGGTGATGGAACCGTTTGGTGCTGTCAAACCGGCGGAAGAGGATCTGATTGCCGCAATCAAAAAACAGCGTTTGCCGGCGGTACTGGTCATCAACAAAATCGATTTGGTCGCCGACAAGGAAAAATTGATGGATCGTATCACCGAGCTGTCTGCGTTGCATCAATTCGATGCCATTGTGCCGATCAGTGTCACCAAAGGGGACGGCGTGGACGCAGTGATGAAAGAGGTGTCAAAACATCTGGTAGAAGGCCCACATTTCTTCCCGTCTGACACCTTGACCGACCAACCGGAACGGGTATTGATGGCAGAACTGATCCGTGAGAAGATTCTGTTGCAAATGCAACAGGAAATTCCGCATGGGACAGCGGTTGTCATTGAAAAAATGAAGGAACGTTCCAATGGGATTGTCGATATGGACGCTACCATTTACTGTGAGCGTGATACCCACAAGGGAATGCTCATTGGCAAAAAGGGGCAGACGCTCAAACGCATCGCCTCCGCTGCAAGACAGGATATGGAAACCTTTTTGGGCACCAAAGTCAACCTGCAATGTTGGGTCAAAGTCAAGGAAGACTGGCGCAACCGTGATGGATTTATCAGTAATTTTGGCTTGTCGATGAAAGAGTAGGAAGTCATGCAAATCAAAACAACGGGACTGATTTTACGCCAGCGTCCGATTGGCGAATATGATGCCATTGTCACGATTCTGACCAAGGATTACGGACTGATTGATGCAACCGCCAACGGGGTCAAACGCATCAAAAGCAGTCTTGCCGGCGGACTACAACTGCTTGTTTTTGCAGAAGTCTGCCTTTATAAGGGAAAAAAATATTACTCGGTCAACAGTGCCGTCACCCAGCGGAGTTTTTACGATCTGCGTTTGGATGTCGAAAAGCTGGCGCTGGCCTCCTATTTTTGTGAGTTGACCAGAGTTTTGGTGCCCGAAGGGGAACAACATACTTGGGTGTTTTTGCGATTATTGCTAAACACCCTTGCTTTTTTGGAAACGGGGGAACGGGCATTGTTGCAACTCAAAGCACTTTATGAACTGCGCTTGTTGTCACTTGCAGGGTTTATGCCGGACTTGGTGGCGTGTCGGATCTGTGGCACTTTTGAGGATGAAAAGATGGTGTTTGACCCATTGACGGCAACCCTTTCCTGTGGTGCCTGTCACGGTGAAGGGGACGTGGTGTCGCCGGCAGTCTTGCGGGGAATGCGCCACATCGTCTACGCCGATGATGCAAAGCTCTTTTCCTTTAAACTGACAGGAGATTCGCTGTGGCAGTTGTGTCAAGTGGTGGAGCATTACCTGACAGTGCATGTCGAGCGCCGTTTCAAATCGCTGTCGATGTTTTGGCAGTTGCACCAAACCCTTCACACCACACAAGAAGGGCAACAAGAATAAATGAGGAAGAACCAAGCATGAGTATTGATCAAAAATATTGTAAGACGTTAGAACTGCATAAAATATTGGAGGAGCTGACGGCATTTGCCGGTTGTGAGGCGGCAAAAGAGCAGATTATGCAAATTCGCCCACAGACCAATTTGCGAGTGGTGCGTGAGGAACTACTTCGCACCAACGACGCCTTTGAGTTGTCGGCAAAATTTGGCACCCCCTCCTTTTTCAACCTAAAGGATCCGTCGGCACTGTTGCAGTTGGCCGATGCCGGTGGGTTGTTGACGTTGCGTGCATTTTTACAGCTGGCAGAGGTGCTCAGACAGGTGCGCCTGTTGGTGGAATGGCACCGTCAGTGTGCTTCCATGACCCATGGGTTGCAGGAGTTGTTTGAAGCACTCTGCCCCAATCAGTCGCTGGAAAAACGCATTGGTGCAGTGGTGGTCAATGAGGAGCAGGTAGACGACTTTGCAAGTTTGGAGTTGGCGGATATTCGCCGTAAAATGCGCGCCAAACAGGTGGAAGCGAAACGGGCGATTGAACGGATCACCCGATCCAACAAATACCAAAAAATGTTACAGGACAACCTTGTCACCATGCGTGACGGACGGTTTGTCATTCCGGTGAAAGCGGAGTACCGCACCGAAGTGCCGGGGCTTGTGCACGATACGTCGGGCAGTGGGGCGACCCTCTTTATTGAACCGATGGCGGTGGTGGATGCCAACAACGAAATTCGTGTACTGGAAACGCAGGAACGTGCGGAAATTGAACGCATTTTATATGAATTGGGGGCTCTTTGTGCCAGTCATCGTGCTGAAATTACCCAAAACTTTCAAATTATTGTGGCGCTCAACATTTATTTTGCAAAATCCAATCTTGCCGCAAAAATGCGTGCACAAATGCCTGCAATGGTGGAGGATGGCAGTGTCATTTTGAAAGAGGCACGTCACCCGTTGATCGATCCGAAAAAAGTCGTTCCCATTTCAGTGGAATTGGGGAGTAGTTATCGCACCTTGGTGGTTACAGGTCCCAACACAGGGGGGAAAACGGTCACCCTCAAAACCATCGGGTTGTTGAGCTTGATGGCGATGTGTGGTCTACTGGTACCGGCACGTGCCGGCACCACCCTGTCGGTTTTTGATCAAATCTTGGTCGACATTGGGGATGAGCAGAGCATTGAACAGAGCCTGTCGACCTTCTCGGGGCATATGACCAACATTGTTTCCATTTTACAGCGGGCGAATGCAAAGTCGCTGGTGTTGATGGATGAGCTCGGCAGTGGGACCGACCCCATTGAGGGGGCGGCCATTGCGATTGCTATTTTGGAGCAGTTGAAGGCGCAGGGGTGTGTCATCGCCTCCACCACTCACTATCCAGAATTGAAACTGTACGCCATCGAAACGCCACAGGTGGAAAATGCCTGCTGTGAATTTGATGTCAAGACGTTGCAACCGACTTATAAACTGCTGATCGGCGTGCCGGGGCGTTCCAACGCATTTGCCATTTCCCGTAAATTGGGACTGCCCGAAGAGGTGCTTGCCGAAGCGGATCGCTTGCTATCCCATCAGGATAAGTCGCTGGAAGGGGTCATCCAACGCTTGGAGGATGCAAGACAGGCGTTTGAGGATCAAAAGGCGACGGCAAATCAACAAAAAAACCATTATCAGAAGAAATTGCGAGAGGTGGAGCAGGCACGTGAGGAACTGCAAAAGCAACAGGAACAGGTGTTGGAGCAGGCCAGAGAACAGGCACGCAAACTGGTCGAACAGGTGAAATTTGATGCCGAACTGTTGATGGAAGAACTGGACGACCTGAGAAAACAAAAGGAACACGAGGAGTTTTCCAAACGCACCGCATTGGCACGCGGACAACTGCGTGGACAGCTGGATGACCTACACCGTCAGGCAAACCCTGTCACCGAGCGCAAAAACGACGGATACAAATTGCCACGCAAACTAAAAGTTGGGGACAGCGTGCATTTGGTGGACATCGACAAACCGGCGGTGGTGCTCGAATTGCCGGATCGATCCGGTATGGTGTCGGTGCAGGCGGGCATTATGAAAATGCGTGTCAAGCAGGACACCTTGCGTTTGGTGGAACAAAAGAATCCTTACAAACCAAAAGGCAAAGTCCTGCGTTCGGTGCGTAGCAATGCCGAACGGACGGGGCAAAGTGAACTGGATCTACGTGGAAAAATGGTGGAGGAAGCGTTGATGGAGGTGGACTTTTTCATCGACCGTGCAATGCTGTCGCATCTGGACAACGTCACCATCATTCACGGGAAAGGTACCGGTGCTTTGCGTAAAGCGGTACAGGAGCATCTCAAGCGACACAAAGGGGTCAAATCCTACCGCTTAGGCGTGTTTGGCGAAGGGGAAAGTGGCGTGACCATTGCTACCCTAAAATAGCGATCGGTATAATGATCGTAAAAATAGCATAAGAATGAAAAGGCAACCCATGTCATGCCATGTGGTTGCCTTTTTGAAGGAAAGGGTGATCTTATGCTGTTTTCACAACTGTTGGAAAAGGATATTTTTTGCATCACCGACGGCAGACATCTGGGGTATCTGGATGATTTAGAGGTGGATATTGAAGCGGATCGACTGCTTGCCATCATCTGCAAGGGCAGACCGGGACTGTTTTCGCTGATGGAGCAGGAAGGGTTGCGTATTCCGGTAGAACAAATCTACCTGATTGGCGCGGATAGCATTTTGGTGAACTGTCCAAACAATGCAAGGGAGTCCGGTGGGAGACGATCGCATTTTTTGGAGCGGTTTTTTCACAATTCGTGTTTTGGGGATTTTTAGCTGCCTCGAAGCATTGGATATGATCTGGGAAAAGTAACGGAAAATGACAAATTTGAGGGTAAAATTTTGAAAATTGCCTCATCATTGTCACTAAAATGTTATTTTTATCGCAAGAATTTCGCGAGGATGCTTGACTTTTGATGACAAAAAAGGGATAATGGGATAAGAGTATGTCCGACAGCGATAGGGATTTTGTCGGAGATTGTATACACAGGAGGTTTACTGATGAGTACAAAAACACAAACGAAAAAAACCAAAGCATTACAAGCCTTTGCCTTTGTCGTGTTGGCATTGGCACTCATTCTTTCGGCACTGACACTGGTCTTGCGTTCTGCCCTTACCGGTGCAGAAGCAGAAAAAGCGGTGCCCTCTATTTTTGGGCAACAGATCATTCCGGTTTCCGGCGATAAATTTGAGTCGATCGGTGTGGATCAAAACAGTCTGGTGGTGCTACAGGCAATAGGTGAAGAGCCTGTCAATGTTGGGGATGTTGTCGTGTTTGACACCCCGATCGGGTTCATCGACAACTCTGCCTACGGCACTTTTAGTATGGGGATCATCACGGAGATGGAAACCGACACAGGGGCTGTGCTTTACACCATTCAAGGGTTGGGACAAAATGGCGACACCACCGTTGATGCAGCGACGGTACGTGGTATTGCAGATACCCAAATCGCAATGCTTGGGGGGATGTTTTCCAGTATTGCAGCAGGTACAGGCGTGATTTACTTTATCGTTTGCCCACTCTTTGCCTATATTGCGGTACAGCTTTTGGTGGTGGTCATCCGTGTGTTGTCGAGCAAACCGGATGAAGAGGACGATGAGGACGACGATGCCGTACCGGTACGGGTGCAGGCAGAAGGTAAAAGCGTTTCCTCTATCAAGTCGGCTACACCACAAACCGAAGATCTACAAAAGTATGAGGGATTGAAGCAGGGAAATACTACTCCATTGCCGACCGGCAGAGTGTCTGGCAATACCGAACCGCTCAAGTTGCAGTTTGACAAAAAGAAAACGGCGAAATCAGTGGTGGATGTCAAATCCCAAACATTTACCACTTCGATGAGCAAACAAACCGGCAATGTGACAGCAAAGCCCACAAGCCCTGCACCGGATGGCGATGAAATCAGCGCAATGCTGTTGGCATCGATGAAGGGTCAGCCGAAAGCGACGACAGCACCGACCAAGGAAGCAGAAGACGCGAAGGTGGCATCGACAGAAGAGTCGGTCAATCCTGTATTTGGGTTGCTGGATGAACAGCGTTCTCCGGCACGCAGTGACGAATTTCGTTCGGTACTGGATATGGTAGACGACATGCTCAGTGAAATCAAACAGGAACAAGCACAGGAAGCAGCGGCCGCGCCAACTAAAGTGGTGGTGCAGGAAGAACAATCGGCAGACTTGGCGGAAGTGGAAGCCATCATACGTGAATCGGAACAACAGGCAACCCAAGAGTTTAACCTTTCTTCGCTACATACCGAAAAGGAAAAACAAGCGGATTTTGTACGCGATGAAAACAGCCAACAAATTCTTGATAACATTTTGATTGAATTGAAAGACAACGCGTTGAACGTACAGTTTGACAATGTGAAATCCCAAGCGGTTGACATCGAAAAAACGACAGGGCAGGGGTTCACCATCGATACCCCAAAATACAAAGCCAATGTGAACATTACGTTGGATAAGAAAAAGAAATCGGAATAGTATACGACGTCGAAAAACCAGCAACCGCAACAATGGTGAGCCTTGTCGCTCACCATTGTTGCTTTCTGTGTCACTGCATCTTGCAAATGTCGTTCATATACACATTACGTTGGATAAGAAAAAAAGTCGGAGTAACACATTAAGAAGAGTGTCTTTCTGTTTGGTCAAGGTGTAGTTTTAATCAACTTTTTTCAAAAAGTTGCAGGGTGTGGGACGGAGTCCTACGACCTTATATGCGTTAAAGAGTATTAGAGGGTGAATTTCAAAACAATCCGGTGAATTGTTTTGAAAGAGGGAGATTTTACGATAAAAAATCTCCCTACACCTAGCGCACACCGATAAGCATCCGGTCAGTACCGGCACGCATCCAATGCGTACCTTACCAGACCCCCATCCCCCCATCCCCACCCGACAATATTTGCAAAAAAATAACATGCAAAAAAGTATTGACAAGGACGTTTCGGTCTGCTATAATAGATTAGAAAACAAAGCAGAACAACAGGTGCGTTCTCACCCATATGCGTCAAGCGACTGCAAGATGGGTCAATACAGAAAAACTTTCCCGATAAGGGACAAAGGTGTATTGGAGCGCAGACTGGAAATGTCTGCGCTTTGTTTATTGTAAACATGGAGGTGCTTGATCATTAACAACAAAGAACTACTCATCAATGAGGCGATTCGCGAACGTGAGATTCGTGTGGTTGACTCTGATGGCTCGCAGCTAGGTATTCTGTCCACCAAAGAAGCGATGGGGATCGCCGGTAACAAGAATTTGGATCTGGTTTGTATCGCGCCACAAGCAAAACCGCCTGTCTGTAAAATTATGGACTACGGCAAGTATCGCTACGAACAAGCGAAACGTGACAAGGAAGCGAAGAAAAATCAAAAGACCATTGAAATCAAAGAAGTCCGGATGTCTCTGAATATCGACACACACGATTTTAACACCAAGGTGAATGCGGCGAAAAAATTCTTGTCCGCAGGCTGCAAGGTGAAGGTTTCTGTGCGTTATCGTGGCCGTGAACTGGCACACCCGGAACTCGGCAAAGGGCTGATGGAACGTTTTAAAGAAGCGTGCGAAGAGGTAGGCGTTGTGGATAAGCAACCGAAAATGGAAGGCCGTAGTTTGGCGATGTTCATTGCGTCAAAACTTGCCAAATAGTAAACAGTCTTTGGACTGAGATCTTAAAGGAGGATTCTAAAATGCCTAAAGTAAAAACTCATAGTGGTGCGAAAAAGCGTTTTAAACTGACCAAAAACGGTAAAGTAAAACGTGCGCATGCGTTCAAATCCCATATTTTGAACAAAAAGACCAGCAAACGTAAACGTGGTCTGCGCAAAGGGGCATACGCTGACAAAACAAACGTTGCAGCGATCAAATTGCTGATCCCATACAAATAAAAAATACTCGTCGGTAACGAGAGAGAACAAACTAGTGGAGGTAGAGAACTATGGCTCGTATTAAAGGAGCAATGGCGACTCGTAAGAGAAGAAATAAAGTCCTGAAACTTGCAAAAGGTTACTGGGGCGGCAAAAGCAAACTGTTTAAAACAGCAAAAGAAGCGGTAATGAAATCCGGTCAATACGCATACATCGGCCGTAAACAAAAGAAACGTAACTTCAGACAACTGTGGATCACCAGAATTTCTGCTGGCTGCAAAATGAATGGCATGAACTACTCGACATTCATGAACGGGCTGAAAAAAGCAGGGATCACTTTGAACCGTAAAATGCTTGCTGAAATTGCAATTCATGATGCGGCTGCTTTCACCGCACTTTGCGAAAAAGCAAAACAAGCACTGTAATATTCAAGTAACTCGCCCGTGTCACTCTGACTCGGGCGTGTTTTCGTTCTCACATGGCTTTTTGATCGGGTAAATGTGACCCGATGGGTTTGAAAAAGAGGGGAAAATGGAGCACATTACATCAAAGGATAACCTACAGGTCAAGCGGTATGTGAAACTGCGTGATCGCAAAAAACATCGTCAAGAAGAAGGGGCGTTTGTCATTGAATCGGTCAAATTGCTGGCCGAAGCGGTAGCGGCAGACGTCTGTTTGGAGGTAGTTTTTTACACCGAACAGGCACTTGTAAAACAAGAGGATTTGCTAAGAAGAATTGCCAAAACAACCACGCGACATTACCTCATCAACGAGGAGCTGGAGCGTCGCATGACGATCACCGACAATGCAGGTGGCGTCTTTGCCATTGCAAAGTTGCTTGACAAATCCGCTGTTTTGGGTACAATGAAAGAAGGGGGACGCTTTTGTTACCTCTCCTCTTTGCAGGATACCGGCAATGTCGGCACCATTTTGCGTACGGCATTGGCACTGGGACTTTCCGGTGTCATCCTGTCAGCGGATACCTGTGACGTCTACAGTCCAAAGGTGCTTCGTGCATCGATGGGGGCGGTGTTTCACTTACCACTCTACCATGGAACAGAGATAGTAGCTGATTTGCAGACACTTTCTCCCCGCTTTACCACCTATGCCACTGTGGTCGATCCGACTGCCACACCGGTGACAGCCGTGACATTTCCCCCCGATCATGTCGTGGTCATCGGCAATGAGGGCAATGGTTTACCGGCCGATGTGGTAAGCCTTTGTGACCATGCCATCACCATTCCGATGAAGGGCAAGGCAGAATCTTTGAACGCCGGCATGGCGGCAGGGATTTTGATGTGGGAACAGATGAAATAGAGATACACATTGTAAGAAATGGGGTGTTTTGATGGATTCGAAATATTGGATTTGGCTTGCTGAAACCTTTGGCCCCGGCAGTCTGACACCACATTTGTTGTTGGAAGAACTCAAAACCCCAAAGGCAATTGCAGAGGCGGATGCTGCGCAGTTGGAACAGACGGGACTGGTGACAGCCGAGGAGATTCGTGAGCTGTCGATCAGCAAATTTTCGAGAGCAGAGCAGATTTTAGCACGCTGTGCCGAAACAGGTATTGATTTTGTCTGCTTTGATGATCCGTGCTATCCAGACTGTCTTCGTCAGGTATATGCACCACCCTTGGTGTTATACTATTGGGGAAATTTGCCTGACTTTACACGGCACGCTACTGTCGGGGTGGTGGGTACTCGTTATCCCACCGAAGGGGGTGCTGTCATGACCGCCCATTTTAGCGCTGAACTTGCAGAAGCTGGGGCAATTGTGGTGAGTGGGATGGCCATTGGCATCGATGCGGCGGCACACCGTGCCTGCTTGCAGGCAAAGGGAATCACGGTAGGGGTGCTTTGCTGTGGCGTGAATGTCGATTATCCTGCGGCAACACTCGACATTAAAACCGATCTGTTGGCGGCCGGTGGGGTGGTGTGCAGTGAATTGCCACCAGATACCCCGACATCGGAACAGACCAAAAGCTATATACCGCTGCGCAATCGACTGATTGCAGGACTCAGCGATGTGGTACTGGTAGGCGAAGCCCCACTCAAAAGTGGTGTGGTGCATACCGTCAATGCCGCACTGGAACAAGGTAAAGAGGTGTTCTGTCTTCCACCCAGAGATATTTATGATCCACACTTTCTGGGCAATATGCAGTTTTTAGAGGACGGCGCAACACCTGTTTATCGTGTCAAAGAAGTACTATTCCCGTATTTACAAACCTATCGGGAGACGTTAAACGAAGAAAAAATTGTCGGCCGTGTGGCGATGACGGTCAAACACTTCATGGGTACTGCCCTTGATTTGGTGGAAAAGCCGTCGGATCAGCCGACCGACCAAGACAAACAAGCATTTTTAGCCCTTTCTGAAGAGGGCAGGGCGATTGTTAGCGCATTGAGAGAAGAGGAACTGACGGTGGACGATTTGAGTGCACTGTTGTCACTACCGGCCTTTCAACTGCTGGGGGAGTTGACCGAACTGGAATTGTTGGGGTGGGTTGCCCCATTGTCCGGTAATCGGTATCGACGCAGTCGTGCTGTGAAAAAAGTGCTTGAAGAAAAACAATTGATTTAATTTTATATAGATGATGTAGGTGAAGAGCAATGGAAGAAAAGACAACAAAAGTGGCCGTAGCCGAAGAAAAAACCACGGCCGCAAAAACCGCCAAAAAACCGGCGGCGAAAAAAACGACCACCAAAAAGAAAACAACAAAAAAAGCAACCAAGCCGACCAAAAAGCTGGTCATTGTGGAGTCCCCTGCAAAAGCAAAAACCATCAAAAAATATTTGGGACGTGGCTATGAAGTCATCGCGTCGATGGGACACATCCGTGACTTGCCAAAAAGCAAGCTCGGGGTGGATATTGAGGATGATTTCAATCCGCAATACATCAATATTCGTTCGCAATCCAAAACCATCAAAGCGCTCAAAGCCGAGGCAAAACTTGCCAAAAGTATTTTCTTGGCGACTGACCCCGACCGCGAAGGGGAAGCGATTTCGTGGCATTTGGCACAACTGTTGGATATTCCATTGGAAGAACAATACCGTGTGACCTTTAATGAGATCACCAAAGCCGGTGTTCAAAATGGGATGGATCAATGTAGAAAACTGGATATGGATCTCATCGATGCCCAACAAACCCGTCGGATCGTCGACCGTTTGGTGGGATATAAGCTCAGCCCGTTTTTATGGAGAAAAATTCGCAGTGGGCTGTCGGCTGGTCGTGTACAATCGGTGGTTGTCTGCCTGATTGTTGACCGTGAAGAGGAAATTCGTGCCTTTGTACCACAGGAATACTGGTCGATTGAGGCGCTTGTCTGCACCGAAACCGATCCGACCATTCCGGCAAAACAACGTACCTTTACCGCAAAATTTTACGGCAAAGACGGCAGTAAAATGGAACTTGCCAACCAAGCCGAAACCGATGCGGTGTTGGAGGCGATTCAAGGGGCAGCCTTTGTCGTGTCCGACATCAAGCAGTCCACCCGTAAAAAGCGTCCGGCACCACCGTTTATCACCTCCACCCTGCAACAGGAAGCCTCCAGAAAATTGGGCTTCCAATCGAGACGTACCATGCAGGCGGCACAGGAACTGTACGAAGGGGTAGACGTAGAGGGGCACGGCACGTTGGGGTTGATCACCTATATGAGAACCGACTCGCTCCGTCTGTCTGATGAGGCAAAATCCGCAGCGAAAGAATATATCACCGGTCGTTACGGCAACCGTTATATCCCGGAAACGGAACGTGTATTCAAATCCCGTTCCAGTGCACAGGACGGACATGAGGCGATTCGTCCCACCACCCCGTCCATCACACCGGCGGAAGCAAAACCGAGTTTGTCTGCCGACCAATATAAAGTGTACAAACTGATCTGGGAACGCTTTATGGCAAGCCAGATGGCGGATTGCCTGTTGGATGTAGTACAGGTGGCGATTGATGCAAATGGCTATCAATTCCGCGCATCGGGACACACCGTACAATTTGACGGCTTTACCGTGCTGTACGAAGAAGGCAAAGACGATGAGCAAAAAGAGGATGGCAGACTGCCAAAACTCCAAAAAGAGGAAACCTTGAAACTCGAAGACTTGGGTGGTACCCAGCACTTTACCCAACCACCACCCCGCTATACCGAGGCAAGTCTCATCAAAACACTGGAAGAAAATGGGATCGGTCGTCCGAGTACCTATGCGCCGACCATCAGTACCATTTTGGCACGCACCTATATCGAACGGGAAGGCAAGCAACTGGCGCCAACCTGTTTGGGTGAAGCGGTCACCGGTATCATGAAACAACACTTCGGGCAATTGGTAGAAGTGGACTTCACCGCCAACATGGAAAATGATTTGGATAAGGTGGAAAAGGGGACAGCGGATTGGAAAGATACCATCCGCAATTTCTATCAAGGATTTGATGCCCAACTTCAAGCGGCGGAAGTGAACATCGGGGATGAAAAAATCATCCTGCCGGATGAAGTCACCGACGAAGTGTGTGACAAATGTGGGCGCAACATGATCGTCAAAACAGGGCGCTTTGGCAAGTTTTTGGCATGTCCCGGCTATCCGGAATGTAAAAACACCAAGAAAATTGTCAAGTCGACTGAAGGGTTCTGCCCGAAATGTGGCGGCAAGATGTTGCAACAAAAATCCAAAAAAGGCAAGACCTTTTACGGTTGCGCCAACTTCCCCGACTGTAACTTTATGACTTGGGATCTGCCGTTGGCAGAAAATTGCCCAAGCTGTGGCAAAAGTTTGCTGAAAAAAGCAGGACGTGGGGCAAAAATTTACTGTAGCAACGAAAGCTGTGAATACAGCAGAGAAGATAAATAAGAGAGGAGGAGCGAATATGCAGCGTGTCACAGTCATTGGTGCCGGTCTTGCCGGTTGTGAAGCGGCATGGCAGTTGGCAAAACAGGGAATCGGTGTGGATTTGTATGAAATGAAACCCCATACCCGTACCGATGCCCATCATTACGACGGCTTTGCCGAGCTTGTTTGCTCCAACTCCTTGAAAGCGGCACGGTTGGGGTCGGCGGCAGGGATGCTCAAACATGAAATGCGTTTGTTCGACTCACTCATCATGGAAGCGGCGGATGCCACAGCGGTACCGGCAGGGGGTGCCTTGGCGGTCAACCGCACCGAGTTTTCCGATTACATCACCGAAAAGATCAAAAACCACCCCAATATCACGGTATATGGGGAGGAGTTGACGGCCATTCCGGATGGCATTGTCGTGGTGGCAACAGGACCTTTGACCGCTGACCGTTTGGCGGAAGACATTGTCAGACTGGTGGAACAAAAAGGATTGAGCTTTTTCGATGCGGCGGCACCGATTGTCGATGCCGAAAGTTTGGATCGCTCGGTCATTTTCGCTGCCTCCCGTTACGGACGAGGTGACGCTGACGATTATCTCAACTGCCCGATGAACAAAGAGGAGTATGAGGTGTTTTACGATGCCCTCATCAATGCCCAGTCTGCACCGTTGAAGGAAATTGACAAACGTGATTTTCGTGTCTATGAAGGTTGTATGCCGATTGAAGTGATGGCAAAGCGTGGGGCGGACACCCTGCGATTCGGCCCGTTGAAACCGGTGGGACTTCGTGACCCACGCACCGGTCATCGCCCGTGGGCGGTGGTGCAACTGCGCAAAGAAAACCGTGCGGCGACGATGTACAATCTCGTGGGCTTTCAGACCAACTTGACATGGGGGGAGCAAAAGCGTGTCTTTTCGCTCATTCCGGGACTAGAAAATGCAGACTTTTTACGATATGGGGTGATGCACCGCAACACCTTTTTGGATAGCCCTCGCTTATTGACCGAAAATTTTGAACTGCGCACAAGAAAAAATCTTTTCTTTGCAGGACAAATGACAGGGGTAGAGGGGTACTTAGAATCGGCGGCGAGCGGGATGCTCGCAGGCTTTCAATTGGCAAGACGGCTGCAAAACCTGCCGTTGGCACAACTGCCTGACTGTTGTATGCTCGGTGCACTTTGTCGTTATATCAGCGATGAGTCGGTAGAAACCTTTCAGCCGATGGGTTGTAACATGGGCATTTTACCGCCACTGGATACCGTGGTCAAAGGCAAGCAGGAGCGTTACCTCTGTTTGGCAACAAGGGGATATCAAGCGACAAAACAAGCGTTGGATGACATCGGAGTAGCATGGACTGCCACCGACCAACAGGAAGAGGAACAATCATGAAAATAGCAATTGATGGATTCGGCGGAGATCACGCACCGCTCGTCCCGTTACAAGGGGCAGCACAGGCCTGTGCCGCTTACGGGGTTGAGGTGATGATCACCGGAGACGAAGAAATCTTAAAAAAGACGGCCGAGGAACATGGCATTGACCTCACCGGTATTACCATTGTGCACACCACGGACGTCATTGACATCTGTGATGAACCGACAAGCCTTGTCAAGGAACACGCCCAGTCCTCTATGGCGGTGGCCTTTGGTTTGGTGCGAGATGGCAAAGCGGACGCTGTGGTCAGTGCCGGTTCTACCGGTGCGATTGTGGTAGGGGCCTCCTTGATTGTCAGACGGATCAAAGGGGTCAAACGACCGACCATTGCCACGGTCATTCCCTGCAAAGGAGGATGTTACCTTCTGCTGGATGGGGGTGCCAATGTCGACTGTCGTCCCGATATGCTCGAACAATTCGGCATGATGGGTGCCGTTTACATGGAAAAGGTGATGGGGGTCAAAAACCCACGGGTTGGACTGGTCAACATCGGCACCGAAGAGAGCAAAGGCAGACAGTTGCAACTGGATAGCCACGCCCTACTTTCACAGGCGGAGGTCAACTTTGTCGGCAATGTGGAAGCGAGAGACATTCCGCTCGGCGTTTGTGATGTGGCTGTTGCCGATGGGTTTACCGGCAATGTCATGTTAAAACTCACCGAGGGGTTGGCAAAATTTTTGATGGGAGAGCTCAAAACCATGTTTTTGGGGTCGGTTGCCGGTAAAATGGCGGCCTTGCTGTTAAAACCTGCCCTCAAAGCCTTCCGCAAAAAACTGGACTACACCGAATACGGCGGTGCGCCACTCATTGGGGCGGCAAAACCGGTCATCAAGGCACACGGCAGTTCGGATGCGTACGCCATCCAAAATGCGATTCGTCAGGCGGCAGACTGTGTTAAGCAGGATGTATCGGGCGAAATTGCAAAGGTCATTGAAGCGCAGCGTGCCAAAGAGAAAGCGAAGAGACAACAAACACAAGAAACGGAATAGAGGTGGCATAGCGTGAGAGCGTTTGAAGAAGCGATCGGATATATCTACCAAAATCACCGCTTGATGAGAGAGGCATTGACCCACTCGTCCCATGTCAATGAGGGCAAACATGGTCAAGGGCTCAACAATCAGCGTTTGGAGTTTTTGGGGGATTCGGTGCTGTCGATTGTCGTCGCACAGCATTTGTTTGAACACTATACCCACCTACCGGAGGGCGAATTGACAAAACTGCGTGCCTATCTGGTTTGTGAGAAGAGCCTTTATGGGTTTGCAAAACAAATTCAACTGGGTAAATTTCTATATCTGGGCAAAGGGGAGGAAAACACCGGGGGGAGAGAGCGCCCCTCTATCCTTGCCGATGCGTTTGAAGCGGTCATTGCCTCCATCTATCTCGATGGTGGTTTGGCGGCTGCAAAGGCGTTTGTCTTGCGTTTTATCCCAACCGAATTGGATGTCGACAAGGTGACCTATGTCAGCGACTACAAGACGGCATTGCAGGAGATCATTCAAAAGAATCGTGAAGAAAAGGTCGACTATGTCATTGTGGGCGAACAGGGACCTGACCACAACAAAACCTTTACGGTGCAGGTTTGCCTCAACTCCAATGTCATCGGTGTTGGGGTCGGACGCAGTAAAAAACAGGCGGAGCAGGTGGCTGCAAAAGAAGCATTGGCGTTGATGGGCTATGAAACATAGCAACATCGGGGTGTTTTTACCACACCTCGGTTGTAGACATCAATGCTCGTTTTGCAATCAACAGCACATTACCGCAGCGGAACAGCCTCCCACACCACAAGAAGTTGCACAGCTACTGCACAAAGCTGTACCGATGCTCAAAGATTCACAGCACACCGAAGTGGCTTTTTTTGGTGGCAGTTTTACTGCCCTTGACCCCACGCTACAAGCACAATACTTGACAGTGGCGACCGATGCCATCCGACAATACGGCTTGCAGGGGATTCGGCTGTCGACCAGACCGGATGCAATTGACAAAGAAACCCTTGATTTATTAAAAAAATATCCTGTGACCGCCATTGAACTGGGTGCACAGAGTATGGATGATGGAGTGTTGCTAGAAAATCATCGTGGTCACACCGTAGAAGATGTGGTGAAAGCGGCAAAGCTAATCAAGGAATACGGGTTTTCTTTGGGACTACAGATGATGACAGGGCTCAAAGGGGACAGCGCTGAAAAGAGTATCGAAACCGCTCAAAAGCTCATCGTATTACAACCGCAAACGGTGCGCATCTACCCGACGGTGGTACTACCTCATACCGATTTGGCGACATGGTTTTTACAAGGGGAATACACCCCACCGACGGTCGCCGAGACGGTACCGGTCTGTGCGACTCTGTTGGATCTATTTGAAGCGGCAGGGGTGTTGGTTATCAAACTAGGACTACATGCCGAGCAAGCGGTGGCGGACAATCTACTGGCCGGTTGTTACCATCCGGCGTTTCGTGAACTGTGTGAGGCAGAGCGGTACTACCGACGAGCTGAACAACAAATCCTCACGTGCGGCATACAGGGCAGTACGGTGACGCTCACCGTGGCGCCGCCCGATTGTTCCAAGATGATCGGACAAAAAAGAGAAAATATCCTGCGACTACAACAGCGTTTTTCGGTTGTGGTGCAGGTGAAAACGGCAACGACCCTGTCCCCAGGGCAATTGCAGATTGCATGGCAAACATGATAGATAGATAGATGGAGGTGCCGGCTTGGTACTTAAATTTTTGGAAATACACGGCTTTAAGTCCTTTGCCGATAAAACAAGGATCACCTTCAATGGGGGATTGACTGCCGTTGTTGGCCCCAATGGGAGTGGGAAAAGCAACCTCAGTGATGCCCTTCGTTGGGTCATGGGGGAGCAGTCCAGCAAGACCCTGCGTGGGAGCAACATGGAGGATGTCATTTTCAACGGCACCAAAAGCCGCAAACAACAAGGGTATGCAGAAGTATCTTTGGGCATCGACAACAGTGACCGTGTCCTGTCGGTCGATCATGACGAAGTCGTCATCACCCGTCGCTACAACCGTTCGGGGGACAGCGAATACCGCATCAATGGGGCGAGTGTGCGCCTCAAAGATGTGCACCAATTGCTGATGGATACCGGTCTTGGCAAAGACGGGTATGCCATGGTCGGACAGGGACGTATTGCAGAAATTGTCCAGTCCAAAAGTGATGAGCGCCGCATGATCTTTGAAGAGGCGGCAGGCATTTCAAAATTCCGTGCCAGAAAAAACGAAGCACAGAAAAAATTAAATCAAGCAGAAGAGAATCTCGTTCGTTTGCGTGATATTGTGCAGGAATTGGAATCCCGTGTCGGACCGCTCAAAACCCAATCAGAAAAAGCAAAACAGTTTCTGGTGTTGGCAGGGGAGCGAAAAGAGTTGGAAATCTCCCTTTGGATGGGCACGTTGGAATCCGCCAATCGCCAGATCAAAGATGAAGAAGACCGCATTTTAGCCAGAAAATTGGAGCATACTGAATTGGAAGCACAGGTCGCTTCGATGGAAGCGCAAATTGCGACGGTCTATGAGCAGATGCAACAGGCGTTGGTTTCGATGGACACCTTAGCCCGAGAAAAACAAACGCTGGAGGAAACACTGGTCACCTGTTCTGCTGAAATTGCGGTACTGCAAAATGAGCAACAGCACAGCAAAGAGGATCAAGCACAGGTTGCCGAACAGTTGGCGGTATTGTTGCAGTCCTCGGAAGAATTTTTACAGACGGTACAGGCGCATGAAGCGGATGTCAAGGAGATGGAAACGACCCTTTCTGACACCGAAGTGCAGAAAAGAGAACTGGAAGAAAAGTTACAGCAGTTGTTGGCACAAAACGGTGATAGTGACGACCGCCATCAGGCGCTGACGGCTGAACTCAACAGCTATATGATCGAGAAGTCCAATCAGGAATTGGCCTACCTGCAATTGCAACAACAGGAAGTACAGGAGTGTGAACGCTTTACCCAAAACAAAGCCCAGTATGGTGATCAACAGGCGCTACTGGAAGCCGCAAAAGCGGATGGGAGGGAAGCGACAGACTTCTTGAAAACCCTAGCGGAAAAGCAACAAACCCTCAAAAATATGTTACAAGGACATCAGTTGAAGGGGGCACGCCTGCAACAACAGCAGGATGAGCTGCTGCAAAAGGGGCACCAACTGTCCCTTGCCATCAAGGAAAAAGAACAGCGTGCGGCGATGTTGCAGGATATGGAAAACAGCATGGAAGGCTATGTCCACAGCGTCAAGCAGGTGTTGAAATGCGGCAAGCAAGGATCGCTTTCCGGTATTCTGGGCACGGTTTCACAGCTCATGACCGTTCCTGCCGACTACAATGTCGCCATCGAAACGGCATTGGGTGGGAGTTTGCAGCATATCATTGTCGAAGCAGAACAGCACGGGAAAGCCGCCATTCGTTTTTTGCAGAGTAAGAATGCCGGTCGTGCCACCTTTTTACCGTTGTCGGCAGTGAAGGGCAAACGCCTGCAAAACAACCGTTTGGAGGATCAGTCGGGGTATGTGGCACTTGCCTGTGACCTTGTCACCTTTGATTCAAAACTCAAACCTGTGATGGAATTTTTGCTCGGACGCATTGTCATTGTCGAGGATCTCGACGCGGCAGTCGTCATTGCAAAGCAAAACAACTACCAATTTCGCATCGTCACACTGGATGGTCAGGTGGTCAATGCAGGGGGCTCGATGTCGGGGGGCTCGAAAAATCGCTCGCAGGGATTTTTCAGCAGAAAAACCGAAATCCTCACGCTGCAAAAGGAACGCCTTGCTCTGCAAGAGAAGATGAAAGCATTGGAAGTGGATCAGGCGGATCTACAGGCGATCAAGGCCAAAGAGCAGGCCGAAGTGGTCGGGGTGGAAAGTGAACTGCAGGTGGTGTCGGAGGATCGTATTCGTTGTGAATCGGAGCAGAAACGTCTGGCGCTGTTGGTGGAACAACAAAACACCCTCCTCACGGCGATGAAAGAGGAGTTGGATGCATTTGAAACACGCATTGCCGACAATCGTCGAGGGCAACAGCAGGCAAAAGAACAAGCCGAGACTGCCGCTGTCCGGTTAGAGGCTTGCAAAGAGGCACTGGTGCAGATGGAAGGGGAACAATCGGCGGTGGAAACGACGTTGCAACGCTGCAACGAACAGCTGACCGAGTTTCGCTTACAACAACTGGAACAGCAAAAGGATTTGGAAAACCGCAAACAGCGTCTGCGTGAATTCCAAGGACGACATGAAAATCTACACCAGCAACAGCAATACCTATCTGAAAAACAGACCACCCTTTCTGAAAAGGAAGTCGAGTTACAAACCGTGTTGGCAGAGACTGAACAGCGTGCGGCTACTTGTCGCAAACGGATGGAAGAGATTGCCGCTGAAACAACGGCACTACAGCAAAAGCGCACCGACTGTGAAGGACAAACCAATCGTCTGCGTGACCAAGAGAGAGACGATTCGGTGCGGTTGGAGCGCTTGAGTCAAGAGATGACCCGCTTTGACGAAAAGCGTGCAGGACTACAAAAGCAGTACGACGATGTCATCCGAAAGTTGTGGGATGAATATGAATTGACCAAGGCAGAGGCGGAGGAATACCGCACTGTGTTGACCGATACAGCAGATGCCAACAAACAATTGGCATCCTTGAAAGGGCAGATTCGTGCTCTCGGCAACGTCAATGTGGCAGCGATTGAAGAATATGCCGAAGTGTCGGAGCGGTATGAGTTTTTGTCGACACAGGTGGCGGATGCTGAAAAAGCAAGGGGACAACTGCTCAAAATGATTGCGGAATTGACCGCACAGATGTCCACCCTATTCCTCGAACAGTTTCATCGCATCAACGGGCATTTTCAAGAGATTTTTGTTCAGTTGTTCGGTGGCGGTCGGGCGACGTTGTCGTTGACCGATCCGGAAGAACCGCTGACTTGCGGCATTGAAATCAAGGTCGAACCACCCGGTAAGATCATCAAAAACCTGACTTCACTGTCGGGTGGGGAACAGGCATTTGTGGCGATCGCCATCTATTTTGCGATCCTACAGGTACGCCCTTCACCGTTTTGTGTGTTGGATGAAATTGAGGCAGCTTTGGATGATGTCAACGTCTCCAAATATGCGACCTATTTGAGACGCATGACCGAACGCACGCAGTTTATCACCATTACCCACCGTCGTGGGACGATGGAGGAAGCAGACACCCTTTATGGGGTGACGATGCAGCAAGAAGGCATTTCCAAACTACTGCAATTACAGGTCAGTGAAATTGAAAAACAATTCGGCGATCAGCTAAATTAGTGAGGAGGCAGGCAGATGGGCTTTTTTGATAAGATTAGAGATGGATTGAAAAAGACAAAGGAATCGATGATCAAGCAGGTGGAAACCCTCATCCATTCCTTTACAAAAATTGACGAGAACTTTTTTGAGGAATTGGAAGAAACCCTCATCATGGCGGATATAGGGGTTTCGACCTCCACTGAAATTTGTGATCGCTTGCGTGCCAAAGTCAAGCAGACGGGGGAGACCAATCCGGATGCCATTATGGGACTGCTCAAAGAAATCATTGCCGAGATGTTGACGGGGGGAGAGGAACTGAGTCTTCACACAAAACCCTCCCTCATTTTGGTCATTGGGGTGAATGGGGTTGGTAAAACCACCACCATCGGCAAACTTGCCGCCCACCTCAAAAGTCAAGGCAAACAGGTCATTCTCGGTGCGGCAGATACCTTTCGTGCCGCCGCCATTGACCAGTTGGGCATCTGGAGTGAGCGTGCAGGGGTACCGATGATCAAGCACAAAGAGGGGGCAGACCCTGCGGCGGTGGTGTACGATGCCATCAATGCCGGTAAATCCCGTGGTGCGGATGTCATTATCTGTGATACGGCAGGAAGACTGCACAACAAAAAGCATTTGATGGACGAACTTGCCAAAATCGGTCGTGTCATCGACCGTGAATTGGAAGGGTGCGACCGTGAAGTGTTGCTTGTACTGGACGCGACGACAGGGCAAAATGCCGTCAACCAAGCAAGACAGTTCAAAGAAGCGGCAGGGATCACCGGCATTGTGCTGACAAAGCTCGACGGTACTGCACGTGGTGGCATTGTCATCGCCATCAAACAGGAGCTGGATCTGCCGGTCAAATACATCGGGGTTGGCGAACAACTCGACGATCTACAGCCGTTTGTGCCGACCGCATTTGTTGATGCACTGTTTGACTAGAGAAAAGAGGTGTCTGTATGAAGTGGTTGCTTGCCACCAAAAATGAAGGAAAGCTCAAAGAGTTTCGCCGTATACTGGAGCCGCTGGGACACCAAGTGCTGTCGATGGCGGACGTGTCGGTCGACATCGATGTGGAGGAAACCGGCACTACCTTTGAAGAGAATGCCGCTTTGAAAGCGGTTGCCCTCTACAATGCGACTGGGATTTCCACCATTGCCGATGATTCCGGTTTGGAAGTGGATGCCCTAAACGGTGCGCCGGGGGTGTATTCTGCAAGATATGGTGGACTGTCCACCGATCAAGAACGCAATACCTACTTACTGGAACAGTTGAAAACGGTACCAAAAGAAGAGAGAACGGCGCGCTTTGTCGCCGTCCTGCATATCATATTTGATGACACCCGACAGGAGTCGATTCGCGGATGTTGCGAAGGCTT
>CAYJIM010000019.1:0-35202 GCA_964370215.1 uncultured Oscillospiraceae bacterium
AAGACGAGAGATATTCTTCGCCGTCAATGGTTGCAAGTTCACCGGCATGACCGTGCAGCGTGGTGATGCAATTTTTCATGCAAAACTGATGATGATCTTTGGAGACCAGCACAAGCGTTTCGTCATAACTGCGATGTGCGTAGCTGAAAAAAAGATAGTAAAGACCATTTCGTTTGTGTACAAAAGGTGATTCAATACCTCCATAATCTGAGCCATCCTCGATATGTAGGCAGTCGTAACAATCAAAATGTTCAAAATCGCTTGTTTCTACAACACTGATTGTCGAACCATCTTGTTTGGGATTGCAGAGAAAAATCTGGTAGGTGGCACCCTCTTTTCGGATGCAAGGGTCACGTTTTGTATAGGCAAGGTCGGTCAGTATGGATTCTCTTTTTCGGTGCCATTCGAACAAATCCTTTGAGACTGCCAGTTCAAGTGCACGTTTTCCGTCCAACATAGATTCAAAGAGCATGATATACTGTGCTTGCTCTTCACACCAAACAACAAAGGGTGCACCGAGATAGTCGCTCTTACCGCATTCATTCAGTGCGAATCCGACAAACTCCCATGTGTCACTACCTTTTTTCTTGATGACGTGTGACAGATAGGGATGGTACAAGTAGAGTTGTTTATCCTCGTCAGGATAGGGGGTGTTGATACCAAAGAGATGTGTGTTTCCTTGAAAAACGCTGTTGCGAGCGGTATAAGCCATCGGGTTGTACAATTTGGTGCATACCGCAATAAAGGCTGTCGTAGGTGACATAGCTTCTGTTGATATCCCAGTTCCATGCTCCTCCAAAGTAATCCTCGGTACCGGTGGTGCAGATGGTGGGATAGGTGGTATCTTCGTCGATGAAAAATTTTGCTTCGCCCTCACCCCACTAGCCATTGGCGCCATTCAATCCAATGAACATCATGGTACCAATGTATTGTCCTTCTCCGCAAACACCGTCTAAAATGGTATGCACATCAGCATGGGGAACGATAGGGGTGTGCCGATGCTGTGCATGGAAATAACCTTCACTTGGAAGCACTTCACGCAATTCGTAGTTGATTTGATAATAGACCGTTTTGGTTTCTAAGGTGCGATTTTCTAAGGTCATACGACATTTTTTTTGAAATGGCATTGGAAAATAGCAGTTTAAACCGTTGTTGGGGTTTACAGCAATCAGAGCGGAATTAAGACGTGGGGTAGGCGTGGGAAAAGACGCTTCCATATCCGTCCAACCACAGCCGAAAAAGTCACTGACAGGACACTCGACCGAAGGAATGGTTTGATCATCCCAGTAAATACGCAGGATAAAGTTTTTGCCGATGTATGTGGTGGTCAACCAGATACTTTGAATGCAACCGGGTCCTTCAATTTCACCTAGGACAAAGGTTTCGGCGGGTTTGACTTCAATGCTTGGAGAGACTTTAAATCCCACGCCCAATTCGCGTGCACAGCCAGCCCCGGTGCCCGTAAGTGCACTGCCGCCATTTCCTTCTGCACCTGTAAAGTTTTCGGGACTAATGCTACGAGACTTTGCTGGTTTGATTTTCGACAATTCTTGTAACATAACGAATCTCCTTTTTTAGCACGTTGGTAAAACATGCTTATTATGCTAGCATGATAGCACTTGTCACATAAGTTGTCAATTGTTTTTTTCAAAAAAATTCTAAAAAAAATAAAAAGACCACTGTTTTTCAAGTTAAAATACCGAAAACAGTGGTCTTGCATTCTATTGTACGGAAAGCGTGCGGATGTACTCCGTTGGCGTGACACCATTGGTGCGTTTGAAAATTTTGCTGAAATAAGAGCAATCCACAAATCCCAGTTGTTGTGCCACCAGTCCGATATTACAACTGCCTTGCTGAAATAGCGATTTGGCCTTATTCATGCGCTTTTTGACAATGTATTCATTGACGGACAAATCGGTATCACGCTTAAAAATAGTGCAGAGGTAGCTGTAATTGAAATGCAGTTGCTCTGCAATGGATTGCACCGTCAATTCACGGTTGCTCAGATTTTTGTCAATGAACAGAATAACCTGATTGGTGACAGCGGCAAACTCGTCTGAGGTTTCCTGGTTGGGCAAAACATCACGCACACAGTCGAGCAGGTGTTCTTTTTTGATTGGTTTGAGCAAATAGTTGAGCACACCAAAGGTCAGCGCACGCCTTGCATACTCAAATTCCGCATAGCCGGAAATGATGATGAAGGAACAATTCATCTCCAAACGACGCACCTCTTGAATGAGCGCCAATCCGTCCATAAAAGGCATGTTGATGTCGACAAGTACCAAATCCGGACTGGTGGCTTTGATCAATGCCAAACCATCCTCCCCGTTGGCCGCTTCTCCAACCACTTCAATGGACAACGCTTGTGCTTCTGTGGTCAGGGTTTTGATCACAAACTTTCTGAAAAACAGTTCATCGTCAAGGACGACAACTTTATAATTACTCAATTTGAATCACACTCCGTCAGTTGATTATTGGTGGTGATTGGAACACTTAACGCTATATGGGTGAATTTTTGTTCTTCACTTTCAATGTGCAAAGAAACCTTATAATTGTAGTGGTAGTTCAATCGATGCACAATGGAAGAAATGCCAAAGTGATTGGATAATTGAGCTACATACTGGAGGTTTAGCAGTTCCTTTACTTTCTCTTGACTCATCCCGACACCGTTGTCCCATACCGAAATAAAGAGGCGTTCATCTTTGGCATACACCTTGATGCAAAGCTGTGACTTGCTTCTTTTTTTGCGCATCCCGTGGTAGATGGCGTTTTCTGCAAGCGGTTGTAACGTCAACTTTGGTATGAGGCAGTTTTCAACGGCAGGATCCACTTCAAGAGATACGTCAAAAAGATCATCGTATCGCATTTTTTGCAAAAACAAATAATCTTTGAGATTTTGAACTTCAGCGGAAACAGCTACCAAATCTGCACCATCACTCAGTGAAGTGCGGTAAAATCGTCCGAGTCTGTGAATGGCAACATTCGCTTCCTCGCACATTTCCAAGTGAATCAAACTGCTGATCATTTCCAATACGTTGTATAGAAAATGTGGATTTGTTTGTTCGTTGATGAGGCGCAGTCGGTAGTTTTCTGCAAATGCCTTTTGGCTGTCCAAATTGCGTAGCAGTTGTACGATTTCGTCGGTCATGCGGTTGAAACTGTTGCTCAAATCGGCGATTTCGTTGTTGCCGAAAGATTTGTTTTTGATGGATAAATCTCCCTGTGCGAACAGATCCATATTGTGTTTCAAGGTGAGCAGTGGGCGGGAGAAGAGGGAAGAAACGACAATGGAAAAAAATAGGGACAGTGCAACGCCAAGTAAGAGACTTGAAAAAACCGATTGTTGATTTTGTGAAAGGGAATTTTCAACAAAAGAGTAGGGTGTGGTCATCAAGATGGAAAGGTCGAACAGGTGGGTGTTCATACTCGTGATAAGCACCCGATTACCATCAACGGTATAGATGTCACTGCTGTTTTGATTGATGTATACACCGGAATAACCGGCAAGGGACTGTAAGGTTTCACTATCCATATAGTGTGTACGATTGGATAAAAACACGGCATCAGAACGATCGTAGAAAATAAAGTCATTGTTTTGCAAGTCAAAAAAGGACGTAAAGTCCTGCATAATTGCGGTACAGTCCACCGTCATGCTGAGATACCCTTTGATCTCTTGTGATTCCTGCTGAATGATGGGGACAATAAACGAAAGGCCAAACATGGGTATGGGATCAGTGCGAATGCGGTGGGGTTTGCTTACCCAAAAGCACTCCTCTGGATCGTAGTAGGTGAGCTGGTAAATAATCGAATCGCGCCGATCAATCATCTTGTACAGGGAACGACTAAAAAAGCTGCTGCGATTGGCCAAAAAGGAATCGGTGTGATAAATGGAGTTGGTCTCTAAAACATAGACATTGGCGCTGTGAATGTAGTCGTTTCGGTCAAAGTTGTCTTGAAGGTATGTTGCAAGATATTGGTTGTCATTGGACAGTTGTTCGAGGGCGCCGTCTGCCAGTAGTTGGTCTGCGGTACAGATGGCATTGTCGATGATACCTGAAAAAATGGTCTCAAAGTTTTGCTCCAACAACTGTAAATTACCTGTGTTGTTGGCTTTAATGGCTTCAGCGACAGAGCTTTCCGACAGACTGATAGAGAGAAAAGAAAATATAGCCATAGGAAGACAAACCAACACAAACAAAACAAGAAACAGAAGAAGGCGAATGGTCAGTCGTGTGTGCTGAAAAAACAGAAAAAATTTTTTGACAAATTGTTTGCATTTCATAGTGGCACAATCTTTCTATTGGTATCGTCGATTGGAACAAAAATATCCTGAAAAAGAGCATGGAATTTACCGCTTAGCGTGTGCAATTTGTGGTCATACAATAAATTTTCATAGATAAACCAACAAATTTACCAAAAAACGAAAATATGTCCATTCACATTTTATATTATATTTAGTAAAATGTCAATAACAAAGGGTAAGTAAGCCTGCTGTACAAAAAAGAAAGGTTGTGTACTTATGAAAAAATTAACATCTTTACTACTGATCGGCATGTTAGCAACATCATTGGTGGCTTGCAATGCTACTGCACCGGCGGGGGACAGTGCGCCTACTGATGGCGGTACAACAGAAACGACAGAAGATACAAGTGGCGGCGATGATGCAGCCGAGGAGCAAACAACCGGCGTTGAAAATACCACCAAAGGCGGCGAGGGTGATCCTTTGGAAGTTGTTTTACTGTCGGATGGCTCGAACCAAGAAGTATTCTTGGAAGCGGCACAACCATTTACCGATGAAACCGGCATTCCGATTGAGGTACTGTGCCTCAACTTTAGCTGGGGCGAATACTTTACCAAGCTACAAACCATGATTGCCGGTGGCGATTCTCCGGACCTTGCAACGGTTGCAACCGAAGGGGTTGAGATGTTCCACGACATGGGTCTTGGGATGCCGCTAAACCCATTCCTTGAAGCAAATCCGGAATACGAAGAACAACTGCTAGGGCCTGATAACTATGACCCTGCGCACGTAGAAGCACTATCCGTAGACGGTGAGTACCTCGCTTATCCAATGGGCTGGAACAACTGTGTGATCCATCTGAACACCAATTTGTTAGAGGCTGCAGAGCTAGAAGTTCCAACAGCGGATTGGACCCATGAAGACTTCTTGGGTTACTTGGAAAAATTGACGGTAAAAAGAGATGATGGCACGACACAATATGGTACCATGGTACCAAACAGCTACTTTGCCTTTGAAGGTTGGATCTATGCAAACGGTGGGGAAGGGTTTGTCAATGACGACTACACCAAAGCCACCATCAATGCGCCGGAGTCGGTAGAAGTGTTCCAATTATGGCAAGACATCATTCACAAATATGGTTATGCACCAATTCCTGAACCAAATGTAAACTACACCCAAATGATGATTGACGGCGATATTGGCATCGGGTACGCAGGTAGATGGTACATGGGCAACTATATCACCAACGACTTTACCGCAGCAGCACTGCAATATTATCCCGGTGCGGCAGATAAAACAGCCAAAACGGTATTCGGTATTGATGGTCTGTTTGTCATGAGCGGCACCGACCGCTATGACGATGCTTGTAAGTTCTCGGCATTTGCCGGTTCTAAAGAATATCAAGATGTTTACCTCTCCTACGGAAACATTCCGGGCAACCTTCCTTTATTATATTATTGGATTGCGCAATATCCCGGATGTTTATTATGAAGCCGCACAGATTGACGGTGCTTCTGGTTTTACCGTGTTTCGGCGCATCACCTTGCCGTTGTTGACACCAACCACTTTTTTTGTCATCATCACAAACTTCATTGGGGTCTTTCAAATTTTTGATGAACCCTTTTTGCTCACCGAAGGGGGGCCGGGTACTGCAACCAAATCAGTTGCCATGTACATTTATGAAATCGCTTTCAATTCGATGAATATCGGTTACGGTGCAACGGTGGCATTCTCGCTCTTTGTCATTATTTTGGCGATCACGATTTTCCAATTCAGTATGCAAAATAAATGGGTGAATTACGGCTACGATTAAAAAGGAGGGACAGTATGGAAAAATTCAAACGTAATATTGGACAATACCTGCTATGCGCTGGTCTGTTGGTGCTGTGTATTCTCATGCTCCTGCCATTCGGTTGGATGATTGCCACCTCTTTGCGGCAACCGGCAGACTCTTTCAGACTGCCGCCGAGCTTTTTTCCAACGGAATTTCAGTTCAGCAACTACTTACAGGTATTCAATGAAGTGCCCTTTGCGGTATTTATTCAAAACAGTTTCATCGTTGCAATCCTCACCGTCATACTAAACTTTTTTGCGACTTCGATGGCTTCCTATGCGTTTTCGAGAATCGAATTCAAAGGAAGAAACCTGATTTTTGTCATCTTCCTTGCAGGTGTCATGATTCCGGGACAAGCGACGATGATTCCGGTGTTTTTGTTTATGCGAGAACTCGGTTTGGTCGGCAGTTATTTTGCACTGGTACTTCCAGCTGTCATTGCACCGATTTCTATTTTCCTACAAAGACAGTTCATGATGACCATTCCAAAAAGCTATGATGAAGCGGCATATATCGATGGCGCAGGTCGTATTCGGATTTACTTGACTCTCATTCTGCCGATGTCAAAACCGGTATTGATTATCACGACATTACAATGCTTCTTAGGTTCTTGGAACAACTTTATGGGTCCGTTGATTTATCTTTCTGACCTTGATCAAATGACCATTCCAATGGGGATTCGCATTCTAAACGGCATGCGGGGAGACGGTAGTATTTCAGTCATTCTTGCGGGGGTTATCATGTCACTCGCAGTGCCAACAACCATCTTCTTGGTGTTCTCTAAACAACTCTTAAAAGGGGTTTCGTTGACAGGGGTAAAAGGCTAGCAAGCAATACAGGAGAAAGTAGGAATACAAGATGAAAAACAGAACATTTACAGGGCAAGACTTAAATTATATCGGGTTTCCGTTGGGTGGCATTGGTGCGGGGATGTTTAATGTTAAGGGGAATGGCTCTTTTTCTGCCTTTTCCATTCGCAATGCACCAAACACCAATCTGGAACCATGCCTATTTGCCGCAATTACAGTAAAGGGTGAACAAAATAAAAGCCGTGTCATCGAAAGTCAAGTGCCAAAATATAAAATTTTTGGCGGTGCTTTGGCTCCCTTGCAAGGGAAGCCGGGCAATGAACTAAACATTACAAAAGCAAATGGGTTGCAGGGCAAAGCCTACGGCTTGCCGAGATTTAAGGATGCGACGTTTACGGCGACCTTTCCTTTTGCGGACATTGCCTTCCAAGATGATCGGTTCCCTCTTAAAACTTCGCTCAGAGCATGGAGTCCGTTTACCCCACCAAATGCGGACGATTCCAGTTATCCTATGGCTTTTTTGGAGTATACCTTTGAAAATACGACAAGTGAAGCAATTGATGCAGTCTACTATTATAGTTCGATGAACTTTATGTCGGTTGCCCCTGCCGGTGCAAGTGTGCAAAAGAAGAGCAATGGATTTGTGCTTTGTCAAGACAAAACAGAAAACAAACCATGGGACGAAGGGTTTTACAGTGCCACCATCGATCATGAAACAGTCAAAGTGAATACCGCACTCTTCCGTGGTGGCTGGTTTGATACCCTCACCATGCTTTGGAATGACATTGAAGCAGGCAGAGCAGTAGAAGCAACAAGAGAAGAGAATGAAGGTACTGAAAATACACCGGGGGCCAATGTACCGGGAGGAAGTATTGCAGTAGAATTTACGCTACAACCGGGTGAAAGTAAGACGGTTGTCGTCAACTGCACTTGGTATGTGCCGGACTCGTCGTTGCGTTTGGGTCATGAATTTGAGGATCAAAAAGACAGTGCATGCAGTGCTTGTTGTTGTGGACAAAAAGATTTGTCCTTGGAGCGATATAAACCATGGTATACGAAAAAATTCAAAAGCATCGATGAAGTGCAACAATTTGCAAGTGAACATAGAGAGCGCTTGTACACCGCGACAAAATTGTTTAGCGATACGTTTTATAGCATGACGTTGCCGGATGAAGTCATAGAAGCCGTTGCGGCAAATCTGACCATCATAAAATCGCCAACCGTGTTACGACAAACAGACGGTAGATTATGGTGCTGGGAAGGATGCTGTGATAGTGGCGGTTGTTGCGCCGGATCTTGTACACATGTGTGGAATTATGCACAAGCGATTTGTCACCTGTTTCCTGAATTGGAACGGGGGATGAGAGAAACCGAACACATTGATTCTCAAAATGAAGACGGGCATCAAAATTTTAGAGCTTCCTTGCCGATTGGTGCGACCGCACATGATTTTCATGCAGCTTCTGACGGACAACTTGGCGGCATTATCAAACTCTATCGCGATTTTACCATTTGTGGCGATGTTGCGTGGCTTTCTCAGTATTGGGAAGCAGCACAAGCTTCTATAGAGTACTGTATTCACACATGGGATAAAAAGGAAGAAGGCGTTTTGCGTGAGCCACACCACAACACGTACGACATTGAGTTCTGGGGTGCTGATGGTATGTGTAGCTCGTTTTACATCGGTGCATTGGCTGCAATGGTAGAGATCGGCACGGTTTTAGGCAAAGAGGTCTCTCGTTATCAAGCGTTGAAGGATAAAGGGGTGGCATACCTTGCAGAGCATCTTTACAACGGGGAGTATTATTACCATGAGGTTGAATGGGAAACATTAGAAGCAAAATTGCCGGATGTGGGGGATGTTGCACTCAACGATGCAATGTCTGCAGAGGCCATTGCGCTGATCCATCAATATGGACCAAAATACCAATACGGTACCGGTTGTATTTCGGATGGTGTTCTCGGCTTTTGGATGGCACAAGTTGCAGGGCTTGGCATTGTTGCGGATGAAGACAAAATTCACCAACACCTCAATAGCATCTACAAATATAACTTTAAAGAAAATTTATTTGAACATGCAAATCCACAACGACCGGGCTATTGCTTAGGTGAAGAATCGGGCTTGCTTCTTTGTACTTGGCCAAATGGCAACAAGCCGGCACTTCCATTTGTATACAGTGACGAGGTTTGGACGGGGATTGAATACCAAGTGGCCTCTCACCTGATTCTGTTCGGCGAAGTGGAAAAAGGATTACAACTGGTCAAAGCGACAAGGGCACGTTACAATGGACGTGTACGCAATCCGTATGATGAGTATGAATGTGGGCATTGGTATGCAAGAGCGATGGCGTCTTATGCACTGATTGAATCTTTCACAGGGATTCGGTATGATGCGTACAGCAAAACAATGTATATCAACCCGAAAATGGAGGGCGATTTTGACTCGTTCCTATCGACCGACACAGGGTATGGATTGGCAGGGGTAAAGGATGGCAAACCGTATATCAACGTAATTTCTGGGACAATCGACGTACATCATATACAAGTATAAAAATTGCCCCCAAAAAGTTAGATTTTACCACTAGCTTTATTGGGGGCTTTCATGATAATGGAAATGGAGTGTAAGGACATGGATTTATTGAAAATTCCACGCATGATTGACATAAGCGGGGTGCGTACCGACGTCACCATCGCAGAAATTGACCGCATTGTGCAGGTGGCAAAACAACATCGCTTTATCTGTACGTTTGCAATGCCCTGCTTCACCCCTTACTTAGTGAATCAATTGAGAGAAGAAAGCGATATTTTAGTAGGTGGTGTAGTGGGATTCCCTTCAGGTGCAGGCAGCACCACCATTAAAATCGCCACGGCGAAAGAAAACATTGCCGCAGGGGTAGATGAAATCGATATGGTGATCAATGTCGGTGCACTCAAAAGTGGCAAACATCAGTTGGTGTATGATGACATTCATGCGATTGTCGAAACGGCAGAGGGTCTTCCGGTGAAGAGCATTTTAGAAATTGCCTATCTCACCGACGATGAAATCAAACAGGCCTCCGAAATAGCGGTCAAAGCAGGAGTCACTTTTGTGAAAACAGGAACCGGATGGGCGCATAAACCTACCACGGTGGAAACGATTCAACTCATCAAATCTGTGGTTGGAGAGGATGCTTTTATCAAAGCAGCGGGCGGTGTGCGTACACTGGATACCTTACTCGCAATGGTCGAGGCCGGGTGTACACGTTTTGGTATTGGGCTTTCTTCGATTGACAATATTATGAAAGAAATCTACAGTCGTAGCGGGAAAGAATGGACACAGTTAGAGGTGTCGCAAACGGACTGTTATTAAGGAGTGGCGTTATGAAGTACATCATTGCATATGATTTGGGCACAGGAGGGACAAAAGCGAGCTTGTTTGATCAAAACGGACAGAGCGTGGCGGATTCTTTCACTTCCTGTGAGACTTTTTTCCCAAAAGAGGGGTGGCATGAACAACGTCCTGAAGACTGGTGGGAAAACATCAAAGTGTCTACCAAAAAAATGCTTCAAAAAAGTAGTGTAGACAAAGAGGATATTTTGGCGCTTGCCATTTCAGGGCATAGCTTAGGTGTGGTGCCAATCGGAAAAGATGGCAGTTTGCTGCGCGAATTTGTACCCATTTGGAGCGACCATCGTGCATCCAAACAAGCCGACAACTTCTTTCAAATCATCCCTCAAGAAGATTGGTACACCACAACAGGCAACGGATTTCCACCACCAATTTACAGTATCTTTAAAATAATGTGGTACAAAGAACATAAGCGAGAAATGTATGATGCGTGTCAATCCTTTATCGGGACAAAAGATTACATCAATTATAAAATGACAGGGGTACTCTGCACCGACCGCAGTTATGCGTCCGGTAGTGGGGTGTATTCCTTGGAAGAGGAATGTTATGTTTCGGACTATATCAAAGCAAGTGGTGTGGATGTGAAAAAATTGCCAACAGTTTACCCCAGTACCCACATTTTGGGGACTGTCTTGCCGAACATTGCTGTGGAATTGGGCTTGAGTGAAAGAACCAAAGTTTGTGCAGGTGGGGTGGACAATGCGTGTATGGCGTTGGGCGCAGCGTGCATTGACAATGGTGATGTATACACAAGCCTTGGCAGCTCTGCATGGATTGCCGTCTCTAGTGATAAACCCATCATCAATGTAGAAAAACGTCCCTATGTCTTTGCGCACTGCTTGGAGGGAAAATACGTTTCAGCCACTTCTATTTTTTCAGCCGGAAATAGTTTTCGGTGGGTGCGGGATACCATTTGTCAAGATCTCGTACAGGCAGAAGAAGAGGGGAAGTGCAACAGCTACCATTGTATGGATGAACTTGCAAAAAGCAGTCCGATTGGTGCACATAAACTGATCTTCAACCCTTCCCTTGCAGGTGGTAGCGGACTGGATAAGAGTGCTCATGTGAGTGGTTGCTTTACCGGATTGGCGTTGCGCCATACCAGAGCGGATTTGATTCGCGCGACACTGGAGGGGGTCTGCTTTAATCTTCGTTTGGCACTGGATGTACTCGAACAATATACCACATTGCGCAATGAAATGTTGATGGTGGGCGGTGGTGCGAAGAGTATGTTTTGGAGACAACTTTTTGCAGAAATTTACAACAAGGAAATTGTCAAAACAAACATTGGTGAGGATGCAGGCAGTCTGGGAGCAGCAACCGTTGCAGCGGTTGGGATTGGGTTGTGGGAAGATTGGTCGATAGTCAAACAATTCCACAAAGAAAAAACCAGCATCAAACCACCCCCTGATGCAGTCAGCCGCTATCAAAAGATATTGCCATTGTTTTCTAAAATTGCGGAATTGCAATCTGAAATTGGCGAAGAGTTTTATCAAATGGACAAAGAATAAGGAGTAGGAAATATGTTAAACTTTGAATTGTATACACCCGTTCGTGTCGTATTTGGTGCGGGAGAATTGGTACGTGTAGGAAAACTTTGTCAAGAAATAGGGAAAAAGGCATTGATTATTTCTTACACCGAAGTGGGGTTCTATGGGGATTTGTTTGAACGCATTCATGCATCATTGCGAACGCAAGGGATAGATGCGGTCAATTGCTTTGTGGCAACGGCAAATCCCAAATTGAGTGAAGCTCAAAAAGGGATTGCCTATGGTAAACAACATCAGGTAGACTTTGTCATTGGGGTAGGTGGTGGTTCAGCAATGGACTTGGCAAAGGTCGTTGCGGCAGGCATTGTTTATCCGCATGAGTTGAAAAAAATGATCAAATTTAGTCATGCAGTGGATGATCAAATACCGCCCCAAAACGCCTTGCCATTGGTGATGGTTCCGACCTTGCCGGCGACGGCCAGCGAAATGAACCCGACCGCTGTCATCACCGACGATGAAACCAATCGTAAAAGCTATGTTTGGGAACCTTCTTGTTTGTACCCTGTCATTTCAATTTTAGATCCTACGTTGACGCAAACGCTACCGGCCTATCAAACTGCTTGCGGTGGCGTAGATGCAATCAGTCATGCGCTGGAACCATTTTTATTTAGCAATGAGGAAACTTTTGGAAACATTGATTTACAAAGCAATCTACAGCTGGGTGTGATCAAAACGCTCTATGAGAACTTGCCAAAGGTTTTGGCAGAACCGACCAATGTACAACTACGTGGAGTGATGCAGTTTTCTGCTACGGTCGCCCTAAATGGATGGCTGACTACAGGGGTGCAAGGGTGGACACCAATGCACCAAATGGGGCATGTGCTGTCGTCACATTTTGGCGCAACGCATGGTGCAACACTTGCCTGCATGATTTTGGCATGGATGCGCTTTTTTGCAACACATTCAAACAATCAACGATTCGTGAAATTTGCCAAAGAATTTTACGGAACGGAAGATCTACTCAACGCTGCTGATCAATTGGAAAAGTATATCCAGTCGCTTGGTGTACAAACAAGAATTGGTGCATTTGGCTGTACAGAGGCGGACTTGGAACGATTGACACAAGGGGTGGTGGAGGTTTCCTTCTCTTCAGATGGTACGCTTGCCAGCATTCCAGCAATTACACGTGAAGAAGCGTATGAAATTTACCGATTGGCACTATAGGAGATGAGCATGCAAGGGTTGATTTTTGATATTCAGCGTTTTTCGGTGCATGATGGGCCCGGAATACGCACGACGGTGTTTTTAAAAGGATGTCCATTATCCTGTATATGGTGTCACAATCCGGAGGGGTTGTCGTATCACCCACAGGTAAAATTTTTGCAAAATGAGTGCATTGGTTGTGGTCGTTGCGGTCAAAAAACATTGGCAGATGTTGCCAATTGTCCTGTGGGGGCATTGCAGGTGTGTGGTACAAAAATCGGGGAAGAGGCACTGTTACAACACATTTTAAAGGACAAACCATTCTATCGTCATGATGGTGGCGTCACCTTTTCAGGTGGAGAATGTTTGACACAAGCTGATTTTGTGGTAAATATGCTGGCGCGTTGCAAAGAACAAGGGTTACACACAGCAATTGATACCAGTGGTTATGTGCCTTTTGAGGCATTTGAAAAAACGCTTCCTTATTGTGATTTATATCTCTACGATCTGAAAATCATGGATGGGGCTACCCACAAACATTTCACCGGTGTGGACAATTGGTTGATTTTAGAAAATCTGAAAAAATTGGTGACAAGGACGGAGAACATCTGGCTTCGTCTACCCATCATCCCAACGGTCAACGATGACCCTGCACAAATGAATGTGGTGGCACGCTTTGTCAAAACGCTTGGAAAACCTCTGCCAATCACCTTGATTCCGTATCATGGGCTTGGTAGTAGTAAATATCAAACGCTTGGATATGAATATCAATACCGATCGCAGGAAAAAATCACACAGCAAAAGCTAGCAGAATTCAAACAGATTTTTATCTCTTATGGAATTACCGTCAATTGAAAAAAAGGAGAATTTTTATGTTGACTCAGCGTACCTCTTTTTTAAGAGAAGAAACCCTTAGTGGAAGAAACAAGCAAGCACGTAAAGGACTGCCGACAGAATGGTCGACCGCCAAACTACCGTATAGCCTACCCGAACGCAAAGCACTCGCATTGAAAATGATTTTGGACGAAATGCCGGTATTCATCGGAAAGCAGGAGTTGATTGTCGGTACGAGAACGCTGTTGACTCCACATGATGACAATCACGACGATCATGACGTGTTTTCCTATCGCCCTGCTTGTGGGGTTCCTTATGTCAACCAAGAGGATATTGCTTTATTTGGAGAGGATCAGAGTTATTTGAATAAAACACACTACACCCCTGATTTTTCTATATTGTTAGAGAAGGGTGTGGGCGGAATTCTGCAATCCGTGGAGACTCGTCTTGGCGATCCGACATTATCAGAAGATCAAGTTTGTTTTTTAAAGAGTGTGGCAATCGCCTATCAAGGGTTGCAAAATTTATTGTTGCGCTATGCTGAACATGCCGCTGACTTGGCGGAAAAGGAAACTGACCCGATACAAGAGCAAGAATATCGCACCATTGAAACCAACTGTCGCGTAGTCAGTCAAGATCCACCGAAAAACTTTGTGCAAGCAGTGCAGCTGCTGTATATGGGACATTTGGTGAGCATCATTGAAAGTTTTGAATTTATTTGCTTTGGTCGGCTAGATGTGTTGTTGAACCCTTATGTGACACAGGAAAGCGACGAAGAAATAGAGCAAATTTTGGCTTGTTTACTCCTGAAAATGTATGACCAAACGGATTTGGTGGATACCTATTTAAACAAATATGCGGCACAAATGGTTGCAACACTTGGTGGTGTGTTAGAAAATGGTGAAAGTGCAGTCAGCCGTGTGACCATGCTGTTTTTGGAGGCAATTGACCAAGTGCGATTGCCGGATCCTGAATTTAATTTACGCATCAGCAGCAAAAATCCACGTGCCTTTATAGAAAGGGCTGCTGAACTGACCGTTACAGGATGCAACTTTATTTCCTATTATAATGATGATCAATTTGTGCAAAACCTCATCGATGCCGGCATCAAACCACAATGGGCACGGTGCTATGCGTTTGACCTGTGTCAGGACATCAACATTCCGGGTGTGGGGGAATATTTTGTCAGTGCCAGTTTACCAATGGCTAATTTACTGATGGAGTTATTGCTAAAAAACCATGATTATCCAACTTTTGAAGCATTGTATGAGGACTATAAGGCGTATCTTGCGGCACAAATTAAGGATCAGATAACCTGTTTTAACCAAGCTCATACCGCAATGCTTACCTACCGTGACGGAGATAAAGAGGCTTTTTTTGAAAAGGTGAAGCAAAACCAAGCACCAATTGATTGGGGAGGGAGAAGTTTGATGTCCCCGTTGCCTTATTTGAGTGGGTTGTATCATGGTTGCATTGAAACTGCGTTCGATTTGACACAGGAGGGGTATGAAGACAAAAATAAGGGAGCCATTCTTGGTACAGCCACCGAATGTGTCAATGCCCTTGCTGCGATCAAAAAGGTGGTCTATGAGCAACGGCAATTTAGTTTAAAAGATGTGGTAGCGGCCTGTAAACACAATTATGAGGGGGCGGAACTTCTTCGCAAAACCCTTTGGAACGCACCTAAATGGGGCAATGATGACGATGAGGTCGATGGAATTGCCAAGGACATTTTAGAATTTGGTTTGCGAGAAATCATGAAATATGAAACGGTGTCAGGTGGAAAACATTTGGCAGGGATCCATCAAGCACATCCGGTCACTACCGGTAAGGGGTTGATGGCAACGCCAGAGGGAAGAAAGGCTTGGACACCGACAGCGGTTACGTTAACCCCGCAAAGTGGTACCATGCAACAAGGACCCACTGCGGCATTGAGATCGGGGACAAAGATTGATGCGAAATTGGTACAGTGGAATTACTGCATCATGGTCAACTATTTTGCCAGCAATTTTGAAGGCAATCAAGGGGCACAAATATTCATGGATTTGCTGGATGGGTATTTTGTTGAAGGCGGATTACAACACCAACCGAATGTCTTGGATGTGCGTGAGTTGGAACGAGCACAATTGGAACCTGCGCATTATAAGGATTTGATTGTACGTTTATGGGGGGTAAGCGCACACTTTGTGGATTTGCCTTTGAGCCTACAAACAGAAATGATTGAGCGGTTTCGTGCATAGAGTATGAAAATATCGGTATCATTTTAGCAGTAAAAAGAAAAACCAGTGAGCAAAATTGCGCACTGGTTTTTCGGTTATGTTTTTTGACGGTAGAAGGGATTGATGAAACATCAATCCCTTCAATATAGATACTAGATGGTTGTTTGACGGCAATTGGATCTGAAGGGGGATGCGTCAAACGCCACTGCTTTTGACGCAGTGGAAAACGCGTTTTCTTCACCGAATAGAAGGAAGGCTAAAAGCGTAGGTGTTATTCGCCACGTAGGTCGCCGACAAAGAACAAAGCAATGGTGCCGGGGCCGGAGTGTGCACCGATGGTGGGGCCGACATGATTGATGAGGTGGCTTTGGATGCCGAATTTTTGCTTGATCACTGAGGCCACATATTGTGCATCGGACAGGCAATCCCCGTGGGAGATAAAGACGATGTCGTTGCGCTCTGCCAACATCTTTTTTTCCATTTTTATGATGAGATGATCCAGTGCCGCTTTTCTACCACGGACTTTGCCGATTGGAATGAGTTTTCCAAACCCATCAACATGCAAAATCGGTTTGATCCCGAGCATGGAACCAACCACAGCGGACGCCTTGGACACCCGTCCTCCACGGTGTAAAAAGTTGAGGTCATCAACAGTGAAATAATGACAGATTTGCAGCTTGTAGATTTCCAATGCTGCTGCCGCTTGTTTGAGCGGAATATCATCGGCATGCAACAGTACTGCTTGATGCACCAAAAGGCCCAATCCCATCGAGGCACAAAGGCTGTCGATGACAATAACAGTGCGATCGGGATATTGTTCCGACAATTCCTCTGCCGCAAGTGCCGCATGTTGTGCCGTGGCACTTAAAGCCGAGGAAAAGGATAGGTATAAAATATCTTCTCCTGCTTGCAGTACCGATTCCATTGCCTCCTTGATGATTTCTGTCGGGACGGCAGAGGTTTTGGCGCGTTTACCTCCACGCAAGGCACGGTAAAAGTCGTTGGTAGCCAAATAATGTTTGGCGTCGGGATTGTTGGTGAACAAGTCTTCATCCAACTGAAACTCAGTATAGAGCAGTTTGAGACAGGGGTTTTCAAAATACTCCTGCGGAAGATCACAAAAGTCTTCAGTGAAAATGCGATAGGTTTGCATGTTGACACGACCTTTCAGATATATATCATAAGAGGGATAGCGTTTCGGTATCATCAAATAAAATGAACTATTTCTAGTATACCAGTGTTTGATGAAAAAAGCAAATGAATTGACAAAAAAGAATAGATTTTATTGACGGACAAAAAACAACACGATCGATTGCAGGAATTGGATGAAATAGTTTTCGCTTTGTTCATAAACACCTCTTGATTTTTGGCCAAAAACCATTATAATAAGTAGTGTTAGCACTCAAAACGCAAGAGTGCTAACACTACAACATCAAACAGACCAATGATAGGAGGCTTTTTGTATGAGAGTAAAACCTTTGGGTGACCGCGTTGTCATTAAAATGGTAGAAGCAGAGGAAACCACAGCAAGTGGCATTATTTTGACCGGTGCGGCAAAAGAAAAACCGCAGGTAGCAGAAGTGGTGGCGGTAGGCCCCGGTGGTGTCATCGACGGCAAAGAGATTAAGATGGAATTGCAGGTTGGCGACCGTGTCTTGATGAGCAAATATGCCGGCACTGAAGTGAAATTGGACGGCGAAGAATTGATCATTTTGCGACAATCCGACATTTTGGGGATTGTAGAAGATTAACCTTTTAAAATAAAACTGTACACAGAAAAATGAATGCCGTGGCAAAGCGGCGGAATGGAGCATGACGATATGGCAAAACAAATTTGTTATGGCGAAGAAGCGAGAAAATCGCTACAAGTAGGGATCGACAAATTGGCAGATACCGTAAAAATCACCTTGGGGCCGAAGGGCCGCAACGTGGTATTGGATAAAAAATTCGGCGCGCCGCTCATCACCAATGACGGGGTGACCATTGCAAAGGAAATCGAACTGGAAGATGCGTTTGAAAATATGGGGGCACAACTGGTCAAAGAAGTGGCAACCAAAACAAACGACGCGGCAGGTGACGGCACCACCACCGCAACCTTGCTTGCACAAGCATTGGTGCAAGAGGGGATGAAAAATGTGGCCGCAGGGGCAAACCCGATGGTCGTGCGTCGTGGGATCAAAACTGCGATTGACGTTGCAGTAGCAGACATTGTGAAAAATTCCAACAAAGTCAACGGCAGTCAAGACATTGCCCGTGTAGCAGCGGTTTCCGCAGGCGACAATGCCATCGGCGACCTCATTGCAGATGCAATGGAAAAGGTGTCGGCAGACGGTGTCATCACCATTGAAGAGAGCCAAACTGCAGAAACCTACAGCGAAGTGGTAGAAGGGATGCAGTTTGACCGTGGGTACATCACCCCTTACATGGTGACCGATACAGAAAAAATGGAAGCGGTCATCGACGACGCATTCCTACTCATCACCGACAAGAAAATTGCCTCCATCCAAGAGGTGTTGCCGCTGTTGGAACAAATCGTGCAATCCGGCAAAAAATTGGTCATCATTGCAGAGGACATTGAAGGGGAAGCACTCTCCACTTTGATTCTCAACAAATTGCGTGGGACCTTTACTGTGGTTGCAGTCAAAGCACCGGGCTTTGGCGACCGCAGAAAAGAAATGCTACAAGACATCGCCACCCTCACCGGTGGTCAGGTCATCACCGAAGAACTGGGGCTTGAACTGAAAGATGCACAAATCACCCAATTGGGTCGTGCAAAACAAGTGAAGGTTTCCAAAGAGAACACCATCATTGTAGACGGTGCAGGCGACAGTGCGGACATCAAAGCACGTGTGGGTCAAATCCGTGCACAAATTGAAACCACCACATCGGAATTTGATCGCGAAAAATTGCAGGAACGTTTGGCAAAACTCGCCGGTGGGGTTGCTGTCATTAAAGTTGGGGCGGCAAGCGAAATTGAAATGAAAGAACAAAAACTGCGCATTGAAGATGCTTTGAGTGCAACCAAAGCGGCAGTGGAAGAAGGCATTGTAGCAGGCGGTGGTACCGCTTATATCAACGCCATGACCGCAGTTGCAGCTGCGATGGAAACAGCAACCGGTGACGAGAAAACCGGTATTGCCATCGTGCTCAAAGCATTGGAAGCACCGCTTCGCCAAATTGCCTTGAATGCAGGACTGGAAGGCTCTGTCATCATCGACAAAATCCAAAGCAGTGGCAAAATCGGTTACGGATTTGACGCGTATGCCGAAGAGTATGTTGACATGGTTGCCAAAGGCATTGTAGACCCGACCAAAGTGACCCGCAGTGCATTGCAAAATGCGGCATCGGTAGCAGCTACTGTCTTGACCACCGAAAGCCTTGTCACCGATATCCCGGAAGAAAATCCGGCACCGGCGATGCCAGCAGGCGGCATGGGTGGCATGTACTAAAGTCCAAAAGCATAAAATAAGTAAAACCAAGGAGACATTGTGCTCCTTGGTTTTTCTCATTGGTGGAATTTGCACCATTGTGCTAGTAGTGATCGGAATAGATCTTGATTATTGAGGGGCATAGTGGTATACTAAAGCTAGTGATTCATCACTCCGCAAATTTCTCAAAGGGGTTTTAGGCTTATATGATATGACAGCTGAACGCTCCTTCATCCGTTCCACCTTGAGAAAGGAGCATTGATATGAGCTTTTATGATTTGACCATTCGAAAACAAGACGGCACCACCCAGTCGATGGCGGACTATCGAGGGAAAATTTTGCTGATCGTCAATTCCGCAACGGCGTGTGGCTTTACCCCACAGTACGAGGACTTAGAACTGCTTTACAAAAAGTATCAGGATCGTGGCGTTGTCGTCATGGATTTTCCTTGTAACCAGTTTGGCGAACAAGCCCCCGGCACCGATGAGGAGATCAAAACCTTCTGTACCGTAAAATACGGCATCACCTATCCGATTTTTTCTAAAGTCGAGGTCAATGGTGAAGGTGCAGACCCACTGTTTGTGTACTTGAAAGCAGCAAAAGGGTTTGAGGGATTTCGTAACCATGCCCACCCCATCGCGTCTGGACTGCAAAAGATGCTTGCCAAAAACGATCCGGACTATGCAAAAAAAGCCGACATCAAATGGAATTTCACCAAATTCTTAGTCGACCGTGACGGCAACGTTGTCGACCGCTATGAACCGGTAGAAGAAATCACCACCATTGAAGAGGCGATCAAAACATTACTATAAACAAAAAACAAAAACCAAGGTGTATGCGACCATGCACCTTGGTTTTTTTATGTCACGAATCCGCCAAAGGAATAAATCGCGCCATGATGTGCGTGAGCATGCCGACAAGCTCTTCTTTGTCAATGGCAGCGGGGTCAACGACCCAATCCTGCAAGGTGCCAAGCAGTCCCCAGACAACGAAATTGACCTCTGTGTAGCTAAAGTCTGTTTGCTCTTCGGGATAGAATTCCTCTAAAAAGAGCGCCACCGCACCGCTGTGGATGGGGGTCAGCAGGTTCCCATTGCTGACCAACAGTTGCAGCAACGCTTTGTGATGGTCAACATAATCTACGACCAAACGAATACGGTGGAGTAGTAGTTGCTTGGAAGTCGTTCCTTGGGTGGTGCGTAAAAGCTCCAACCATTCCTCCAACAATTCCTGTTGCAACAGGTTGTAGACGGCATAAATGTCTTCAAAATGCAGGTAAAAGGTGGCTCGACTGATTTCAGCGAGCGTCACCACCTCTGCCACCCGAATTTTTTCAAGTGACTTTTGTTGCAGCAAGGTTAAAAATGCCTGTTTGATCTCTCTGATGGTTTTGGCAGAACGTCTATTGGCCATACAAGCCTCCACTTTCTTGACAATTTTCGCACAAATGTCTATTATTTGACAAGGATACAACAATTGACTGTTGTGTTTTTTGCTACTTCCCATTATACTAGAAGCATAGTAAAAATGCAACCGGCAAAGGAGGTGGCCGCATGTCCCACCAAAGACCCTATTCCATTCATTTTATCATTTTGATTGTCGGGCAGATCATTTCCATTGTCGGCAACTCCATTGTGGCTTTCTCGCTCACCCTGTACCTATTGGAAGTGACGGGGTCGGCGACGGTATTTGGCATCATCACGGCTATTTCGGCCATCCCATGGGCGATCGCAGGGCCGATTGGCGGGACACTGGCTGATCGTCATTCCAAAAAACGCATCATGGTGACCCTTGATTTTCTCACAGCAGGGTTGCTTGTCGCGGTTGCGCTCATTGGCTTTGACGGCTCGGTGGTATTGGTCATTGGGGCGACAAAGTTTCTGCTCGCCATCATCCAGTCGATGTATGCCCCCAGTGTCAGTGCCTCACTGGTGTATTTGGTAGAACCTACTTACCTTGTGCGTGCCAATGCCATCACCTCACAGATCAACTCAATTTCACGGATTTTGGGGCCCATTCTTGCCGGTTTTTTATACAGCCTTGCCGACATCCATGTCATCCTTTGGATTGGCGGTGGCATCTTCTTTGTCTGTGCCCTCCTCGAATGCTTCATGCAGATTCCAAAGGTCAGCCGCAGTGTGATGGAGGGGGTACAAAAAGCATCCTACACCCTCAAGGAGAGTGTGGGGTTTTTGGTCAAGGAAAATCGGTACCTGTTTTTATTTCTCTGCTGTGTTGCCCTCGCAGGTCTTGCCATCAACTCCATCATTACCATCGGCCTTCCCTTTATTGTCAACCTGCATTTGGCACTTCCCTCGCAGTACTATGGCATCTGCAATGCAGTGGCAGGTATCGGGTCGTTGGTGGCAGGGATGCTACTCTTTGTCTGTCCACACAAACTGTCCTTTCAAAAGAGCGGACTGCTGTATCTTGGGGCAGGGGGAAGTCTGCTGCTCATGGGTATCAGCTTGTATCTGTTGACGGGGCTTTCGGTGTTTGTGGCGTTGTGTGTCACGGTGTTTTTGTTGATGGTGGTCAATGGGGTCATTTATATTTTGATGTATGCCTTCATTCAAAAAATCACGCCGCCGAATATGCTGGGTAAATTGATGTCCTGTGTCGTCATTTTTGCAGGGTTTGCCGACCCAATCGGGCAGATTCTTTACGGCTTTCTGTTCGACCTACCGGCGCTATCGCCTGCGGTGATCACCCTGTCCAGTGGGGTGTTTGTACTGCTGTTGTCAGGCCTTGCCGCCACCTGCTGTCGCAAGGCGGTGGAAATGGCAAAACGCATTTGAGCAATAAAAAACCATCCATGGAAAGTTCCCATGGATGGTTTTTTATTGTTTCTGAATTAGCCAATGCCGATGGCAAATTTGACAATAAACAGTACGGCAAGAATAACGGTCAATACTTTCAATACTTTGAAGTTGCCGGTGATGACATTCAATACCACGTAAGAGATGATACCAATGGCGATACCGGTCGCGATGGAAGAGGTCAACGGCATCAAGAATGCAGTCAACAGCGCCGGAATGGTCAGACGCATATCGGTGTAGTCGATATCTTTGAAGTGTTTGAGCATCAATGCCCCAACAAAGATGAGTGCCGGTGCGGTGGCATAACCCGGAATGAGGATCATGAATGGTGCCAATACCAATGCCAAGAGGAACAACACGCCGGTAACCAAACTTGCAAACCCACTTTTCGCACCAGCGCCAATACCGGCGGCGGACTCTACATAGGTGGTGACGGTGGAAGTCCCTGTCAATGCACCACTGATGGTAGCAATGGCATCCGACATGAATGCTTTTCTCATAAACGGTACATTGCCGTTTTTGTCGACAAGGTTGCCTTCTTTGGAAACGGCCAACACGGTGCCGATGGTGTCGAACATATCCGACAACGAGAAGGAGATGATCAGGACGATCATGGTGGTGATGGTGGTGAAGAGGTTGCCTTGTGCAAAGGCGGAGAAGTCTACTTTAAAGAACGAGGTGTTCATAAAGTCTGCCCCTTGTCCGGCAAGGTCAAAGGAGAAGTTTTCCGGCAGGGTACTTGCCCCGACGACATAACCGATGACCGAGGTTACCCCGATCCCGATGAGGATGGAACCTTTGACTTTCAGTACATGTAGTGCAGTAATGATGGCAAGACCGACAAAGCAGAGAATGGCGGTCACAGTGTTTGGGTTGTCAAAGGTGTTGAGTGGTACCATGTTGATGATGAGCGCATCGTCTGCAGTCACAACACCGGCACCTTTCAGACCGATGATGGCAAGCATCAACCCGATCCCTGCACCGATGGCAGCTTTGAGGGAGGCCGGAATGGCTTCGATGACCATTTCACGCAGACCGAATAGTGTGATAATCAAAAAGACGATCCCCGATAGGAGGACAACAGACAAAGCCATTTGGTATTGTTTGACTTGATCCAATTCAGGGTTGCCAACCAACGTTGCCATGGCAGGCATGATGGCAAAAGCAAAGGCGGCATTCAGTCCCATGCCGGGTGCTTGCGCGAGGGGGGCTTTGGCATAGAGCGCCATCAGCATGGTCCCGATGAAGGACGCAATACAGGTCGCAAAAAAGACCCCGTTGAAGATGAGTGAATTTCCTTGGGAAATGGTCAACGGGTTGACAATCAGGATGTACGCCATCGTGACAAAGGTGGTCAAACCGCCGATGATTTCGGTGCGGAAGTTGGTTCCCAGTTCTTTAAACTGAAAAAATTTCTGCATAACTTTTTTCTCCTTTTGTTTTAAAATTGATTGTGTATAGGGATGTCATGGGTCGAAAAATCGCTATTTGGAACAATCATACTTTATACAAAAGATTATAACACATATTTCATAAATTGCAATGACTTTTAACAATATTCAAACTTTTCTGCAAAAACCTAAACCTTTTCAACAACAATCATGCCAAAAAATGCTTTTATAATTTAGCATAGTACTACAAGGAAGTATCAATATGAAGGGAAGAGATTGCAAAATTGCAAAAACCACGGTATAATAAAAGGTAGCAAATTTTTAGAAAAGAGGATTCCAATGAAAGAAAATTTTGAACGACAACAGATTCCGCAAAATCAAAAGCGTGGCTGGTTTGCCATGCTGTCCGTCCTCGTTGCCATCGGGGTGGATTTGTCCTCGGTGCTCTTGGGCTCTGACCTTGCCATGGCGATGCCGATGGATGAAGCCATCTGGAGTGTCGTCTTAGGATCGGGCATTTTGGCGATCATGTACACGCTGTGCGCCATCGTCGGTGCGAAAACAGGGTTGACAGCAGCACTCATTACCGAGTATGTCTTTGGCAGTAAAGTGGCAAAGGTCTTTGCACTGGCGATTTGTCTGTCGCTACTCGGTTGGTTCGGGGTACAGGTCGGTTTTTTTGCTGAAAACATTCAGGTGGTATTCAGTGAACTATTCGGTCTTCACATCGACGTTTGGGTCTTTAGTCTCATCGGTGGGATTTTGATGACCAGTACTGCCATTGTTGGGTACCGTGCCATTGAAAAACTAAGTGTCTACTCGGTGCCGTTTTTGCTCATTCTCATGCTAGTCACCGCAGGTCTTGCCTTTTACGCAAACGGCACCCCTGTCAATGGCGTGGAAGAACAGACGATGACGATGTTTGACGGTGCTTCCCTTTGTATCAGCATCCTCATCGTGGGGGCGATCACTGCACCCGACATCAGCCGTTGGTCAAAAAGTGTCAAAGAATGTACTTTTTCCAGCTTTTTCGGGGTACTCATCGGCAACAGCTTTATGATCATCATTTCCATCATTCTGGTTAAAGTCATGGGCACCGGCGACATCATGCAAATTTTCTTGGCATTGGGTCTTGCCATTCCGGGGATCTTTATACTAACCTTGGCGCAGTGGACCACCAACACCACAAACGTTTATTCTTCAGCCTTGGGCGCTTCGGTGGTATTCAAAAAAGTTTCACCCAAAATTTTGAGCATCATTGTTGGGGCAATCGGCACACTGCTCGCAGTGCTTGGCATCTACAACAACTTTATCTCCTTCTTGAGCCTGCTTGCCATTGTCATCGCCCCTGTCGGTGGGATCTACGTTGCAGAGTTTTATATCTGCAAACGCCGCTTGAAAGATCTGAAAGGCAATTCAAAATTGGCGCTTTGCTCGTCGATCATTTGGCTATTGAGTGCCGCTTTCACCTACCTTGTGACACCGGCACCGGACGGCTTACAACTGTTTACCGTGACCACCATTGCCCCGTTGGACGGCTTTGCTTTTGCCTTCCTGTTGCAGGCGGTAGCAGGTAAACTGTTGCAGAAAAAATTGGTGTAGTAATTGAAAGAGGAAGTACAATGAGATACATTACAGAAGAAACGTTAGAACATATTGCAGTCGGTGCGGCGGTACTCGGCACCGGCGGTGGCGGAGATCCTTACATCGGCAAATTGATGGCAAGGGAAGCCATCCGAAAACACGGACCGGTCAGATTGATCACCCTAGCGGAACTGGCGGACGACGCATTGGTCGTACCGGTTTCGGGCATGGGTTCGCCCACCGTCTCGATCGAAAAGTTGCCGTCGGAGGTGGAAATCGTCACCCCGCTGCTCAAAATGCAGGAGGTGCTACAACAAAAGGTGGACGTCATCATTCCCATTGAAATCGGTGGCATCAACTCGATGATGCCGATTGCAGCGGCGGCGATGCTGGGTCTACCGATTCTCGATGCCGACTCGATGGGACGTGCCTTTCCGGAAGCACAGATGGTCACCTTTTATCTGGACGGTTATGAGACCAGTCCCATCACCCTTTGTGACGAAAAGGGCAACAGTGCCGTCCTTTACCCGAAAGATGCGCTGTGGGCGGAGCGATTGGCGCGTGCGATGACCATTGAAATGGGCGGAAGCTGTTCCATCACCGATTATCATTTGACAGGAGCCCAAATCAAGCATTCGGCAGTACCGGACACCATGACATTGGCGGAAAACATCGGCCAGATCTTGCAGGACAAAACGCTGTCGGCAAAACAAGCGGTACAAACGTTACTGGATCGCCTATCCGGGTTTCGTTTATTTGAAGGGAAAATCACCGATATGAAAAGGGAGCTCAGTGATGGGTTTACCCGTGGGCAAGCAACCTTTACCGGGATCAATGGATACAGTGGCGATTATACCGTACTGTTTCAAAATGAACATCTCATTGCCAAAAAGGGGAATACCCCACTCTGCATGACACCAGATCTCATTGCGGTGTTGGACGTGGAAACGGGACTGCCCATCACCACCGAACGGATGCGGTACGGTGCACGCGTCATCGTTGTGGCATTTCCGTGTTATGAGAAATGGAGAACCGAAAAGGGGATTGAAACGGTGGGGCCTCGCTACTTTGGTTATGATGAGGACTATGTCCCGATTGAACAACTGCGTGCGGAGGTGACCCATGAATTATAGAATCGGAATTGATGTCGGTGGCACCAACACCGATGCGGCCTTGTTGGATGAACAGTTGGACGTTGTCCATTCGGTCAAGGTAGCAACCACTGCCGATGTGCAGGCAGGGGTACACAAAGCAGTGGTGACACTATTAAAAGAAAGTGGGGTTGACCCTCAATCGGTGGCGTATGCCATGCTCGGCACCACCCACTGCACCAATGCTATTGTGGAACGAAAAAATTTAAACAGTGTGGCGCTCATCCGCATCGGAAAACCCTCCACCACCGCTATTCCACCCTTGGTGGATTGGCCGGAGGACTTCAAAGCAGGGGCTGAAATTTATGCAACACTGGTCAGTGGTGGTTTTGAGTTTGACGGACAGGTACTGGAAGCGCTCAACCGAGACGAGATTGTGGCATTTTGCAAAGAAATTCGTGGCAAGGTGGAAAGTGTCGCCATCAGCGGGGTGTTTTCTCCTGTCAACAAAAGCCATGAAGAGCAGGTTGCTACATGGGTGAAAGAGGAACTTGGGGATCTGCCGATTTCGCTTTCTTCGGAAATTGGCAGTATTGGTCTGTTAGAGCGGGAAAATGCCGCCATTTTAAATGCGGCACTCTCCACCACCTGTAAAACGGTTGCTTATGGATTTCAACATGCCCTACAACAAATGGGGATGCACTGTCGCATTTTCTTCAGTCAAAATGATGGGACACTGATGAGCCTTGCGCACACCTTAAAATATCCCATCTTCACCATCGGTTGTGGCATCACCAATTCCATTCGTGGGGCATCCTTCCTGTCGCGTGTCAAAGAAGCGGTGATTTTAGATATCGGCGGAACCACCACCGACATTGGGGTATTGCAAAATGGATTCCCAAGAGAATCGGCAGTGGCGGCGAACATCGGTGGTATTCAAACAAACTTTAGAATGCCGGATATGATCTCGATCGGGGTTGCCGGTGGCACCATTGTGGCTGACGACTTGACAGTAGGGCCACAGAGTGTGGGCTACCGCATCACCCAAAAAGCACGCATCTTTGGTGGTGACACCATCACGTTGTCGGACATTGCCACCAAGAAAAATGGGGCCTTTCCGGAGTATTACGACAAGGTGGAAGCACTGGACGACGGCTTTTGTGAAGCGGCATTTTTGAAGGTGAAACAAGCATTGGAAGACGGCATCGACCAGATGAAAACTCAAAAAGAGGATGTTGTGGTGGTGTTGACCGGTGGGGGCAGTGTCATCTGTCCCGATAGACTGCAAGGGGTATCACAGATCATTCGACCGGCACACTACAAATCTGCCAATGCTGTCGGTGCGGCCTTGGGGCAGGTGAGTGGCGAGGTGGAGCGTGTCTTCAATCTGGACCGGATGACCCGCAAAGAAGCGCTGGAGCAGGCTTATCAAGAGGCAAAGGAAAAGGCGGTGGACTCCGGTGCAGAGGAGGCAAGTATTGCCACCTTGTCCTGTGAGGACATCCCACTCGCTTACCTGCCGGGCAACGCCATTCTCATCAAGGTAAAAGTCATTGGTGATCTCTGTCATTAAAGTAAAAAGAGCAAGGAGGAATTGGTATGAAGGTAATTGCAATCAATGGAAGTCCCAGAAAAGCTGGAAACACCGCTCAAAGTTTTGCGGTGATGGCACCGATTTTTGAAGCGGCAGGAATCGAGTTTGAAATCCTGCACATCGGCAACAAACCGATTGCCGGCTGTATCGCCTGTGATCGCTGTGATCAGTTGGATGGCAAATGCGTATTGGATGGCGACATACACAACAAACTGTGTCAGCAGGTTGCACAAGCGGATGGGGTGTTGTTTGGTGCCCCTGTGTACTATGCAGGCATTGCCGGTGGCATGAAATGCTTTATGGATCGCTTCTTTCGCACCAATGCCAAAAACCTTGCCTTCAAACCGGTGGCAGGCATTTGTGCATTGCGTCGCAGTGGTGGGGTGGAAACCTTCAACCAGCTGAACAATTATTTTTCCCTATCACGGTCCCTCGTGGTCCCTACCTTTTATTGGAGTGCTTTTCACGGTGCTGCCGCAGGCGAGGTGCAACAGGATCTGGAGGCGATGGACTGTGCCAAAGAAATTGCGACCAATATGTGTTGGATGCTAAAGATGCTAGAAAGTTCGACCGTCGAAAAACCAACGGTCACCCAGCCTGCACGCACGAACTTCATTCGTTGAGATAGACGATAGATAAAAAAGAAAAAAGAACGCTTGATGTTCATGAACATCAAGCGTTCTTTTTTTGTATCTGTAGATGTCAGTTATCCCCGTTGTGGTGCAAGGGTTGTGCTGAAAAAGGAGGGCATGGCTTTGCAGAGAACGATTGCCCCAATGGTGGTCAAGAGGAGTTCCGGCAACATGTAACTGCCGTTGTAGATGAGGCTGTAAAGCCATACAGGCATCCCTTCTGCCCATTCATAATAAGATTGGTAACTGCTCCACAGCAGAATTCCGCTTAAAAAACTACAGAGGAAACGACCAAAGCAGACAGCGGCAGTGGCCACCCCTACGCCGAGCAATTTATGTTTGAATGGGGCAGCGATCAATACAGCTGTGCCAAACACCATAAAGGCGAGCAGGTAGTCCAGTAGCACCATACCGGCAACGGCGCCAATGGTGCCGGCAGGAGGGGCGTAAAAACCCATGAGCATCTGCAACAGGCTGTTGACAAAGCCTGCAAGCAGACCCCAACGCAGACCGTGACGGAAGGAGATGACGACGAGTGGGAGCATGGAAAATAGGGTGATGCTACCGCCATACGGCATTTCAAAAATTTTGATTTGCGCCAAGACGGTGGCAACGGCGATGAGCAGGGCGCATTCGACCATTGCACGAGTTTTACTGATGGTTGTTGACATGAAGGATTCCACCTTTTAAAAAATGTAACACAAAAACAAAAAGTGTCTGTGGTATCAACCACAGACACTTGTCAGTTTTAATTATGCAGAGCAATCGCTTTGCAGATAAAAACTTCCTACGCCGGCATGATCCGGATCAGGTAAAGGGTTTTGTCTCAAAAGACACTCTCAGCCCGAAGGCTCCCCTGTTTTTATGTCCTCAACAATTATAGCAGAACTTTGTCATTTGTCAAGTCCTCGTGCAACCACACATTAAGCCAACAATGCAGGTGCTTCAAACAGACGGTTTGCTTCCAACGCTTCTTTGACAGAGTCATGACCGGTTTTGTTGCGGATATGTTGCAAGGTGTTGTTGACGGTTGCAACCGAAACAGACAATTTTTCTGCAATTTCTTTGTACGCATAGCCGTAGTTGAACAGGTTTGCAACACGGACTTCTTCCAAAGAAAGATCAGGGCAAAGGTTTTTGCCGGTAAAATCGTTGTGAGTGGTGGTCATGATGGTTTGACGGCGTTTCCATTCACGGCGAATTTTTTTGTAAGCCGCAGGGTAGCGCTCGCCGATCATGCCGCTGACTTCTTTGTGTAGCAGTGCCAAATGTTCAGCAACAATCCCCTCAAAGCCGTAAGATACGATCGGCTCCATCACACGGGTCATGATCCACATGGCGTGATCTTGTTCGCCGGTTGCAGTTGCAGCGACAGCGTACATCACTTCCAATTGTAGGTCAATGATGGTGAAAGATTCCGGAGAAAAGTCGCAAGCCGCTTGGCAGATGCCCATCATGCGGTCAAATTTCGACTGTTGTTGTAGGTAACGCAGGTATGCAAGCAGTACCATTTTTTTCAGTGGGGTTGGAATGGTGGAGAAGTCGCCGCGTTTGAACCAGTCCGGGCAGGAATCAAACAGGTAAGCGGAAGCGTGCAGCACGGTTTTTGCAATGTCAGCCAATTGTTGTACCGAAGCGTTGTCGAAGTGGGTTTGTGCAAATTCATCCACTGCGTCAATGCCACTGGTCAAGTCCGCTTGTTGCGAAGCGTTGATCAGAGCGGTCAAGAACAAATTGGAAAGAGAGAAGGTGCTGTCTGTTTCTACTCCTTTGCAAAGGCGGGTGGCTTCAGCGAAGCGACCACGGTAGAAAGAAACTTCGGAAAGGAATTGGCACTCTTCTTCTTTGGAATCAAAGTTTCTCACCAAATCTTCCATGCTTTCTTTGCCCAGTTGTACTTCTTGGCAGAGCAGGAGTTGATGATAAAAAGAAGCTTCTTCCACTTGTGGTTGCAAAGCGGAAGGAAGTGTTAAGTTTGTAAGTTGCGCACTGGTAGGTTTCACAAAGCCAACGCGACCGGAAGAAAATTGGCGCGTACGATTCAGTTGTGTCATCGCTTCTGTATGATAAAGAATAGACATGGTAAATCCCCCTGTTGGTGCAGTTATAGTGAATAATTGATTGGTTTATCATTATTATAGCGAGAGGGAGGGGGGAATGCAAGCGTTTGGAGCGAAAGGACTGAAAAGGTGAACGAATGACAAAAATTCGAATGAATCGCATCAAATGGGTGGAACGAGCGAACAAAAAACGTGAACGAACGACAAAAGTGAGGTGTGCGCCAAGTGCTTTGTAGGGACAGGTTTTTATGACTATCGGTGCTACCGGACATTGTCCGTCGGTGCTATCCCACCATTCCACGTCGTGGACGCACAATCTGTGATATGGGTGCTCGGTCGGAAAAGCCTGCCGGTGCTACCGGTCGCCAAAGAAGGGATTTGGCAAAATACCAAATCCCTTAAAGCGCTGCCGCTTGGCAGTTGCCTTGCGGCAATCAAGACCGTGAGACGCTGTCCCACACCCTGCAACTTTTTGAAAAAAGTTGATTAAAACTGCAGGGCGTCAAAAAAGCCCTTTCCCGTTTCGACGGTCTGTAGAACTGTTCCCTTACGGACGTTCCTTTTTGGGATCGATTTGCTGGCTACGCTTGACGGCATGCAACACCAAACGCTTTGGCAAAAATGGGGTCAAATTCATCGTGGCACGCAGCGGTAATGGCAGACCTGCAATCACCTGTAATTTGCCACGCATCATCCCAATGTAGCCTGCACGTGCAACCTGCATGGCAGGAACAGCTTTTTTAAAGAGTAGCGTATTACCCATGTCGGAGGTTTTTGCAAAATTTGAATTGGTCGCACCCGGTAAGAGGGCGGTTACCGTTACCCCTGTGCCAAACAGCTCCCCTGCAATGGCAAGGGAAAAGGAATGCACATACGCTTTGGTGGCGTAATACACCGCCTGCATCGGCCCCGGTAGCAGTGCCGCAGTGGACGCGACATTCAAGACCCTTCCGTGTCCTCGGGCAACAAAATCCGGTAAGAATAGGCGGGTCAAAGCGGTGAGGGCCACCATGTTGACCGCCATCATTCCCCGATCATCCGCCCAATCACGCTTGTGAAAATAACCGCGGCCGCCAAAGCCTGCGTTGTTGACAAGGTATTCCACCACAATGCCACGCAACTGCACCTCGTCATAAATGGCTTTTGGCGCACTGGGGTCGGTCAAATCAGCGGCAATGTAGTCGACGGTCGTGCCGTACCGCACTTCCAATTCCTCCTTGACACGCAACAAATCCGCTTCTTTTCTAGAAACAATGACAAGGTCCAGCCCTCTACTTGCGTGAATCTCTGCCAAGGCACGTCCTATGCCACTCGACGCGCCGGTGATCAATGCTACTTTTCGGTTCATGCTGTTTCCTCCCTTTTTGGTTGCCAAATATGGTAGGGTGTTCGCTTATCCCTATTATAACAAATAAAATGCCCCTTTTCAATCTACAAACCGTCGAAAAACCTGCAATCGCAAAAATGGCGAGCTGTGTTGCTCGCCATTTTTGCTTCCTGTGTCACTGCACCTTGCAAATTTCGTTCATATACCCCGTGTATTACTCTCTCATTTGCAAGTTTTGTTCCTTGGCTTGCAGGTTTTTGGACGGTCTGGCAGGGCGTCGAAACAGAAAAGGCCTTTTTTGACAACCTAAAGGGCGGTGGACAATTATACTTGTCCACCGCCCTAACTTTTATGGATATTTGGTTACGCGTCGATGATGTCGCGGGTATCGCGCGCGATCAGCAATTCTTCATTGGTCGGGATGACCCAAACTTGTGTTTTGCTGCCTTCTTTGGTCATGCATGCTTCGGTGTGGTTTTTCGCTTCGTTGCATTCCACATCAAAGTCAATGCCCAAGAATTCGAGGTTTTCGCAAACTTCACGGCGCAGATCCGCAGAGTTTTCGCCGATCCCACCGGTGAAGACAACGGCATCCAAACCGCCCATCGCAGCGGCATAGGCACCGATGTATTTTTTGATCTGGTAACGGAATTTACGTACGCAAATGTCGGCACGTTCGTTGCCTTCCGCTGCTGCACGCACCAAGTCACGCGAGTCACTGGTAAGACCCGACAGACCAAGGAAGCCGGAACGCTTGTTCAAAAAGTCGTTCATTTCTTCGGTCGACCATTGTTCTTGTTTCATGAGGTAAAGCACTGCCGAAGCGTCAATTTCCCCACTTCTAGAACCCATTTGCAGACCGTCCAATGGGGTAAAGCCCATCGAGGTGTCTACACAGTAACCGCCGTCGATTGCGGCAACAGAAGACCCATTGCCCAAGTGACAGGTGACAATTTTTTTGTCTTTCAAGTCAAAGCCTGCAACTTTTGCCAAACGTTTGCTGACAAAGCGGTGGGAGGTTCCGTGGAAACCGTATTTACGGATGGCGTATTTTTCATAGTACTCGTAGGGGATAGCGTACATGTATGCTTTTGGTGGCAGTGTTTGGTGGAACGCAGTGTCAAAGACTGCAACTTCCGGCACTTCTTTGCCAAATACTTGTTGACAAGCACGGATCGCCAACAGGTGAGCCGGATTATGTAACGGCGCCAAGTCTGCAATTTCTTCAATTTTTTCAATGACATTCTCGTCAATCAAAATGGATGCCGAGAAGTAGTGTCCACCCTGTACCACACGGTGACCGATGGCGGTGATTTCAGACAAGTCATGCACAACGGCATGTTCGCCTGTGGTCAACACTTCAACCAATTTTTCAAATGCTTCGGTATGTGTCGGGAAGGAGCATTCCTGTTCGATGGTGGTGCCGTCCGGCAATTTGTGGATGATGTTGCCACCGATTCCGATTCTTTCGCAATTTCCTTTTGCCAGCACTGCCTCGTCTTTCATATCGATCAATTGATATTTGAGCGAAGAGCTTCCCGCATTGATAACCAAAACTTTCATTTTATTACTTCCTCTCAATAGTTGTCGTCCAAGCGACTTTTTGACGCACACTGTCTTTTTACAGTATTTTGCTTGACAGAATGCGCTATAACATTATAATAATAATACATTCTATTTATTTTTGCAAGTAAAATTTACAAATTTCTGCTTGTTAATTCTTTAACAATTGTGACTTTGTTACAATTTTAACATTTTTGCCCGATCTTACCTACTATCAGGAGGTTTTTATGCGTTTAGCCGGTATCATTGCCGAATACAATCCCTTTCATCGCGGGCACGCCCATCACCTTTTAGAGACACGGCGACAAGGGGCTTCTCATGTCGTGGTAGTCATGAGTGGAAATTTTGTTCAACGAGGGGAACCTGCCTGTTTTCCCAAATGGGTGCGGGCCCAAATAGCGTTGCAACACGGTGCCGACCTGGTCGTTGAACTACCCACCCCTTTTGCGACGGCAGCGGCCCCTGACTTTGCCTTTGCCGCCGTTGATCTGATGAAAAAACTTTCGATCGATACCCTTTCCTTTGGCAGTGAGTGTGGGGACACCACACAGCTGTGGTCGTTACTGGAGGCCTGCCAAACAGCAGAGGCACATCCTGCCTTTCAGGTGGCTTTGGCAAAGGGGTTGGGGCACCCGACGGCGAGACATCAAACGCTGATACAGTTGTTTGGCGGGTCGGTTGCAGAAGCGGTGCGCTCGCCAAACAACCTGCTTGCCATTGAATATCTGCGTGCCATGCGCCTACAGGCAGTCGCTTTTGATGTCATGACAGTTGCACGGATCGGAACGGCACACGATGCCCCATCACCGCAAGGGTCGTTTGCATCGGCCTCCTTTTTACGCACCCTGTTAAAGGATGGATCGCTGTCGGCACTCGCCCCCTACCTGCCGGAGGGTAGTGTGCCACTGCTGCAAGAGGCGGTCGATAAAGGGCAGGGGCCGGTGTTTTCCCAACATCTTGACCGGCTGCTACTCTCCAACTTGCGCATGACAACATCGACACAGCTGTCATGTATCGACGGCATGGGCAAGGAAGGGTTGGAACACCGCATTTTAAAGGAGATGGCAACCTGCACCTCGTTTGAAGAATGTGTCGACCGTGTCAGTGGCAAACGCTACACCAAAGCACGGGTTCGCCGTGTGTTACTGCATTTTTTATTGGGATTGCAAAGCGATCAATTCGGCAAAACCGCCGATTATCTGCATGTACTCGGGATGAATGAGCGTGGTAAGGAAATTTTGAAAGGGTTGCGTCACGGAGACACCCCTGTCAGTCCCAAATTTGCCGACCTTGCCACGGGGTCTGACCTTGCCACCTTTGAGGCACGGTGTACCGATCTGTATGGCAGTGTCACCCCTACCATCCAACCGGCAGGCTGGGCGTATCGTGCCCGCATAGTGCCGGTGGAAAATAGTTTGTAGCATAAAAGTTTTGTCCACTTTTTTAAAAGCCGGTAGCACCGGCGGGCAATCGGACGACCAAAGGTCACCCCTACGGCACAATGAAAAATTGGGTGGTGGATAAAAATTTTGTCCACTTTTTTAAAAGTGGTGGTGTTTGAGGCAAAGCCTCAAGGTCTTGAATGCCGCAAGGGAGTATGAAGAGGGTGAATGGTAAAACAATCCGGTGGATTGTTTTACCAGAGGGAGATTTTACGATAAAAAATCTCCCTGTGGGCGGTAGATGTTGACATTTC
>CAYJIM010000020.1:0-3709 GCA_964370215.1 uncultured Oscillospiraceae bacterium
GGACGGGTGACCCGTCCCCTACAATTCCCTCAACCGCCCACCATTCACCGCACAACAAAAAAACCAGTGTGCAACATCCTGTTGCGCACTGGTTTTTGTTGTAATATTTTGGTGGGGCTTTGTTATTTTTTCTGGATCACATAGGCCTTGGTGTGGTTTGCCCATTTGATTTCTTTACACAAAACCTCATCATCCTCATAAAACCCATTGCCGATGACCGCTGCTTGCAACGGACAATGTGGGCAAGAACCAGGTTTTTCAATGCAGGTTTTACCATGAAATGCAGGACTTGTCTTTTTCGCCGCCTCATTCATCATGAGGGGTTTTGTCGCATCCACTTTGGTGACATAAACAGGGGTGGAAATGGCGTTCAACACCGCTTCCGCCTGATCCTTGCTGCGCAGGGTACTTTCAATCAAAAATTGGTTGATGACGACGGTAGACAGCTGTTGACAAACCTCAATGATGCTTTTCATCACTTTCGGGTTGAGCGGGCGATCGTCGTTGCATTCAAAACAGACATACCCGAGTAGCATTTTCTTGTTTTTGAGAGAAAAGACACAGAGGGTGGACTGTTCATTTTGATCCGACTGGAATTGATGATCGTGCTCGCCAGGATGTTGCACGAGCAAACGGTCTTTGCCGAATTTACCGTACAGGTCGGTAATGTCTTTCAATGAAATTTCTTCAATGGTGGGCTCTACCCCATGCACCGAGTGTCTCCAGTTGTGAATGCACTGGATGGTGTTGTCGACATAGTCAAACTTGGTGACATACCCTTTTTGGAAGGAGAACTGGTTGCAGACCATCTGTAAAATAGACTGGATGGTATATTCCGCCGCTTTTGCTTCCTCCACCATATTGAAGACATATTCCTTGACGTTGTCTTGAAATGCTTGAATATTTTCAGAAAAATCCTCTTGATTTTTGCGGTTATTTTCAATTTCAGTACGGGTGGATTGGTACGCCAATTCCTCCTCACCGGTGTAAAAAGCAAACCCATTTTTGCCCCTTGCCTTGGTGTTGTAAAGGGCAATGTCCGCCTTTTTATAGAGTGTTTCAAACTCACGGCTTTCGTCGGTCGTCGCAATCCCAATACTTGCCGAGATGTTGACGGTCGTGCCGTTTTGCTCATAGGTTTTGCGAAACTCATTGCAAATGTCTTCGGCGCGCTTTTCCAGCACGGCACGATCATTGTAGTTGCGCAAAAAGACAAAAAACTCATCCCCACCGACCCTACCGATCAAGTCGCTTTTTTGGAAAATGGAACGCAGGGCACTGCCCAGCTGGGTGATGACCGCATCACCATACAGGTGACCAAAGGTGTCATTGATGCTTTTGAAGTTGTCGATGTCAATGATCATCAATGCTCCCGACTTCAAGGTGGATTCGGGAGAGAGGTATTTGACAATCAATTCTTCGGTGGTTTTTTTGTTGTAAAGGCCTGTCAGGCCATCACGCTGTCCCAAAACCTCCGCTTTTTTGATGAATTCGTATAATTGTACATAGGACTTGACGCGTGCACGCACGACATTGTCCTGAAAGGGTTTTGTGATATAGTCGATCGCACCGAGCTGAAATCCACGTTCTTCACTGGCAGGGTCGCCCAAACCGGTGATAAAAATAACGGGGATTTTGTGATACTCCTCACTGGATTTCAGTTTTTCAATGACGGCAAACCCATCGAGATCGGGCATAACGACATCCAACAAAATCAGCTTCGGATCGCACTCTTCCAACAGATCAAAAAGCTCACGCCCACTGCTGACACAGGCTACTTTATAGGTGCTACCAAGCATGTTTGCCAACACAACCTGATTCATCTTACTATCGTCTACAACGATAATTTCGTCCATCATTTTCCATCACCTCATGGTATTCCGCTTTATTTTAACCTCTTTTGATCTGGGTTCGCATTCCTTTTTACACGTTGTCATTGAGCCTGTAAAGAATTATAGATTACTACTTTATAGTATACCGTACTCTTACAGAATTAGCAAGACATTCCTGCATTTATTTGCAAAAAACACAAGAAAAATACAACTTGTCAGTGGGCGCGCGCCTGTTGCCCCCACTGACAGGTTCTAATCGTTTGATGGTTGTTATGCCGTCGGTGCTTTGAGCTTTCTGCCTGCCAATTTTTTCTTTGAAAAATCCTCTTTGTTTTGCTGGCGTGCCCTTGCAATGCCAAGTGCATTTGCCGGCACGTCGTCGGTGATGGTCGACCCTGCGGCGGTGTAGCCGTTTTGTCCTACCGTCACGGGGGCAACGAGGTTTGTGTTGCAACCGATGAAGGCGCCATCCCCAATGGTACAGCGGTTTTTGTGTACCCCGTCGTAATTGACCGTCACCACACCACAGCCGAAGTTGACGTTGCGTCCGACATCGCTATCCCCAACATAGGTGAGGTGGGAAATGCCGGTCCCTGCCCCGATGGTGGAATTTTTCACTTCGACAAAATCGCCGATATGCACAAAGGAATGGATCTCGGAATTGGGGCGAATGTGTACAAAGGGGCCGATGTCGACATCATCGTGGATGATCGATTGGTAGCACTGTACCTGATTGAGCTTGACTCGATCGCCAATCGTCGAGGAGGAAACCAAGGTGTTGGGGCCTAAGGTGCAAGCGGCACCAATCACGGTTCCCGACTGTAAAATGGTACCGGGGTAAATGACGGTATCGACACCGATGACGACATCCGGCGCAATGAGTACCCCGTCGGTCGACAAAAAGGTCACACCGTTTTCCATATGCCTTGCAATGACCTCTGCATTTTCCTGTTGTTGTTTTAAAAATCGTTGGGCTCCGGTGAGGTTTTGTGCATTGTTTGACATGATCATTCCTCCTAGTTTTGTCTGTGGCTGTCGTGCCCTAGAGTACGACAGAGCTTGTGTATGATTATACCAATTTTCATCCAAAAATGCAACTGTCATTTGTGGTGTAATTTTTCTCCTTGCCAAGGGCGTTTGTTTTTGATAAAATAAAAAGGAAACAGGAGAACCTTACTTGTTTACAGAATATATGATCAAATGCCCAAGCGGCGGAAATGGAGAATGAACATGCAAAAATTTGGATTTCATCATCTGGCTTTGAAAGTTGCCAATTACGACGAGGTTGTTAAATTCTACACTGAAGGCTTAGGGTTTGCCTGCTTGCGCACCTTTCCCAACGGCAGCGGTGAAGGATGTATGCTAGACATGGGCGACGGCGCTATTTTGGAAATTTTTCCGGATGCCACAGCAACCCAACCACAAGAGGGTGGGTTTGTCCACTTTGCACTGTCCACCGAGGATGTAGACGGCGCTTACCAAACCGCTCTTGCCGCAGGGGCAACCACACATATGGAACCGTGTGACCTGACGATTGCCTCCAACCCTGCCATGCCGGTACGCATCGCCTTTGTCAAAGGTTTGGCCGGCGAATTGGTGGAATTTTTCCACACAAAATAATTGTGGTGTTGATGCACATACGGTGCTGTAGGGACAGGTCTTGACCCGATCACAACGCTTGCCGGTTTGCGGACCGGGCATGGAAGCCTGCCCCTACAGATCAGATGCTAACATTGTTGTAGGGGAGGGTTTTCCTGCCCTACCGCCGTTTATTGCGGTCACCCACCAAAACGAAAAAAAGATTGGACGCCCTTCATGGGGCGTCCAATCTTTTTGCTTTTATCCGTTATTGCGACAACGACAGTGCCTCAAACGGC
>CAYJIM010000020.1:3809-16754 GCA_964370215.1 uncultured Oscillospiraceae bacterium
GTCCAATCTTTTTGCTTTTATCCGTTATTGCGACAACGACAGTGCCTCAAACGGCTCTGGTTTTGCAAACAAATACCCTTGTGAATAGCGAATCTGATGTGCGGTGACGACCGCTTGAATCGCTTCATTTTCCACAAACTCTGCCGTCATGGCGGCACCAATCAGATTTGCCATGTAGCAAATGGATTGCAAGATCATGACGCTATCTTGGTCGGTGGCGAGATTTTTGATGATGTCACCATCCACTTTGATAATATCCGGCTTGAGCGACACAATGGACGAATAGGTGGCAAATCCCACCCCGAAATCATCAACAGCGATGCGGCAACCAAGGGCACGCACCCTTGTCAAAAAGTCGACCAATTCTTGATTGTGGTTGTAGTTTTCCGTTTCGACAAATTCGAGCACCAGACGAGAAGGGTCCGGAAACACCTTGACCTGCTCGACAAACCAGTCGCAAAACTCCTCCGACTGCACATCCAACAGCGAGATGTTGAGCCCCAGATCATACGGACGACCGGCAAAGTCTTTGAGTGCCTTTTCAATGGTGATTTTACTCAAGGTCAGATAGAGTTTGAGCTTTTTGGCTATGGGTAGGAATTTTCCGGGTGGGCAGAGGTTTCCCTCTTTGTCGTACACACGCATCAGCGTTTCATATTTATGAATGCCCCCTGTTTGGTTGTCGTAAATGCCCTGATAAAAGGGGACGACCAAATCATGGGAAATGGCATAATCCAACAATTGAAAAATCTCAACATTTTGCTCGCGCTGTGCGAGGAGTTTTTCTCGTTCATCCGACGCAATCAAAAAGTTCTTTTGCTCATGGCGGTGGTAATGCAGTGCCGCTTTGCCGCGGTCAAACAGATGGTCGCCAAACACTAAGACAAAGCGAGACACACCCCCAAGGTCGGTTTGCTGTGCACGCGACAGCTCATACTGGGCGTAAAATCCCTTCATTAAGTTCAAAAAGTCCTCATCGCTGATGGCATCATTTGCAACGGCAATAAAATATTTGTAGCTGTGAATGTACACCTTGATGATTTGATCCAACCCCAAGTGAACATAAGCCGCATTGCCTGTTCCCAAAATTTCGGAACAGGTTTGATAATATTGCTCTTCGCCGAAGGTCGCAATCATCATGTCGGCATTCATCACCTCGGTCATCGACATTTTGGTGAAGTGATAGGTTTCGTTGTCAAGCAAATATTGCTCGTAACTGGGCAAATGAAATCGCGGGTCGAGTAAATTACCGGTTGTCTGATCTTTCATATGCGATGATCCTTTCTCAATGCAAGCGAAAATAGCTACTACCTTGATTGTATCATAAACATTTCACAAATTCAATACCAAATGCCCAGTTCACAAAATAATGTATCCATTTAACAATAGGGTAAGGTCACCGTAAAGGTGGTGGACCTGTGGGGCACACTGTCAACGGTGATGGTGCCGTCGTGCAGGCCGACCACCGTTTTGGCGATGGAGAGTCCCAGTCCGTTGCCACGCCCTCCATGGGAGCGGTCGGCTTGATAAAACCGTTCAAACACCCGTTGTTGCTCTTCCTCGGTCAATCCTTCTCCGGTGTTTTGACAGGTGACCGCAAGGTGGCTGTCGGCGCCTTTGATCGACATCGTGATGACCCCACCCACCGGACAAAATTTCACCGCATTGCCGACAAGGTTTTGCCAGACATGGGACAACAGGTCGGCATCGCCGACATAGGTGGTGTCGGGTAGATCAAGATCCAACGTGAGTTGCTTTTCGTTCCACTCCTTTTCAAACAGCAAAATGATGGTACGGATCTGCTCGTCAAGACAAAAGGCTTGCCTTTTGAGGGGGGTATGGTTGTTTTCCAACGCAGACAGCAATAAAATATTGCCGGTCATACCGGTTAAACGGCGAGTGTTTTTGACAATGCTGTCTGCATACTCTGCCACCTGCTCGGGGGAAAGGCTAGGGTCGGACAGCAGGGTGGCATACCCCTCAATGGCGGCGAGGGGAGTTTTAAATTCATGCGACACGTTGGAGATAAAATCCCGTCGCAACAGCGCATTGCTCCCCAAATCCATCGCCATTTGGTTGAAGTTTTGTGCCATGTCGTCCAGTTCCACCAGTCGGCTTTTCGGCTCGATGCGGATGTTGTAGTTGCCGTCGGCAATTTCTTTGGTCGCCTGATCCATCTCCAAAATGGTGTCAACGGTACTTTTCAACACGCGTTTGGCGGAAATGGTACCGACGATGACACAAACGGCAATGACAAATCCCATCCGAAAGATCGGCGTGCCCCGCAGGTCGGGGATGAATTCAAACGGGACAAAGTTGTCGAAAATGACCGCAATCGGTAGAATCACCAACAAAAATACGGTAATAAAAAGCGACAGGATGGTGTTGATTTTATACTTTCGTCTGCTCATTTCTCTACCACCTTAAAGCCCAATCCCCTGACCGTCACAATGTCAAAGTCGTTGTTGTCTTTGAATTTGGTGCGCAGACGGCTGATGTGGACATCTAAGGTATGGTCATCCGATTCAGTGTCAATGCCCCAGACAAAGTCCATCAATTGCCGACGGGTGAAAATTTTGTTGGGGGTGGACACCAACTTGAAGAGCAGTTGAAATTCCTTTTGGGGTAGTTCCACCGTCTGTCCGTCAAAGGAGACACAAAAAGTGTCTTGGTCAAACTGGGTTTTTCCTAAGGTGACGACCTGTTTTGTCAACAGTTGACTGCGGCGTAACAGTGCCTCGATGCGCCACATCATCTCGTTGACATCAACAGGCTTTACCATATAATCGTCGGTGCCGGACAAAAAGCCCTGCTGTTTATCCCGCAGGGTGTCTTTGGCGGTGATGAGCAAAATCGGCATGGTGTACCCCGTTTCACGCAAGCTCTGCACCAGTTCAAAACCGTCCATCCGTGGCATCATGACATCGGAAAGAATGAGGTCGATGCGGTTTTCTTCCAACAGGTCAAACGCCTCTATGCCATCCTTTGCCAACAGCACTTGATACCCCTTTTGGCTGACGACGGTGTAATATAATTTTTGCAATTCCAAATCGTCCTCGACGATGAGTATTTGAATCATGGAGAGTCCTCCTTATTTTTCGTTTGGTTTTCTTTAGTATATCGTACAAATACACCTTTTTCAAGGAAAAATCAAAAGTTGAGGTAGATTTGAGATTCAGTTGAAGTTGAGTTGAAGTTTTGTAGCTATAATCAAAGCATCCCAAACAGCAGGGAACAAAAACGGTTCTTGCAAACACAACCACATCAAGGAGGATTTATGTTACAGGTAAAAGACATCCATAAAGAATATAAGCTGGGGGAATTGACCCAAGTGGCACTCAACACCGTCAGTGTGGACTTTCGAGACAGCGAGTTTGTCTCGATCTTAGGACCCAGCGGCTCCGGTAAAACCACCTTGCTCAATATCATCGGCGGTTTGGATCGCTATGACAACGGGGACTTACTCATCAATGGTGTATCCACCAAAAACTATAAGGACAGAGACTGGGACACCTACCGCAACCACACCATCGGTTTTGTCTTTCAAAGTTACAACCTTATCGGACACCAAACCATTCTTGCAAACGTTGAATTGGCGTTGACCATTGGTGGGGTCTCGAAAGAAGAGCGCACCAAAAGAGCAAAAGCGGCACTCGAACAGGTGGGACTGAAAGATCACATTCACAAAAAACCCAATCAGCTGTCGGGTGGACAGATGCAGCGTGTCGCCATTGCAAGGGCGCTGATCAACAACCCCGACATCCTACTGGCGGATGAACCGACAGGCGCTCTCGACACCGAAACAAGCGTACAGATCATGGATCTGCTCAAAAATGTATCGGAGGAAAAGTTGGTGGTCATGGTGACCCACAACCCTGAGCTTGCCGAGGAATACTCCTCTCGTATCATCAAGTTGAAGGATGGCAACATTGTCGGGGACAGCAACCCCTTTACAGCAACCGACGTGGTGGCCGCCGCCACCGCCCGCAATGGGGTGAAAAAGGCGAAGATGAAACTGCTGACCGCCTTTGCCCTCAGCATGAGCAACCTCTCCACCAAAAAGCGTCGCACCCTCTTGACCGCCTTTGCAGGCTCGATCGGCATTGTCGGGATCGCCCTCATCCTGTCGCTCTCCAACGGGGTGAACAGCTATATTGAGGATCTGCAACGGGATACGATGGCCTCTTACCCCTTGACCATTGAGGCGGAAACGATGGACATGACCGCCATGATGGGCGGCCCGATGGGTGGCATGTCGTCCGGCGGACGTGTCGAAGAAGAGGTGGTGACCGACGGCATTGGCTCGGATTTCTCCTCCCTAGAAGATGCCAACACGGTGGAAATCAGCAACAACCTCACCGCATTCAAAGACTACCTCGAGGATGAAACCTCGGAAATAGCCCCTTACCTTGGCGAAGACGGAGTGCACTACAGCTATGACACCAACTTTTCGGTCTACGCTTATGACAGCGACGGCATCCTTGTCAGCACCGATGCCGACCCGTCGGAACTGACCGATGGCTCGAGCAGCTTTGCACTACCCGGTGGTGGCGGTGACCCGATGGCGATGATGGCAGGCATGGCAGGTGGCACAGGAAGCAGCGCCACCAACTTTTCTGAAATCACCCCTGCGGCAGACGGTTCTGCCATCAATGAAACGATCCTACAAAACTACGACCTGTTGGCAGGTGAATGGCCGACCGACCACAACCAAGTGGTCCTGGTTGCCGACCAAAACCATACCCTGTCCGCCGAAACGCTCTATCAACTCGGATTGATGACCGCCGATGACTATGAAGATTATGCCGACGCCATTGAATCCGGCGAAGAGGTAGAAGCGCCAACTTACAACTATGACGATCTGTTGGCACATGAATTCACCCTCCTGACCGGCAGTGACAAGTACCTTGCAGAGGAAGACGGTCTTTACACCCTAGTGTCGGATGATCTCTTACCTTACAGCGAAGAGGTATTGGATCGTGCGCTCACCCTTGACGTGGTCGCTGTCGTTGCACCCATCGAGGATGCCACCGACACCAGTCTCACCACCAGTGTGGGATACACCAACGGTTTGACCGACTACATCATCGAAACAAGCAACCAAAGTGCGGTACTGTTGGCACAGCAGGACACCCCTGATGTCAATGTGTTGACCGGCACAACCTTTGAAACGCTGTCCGATGAAGACAAAATTGCCGACATCACCGCTTACCTACAGGCGTCGACCGTTTCGGAAAAAGCGGATTACTACACCCTCATCCAATACTCCTCGCAACAAAATGCGACCGAGGAGAGCGAAACGACCGACAGTGCCACAGAAGCACCTGCAAACATGTCGATGACTGCACAGGAACCAACCGACGACATGATGGCCGGTATGCTGGATCAATGGCTTGTCGAGACACCGGACAACGATATTTTATTGCAGTTCTATGACGAACTATTGTCGGGTAGCTACGATCAAAACCTCAAAGACTTTGGCATGGTCAACTACGACACGCCAAGTGCCATCAACATTTACACCGACAGCTTTGAAGCAAAAGACGGTGTGGCGCTCAGCATTGAACACTACAACGAAACCGCAAGCGAGGAAAACCAGATTGTCTATGTCGACTATGTGGAGACCCTCACCTCTGCCATGACCACCATGATCGACACCATTTCCTATGTCTTGATCGCCTTTGTCGCTGTTTCGCTGGTGGTTTCCTGCATCATGGTCGGCATCATCACCCACATTTCCGTCATTGAACGTACCAAAGAAATCGGGGTACTGCGTGCCTTGGGGGCGTCCAAACAAAACATCTCTCAGGTGTTCAACGCAGAAACCTTCATCATCGGGCTCTGCTCAGGGGTGCTGGGGATTGCCGCAACGGTGCTCATCAACATTCCGGTCAACAGCATCATTGCCTCCCTGTTGGCAGACAGTTCAGTCAACGTATCGCTCCCGATGGAAGCCTCTGTCATCCTGCTTGCCATCAGTGTGCTCGTCACCATTGTAGGTGGCATCCTGCCGGCAAAAAAAGCAGCACTCAAAGACCCTGTCCTTGCTTTGCGCAGTGAATAAATTGCCATAAAAAAGTCCTTTATCCGAACAAAAACCTCTCCTGTGATACCGTTCAGGTTCACTTTGGAGAGGTTTTTTCTTTTTCTTTTCGTTTGGTGATGATGGCCGTCAGCGCATAAACGACAACCGAAAGGCCTGTGAATAAATAGTCGTAATTGGTGAGGCGATAGGTGGTCGTGCCAAACAAAAAATTACTGAGTAAAAATAAGGTGGCCATGCCAAAGTAAAGCAGTAGCCACAAAAGGTAGCTGGGCAGTTGTTTGACAAGGCTTGCACACAACGTCACCGCCCCACAGTAGCAGAGCAAAATCACCGCTTGACAAAGGCCCAACCACAACCGATCCCCCGCAGAAAACAGCAGATCAAAAATGACCATCAACGAACCAAAGCCAATGGACAGCAGTAATGGGAGCAACAGATATCCCAAAATATATAACACCGATTTGTCTCGTTTTCGCTCCATCATCCCACCTCAATTTCTATTTTTATTATAGCAAAGTGTGTCGAAAAATGCAACCGAGTCGGTAGCACCGACAAGCATTGCGGTCGGGTCAAGACCCGACCCTACGATGTTGATGAACATATGGTTCTGTAGGGATGGGTCTTGACCCATCCGTTATTCATCCCCCAATGAATCGGATGTGAAAATGGAGAAAGGACAGAGCAGAGCCCTGTCCCTACAAAAACAGATCACCAATGAAAACGACAAGGCGACCTCGGGCGACCACACAGGGTCGCCCCTACGGCACAATGAAAACGATGCGGGAAACCGGCGGGCGATTCGTGAATCGCCCCTACGATTCACTTTTCACTCGCCCACAAAAAAGGAGGACGGAAAAATCCGTCCCCCCTTTGGGTTTTATGAAAACCTACTGTTACCAATCAACACTTAGTTGAATTCGTAAGAAGCAATCACAGCGCCGTTCATGTCAAGGTATTCTACAACCAATGCAGTGACCGGTGCTTCTGCTGCGAGTGCAGTGTAGGAAGCGACCATTGCGGATTCCAACTCCGGCAGAGCCGCGTCGAGTTGTACTTTCACTTCTTCATTTGCCACACCCAAATCTTGCAGGTATGCGTAGGAGAAGACAATGGTGGTGTCTCTTGCAAAAACAGACATGGTCAACAAATCGTTGGATGCTGCTGCAGCTTGCTCGTCAAACATTGCTTGGTTTTCTGCAACATATGCCGCAACTTCCCCTGCAACGTCGCCGCCTTCAGCATCTGCAGCGTCTGCAGTGTCGTCTGCAACTGCTTCGTCGGTTGCTGCCGGTGTTTCTTCCAAAGTCGCCGGTTCGTCAGCAGGTGCTGTACAGCTGATCATCGAAAGACAAAGTACGCCGCTGAGTAGTAAGATTGCTAATTTTTTCATGATAATAAATTCCTTTTTGTCAAATAAATAAAAACTGATGGCCTGCTTTTGACAGCAGAATAAAGAGAGATGGTCTCCCATCTCTCTTTATGGTTTGTTCCGTTACGATAAGCTTAAAGCTTACAGAGGGCGAACGTTTACAGCACGCAATTTAGCGCTGTTTTTTGGATCTGTTTCGGTTTCAAATTCAACCGCTTGACCTTCGTTAAGCGATTTGTAACCGTCAGTCAAAATAGCAGAGAAATGTACGAATACATCTTCACCGCCGTTGTTATCGGAAATAAATCCGAAGCCTTTTTCTGCATTAAACCATTTTACTGTACCTTGTTTCATAATAAGATACCTCCTTCATAATCTGTACCTAAAAATTTGTGCAAAAAAGCGCATGTTTACTGTAAGTCATTCCACTCTGCAATGAATTACAATAAACATGCGAGATCAAAGACACGATATAGAGTACGTTCATAGTATAGCACATTGATCTACCAATGTCAAGGATATTCCTACCAATCTTTGAAATTTATTAGGGCAGTTTTTATTGATGTTTGCGAAACCGAAACAATATTTTTGTTAAAAAAGCACGAAATGAAACACAAAAAAGCTATATTTGTAAGATTGTACAAGAAAAAGTCGTGTGAAAATTATTTCTTACTTTATGAAAAGTTCTTTTATTTTTCTTTGAAATAGTGTATAATGAAAGCATTATGATAGGAATGGTAGCTGTCAGAAAAGAGGAGGCAACAAAGATGATTGTTTATGAAAATCACTTGGGATGTGTCGATCTATCCGAGCAGTATTTTTACGATTTGGTTTCGGGGGCAGTGTCCAATTGCTTTGGTGTGGCCGGCTTGTCGGCACGCACGCAATTCCCAAAACAAAAAGCGGTGTCCCTGCAAGTCGATGAAACGGGACTGATCATTGACCTGCACCTTGTGGTGTATCAAGGGGTCAACCTCAACACCATCGCCAAAAGCATCATCCACAAGGTGACCTACCAGGTGGAAACGCTGACCGAATTGTCGGTCAATACCGTCAACGTATACATTGATGGTATGATTGAAGAAAATGAGAGCCCATTGTAGTCGAAAAATAAGGAGTGGATCGTTTGATCAGCGCACAACAATTAAAGGTTGCCATCATTTCCGGCACCAATCATATATTGAATCAAAAACAGGCAGTGGATGAACTGAACGTCTTTCCGGTACCGGATGGCGACACCGGCACCAACATGTCCATGACCATGTCTGCGGCAAAGCAGGTACTGGAAAACTGTGACAGCGACCGTGTCGACGAAGTGGCAAAACAAGCCGCTTCCGCCCTTTTGCGTGGTGCTCGTGGCAACTCCGGCGTCATCCTGTCGCTGTTGTTCCGTGGGTTTTCCAAAGGCTTGAAGGGGCAAGAAACCGTCACCGCCGAAGGGATGGCAGAGGCACTCAGCATTGGGGTGAAACAGGCCTACAAAGCGGTCATGAATCCAACCGAGGGGACCATTTTGACGGTGGCACGCCTCGCCGCCGAAAAAGCTTCAAACACAGCACAACTGATCAATGACCCTGTCGTTGTTTTTGCCGATGCCGTGGCAGAGGCAAAAGTGGCCCTTGCCAATACCCCTGAACTGCTCCCTGTGCTCAAAAAAGCAGGGGTGGTGGATGCAGGCGGACAAGGCCTTGTCGTGATTTTTGAAGGGATGCTTTCGGTGTTCCAATCCGACACCTGCATTGCCCTACAACAAAAACAGCAAACCCCACAACCCGTTGACGGCGACAACCATGTCTTTGTCGACTTTGATGGGGAAATCACCTTTTTTTACTGCACCGAGTTTTTAGTGAACAAAAGTGACGAGTCGGACGATCCGCTCAAACTACGTGCCTACCTCGAAACAATCGGCGATTCGGTTGTGGTGGTGGATGATGAAGACATCATCAAAGTGCATGTGCACACCAATCACCCGGGGGATGCGCTGGAACATGCGTTGCAGTTCGGCTCTCTCATGAAAATCAAAATTGAAAATATGGTGGAACAGTTCGCCCAAAAGCAGGACGAGGCGATCAAGACAAAACAACAGTTTGATTATGTCAAACCCGATCCGGAGGTGCCTTACGGCTTTGTCTCCATTGCGGCAGGGGCAGGGGTCTCGGCACTCTTTGCCGACCTTGGCGTGTCCCATGTCGTCAGTGGTGGGCAGACGATGAACCCGAGCACCGACGATATTTTGGCGGCCGTTCATGCAACAGGGGCGGAAACCGTCTTTGTTCTACCCAACAACAAAAACATCATCATGGCGGCAGAACAGGTCGTGAAACTCGCCGACCGCCGTGTCTGTGTCCTACAAACCACCAGTATTCCACAGGGCATTTCCGCCCTGCTTGCCTTTGACGGCATGGCCTCTTTTGAGGACAACCGTGTCAACATGACCCATGCGTTTGGCGCAGTGGGGACAGGGCAGATCACCTTTGCGGCAAGGGATTCCGATTTTGACGGACATGCCATCAAGCAAGGGGAAATTTTGGCACTGGAAGAGGGTAAACTCTCCTTCGTGGAAAAGGACGTGCCAAAGGCACTCTATAAACTGGTGCGTGGGATGACCCGTAAAAAAAGCGGCGGCTTTTTGACGGTGCTATACGGCAGCAACATCACCGATGAGCAGGCGGACGACGCCCAACAACTGTTACAACACAAATTGGGCAATCGCTTTGAAATCACCTTCATCAACGGGGGACAACCGGTGTACTACTACATTGTATCTGTGGAGTGATCCGACATGAAACTGACCGATTCGGTACAATATTTAAAAGGGGTGGGGCAAAAACGTGCCACCCTTTATGAGAAACTGGGCGTGGAGAGCATCTACGCCCTGTTGCATTTTTATCCACGTGATTATCTGGACTTTGCCAATCCCGTCTCTGTCGAAGAGGCGGCGGTCGGTGAGGTCTGTTGTGTGGCGGCTACCGTCTTTCAAAAATTGCCGGAACAGCGCATCCGCAAGGGTCTTTCCATCTTTCGTGTCTTTGCCACCGACGGCAGTCACGATCTTGTCATCACCATCTACAACAACCGCTATGCCTATGCGGCACTCGAGATGGATCAAAGCTATCACTTTTACGGCAAGGTGGGGGGCAGTCTTTTAAAAAAGGAAATGAACTCGCCACAGTTTGTCAAGGCAAGCCCCGACGGGGTACTGCAACCGGTCTATCCGTTGACCGAAGGGCTGTCGAGCAAAGGGGTGGCAACCAACGTCAAACAGGCACTCGACCTGTGGGGCGATCGCCTAGACGACCCTTTGCCGGATGACATACGCCTCGCCGAAGGGCTTTGTCACTTGCGTTTTGCCTACGAAAACATCCACTTTCCAAAAAATCATCAGGGACTTTCGGAAGCGAGAAGACGCTTGGTATTTGATGAATTGTTGACGTTGCAACTGGGTCTTGTCGGATTGAAGGGAAAGCAAAAGGCGTCCACTGCCATTCAATTGCCCCCCACCGACCTCACCCCCTTTTTCGATGCCCTGCCTTTCACCTTGACCGACGAGCAACAAGCGGTCATTTTAGAGGCGATGACCGACCTTGCAAACCCCCACCCGATGAATCGATTGGTGCAGGGGGATGTCGGGTCAGGCAAAACGATGGTCGCTTGTGCCTTGGCCTTTGCGATGGCAAAAGCCGGGTATCAGACAGCGGTCATGGCACCGACTGAAATTTTGGCAAACCAACATGCAACCGTCTTTCAAAAAACCTTACAACCCTTAGGGGTAACGACGGCACTGCTGACAGGGTCGCTCACCGCCACACAGAAAAAAGAAGTGCGGGAGCGGATGGCGAACGGCAGCGTACAGGTCGCCATCGGCACCCATGCCCTCTTTCAGGACAGCGTATTGTTTGACAATTTGGGGCTGGTCGTCACCGATGAACAACATCGCTTTGGGGTCAACCAACGCCAGCGATTGGCGCAAAAGGGGGACAACCCACACCGCTTGGTCATGTCCGCTACCCCCATTCCCCGTACCTTGGCGCTGATGATTTATGGGGACTTGGATCTTTCTGCCATTCACCATCCTCCCAAAGGGCGTCTGCCGATTGCCACCTACCTCATGCGTGGCAACAAGCGACAGGCAGCGCTCGGGTTTATCGAAGAGCATATTGCGGCAGGGGAACAGGCGTACATTGTCTGTCCCCTCATCGATCCGTCTGAGGCGGAAGGACAGGAAGAGATGTGGTCGCTTTCCCAATATGCAGAGCTCCTTTCCTCCTCACCGCTGTCCCACCGCCGTATCGGCATTCTGCACGGCAAACAAAAGGCGGCGGAAAAGGAAGCGGTCATGTGGCAGTTCAAAGAGGGTCATCTCGATGTACTGCTGGCAACCACCGTCGTGGAAGTCGGGGTGGATGTGCCCAATGCCACCGTCATGATGATTGAAAATGCCGAGCATTTTGGGCTGTCACAGCTGCACCAGTTGCGTGGCAGGGTCGGCCGTGGCAATCTGCAAAGTCACTGCATTTTGGTGAGTGATCACAAAGGGGAGGCCACCCGTGAGCGTTTGAAGATCATGACCAAGAGTGCTGACGGCTTTTACATCGCCGAACAGGACTTGAAACTGCGTGGGCCCGGCGACTTTTTCGGCGCACGCCAGCACGGCTTGCCTGCCTTGAAGGTGGCAAACCTTGTCGACGACATGGCGGTCCTGCAAAAAACACGGCACATCGCCGAAACCATCACCGCCACCGACCCAAACCTCACAGCACCCGAACACCGTGGACTGGCAGAACAGGTCTCCTACCTCTTCTCCGGCAGCGCCTAACCCGTCCCCTACCACCCCAATTGAAATTTGGTGCAAATTTGCGGTCGGGTCAAGACCCGACCCTACCACCCCATTGAAATACGGTTCTGTAGGGATGGGTCTTGACCCATCCGTCGTTTACCACCCGATCAAAATTTGAACGAAACCCTGCGGGCGATTCGTGAATCGCCCCTACCTCTTCACTTTTCACTATTCACTTTTCACTCAACCAATCGTCCAATTGACACAAATGAAAAGGAGTTTTTATGGAATTTTTACCCACCGATGATTTGCGCAATCGAGAGATTTTTTTACATTTATACTCGACTTTTCGGGGGAATGCTGCACGCCAACTCCTGCCAACTTATTACTTTACCATTTGTCGTGCCGACGGTACACCGGTGGGCGTTTGTGATCTGCGGGTCGGGCACACCGCTGACACCTATTTTTCCGGCAACATCGGGTACACCGTATACCCCAAACACCGTGGGCGACGCTATGCCGGCAAGGCTTGCCTGTTGTTGTTTGAACTTGCAAAGAAACACGGTATGGAAAGTTTGATCATCACCTGCAATCCCGACAACCTTCCCTCTAAAAAGACTTGTGAGGGATTGGGGGGCATGCTTTTGGATATTGTGGATCTGCCGGTCAAGCACCCGATGCGTCGTCGTGGTGAAACCAAAAAATGTGTGTTTTTCTTTCCGCTATCGGAAGAGGGGCTGCCCCCACCCGATC
>CAYJIM010000020.1:16854-22163 GCA_964370215.1 uncultured Oscillospiraceae bacterium
AAAAAATGTGTGTTTTTCTTTCCGCTATCGGAAGAGGGGCTGCCCCCACCCGATCAAATAGGACTGCAAACGCTGTTGTTGACATCATAAAAAAGGGAAACTGAGGCAGTTTCCCTTTTTTATTTGTGGTGTTTTAAACCGACAGTGTCAAGAATTGTGGAAAACATTTCATAACCTCGGTGGAAAGTTTTCCATAGTTTCCACAATGGCAATGTGGAAAACTTTTTGGAACGTGGAGAACTCTGTCGGATTTCAATCCCGATTTTGACGGTTTTTCCGTGTGTTTTTTAGAGTTATCCACCTTTTCCACATTTTTATTGTGGAAAACCTGCGGTTTTCCACTCAAAACCCTGTCCGGTTCTCCACAATGTCTCAAATCATTTGTCCTGTTTTCCACTGTGCAAAGAAGGTATCATTGGTCAGTCAATTGCAATACCAACACGCTGATGTCGTCGTGGTCGGGGCCTGCCTCACGTGCAAGGTCACAGAGGTGGCCGGCAAGCGCTTTGGGTGTGCGATCACCCGCTTGTTCAATCGCTTGTTTGATCTCTTCCTTTGAAAGCGTCAACATTCCATCTGAAACAAGGACAATGAGGTCATCGGTTTGCAGGGTGACAGAACGCCGTTCAAACTGTGTTTCACTCAAAATCCCCACAGGCAGGGAATGGCTTTTGATCTGCACGACACTGTCCCCCACCCTTGCAAAGCTCGGGGCACTGCCTGCCTTGTAAAACTCTGCTTGTCCGGTGTAAAGGTCCACCTTGACCAGATCAATGGTCACCAACGTCTCGTCGTCTCGGTGTACTTGCAACATGGCGTTGACAAAGCGCATCACCGTTTCCATCGAAAAGCCGGCACGCACCAACTTAAAAATCACCGAACAGGCAAGGGTGCTGTCAATGGCGGCTTCTTTGCCACAACCCATCCCGTCGGACAGTAGCAGATAGGCATTGCCTTTGTTGTCGGAAAAAGAGGAACAGGTATCCCCACAAACACTGTTGCCGGGGCGTTCTCTTGTACTAATCACTTGACATTGCCCCGTTTTTGGGGTGAAATTTGCCGTTTCAAAAAAGGAGAGGCGCTGGCGGTTCGACGCTTGGGAGACCACCGGTAAGGCAAACCTTCGCTTGAGGTGACGGGAAAATTCATCCCGCAACAATGCCCCATCACAGCGTACACCGGCACCGGTAAAGATGGTGATTTCCATCCGTCCCAACTCATTGACGGCACAGAGCACATGATCGGGTGGGGCGGCAAAGGTGGTGAATAAATCCTTTACCTGTGCCGTTTCATGGGGTTTTAACCGCTCCATTCCCCCAATTTCCTCGCTGACTTCCCAAAAAATTTCCGACACGCCCGACAGCTGTTCGGTGGCAATCTGTCGCAAACTGTGTGCCTGACGGCGCCTACGATCCTGCCGCAAAAAGTCGTCATAGCTTTGGGTGAGTGTTGCCATCAATTTTTCTCGTTGATGACAACGAAAGGGATAGGTGGTGGTAAAGGTGGCAGGGTCGAGAGATTTGCCGTCTTTGAGCAGTTCAGTCAGCTCCAAAAACACCTCCACCGTTTCGCTGTAGCGCTGTTGCCAACAGCTGTGATTGCCACTGCAACCAATGCAGACAGCGGCAACGGTATGTTGGTATACATCAATGACACCGGTCGTTTCACGGGGCTGTTGGTTGTCTGCCACCAGTTGTAGCACCGACTTCAAATCCTCCACCGTAGCAGCGGCAAAGTGCAGGCGCTGTTCAATGTCTTGTTTGAGATCGGTTTGTCCGACTGCCATGCCGGCAGGTCGAATCCAAGAAAGCTGTTTTGGTTGCAACGTCAAAAACAGCGCACACCCCACCAACAGGTTGATGAGCTGATAGAGCAATGAAATGGAAATGCCAAGCACAAACAACGAAAAAATGCAGACCGACAAAAAGATTGCCACCTGCATCACCCGTCCAAAGGAGCGAAATAGCCCTGCCATCAACGCCGCAACGAGTAGCATGGCGGCAAGCGGTAGATAGTTGACCTGATAGAGGTTCATGGCAATGCCCATGAGCAGTGCGACAATGACCCCCCACCGCATCCCGATGCGGTAAATGGTCACCTGCACCAAAATGCAAGCGGTGATCATGCCAAAAGAAAACATGCCGATTTGGATGTCCATCAACGCCACCACACCGAGCATCGAAAGCACCGTGCCGGAGGCAAGTTCCACGTGACTCCAGCGGGAAAGCCCATCTTCTCTGAACAGTGCCGTGGTCGCATGGATGGAAAAATAGGTCACCCCTGCCGCACAAACAGCCTCACAAAAGACCATGACGTAAGAGACGGTGTCAGCCTGCTGTAGCCAAAGGCTCACCGTACCCACCACCGCACAGGTAGTAAAAGAAAGGGTGGGAAACAACACGGCTTGCCTTGCGGCAGAAAGGTTTCGAAACAACAACCGAAAGGGCAACAACAGGGCCAGTGCCAGCAGATAGCTGACATCCATAGCGGCAAACAATCCATATCCGATGCCTGCCCCCAAAAATGCCAGCCATCCTACCTGAATGGGTAAAGCTGCCGCAAAGGCAACCCCAAAGGGGGAAATGCCCGACAGCAGCACCGTGCGACAGATCAAGAAGGAATACATCGCCACCACCATCAATTTTAACGTCAGTTTTTTTCCGCTTGTCATGGTTTTTCCTTCAATGCCAATTGCACTCGCCATGTAACATCCCTCCTTTTTTCGACTTACTTGTTCTCTTTTCTCGACGCCCTTGTCACCTTTTTGTGTCACTTGTAGCTCTATTATAGAGAAAAATTTGTCAAAAGCTTGTCGAAAAATCAGAAGGCATTGAAATTTTCCGCCCATCGTGATACAATTGAAGGTAAGTACTTTGACTTTTTCATAAATTCTGCACAAGAAAACGACATTTTAAGGAGGATTTCACATGGCAATTCGTATCGGCATTGTGGGAAGTGGTTGGCGCACCGGCTGTTTTTTGAACATTTTGAATGCACTTCCCGATCAATTCTCGTTCACCGGCATGCTTTTTCGTGACAGTGAAAAAGCGGCACAATTCAACACACAGTACCCCGACAAAGGCTATACCGACAAGGAACAGTTTTACAGTCTACCACATGATTTTATCATCGTTGCCGTACCCCGTGAGGTGGTCATTGAAGTCTGCCAAGAGGTTGCCGCTTATGGTGTTCCGATCCTGTGTGAAACCCCTCCTTGTGACGGGGAAGAAGAACTTTCTAAAATGTGGGATGTGTCACAAAAGAGTGGCATGAAAATTCAAGTGTCAGAGCAATATTTTTTACAACCCTATCATGTTGCGCTACAACGGATGATTGACGAGGGTCTTTTGGGGGCTGTGTCCAACCTGACCTTGTCCATGATTCATGATTACCACGGAATGAGTATCCTCCGCAAATTGTTGGGCGTGGGATATAGCCCCTGCACCATCACCGCCGAAACCTTCACCTTTCCGGTGGTATACACCTGTGGCAAAGATGGCATGGACACCTGCGGCAGATTGGTGCAGGCAGAGCAGAAACGTGCCACCTTCCGTTTTGAGGGCAATCGCGTGGCGTTTTTTGACTTTTGCGGTGAGCAATACTTCAACCATCTACGCGCCCGTCACCTGCAATTACAAGGGGATCGTGGTGAGGTGCACGACCAAACCGTTTGCTATCTTGATCCAGCAAATCGCCCTGTGCACACTTCCCTTGTGCGACAAAACTTAGGGGAGTTTTCAAATCTTGAAGGGTATGGTCTGCGCGGACTGACGCTTGGTGGAATCCTTTATTACAAGAACCCCTTCCCACTGGCACGACTGAATGACGACGAGCTGTCCATCGCCGCACTGTGGAAGAAGATGGGGGACTACCTGTCGGGTGGCCTTGCCCCTTATCCGCTTCGAGAGGCGTTGCAGGACACCTACTTGGCGCTCTGTATGGACAAGGCGATCAAGACAGGATTGCCGGTCACCACCAAGCCACAACCGTGGCATCCAAAGCAGGCATAACTGCAAAATCCCGCGAAAAGAGGACATCAAACCATGGTTTTTTTAGACAATGATTGGGACGACCTGTTAAAGGCAGAATTTGAAAAAGAGTATTATCAGCAGTTGCGGCGCTTTTTGAAGTTTGCCTATCAACATCACATCGTCTATCCCGACAAACACGACATCTATAATGCACTCAAGCACACCGCCTACAGGGAGGTCAAGGTGGTCATTTTGGGACAGGACCCCTACCACGGCAAAGGGCAGGCACACGGCTTTTGTTTTTCGGTTCAGCCGGGGGTGCCCTCTCCCCCTTCCCTGCAAAACATTTTCAAAGAGATGGGAGCGGATGTCGGGATCGCACCCCCAAAAAACGGCGATCTGACCCACCTTGCCGATCAAGGGGTACTGCTACTCAACACGGTGTTGACCGTCGAGGAGGGAACGCCACAAAGCCATCAGGGCAAAGGGTGGGAGACGTTGACCGATGCCATCATCACACGCTTGTCGGCCAGAGCAACACCGATGGTGTTTTTGTTGTGGGGCGCCCCTGCACGTGCCAAAAAACGGCTGATTGCCGATCATCATCTGGTACTGGAATCCCCACACCCCAGTCCTCTGTCCGCCCATCGGGGATTTTTTGGCAATCGTCATTTTTCAAAAACAAATGAATTTTTAACGGCACATGGCCAATCCCCCATCCAATGGGGGGAATCATGTTAAAAAGCGGTGAGCAACAAGTTTTGTTGCTCACCGCTTTTGTTGGATGATGTGTTTTTGTAGGGTCGGGTCTTGACCCGACCGAAATGCTGGCGAACGCTGTCCGCTGTAGGGGCGACCTGTGGTCGTCCGTGTTTCACATCCCATTTTGGTGGATGATCGGTTTTTGTAGGGTCGGGTCTTGACCCGACCGAAATGCTGGCGAACGCTGTCCGCTGTAGGGGCGACCTGTGGTCGTCCGTGTTTCACATCCCATTTTGGTGGATGATCGGTTTTTGTAGGGACAGGGCTCTGCTCTGTCCTCTCACCGTTTTCGCACCCTTTTGGTTGTGGTAAATGGCGGATGGGTCAAGACCCATCCCTACAGAACCGTATTTCAACTGGGCTTTCCATTCCCGTTGCCTTGACCGTTGCCGGCACCATTCCCTGTACCATCGGCGGCTCCATTGCCTGTACCGTCGGCGACACCATTGCCTGTACCGTCGGCGACACCATTGCCTGTACCGTCGGCGACACCGTTTCCTGTACCGTCGGCGGCACCGTTTCCTGTACCATCGGCAGCACCATTGCCTTGGCTGTTGCCGCCGCCCTCTTGCTGTC
>CAYJIM010000020.1:22263-24221 GCA_964370215.1 uncultured Oscillospiraceae bacterium
CCTGTACCATCGGCAGCACCATTGCCTTGGCTGTTGCCGCCGCCCTCTTGCTGTCCTGTGCCGGTTTGGTTGCCGTTGCCCATGACCGTTTCAGGGTCGATGCCCTGCTGTTCAATGAGGTCACGCAATTGGCGCATCGACAGTTCTTTGACCGCTTCAATATCCACCGTCGTGTCCACTGCCGCCAACTCCAGATAAGCGCGGTATTTGCCAAAGGATAGGTCATATACTGCCGCTTCATCCTTCTGTTGTTGGGTCACGGTGTAACAGCTGACATTGTCTCCCTCGCTAAAGGAACAGGTCGCAATTCGATCCACCATTTGTGCGCTAGTCGTTTCCGATCCCGACACCACCGTAATTTCGGTGTAGCTGTCGGCATAGGGGGCAAAGCTGTCCGCCTCGTCCAGTCGCTCCATCGCTTCCACATAGGTGAGGTTGTGTAAGCTGACCGATTCAACAATCGCTTTGGCATCCTCGTTGCTTGCCGTCACACCGATGACACGATTGAACAGGTTGACATCCAACACGATAGAGGGGTTGATGTCAATGCTGATGTGTGCTGTCGGAGAGGCATAAGCCACACCAACAAAGAGCAGCAGACACGCCGCCAACACCGGTGCCAACCGATAGGCCATCGACAGTTTGCGTCGCTTTTTCTGCTGGGTCAAAGCACGAAAGGTCGCCTGTTTTAGGGATTCGGAGGCATGAACATCCGAAAAAGCCTCTTTGATTTTACCATTCATCCTCATGCCCCCCCAACATTTGTTTTAACGCCTCTCGACCTCTGGCCAACAGCGTGTAAACGGTATTGACATTTTTAGAAAGGATCTTGCCGATTTCCACGGCAGTGTACCCTTCAAAGTAGTGTAAATAAATCGCCATTTTATATTTTTCGGGCAGTTGTTGCACCGCTTGGCGCACTGCGATGGCTTCGGTTTGGTCGGTGCTACTGTCAGACAGCTCTCCCAAAGTCTCCAACGGGCTGGTTTGCTTGCGAAAAAAACTTTTCAAAAAGTCTTTGCAGGCGTTGACCGTCACCCGAATCAGCCATGCCTTTTTGTGCTCCTCGCTTTCGAACTGGGCAGAATGATGATAGTATTTTAAAAATACCGTCTGAAAAATATCGTCGGTATCGCTTTTACTTTTGAGATAGACCACGCAGATACGTTTGACGGTATCTGCATATTGGTCGATCGTCTCCTTCAAATCCTGCTCACTTCTCATAGCAAAATTCCTTTCCAATGATGTCTGCTTTGTGTCCTCTAAACCTTTACCACAGGGTTTCAAAAGGTGTTAACGGTTGCGTCCGCCGCCTTGACCACCTTGGCCTCTTCCTTGACCGCCGCCGGTGCCACCGCTTTGTCCTGCGCCGGTACCTGTGCCGCTTCCGGCACCTTGATTGGTCCCAACGTTGTCACAAGTGCCGTCGCCATCTGCGTCGACAAAGTTGCCACCGAGGTTCATGCCGGTGTTGTCACAAGTGCCGTCGCCATCTGCGTCGACAAAGTTGCCACCGAGGTTCATGCCGGTGTTGTCACATACGCCGTCGCCGTCTGCATCGACAAACGAGGTGCTGATACCGCTCCCATTTGCACGCACACCGTCGCCACGTCCGCCACCGTTTTTGCCATTGCCATTTGCTGCCAACACCGAAGTTGCCCCAAGGGTGAGTACCATTGCAAATACCGCTACTGTTGTAATTGTCTTTTTCATCATTCATTCCTCCAAAATTTGATTGTATTGACAAGGACGTTTTTGCCTTGTTGCCTGTAATACGAATGGGGAATGGAAATCCTTTCAAAAAAACAAAAAAAATTTTAAAAATATTTTTTGAGACAAAAAGGACGACCAAATGGTCATCCTTTCAGCATCTGTTTCATCCCTCGTTTTGGTGGGTGATCGGTTTTGTAGGGGACGGGTCGCCCGTCCCGTATCGTTCATCGGGTGGTGAATGGCGG
>CAYJIM010000020.1:24321-34985 GCA_964370215.1 uncultured Oscillospiraceae bacterium
TGAATGGCGGGCGGATATGGATGCTACCCCTACCCTGTAACGGGTGGGTTTGCGATGAACGGCGGATGGGTCAAGACCCATCCCTACAACACCGTATTTCAATTGGACTTGCCGTGACTGAAATGCTGGCGGACGCTGTCCGCTACACGGTGAACAGCAAGTCTGTGTAGGTTGGCACCGGCCAATGGTTGGCGGCGGTCAATGTTTCTGCCAAATCGACAGGGCCTCGGAGTGCTGCCATTGCCGGACAGATCACGTCACAGTAATACGCCCCTTGCACGGCAATGTCGCCTGCCGGTGGCGTTTGTACCGCTTGGTCGAGTTCTTCGACAGCACGGTAAATCTCCCCTGTCAGGGTCGACAATTTTTTGAGGATGGCGGTTTCAGCCGAGACATCTAAGTCCGCAGAAATTGATTTTTTGATGGTTGCGGTCGACGCCAATTGTGCGGTGTAGGCGGTGATTGCCGGCAGATAATCACGGCGCACCATTTCCACCATGGTCAGCGCTTCAATGCGCACCAATTTGCAGTAATTGTCCATCAAAATATCATAACGAGAATGCACCTCTGTTTTGGTGAACACACGGTGTTTTTCAAACAAGTTGAGATTTTTTTCTTTGATGAAGTAAGGCAATGCCGCAGGGGTATTTTTGAGGTTCAACAGACCGCGTTGTCCCGCTTCAATTTCCCATTCTTCGGAGTAGCCATCGCCATTGAAGATGATGCGTTTATGTTTTTGAATCGTCTCTTTGATCAATTCATTGAGCGCTTCGGTAAAGTCCTCCGCCCCTTCCAACTGGCTTGCAAAACCATCGAGTGCGTCCGCCACAATGGTATTGAGCACAATGTTTGGCCCTGCAATTGCCAAAGTCGAGCCCGGCATTCTAAATTCAAACTTGTTGCCGGTGAAGGCAAATGGCGAGGTACGGTTGCGGTCGGTGGTGTCTTTTGGCACATCCGGCAGCACATCTACCCCAATTTTCATTTTGGAGGTATAGGAATTGTTGTAGGGTTTGCCCTCTTCAATGCAGGTCAAAATTTCGGTCAATTCGTCGCCGAGGAAGATGGAAATGATCGCCGGTGGTGCTTCATTTGCGCCGAGGCGATGGTCATTGCCGGCGGTTGCAACCGACAGGCGCAACAGGTCTTGGTGTTCGTCCACCGCTTTGATGATGGCAACCAAGAAAAGCAAAAACTGCGCATTGTCTTGGGGGGATTTACCCGGTTCCAACAGGTTGACGCCGGTGTCGGTGGAGATCGACCAGTTGTCGTGTTTACCCGAGCCATTGACCCCTGCGAATGGTTTTTCATGCAAGAGACACGCCATATCGTGTCGTTTTGCAATCTTTTGCATCTCTTCCATGATCAATTGGTTGTGGTCGGAAGAAACATTTGCCGAAGAGAATACCGGTGCCATTTCATGCTGAGACGGTGCCACTTCGTTGTGTTTTGTTTTGGACAGTACCCCCAATTTCCAGAGTTCCTCGTCCAATTCTTTCATGTAAGCGGCAACACGTGGTTTGACTGCGCCAAAATAATGGTCTTCCATTTCTTGACCCTTTGGTGCAGGTGCACCAAACAGCGTTCTGCCGGTGAATTGCAGGTCTTTTCTGGCTTTGTATACCGCTTGATTGATGAGAAAATATTCCTGTTCCACCCCGATGGTGCAGTTGATTTTTGTCGCATCAGAACCAAACAATTTTAAGACACGCAACGCCTGTTCGTTGAGCACTTCCATCGAACGAAGCAATGGTGTTTTCTTATCGAGTGCTTCCCCACCAAAGGAGCAAAATGCCGTTGGAATACAAAGAATCCCGTCTTTGATAAAAGCGTAAGAGGTCGGATCCCATGCGGTGTAGCCACGTGCTTCAAAGGTTGCACGCAAGCCACCCGATGGAAAACTGGAGGCGTCCGGTTCCCCTTTGATGAGATTTTTGCCGGAAAATTCCATGATGATGTTGCTGCCATCGCCCACCGGTGCAATAAAGCTATCGTGCTTTTCTGCGGTGATCCCTGTCATCGGTTGGAACCAGTGCGAGTAGTGGGTCACGTCTTTGGAAAGCGCCCATTCTTTCATCGCATGTGCGATTTCATTGGCAAGGGACAGGTCCAAGGGTTTGCCCATTTTGACCGTCGCTTTCAACGCACGATAGGTATTTTTCGGCAATTTTTCACGCATGACATTGTCGTTGAATACCATACTGCCGAACAGTTCCGGAATGTTACTCATAAAAATTTCCTCCACTTATGTATTAAAATTAAGATTGCCACGGATAGCAACCGGTGAATGCTTCTTCGGCTTTGCCGGTCATCCACACCGTTTGGTCGGTGTAGCGGATGACAAGGTCTCCCCCTTTGAGTTTGACGGTGATGTCGGTGTCTGCCTTGCAAACGCCATTTTTGACCGCTGCTGCCACGACGGCACAGGCACCGGTACCACAGGCATGAGTTTCCCCACTGCCGCGCTCCCAGACACGCATTTGCAGCGTTTGGTCGTCGATGATTTTGACAAACTCGGTGTTGACCCGTTCAGGGAATGCCTCGTGGTGTTCAAACGAAGGACCGATCTTGACGAGATCCAGCCCGTCAATTTCATCCAAAAACAGGACACAATGCGGATTTCCCATCGACACTGCTGTCACAGGATAGGTCACCCCATCCACTGTCAGCGGTACCGTGACCGCCTGTTCCCCCTCAAAGGTGCAGGGAATATCGGAGGGCGTCCAAATAGCTGCCCCCATATCCACCTTAACGGTGTCGACTTTGCCGTCTGCCCCTTTGGTGACGGTGAGTGTTTTGATCCCACTTTTGGTTTCAACGGTCAGGGTGTCGGTATCCACCATACCGTAATCCACCAAATATTTGGCGACACAACGGATGGCATTGCCACACATCATCCCCTCACTGCCGTCGATGTTGAACATGCGCATGGTGGCATCCGCCTTGTCAGACGGACAGATGAACACAGCCCCATCCCCACCGATGGCACGGTGACGATCGCTGACCGCAATGGCGATGTCCGAAAAGGTAGTAATTTCTTGATCAAAACAATTGAAATAAACATAGTCGTTGCCACAACCGTGCATTTTTGTAAATTTTAACATTATGCCATCCTTTTCTCTTTCGCTTTTCTATGCGCTTCGATATAATTTAGTACTGCTTGTTTTTGTTTGACAAAACAGCGATAAGGCAGGACAAAAATATATTTTTTCATGTAACTGATGACCAATAGTTGATCCGTTTCCCAAAATTCCAAATTGGTGTCGTCGGCTGCCAAAATGCCGCCGTGGTTGTCAATTTTAATCCCTTCGTTGTAAAAGGTCATGTGATAGGATTTTGGATCCTGTTGTAGCTTCAACACGTTGACCACCTTTTTGCGGTGGTAGCGCTGTAACAACCAAATCATCGCAATGATCACGACATTGACCACCGAAATGATGGGGTAAAATGGTGCCGGATCCCCCTCCACAATATGCCAAATGTAAAGCAGGTTCAAACTGCCGAGTACAAAGGTGAAAAAGATGTTGCGCTGATAGACGGTTTTACGTTGGAATAATTTGATCCCTTCGTTGACCTCCTCGGCGGTGAAATCATAGATCACTTCCACCCCTTCCTCATTGGAGGGTTTTTTTACTTCCGCCTTTTCAATGACATCTGTTTCGACATCAAATTGCTGGCTGATGAATCCATCTTCGGAAATCATCGCTTTTCTGACTTCTTTTTCCTCTTGGCTCAACGGTTTTTTGTTCATCAGTGGTTCCCCCTATCTTATCTGCTGTTATACATCGAGATTTTGCACGTATTTTGCATTCTTCTCGATGAATTCCCGACGAGGTTCTACCTTTTCCCCCATCAGAATGGTGAAGATTTCGTCTGCCTGTTCGGCATCCGCCATTTCCACCTGCACCATCGTGCGGTGTTCGGGATCCATGGTGGTCTCCCAAAGCTGTTCGGGATCCATTTCCCCCAGACCTTTGTAACGCTGAATGTCCACTTTCAAGCCTTTTTCACCGGCAAGTTCCTGAATGAAGAAATCACGTTCATTGTCGTCATAGGCGTAGCGCGCCTGCTTGCCACGGCTGATTTTAAAGAGTGGCGGTTGGGCGATATAGACATGCCCGCCTTCGACAAGCGGTCGCATAAATCTGAAAAAGAAGGTGAGGAGCAGGGTGCGGATATGCGATCCGTCGACGTCAGCATCCGCCATGATGATGACTTTGCCGTAACGCAGTTTTTCGATGTTGAAATCCTCGCCGATCCCGGTACCCAATGCGGTGACAATCGGCATCAATTTGTCGTTGCCGTACACACGGTCAAGACGTGCTTTTTCAACGTTTAACATCTTGCCCCACAGTGGCAGAATCGCTTGGAATTTGCGGTCTCTCCCCATTTTGGCAGAACCGCCCGCCGAGTCCCCTTCGACGATGTAAATTTCAGTATAGGTGGAATCCTTTTCCTGACAGTCGGCAAGTTTCCCCGGCAAGGAAGCCGATTCGAGCACCGATTTGCGTCGGGTCAAATCCCTTGCACGGCGTGCCGCTTCCCTTGCACGTTGGGCGTTGATCGCCTTGTCAAAAATGGCTTTTGCCACCGCAGGATTTTCTTCAAAATAATCGTTGAGCGAAGTGGCAATCAAACCATCCACCAACGGTCTTGCCTCGGGGTTGCCGAGTTTTCCCTTTGTTTGCCCTTCAAACTCACAGTTTGTCAATTTGATGGAGATGATGGCGGTCAAGCCCTCACGCACATCGTCCCCCGACAGGTTTGGATCGGCGTCTTTGAGCATATTATGACGGCGACCATAGTCGTTGAACACACGCGTCATGGCATTTTTAAAGCCGGTTTCATGCGTCCCCCCATCCACGGTATGGATGTTGTTTGCAAACGACAGGATCAATTCGTTGTAGCTGTCGTTGTACTGCATGGCGACTTCCACGATCGACTCATTGATTTCCTTGCGCAGGAAAATGACCTCTTCGTGTAGCACTTCCATCTGTCTGGTTTTGTGGATGTGTTCGACAAAGCTCTTGATCCCGCCCTCGTAATGCAACAGGTTTTCCTGTGGGTTTTGCTCGTCGCGCAGATCTCTTAGCACGATGCGTACCCCTGCATTCAAAAATGCCTGTTCGCGCAAACGCTTTAAGAGAATGTCATATTCGTAAACGGTTGTTTCAAAAATTTCATCATCCGCTTTGAATTGTACTTCTGTCCCACGCTGGGTAGTCGTCCCAATGACTTTCAAAGGCTCGTCATAATGGCCACGTTCAAAATGTTGGAAATGAATCTTTTCCCCGTCATAGACGCGTAATTCCAAAAAGCTACTCAAGGCATTGACGACAGACGCCCCAACCCCGTGCAAGCCCCCTGCCACCTTGTAACCGCCACCGCCGAATTTACCGCCGGCATGAAGGATGGTGTAGACAACCGTTGCCGCAGAAATCCCCTCTTTCGGGTGAATGCCCGTCGGAATACCACGCCCGTTGTCGACGACACGAATGATGTTGTTCGGCAAAATTTCCACCTGAATTTCGGTACAAAAGCCTGCCAATGCCTCATCAATGGCATTGTCGACAATTTCATAAACCAAGTGATGCAGGCCTTTTGGACCGGTCGACCCGATGTACATGCCGGGACGTTTTCGTACCGCTTCCAACCCTTCCAACACCTGTATCTGATTTTCGTCGTACTGATGTACTTGATTTTGTAACTCCATGTGTTTTTATCCTCCAATAGTGAACTGTTGTTTTCCCTTTTGCAGTCAGGGGTTTCGTGTTATGTCAATTCAGCCAGGGCATTGCCCACCCTTTTTTTCAAAGTCTGGGTGGATATTTGTGAGATATACAGGGTGTGTTCCCCTTTATTTTGGCAGAGCACATAGCTCTTTGGCATTTCGTAAGAAACATTGACAACCCTATTTTGTGTCGTCATTTCCTTCAAAAATTCCTTGGTGTATTTTGAAAGTGAGGTATTTTCCAGATCGAAGATGCCCAGAATATCGGCGGTTCTGACCACCGTCTCCTGTCCCAAATGCAGATACATCCTCATTCCTCCCATACCGTCACGGTTCCCTCTTCCACCTTGAAGATGGTGCCCTTTTGCAACTGTGCAGTGTTGGCATAGTCACAACAGGTGATGAATACCTGACTTTCTTTGACGTGATTTAAAATATAGGCCTGTCGAAAGGGATCAAGCTCGCTCATGACATCGTCTAGTAGCATGACAGGCATCTGCCCCGTCACTTTTTTGAGTAAACTTGCTTCTGAAAGTTTGACTGCAAGCACCGAGGAACGTCGCTGTCCCTGTGAACCGAAGGCTTTGACAGGCTTCTGATCAATGGTGAGTAACAAATCATCCCGATGAATGCCGATGCCGGTAAACCCCTGTCGCATATCCTGCTGTAATTCCGCTGCCATTCGTGCACGGTACTGTGCGATGGCCCCCTCGTCGTATACCGTAACGGGTGTATCAAACCCACTGCATTGATACTGTATGGAAAAACATTCTCTAAACCCCGATAATTCGTGGTAAATGGGTGCGGCAAGAGCTTTCAGTTTTTTGATATAATCCCCGCGATAAATGGATAAAATGGTGCCCAATTTTGCCAACTGTTCGTCCCATACCGACAGTAAATCGGCAAGGTGACGATCCCTTGAAAATTGCTTTAACAGCGCGTTTCGCTGTTCCAAATGTTGTTGGTATTGGTCGAGATAGTCGAGATATTGTGGGTTGATCTGCCCGATGGCTTCGTCTAAAAATTTTCGCCGAATACCAGGAGACCCTTTGACAAAATCGAGATCATCGGGCGAAAAGATGACACAAAAAAACTGTCCTGCTAACGCCGTACGGGATTTTTGCGGCACGCCATTGAGCAGTATTTCTTTTTTCTGCCCCATCTTTATCTGCATCCGCTGTTCCCGTTTGTTGTCCTGAAAGGTCATGGAAAGTAAAGCGTTTTTCTGATCAAAGGAGATGAGTTCTGACTGGCGATTACCGCGAAAACTGCGGTTGCCGGTGAACATCCAAATCGCTTCCATCATGTTTGTTTTGCCTTGTGCATTGTTGCCATATAAAATATTGACCCCATCACTGGGAAGAAAAGTCACCTGTGACAGATTGCGAAAATGTTCCAATTGGAGCGATGTCAATTTCATGCGCTGTACAAGTTCCTTTCTCCCACACTAAAGTCCAATTACCCTTCTTGGATGACGGTAATGACAATGTCGTCCAACTGTACGACATCCCCTGGCTTGATTTTTTTGCCACGCATGGTGCAAATTTCCCCACCAACCAAGACAAGCCCTTCGGCAATGACTTCTTTTGCGTGTCCGCCCGTTTCACAAACGGCAGCAAATTTCAACAACTGATCCAACTTGATAAAGGGGGTGTGGATGGCCACTTCAACTCTTTGCATAAGCACTCCTCTAGTCTTTTAATCGAATAGGCAGGACAAGGAACAAAAAGTCGTCCCCCTCTACCGGCAATACCTTGATGGGTGAAAGTGGGCCATTGAGTTCCAACACCACTTCGTCACAACCACTTGCCTTGAGTGCATCCGCCATATATTTGTTGTTGAAGCCGACGGTCACGTCCTCCCCTTCCGGTTGGATCAAGAAAGAATCGTGAAATTTTCCGAGGGAAGTTTCACAGTAAAGATTCGCAACCGACCCTTCAAAGGCACAACGAATGGGACTTTTTGCACGTTCGGTGATGATGATAGACGCACGATTGATGCTGTCCAAAAAGTCTCTGGTGCTCACTTTGATGCGGGAGTGAAACCCTTTTGGAATGGCATTTTTATAATCGAGGAAATCCCCTTCGAGCAATCTCGAAATGACGTTGTACCCACAGATATTAAAAATAATATGCTTGATGGAGGCACGAATGTCGATGGTGGGGTCTTCGTCATCCTCCTGCAATTTGGCAAGCAGTTTTTGAATTTCCGAAAGGGTTTTGCCTGGAACGACAAATTTTCTGTTGTCCAACAGATTGACCGCTTGCTTTTTGAGTGCCATGCGGTAGCCGTCGACCGAAACGAGGGTTAAACAACCCTCTTCAATGTCAAACAGCGAACCGGTGTATACCGGTGTTTGCTCTGTTTGGGCAATGGCAAACAACGTCTGGCTGACCAGATCCTTAAAATCGTGAATCGGAATGGAAAATTGTTGATCTTCACTCACTGCCGGCATTTCCGGATAATCTTCGGTGGACAGTCCCAAAATGGTAAACTCTACATTCTGGCAACGAATGACTGTCAGCAGTTTGTCGTCCACTTCAAAGTATATCCTACCTTGTGGCATTTTATTGACAATATTTGTCACACGACTGGCATCTAAGATCAATTCTCCCGATTGCAGTCCTTCGACCTCAATGGTCTTTTTGATCCCGAGATCCAAATTATAACCGGTGAGGGTCAAGGCGTTGCCGCTGCATTGAAATAAAATACCTTCCAATGCCAACAGCGAAGATTTGGAAGAGACTGCCAAACCTACGTTGCCAAGCACTTCACATAAAATAGCTTTGTCGCAACTGAATTTCATAGACATGATACGATGCTCCGTTTCTATCAAAATATATCGATGGTTATCAACAAGTGATGCTGATAAACGGTGTCCTTCTTTTTAGAAGGATTCTTATCTATAATATAATAATAATATAAATATAGTAGTAGTAGTAGAGGCGGTTGAAACTGTGTAAAACCGTGATAAAGCCTTGTCCTGTCGAAAAAAAGCGGGGTGGATAAAAAAATAATGAAAGGATAGGTTATAAACAGTTGTTACAGCGCCCAAAAAAATGGGTGAAAAAAGTGCACAACCTTTTAAACATTGTGGAAAAAAGCGGAAAACTTTGTGGAAAACCAAAGAACCCCTCAAAAAGGATTTGTCAATTGATTGTGAAAAACAAAGTGGGTTACTGTTAAAACTTCGGTGGTTATCCACCTTCATTGTGTAAAACTAATGGCTTTTGACATTTTTCATAATGTCGTCGACAATCGCTTTTGTCTGTTCATCCCGTTCGATTTCTGATTTGATTTTGCGAAGGGAATACAATACAGTGGCGTGGTCTCTGCCAAACGCTTCCCCAATGGCTTCCTGCGACATCTGGGTGATTTCCCTGACAATATAAATGGAAACTTGACGTGCAAAGGAAATGGGTGCCGATTTTTTCTTGGAACGAATATCCTCGACACTGACATTATAAGTTTTGGAAACCTCTTCAATGATACGATCCACCGTGATGGGTGCCGGTTCATCATCGCTCAAAATTTCACGAATGACCGTCTGTGCCACAATAATAGAAGGATCAGAGCCGATGAGGTATTTGTGCGCCTTGATTTTCTTGACAGCCCCTTCCAACTGACGAATGTTGGATTTCAATTTGTTGGCGATCAATTCGGTGACATCGGTGGGCATGTTGATGTTCAAGAGTTCCGCTTTGCGGCGGATGATGGCCATGCGTGTTTCAAAATCAGGCATCCCGATGTCGGTCAAAAGACCCCATTCAAAACGGGTTTTCAAACGATTTTCCAGCGTTTTAATCTCTTTTGGTGGACGGTCGGAGGTGATGACAATTTGTTTGCCGAGTTGATGCAGTTCATTAAAGGTATGGAAAAATTCCTCCTGCATACGCTCTTTGCCGGCGATAAAGTGAATATCATCCACCAACAAAATGTCCGCTTTGCGGTATTTTTCTCTAAAAGAATCGACCGATTTGTGTTGCATGGCGGTGATCAATTCATTGGTAAATGTTTCACTGCTCACGTAAATGACGTTGCAGCCGGGGTATCTTGTGATATATTCATGTTGAATGGCACTGAGTAGATGGGTTTTTCCGAGTCCCGACGGGCCATAGATAAAGAGCGGATTGTAAGAAGAGGCTTCTTTGTGGGAAACCGCTTTACAAGCAGCATAAGCAAAGTCGTTGGAATTGCCGACAATGAAGGTATCAAAGGTATACTCATAGTTGGATTGCTGTTCGATGCGGTACAGTTCTCCGAGTTGGTTGTTCATGTACTCCAACACTTCACCGAGTTTTTCCTCTGCGACTTCTTCGGGCACTTCCACTTCCTCTTCTTTGATCGGCAAGGAAGGTGCGGCCAACAATTCTTCCGTTTGTTGTTTATCATAAAGGGACATTTTGACCTCAAAGCCCATCACTTCGACAAAGGCATTTTTCAAAATATCCATATAGTGCTGTTCGATCAACCCCTTATGATAGGAGTTCGGTACCTGAATCATTGCCATATCCCCTTCAATTCTAATGAGGGAAAGCGGTTCGATCCAACATTTAAAAGAGACATCGGTCAGCTCTTTTTTACACATATCTTTTACCAAAGAAAAGACATCATTAAAGGATTCCATAGTTCTCTGATAAACCTCCATTCTTAGATTTTTGAGTAAGGAAAAAGAGCAATACCAAACAAGCATTGCCAACCGTCCTATTTTAAACAAGCGATTGTTTAAAAATATCGATACTCATACAGTTATCATTTTAACAAATTTTGCAGGTGGAATCAAGTGTCCACGTCGAATTTTCATGTAATTTAGCAAAATTGTTTAAACACCCCCGTTCCCGTTATCAATAAATTTACATTATAACCGTTTTTGTTTTGTGATAAATGGTTTTTGTAGGGGCGGTTGTTTGAGTGAATAGTGAAGAGTGAATAG
>CAYJIM010000021.1:0-34665 GCA_964370215.1 uncultured Oscillospiraceae bacterium
GAATTTACACTTTTTTATACTTTTTGTCAAGTACATTGTCCTACAAAGCTAGCCTTTAGCGGTGGAGTAATTATAGAGTATTAAAATTACACGACTTCAGTTAGCGAGTGAATGATTGGAAAATAATCAGCAAAGCCTGTTGATTCAATAGCAAGTTTTACCGTATTAGAAGGATTCATAACATACAACTTGTGAGCATAGGTTTGTCCATCTTCATACCCAACCATTAATGCGCCTAAGCCTGATGAGGAAATGGTTTTTACATGTGATAGATCCAGGATGAGTTCTGCATCTTTTATCGACATTACAATTTTTGACTGTAATTCAATATAAGTATAAGAATTAATATTACCTACTACTTCAAGAAGTATGTAGTTTGCGCCTTTTTTTTCTGTTATAGTTAGTTGTTCCATTTTTACTCCAAAAGTTTTAATGTAAAGACACTAACATCATCCGTTATGCCTTTTGCGGTGAATTTTTGTAAATCATTATACAAAAATGTGCATATACTTTGTGAAGGAAACAAAGTATTTTCTAATAATACACTTTCAATTCTTTTTTTTCCATACTCTTCGCCACGCAAAGAGACAGACTCTGTTACTCCATCTGAGCACGTTAGTACAATGTCGCCTGGATGTAAATCTATTTTCTTTACACTGAGCATGTCAGATAAATCATCGACAAATCCAAGCACCCGACCCTTACCCTGTATTTCTATTACATTATTATATGATTGAGTATATAAAAAAATTGCTGGGACACCACAGTTTACATAATATAAAATATTTTCGCTCGTATCCAGTATCATAAATGTCCCTGCAAAGAAAATTCCTCTAGGTAAGTTGTTTTTAATAAAACTATTTAGCTTTACTAATAAACCAATAAAATCACTCGACTCTTGAAGAAAAGTACGTATAAATGATTTTAATATTATCATACACATACTTGCATTTAGGCCTCTCCCACTAACATCTCCAACAACAAACATATGGCGTGTATCAGTAAGACGAATTGAATCGATAAAATCTCCTCCAAGGTTTCGTATTGATTTAGAAAGCATTCCGATTTCAACATTAGTCTTAGTCATTACATCGATATTCTTATTTATTGCTTCTGTAATCTGTCCCGAGTAATGTATTTCCCTTTGTATAACTCCCATTAAAGACTCTTTAAATCCAGTCATAACATAAAAGCAAAAAACAAAAAAATTGGGAGCAAAAGAGTTTAATAACTCAAGATCAGCATCACTATAATGTATGGATCTATTTTTTTGTCCTAAAGAAATTACACCTATTAATCGACCTTCTGCCATTACAAGTACACAGGTATGCGAATCTAAAGTAGTTAAAAAATGTAGTATTTCTTCTCGCATGTTACCTATTCTTTTATTTTCTTCTATAATTTCTTTTGTTAGTATAACTACTTCCGCATTACTTAACTTTGAAAAAAGAGGGTCCGATACTGCTATTTTTGGCAAGTAAAAATCTCTACTTGAGTGTACAATGCTTAGATTATCGCCATTTAAAATATATAACTCAACTGTTGAAGCATCAAAAACGTTCATCAACATCATATTAAATGAATATGACAAAGCTTTACTGCTTTTAGTATAATCAACTACCGTAAAAAAATGAGTAAGTTTAGCACACCCACTCTCTTTTTCAATGATACCTTTAACGTTATTTCTTACATTAAATTGAATATAAAATAATGCCAAAGCACAGAAAATCGCAACATATAATAACCATATATAAGAAATAATATAATATGTGGTTATCACAAAAAGAAAAGCAGCTACAAAACCAAAAAATACATATGTTTGAAAAAAGGTTTTTATTGTAAAGAATATATACTTTTGATTTGGGACATTATCTAAAAGTGAGATTCGATATATTGAAAATACTATAATATAAATAAGTAGCGAAAACAAGTATTGTGCAGCTTGAAACATATCTTGAAAAAAATATAAGAAAACATAAGAACACAGAACAAAAATAAATACTATGCTCATTAGAACAAATTTAATTTTTTCAATATTTTCTTTTTTATAAAATGCTCGCCCAATAAATACAATTATACCTAATAAAGGCAATATAAATCCATATGATACAATCTTAGTACTTTCACTCACTAAAAGTAAACTGGAAGAAGAGTTTGCATTAATAGAATTATAATAATAAAATGAATAATATGCAGCGAATACAGCAAGTAAAGAAGCTAGAATCCTTATTATTACATTATTTTTTTTTGAAGTATAATGACACGAAAATCCAAACAAAGATATTATTGATGTATAAATTAAAAACAAGTTAATTATATGGAGTAGTTCTATTTGCATTCCTAAATAATTAAGTAAAAAAAGAATAATAACATTGACTGACATTAACGTTCCAACAATAAATATAGGAAGAAGGGTTTCAATACTTGTTTTTTGATTTTTATGGAAACAAATACTATAAAAGTGAATATAGGCAAATAATAAAAATAAGTTGAGTATACTAATTACCATTTCTCTTTACCTTTAAAACACAAATAGTAAGATCATCTCTTACTGTATTATCATTCGCAAAATCACTAATTAAAGAGCGTACATCTTCAATAAAATGCTGGGCATCCTTATGAGCAGATGTTTTTAAAACAGTAGAGAATTGACTAGAGTAACCTAATTCCACTCCCTCTGAATTTTTTGTTTCACTAATTCCGTCTGTTGCTAAAAAAATTACATCTTCCCAAAATAATGGCACCGTTTCTATTGTTATAGTATTCATATCCACGAGTCCCACAATACCACAGGTAGATGGAAGTTTTTTGATGTTATATTCTCCCGGTGTTTGTGTTAATATACGTATATCGTCCATAGATGCATTTATATAGGACAGTTCCATGTCTTGTGTATCAATTATGCCTGCAAAGAGAACAGTATATTTATCTTCAAATTGCATGCTCTTTATTGTTTTATCAATTTTCAAAACTAAATCACTTAACTGAAGAGTATGTGCATACATTTTAACAATATTAATTACAATTCCCATTATCAAAGCAGCACTAAAACCTTTACCCGAAACATCGCCAAGTATTACCAGAGTTCTTTTCTCTGTTAAAGGAATTATCGAGTAGTAATCACCAGATACATTTACTAATGGCTTAAAATACACATCTATATCTAGGTTAGCAACGTTAGGTAATACTGATGGTAAAAATGATTTTTGAGTTTCTGCAACCATCACCCATTCTTGAGATAATTCATCTATATCACTAAGACGTGCAAGAGTAGCATACCGTAAATAAAAATTTTTTAGTTCTTCTAGCAAAAATCTAAAAACAGCTCTTGCATACATACGTGTTGCATTACAAAATACAAATAGCTTTAAATCATTAAATACGATAAAAAAGCCGCGCGCATTACTACTTTTTGATAGCAAACCAAGCTCATCATTAAAAAAATAATAACCATCATCTTTTAGATATGAAAAATTTCTATGCAGTGTACTTAGAACTTTTTCATCATTTGTAATAATTGACGGACTATTATAAATTACATACTCTCTTTCTGTATCAATAAGTAAAACAGAACTATCACCTTTTTTTTCTAAAATTTCTTGAATAGAAAATACAAGCTCATCCATTGAGAAGGTATGTTTAATTTTTGAAATAAACTCAGATATAATATGTGTTAACCCAGATTGTAAATGCTTTTTATGTAAAAAAGTAAATAAAAAATCTGAAATCTTTCCTGAAAAGTAAAATACACATGTGAAAATAAAAAAGCTTAATAAAAGAATATATATGATTACATTTGAGTCGTTTATTATAGAAGTAACTAACAGTCTTATAAGCAAAACAGAAAGACAAAATAAAAAAGAGTATATAATTAAACTGATGGTAGCTCGTTGTTTTGTGATCATAATTAAAAAACTTATTATTTAATTATACCATATTTATTTATTTTTGCATATGTACGAGAAGATATTTTAGATTAGTTTTAAATTAATAAATTCGCCTACACCTTCATTTTTAATAACATAAACAAATAGACTTATTTCTATATTCACTTTTACCAAGACATTCTGCTAAAAACCATGCTACATCTTGACGAGAGATGTTACTTCCTGCCTTTGGTACAGAATCATCAGATGTACGAAATGTTTTAGTCATTTCTCCATCTACAAGAGACAGAGGGCGAACAATTAAATAGGTAAAGCCACTATTTATAAGTGCTTCTGCGGCAATCTTATGATCTGCAATAGCATTCTTAAAAAATAGTGCCACAAAGATTTTTGCTATTATACCTGGCATTTCATTGTGAATACCAGCCGAACTCATAAGATACATTGAGCTTACGCCACATTCTTTCATGGCCCCTACTATATTTGTAATCATATCTGCCAAAAGTGTAGATTTATTATTTGCATTTCCACCAAGACACGATACGACCAAGTCATTGCCTTTTATAACACCTATTAAATCGGTTTTGTTAAAAAGGTCTGCAGTTTTTACCGTGAGATTTTTATCAGTTAGATTTACTTTAGAAATATCACGCACAACGGCAGTAACATTGTGCCCTTTTTCAAGTGCAAGTTTTAAAAAGATTTTCCCCGTTTGGCCAGTAGCTCCAAATAATACAATATTCATAATTAGCCTCCATACAAAGTATAACACATTTTAACACGCAGCGGGAAAATATTACTCTTTTGCTACATCCCATATTTGCTTATATGCTTTCCATTCTGTTATTGCATCAGGAAAATTTGAATCGGTTTGATATGCCGCTGTTAAAATCCTAAATGCAATTGCATACTTTATATACTCTTTATAATAATTAAAAGGCTCAAGTAATTTGAGTGCAGAAAACGGAGCGCTTTTCCAAGCAATAGAATCACAAATTAAAATAGCATGTGCATATGTTACGGGAGCTATTGCCGGTGAAAAATCAATTATTATGGGAACACCGTCTTCGCAGAATAGAGTATTATTTGCAAGATCTGCATGTACTAGTTGATATTCATCATCAATAGGTTTTAAATTATCCAAAATCATGGTACACAGTGCATGCACTTCTTCGTCAGGATGCTGCTCATAGGGTAGATTATGCCATAGCGTTTTATTTGCTTTTGTCCAGGGATCATCCGAAAAAGGAAGGGTTAAAATTCCAAGTTTTGATAAATCTTCATGGAGAGATTTAGATGCCTTAATTTTTTTTTCTAATGCTAAATCATCTTCATACATTGGCTCAAAAGTAGTTGCTGACCACCCTCTTTCAACAAATCTATTTTTTTTTGAAATAAGATGTTTTACAATTTTATATCCTTCTGGCTCCAATAGATTCCAAGCACTTGCGATAAATGTATGTGCTGGAATATTTTCAATAGGTTTAAAGACAGTATCACCTACCTTTATTGATGTACCTTGCCCTCCTTTTAAATTCTCCTCCACTCCATTGATACTAAATAGTTCTAAAACATCTTTGTGTATCATACTCATTACCCAATTTGTAATAGTTCTGCAATTCTTACATCTATTTCATGAATATCACTTGTGGGTTCAAAGCGCTCAATAACTTTGCCATCTCTATCTACTAGAAACTTAGTAAAGTTCCATTTGATATCACTTTTTTTTTCGTAATTAGCATCTTGCTTTAATAACATTTCATGCAATAAGCTATTAAGTTCATGCTTATGATTATTAAACCCCTTAAACTCTTTTTGTGCTTTTAGATACGTATATAACTCTGATTCATTTTTTCCATTAACGTCAATTTTCGCGTAGAGAAGATACGGTATATTAAAATGTAATGTACAAAACTCCTGGATTTCATCACTTGAACCAGGTGCTTGGCCTCCAAATTGATTACAAGGAAAATCTAATATTTCTAACCCCTTAGCTGAATACTTTTTATGTAGATTTTTTAAGTCCTCATATTGATTCGTAAATCCACATTTTGTGGCTGAATTAACTATTAATATCACTTTTCCATATAGTTCCGATAGTGATTGTACGGTACCATCTGCTTTTTTAACTTCAAAATCATAAATTGACATATGCATTTCCTTTGTTTATAATATTAGACAACTGTTGATTATTATTGTAACATAGATTACAAAATTTTGCAAGATTTTTTTTCGGCTTTGAGTGCTTATATAGCATTCTTACGATACATAATCTAACAATTTCTACTAATTGAAATCTATAGAAAATTTCTTGGTTTCAACGTTAGCACGTAAAATTGCGTATGTATCTTTATTCTTCCACTCCAGTATTAGATTTTTACCCTTTGTATATGATGTGACTTTTGCATCACGAGAAAAGGCTTTGTGTGTATTTCTAAATCGTAAAAGATCAAGTTGTTTTTTCACAACCCTTTTTTTAAGGGCTTTATCGATGTCTTGTTTAGATAAATTAGTTCTATTTATTTCTTTATGTCCACCAACCCCACCTTTTTTAACTGCTTCATGGTCATTTTTACCAGCAAAAAGATCAAGATACCATATCTGTGGTATTCCAGGCATAAAAAGCTGAATCGCTCGTGCTAATACCATTTTATCATCATCTTCACCAAGGGCACTATAATATGTTGCATTAACTTGGTAGTACATATTTTTTTGACCGTGAAGATTTTTTACATAACCACCTCGAGAGACTATAGTATCAATGAGTTTTTGTATCCTTTGCTCATCTAGTAAACCCTTTAAATCAAGCAGGGGAATTCCATCATGACAACCAAGCATGTTTACAGGGAACATATTATTTTCATATATTTCTTTTGCCCATGCGCAAATATATTCGGTTGTGTTATTTTCTATTGCATCAATAATTAGACCAGGTAAAAAGAAATCATACGTCATGTATTTTTTTTCGTTTAAAGTTTCATGTATTTTTTCTTTATAGGTTGAATGTATTTCAGGCAAAAGTGTTATATGATACTTATCAGCTAATTTTTTTACTTTTCCTAATATATTCCATGTTTCTGGATTGTTCAAAAAATTAGGCTTTCCAATTACTTTTGAAGAGTAGGCAAAAGCATCCAAGCGAATAATTTGAGCTCCATACGATGCTAGCTTTTCAAGTGTTTTATCATAAAAATCCCAAACTTTTTTACTCTTAATATTTAAATCCATTTGCCCAAGATACATTTTTTTTGATTCCATAAACTCAATTACAATTCTTTTATAATCTAAGAGTTCTTCAAAATCAATATCTACTATTTTTTTTTCAACACTCAATTGAGGATTAACTATTTCACACAATCGAAAAGCTACTGAATACTGTAGATTGCATTCTGTAATTAATTCATGAACATCAAGGCTTTTATACTGCACTTGCTGATAAAATGTATTCCAATATGGAACATCAGTTCCATCTGGAAATCGCACCATTAAAAAAGGAAGATCTGGCTTTCTAAAAAACATTTTTGAAAGATGTTTTTTATGAGGTTTTATATACCCTTCTTTTGTCATTATACCTTCATTTTTCCAAAAATCATTCCAGTTTATAAAAAAATCATAATATCTAGATTTTTTTCCTTTTTTTACTAAATCTAAAAATTGTGGTGAAAGTACAGAAGCATGATTTAAGATTATATCCAATTTTAAATTAATACCAATTTTTTTAATTTTTTCTAAATCTTCATTTGATGCATATAGCGTATTTATTTCATAATCAATAACTGAAAAACCTCTATCTAGGTCGGTATTAAATATACTCGGCAGTATATAAAAAGTATCAAAAACATCTTTTAATTCTTTGTATCTTAAAACTGATAGCATGCCTTTTAAATTATTCATTACACTATCAGGATATGCATTTAGTATTACACCTGTTGTTGTTTTCTTTGCACACATTATTTCTCTCCCATAAGCATTTGGTACTTTGAATACGGAATCACTTCCCCATCTTTTGTAACAATAATAGTTGCCTTTTTTGCTTGCTTTTGTAATAATCCCTGTTCAACCTCTAATACCGTATCAATAAAGGCACTGTCGGTACCCTTATCTCTATTTCGTAATTGTCTGTGTGCAAGTGTTTCTGCAGGGGTACTATTAAGAAAAACACTAATATCAACACCAATTAGGTTTTCATTGTTTCCATGTGTCCATTCAACAAACAAAAACTGGACATCTTTGAAATGTACATTTTCATACCAAAGGTCAGATTCTGTTCTTCCCATACGCTTAAGCCATATACGTTCTGCACCTAATTTGAAATCAGCAATAATGCGAGAGATTTTATCAAATTCAATTTCATTATTCGTTCCTAGATATTTTTTTAACCCATTAATTCCACCATCAATATAGTGTTCCATAAATGAATATTGGTCACAGTATTTACGGTTAGCATCCTCATTATCAATTTGTAAATTTTTAAGAATCTTACAATTTTCTACATTCATTTCATTCTTTTTAACCAACTCTTCTATACCATAAACTCTAAACATCCTAAGGCGCTCTGCATCATTATATAATGGTATTCTATGAGGATAATTATCTCCTGACAAAATATAACTTTTGACTCCTAAAGTTTTCAAAAAATATGAAAATAACGCTGCGGTTTCAGATTTGCCAACCCCCGATCCACCGCACACTGAAACTACAATTTTATTGGGATTTTTTTCTGTTATAAACTGATTTATACACTCTAAAAGTTTTGGAAAAACTTTTGTAGCTTTTATTATGTGGTTTTCTTCAATACTAACTTTATCGCCTGGCATATCGCCAATTGATATTTCATCATTAATTTTAGGAACTGTAAAATCTTTAACCGATAAATGATTCATTATTCTTTTCCCCTTATATTTAAAGACTATTATATTATCATTTGTTTTATTGTATATAAGAAGTGTCCCAAATATTTTAACATGGCATTTTTTACTTGTCAACAAAATTAATTTTAGTTTATTTGTAATTAGTACATACAACGTGTTCCAAAAAAGTTATACGTCTATGTATTTGGTGAATGGTAGTGCTCTACTGCATAGTCATAATGAGTCAATAAATTTGACCACGCTTTTTTTGCATTTTGTGAAAATGGGGCAACTGAGTCAAAGGCATGATAAGATTTTTCATATGTATTATAAGCTACAGTAACTCCTGCATTTTGCAGTTTTTTTACATACTCTAATGTTTCTGTGTAGAAAGGATCCTCTGTGCCCACAAAAGTATACATGGGAGGAAGCCTTGAAAAGTCAGTAGCATATAAGGGAGATGCATAATCTGGAATTTTGCTATTACTATAATACTTTCCTAGATATACTTCCCATGCAATTTTATTCCGTTTGCAATCCCAAATAAACATTTCCTTTTTATCGTCACTCGCTATGTTTTTATAATCAATCATTGGATACAGCGGCATCTGATAGGCAATAAAAACTTCTTTTCTATCCCGCGCAAGTAAAGTAAGAGATGCTGTTAAACCTCCTCCTGCGCTTCCTCCGGCAACAAATATTTGGTTTTTGTTCGCTCCAAAAGTCTGAGCATTTTCTTTAACCCATAAGAGGGCTTCATAACAATCTTCTAGGCCTCTCGGGTAGGGTTCGATAACTGATAATGTGTAATCAGGAGCAATAACGACAGCCCCATTGTGCTCAACAAATTTTTGCATTAAACCTAAATCATTTTCGGGTTTTTGAATGGCATAGCCGCCACCGTGAAGCCAAAGCACTGTTGTTGCATTAGATACATGCGCCTTGTGACTAAGTATTAAGAGTCTTAAATTATGTCCAAATTTCGTTTTAATCCATATAACATTCTTTCTAATATCTTTATGTAGCTTATTTGGTAAAGAAGGGGTGTGCCTGCTTAATCTAATGAGACCCTTTTTGTCTTTAAAATCAATTAACTTATTAGCTATAAAACCAATTAATCGCATGTCTTCGTGAATGTGAGAATATTTTCTTTTAATAAAGCATAGTATACTAACAAAAAAAACGAAACTTATTATGACGGTGCATAATAGTATAATTTTCATACGTACTCCTATAAGGGGACTCACTTATACCAGTCATAAAAAAAGTGAAAACAGTATTTGAAATCTGAACATAGATTAATACCGCTCAAGATATTATTTAACTACATTACGTAGAATACCCATTTAAATTTTCAAATTCTTCTATGCTCATTGGTTTAGCAAAATAATACCCTTGAACAGCATAACAATCGGTTTTCTTTAAAAAATCGATTTGTTCTTTTGTCTCAATACCTTCTGCAATTGTTTTCTTTCCAAGATTTTTTATTAAATCAATAATACCTTCAACAACAATATCAGCAGAAGTTTCTTTTTTTGTACCCGAAAAGAAGCTTCGGTCTAGCTTTATGATATCTACATTATAATCTTTTAACATCCCAAGAGATGAATATCCACTACCAAAATCATCTACAGATACTAAAAAGCCTGCCCTTCGAATTTCTTTTATGACTGAATCAAAAATACCTTCATTTTCTATAATACTAGTTTCGGTTAACTCAATTTCTAAGTATTCAAGTGGTACCTGATACTTTTCAGCAATTTCTTTTAGCTCTCGAACAAAATGAGGATTTTTAAAATTGAGTCTAGAAAAGTTAACAGAAATTGGAATTATGTTATGTCCACTCAATATCCATTTTTGAAGAGTTTTGCAAGTATTTTCAAACATATACTTATCAAGTTCCAGGATAAACTCATTTTTTTCAAATAAAGGAATAAAGTCATTAGGATATACAATATTTCCATCAGGCTCTATCCACCGCACTAATGTTTCAAGTCCTATTATTTGCTCATCTTGTAAGCTATACTTTGGCTGAACATACATCTTAAAATCATTGTTTTCTAACGCACTACGCATTTTATTTGTTAGTTCTGTAAGATGGATGAGATGTGATTTAAATGTATTGTCATAATTCCATACCGCTGAGCCACCCTCTTTACGTGCAAAACTATGTGCCATACTTACCTTAGAAACTATTTCATCTATGTTTTTTTCTCCTCGCTCTAAAAAGTAGCGACCATATCTAAAAGAAAATTGATGGTTCCCTACCTCTGGAACATATTCTTTTATTAAACTGGTAAAAGTATTTCTAAATGTTAAGTGTTGATCAATAATTTCTTTTTGTGCAAAAACAATAAACTCATCAGTACCTGTACGAGCATATTTTACACTACTATCGCCAATTTTTTTTATATAATTCGCAACCGTACGAATTACTCTGTTTCCAACTTCAAAACTGCAAATTTCATTTATTGCTTTGAAATTTTCCAAATCGCATTTTACAATTGCATATTCGCTTGCATCAAAATCTTTTTTTTGCAAAAGTTTCTCTACATCTATTTTAAATTTTATAAGGTTCGGAATACCTGTGAGTTTATCAAAATATACAACTTTTTCAATTTCTTTTAGAGTCTTTTTTCTAGCACGTAATATATAATACATAAAAAAGGTAAAAGTAAGTGCTATACAAATGCTAATTATTAACATTGTATTTGTTATAGCTTCAGCACTTGCACTGAGCGCTTCTTCCGATATTTCAAAAAATAATGACCAGTCTTCTATTCCTAAAGGAATGTATTCCCCCAGTTTTCTGACATTATTAATAGTAAAAACTATACTACCTTCTTTTGATAAACGAAAATCATTTAATATATCTGCGTAAGTTTTATCTTCTTCAAATTGTGCTTGTTTAAAGTTTTCAAAAGAAATTTCAAATGGATAGGTGTGCATGAGTATGCTTCCTTGTCCATTCACAATCATAGAGGATCCTCGTGTATCTGTTGTATCCATTAAAAGACCTGTTAAGTACTCTAAGGAATATTCTGCAACAAGTATACCTTCTAGCGAATCATTATAATATATTGGAGCGGTTGCAATCATTACATTGTTTCCCGTTATCAAAGATTTATGTACACCAGATATTTTAGCCTCATCTACAAGAGATGTTTTCAAATACGTTTCATTTGAAATATCAATATTTTCTCCTGTAGAAGAAATTCCAGAACCATCAACAGATGTAATAAAAATATTTTCTATATCGTATAGTCTTTGCCACTTTTCCATATGACTAAGAAGATCGTTCGTATCGTTTCCTGTTTGGCTTATAAGTTCAGCTAAGCTTAGTAAAGATTGTTCCTTCCCTTGAACAATCAATGAAATTGCACGTTTTTCATCATTTGCCATCTCCTTTAATGACATCTTTGCAGATGATTCAAGTTCATTAAAAACTATTTGGTTAAACCAAAATATGGCGACGGTATTTAAGAGAACAATTATGAGTAAAATAAAAGCAATAAATATATTATATAGTTTACCTTTCATATAAAATCCTTTAACAACAATGTATTCTAAATATACTAAAATACACCTCACAATAAAACAGTTATACTTATAATACTACCTAGCATTACTTATAAAAGCTCATCACTCTTTATTATCTTCAAAAACAACTCTATTTGTTCGCATATACGATTCTTTATCCTGAGGTGTAAAACCAGAGATTACATTTGAATCATATATTGTAAAACAATTTTTACCTTCTGACTTTGATTGGTACATCGCTAAATCTGCTACATCAAACAGTGTATCAAAGTCTGTACCGTCATGAGGCGCTATTGCGATTCCTATACTACAAGAAATTTCTATAATTTCTTTATTTTTAGCATAATATTTTTTACAAATTATTGAACACAGTTTTTTTGCTTTTTCTTCAATGAGATCTTTTTCTGTTGTGCCTTCTAAAAATACAACAAATTCGTCTCCTCCAATACGTCCAACAATATCTCTATTTCTGAATAAAGTCTTTGTTTTTGTAGCAACTTCTTGTAAAACGGCATCTCCCGCTGAATGTCCCATATTATCATTTATTCCCTTGAAATTATCAAGGTCAAACATAAACAAAGCACCCATTCTTTCATTTTTTAAATACGTATTAACTTTTTCTGCAAATGTATTTTTATTGTAGGAACCTGTTAACTGATCGGTTTCAGCCTTTAATCGAAGTTTTAGAGCCTCTTCTTTTTCTTCATGGATTTCGTCTACTGTTATAACAGATATTACTTCTGCATTTGATGTATCATTACTTGTTTTGATGCGCATTTTATACCACAAAAACTCATCACTCACAACTTGTACACCTTTTTGACTCACAGAAGGTTTGAGTTTTTTTGCTCGGTATTCATGCTCTATTTCAGAAATCCCGTCTTCAAATTCAGAAATTATTGAAAATGAATCAATTTCGGCAAGTATATTTTTGTCTTCTGGATGTACATACAGTTCTATGTGTTTTTTAAAGAAATGGGAAAGGCCTGGTAAATGATCTACAGATATTTCCGTAGAAGTCATTAAAAGTCTTTCTATTTTATCTCTAGAACAATTCACTTCCATTATAATATTTGCGTAGTTAAAAACTGCGCTTGCAAGTGTTTTATCTTTATCTATCTTTATTTCAAGCTCTTTTGTTTTGTCCTTGTATATTCCTAGTTTAAATATATTTATAAGCAATAATATCATAATATAAAAAATTGTTAACACTAATACTGCGATTACTATCTCCTGAACAAAAAGATTAACAGAAAAATAATCAATCATAAATATATTGGTATTGAAAATCATGTAAAGAATTAAAAGAGATGTCAAGAATAGTAATTTTGTATAAAATCTTTTATTGCTCATGATTTTTATTACTGTTTTGAGAGGAATCAGTGTTATAAATAATGTAAGCGTAATTAATTGTGCTGCAAAACTTGAAAAATTGACCCACATAAAAACTGAAGGTGTTATGATTACATTATATAGAGACGTTCCATTATACATTGCAACTGAGCAAATTATTATTGCCCTCAAAACAAATAGATGTAATAAAGAACCTAAGGCTATTCCTAGTTTGGAAGAAAAACTTCCCTCAAACAAGAGCGAATATTCTAATACTAATGCAATAATACATAACAAATATGAAAGTGATTGAAAAGAAAAATCATACGTTAACAAAAAGGGAACTACTACACTATTTATACTACATACAAAGTAAATACTACTTTTATGAAACCTTGTTTTTTCGCTTAAAGCATTACAAAGATAAAAGTTTAGAAAAGAATGAAAAAAGAGTACAACTGCGGATATGGTATAAAATACTGGTGTTATAAGCATTTTACCCCTCCTATAAAATACGATTGAACAATAATATACAATATTACATTATTATATATTAAAGTACTTAATATATCAAGTTGGCTAACCCATTTAAGCACATTTATTTTTTCTTACAAAATAAATCAAACTCTTCTAATAATAAAATAAAGTCTTTTTCTTCATAGTAAAAATGCTGTGAGTTCTCTAGGATTTTAATGCTCGTTGTAGCATTCCCCTCAAAATAGTTTGCAGAGGATAGCAATACTAACTCATCTTTCTTTGACATATATATTTTGCAAGGTGTTTGAAGTGATTTGGCATACTTTCGACCTTTTATTGATTCAATAAATAAACTTAAAAAATTAGGAATCCACGCAATGTATTTAAGTACGTTTTTTTCTCTGTTAATGCTATACGCTTTTTTTGCTGCAAGAGTACTTTTATCTGAACACTCTATCTCAAATATTATTTTTGCTGAAGTTATTACAATTGGAATTCTTAAAGTAATACGTAAAGGCGGCGCCAAAAAAAACAAGCCTTTAATTTTATTAGGAAACATGTCACTAATATATAACGAAAACAAACAGCCCATTGAATGTGCAACCAAATATATTTTATCAAAATTTTTTGTTAAGTTTTTTACTTCATTAATAACTTGATTTTTCCAATCTTGCATCGATGCTTTTGAAAACTCTTTTACACTACCTCCATGCCCTTTTAATAAAATATTACAAATTGACCATCCATTTGGAACTTTTTTTTCAAATTCACTAAAGTGATTAGGTGTGCCTAAAATACCATGAATAAAAACAATTACGGTATCGCTGTTTGGAAGAATTATTTTTTGTTGAGTATGTCTATCTTTTTTATTTTTACTGTGCATTTATATTCTCCGACTTTTTTTACACATACTATACTATACCATAAAAATCATTAGATTTCATTATGCACTACAGGCTGGATTAAGTAGTATAAATCGCTCATCACAGTTTTTTTCGCCCCACTCACACATTAGTTCAAGAAGGGGAAACAAGCTCTTTCCTTTTTTGGTAATTGAATACTCTACCCTTGGAGGAATTTCTGGAAAGGACTTTCTCGAAATTAATCCATCGGTTTCAAGTTCGCGTAGTTGGTTGGTAAGCGTTTTTTGCGATATTTGGTTAATTCGTTTTAAGAGATCCTTATATCTTTGTGAGCCTTCTTCAATTAGAATATATAAAATAAGCGGCTTGCACCTACCACCAATCATTTTTAGTGTTACTTCAATTTCAGAGTCTACTGTAATCTTATCCATTTCCTACCTCAATTTCACTAAGGGAAAAAAAAGTGCCGTATTGACATTTTTTCTCTTTGTGGTATACTTTTTCCTATTACAGTAATATATACTGTAATAGGAAAAAAGTCAATTATGGAGTTATAAATGAAAAAATTAGTTGTAATTACAGGAGCAAGCTCTGGATTTGGTAAAGCGTTAGCTTTAGAGTTTAGTAAGGCAGGTTATCCACTCTTACTTATTGCAAGAAGGATTGAAAGACTAGAAGAACTAGGTCTTGAAAACACCATGTGTGCAAAGGTAGATGTTACCGATAAAGATGCATTTGAAAAAGCAGTACGCAGTGCAGAAGAAAAATACGGAAAAACAGACCTTATAGTAAACAATGCAGGGATTATGCTCTTAGGAAACATTGAAACACAAGATGCAAACGAATGGCAAAACATGCTCAATGTTAATGTAATGGGTGTTATGAATGGTATGCAAATTGTTATGAATGACATGAAGGAAAGACAATGCGGAACTATTATAAATATTTCTTCAATAGCAGGTGTTAAACCATTTGGGAATCACGGTGCATATTGTGCTAGTAAGTATGGTGTTGTAGGGCTATCAGAGGTTGCCCGCGGAGAAATGTCAAGCCATAATGTACGTGTTATGAGAATATGCCCAGGTGCTGTAGACACAGAACTTGTTGGACACACTACAAGCGATGAAATAAAAAAAGGCTATTATAGCTGGAAAGAATCATTGGGTGTTGGTAGTATTACAGCAGAAGACGTTGCAAAAACTATAAAATTTGCATACGAACTTCCTCAAGGCGTAAACTTACGAGAAATTCAAATAGCAGACACAAAACAAGACGCATAAAAAAGAAAGGGCATAAAAAGCCCTTTCTTATACTACTCTACAACTACTCCACTTCTCTTTAGCGGTACACCATTTTCAAGGCAATCGCCAACTGGACAACGTGACTCTATAAAATCTGCAAATGCTTCTGCCTTTTCTTGAGACGCATCAGTTTTCATATACATCTTATATCGAATTTCCTGAAAACCATTTCTCACAGGAGCTTTTCCTTGAAATCCATCTGGATCAAGATCTCCTTCTATTTCGACTCTAAAATCATCCAACTTAATTCCTTGGCTTCTTGCAAAAGCTGCAGCACAGATTGCTTGACAGGCACCTAAGGCACAAAGCAAGTTTTCTACAGGATTAAGAGCTTCATCGGTACCTCCAAGTGATTTTGGCTCATCCATCATAACAGTAAACTGTCGTGATTTAGTTTCAACTAGTAAACCTGTAGGTATTTTTTTTGCAACTGCTGAAAATGTTTCTTTCATTTTAATTTTCCATCCTTTTAGTATTATATGTCATTAAATGATAACTCTATTGTACCATATACTTAGAAAATACGTAAGCATACCATACGTATTTTCCTTAAAATTTATAACGCCGAATTGATATTTTTTGAAAATTCATATCAATTTTTTTTGATATCATTGACAACAAACAAAAACAGTTATATAGTATAAATACAAAAGAAAAAAAATAAAGGATTAAAACATGAAAATAATTATAATAGGTGGCGTTGCAGCTGGTACATCTGCGGCGGCAAAAGCCAGAAGAAACGATGAACAGTCAGAAATTATCATTTATGAAAAGGATTCTTTTATATCATATTCTGGATGCGCAATGCCGTATTATATAGGTGGAGAGGTTGAAGATATAGAGACACTTGCTCCTAGAAACCCTGCTTTTTTTAAGAAAAAATATAATATTGATATTAAAACACAATCCGAAGTATTGTCAATTGATAGTAAAAATAACACACTCACTATAAAAGATTTATGCACAGAAAAAGTCTTTACAGACAAGTATGACAAACTTGTTATTGCAACTGGCGCAATACCTTTTAAACCACCTATTGATGGAATTGAGAATGACAATGTGTTTTTTTTACGAAATGTCTTTGATGCAATTTCAATAAAAAAATTTATAGCTGCAAAAAAATGCAAAAATGCACTCATTGCAGGAACAGGATTTATTGGGTTTGAAGTACTTGAAAACCTAATGCAATTAGGTTTTCATGTAAATGTTGTAGAAGTTGCAGAAAAAATAACACCAAATTTAGATACCGATATGGCTGCATTTTTTGAAAGTGAACTCACAAAAAACGGAATCAGTATAAAGAAGAATACTTCGATTACGCAAATAACACAGAACACTGCAATACTATCAGACGGAAGCATAATCGAAGCCGACATCTTTATCTTGTCTACAGGAGTTAGACCTAATACTTCTCTTGCTCGTGAGGCAGGTGTTGAACTTGGTGAAACAAAGGCCATTAAAGTGAATGCACAAATGCAAACAAATATCGAAAACATATATGCTTGTGGAGATTGTATTGAAACTTTTTCAAGCATTACACAAAAGGCAGTTTATAGACCATTGGGAAGCACCGCAAATAAAACCGGCAGAATAGCTGGAGATGCCCTTTCTGGTGGCTCATTATTCTATAAAGGAAATTTAAGTACGGGAATTTTTAAAGTGTTTGATATAACAATTGCAACGACAGGATTAAGTGAAAAAGAAGCAATAGAAAATGGTTATGATATTGAAATTTGCCATAACATAAAACCAAACAAACCTGATTATATGGGTGGTAAAGAAATGGTTATCAAAGCAATTGCAGATAAGAAAACGCAACAATTATTAGGAGTACAAATAATCGGCTTTGAAGGAGTTGATAAACGAATTGATGTATTTGCAACACTTCTTACGTATAAGGCAAAGGTTGATGAGTTATTCCACTTAGACTTAGCATATGCTCCCCCATTTTCCACAACAAAAGATCCAGTACACTACACAGGAATGATTTTAGACAATGCAATTAATAATGGAAGAGGTTTAATGAACTCACAAAAATTACAAACATTAAATGAAAAGATACAAATAATTGATGCACGAAGTGAATCAGATTATAAAAACAAAGGCTGCGTATGTAATGCGGTGAATATACCTCAAGATGCCCTACGAGTGGATTCACTTGATCTTGATAAAGACGCCTTAACTATCACATATTGTAATAAAGGCGTAACAGGTAACGCAGCTCAAAACATACTTATCAATAGAGGTTTTAAAAAGGTATTAAATCTTTCAGGTGGACATACATTTTTTAAAGGTTCAAAGCAATAAATAATAAGAAAGCCTTGTGATTTTTAAACCTATAAAATCACAAGGCTTTCTTACATTTTTAATACTACTTATTTGCTATTGTATTTTTTTTATATATTTTTTATAGAACCCCTCGACAGTCAAACCTTGAAAGACTGTTGTAAAAATTACAATTGCGAATACAGAAATAATCATAGAATCAAATGTTGAAGATGAAACTAAATCAGAAGCTTCAACCATTAAGGCTAAACTTAAACCACCTTTTAAACCAGCCCATGTTAGCAAACTGGCAAATTTTCCATGAGTCATGTTTTCCGGCAGTTTTTTTACACCGAGTGAAACAATGTATACCCCAAAAAATCTGGCAATAATACCCGAGAGAATTGCTACTATAATAAAAAGAATATTATTTTGCGTATATAAATAAATATTCACAAAAAACAAACCCAAAATAATGTACAATATATAATTTAGTAAATTATCTACTACTTCCCAAAAATTGTAATACAAGACAAAGTCAATTGTTTTTTTTTCACTTTCTTTTGCAGTAATTGTTGCAAAGGTGATTCCACACACTACAGAAGAAATTGCCCCAGAAAAATTAAAGTGCTGGCATATAACATAGGAGGATGTGAGAGCAAGTATACTTATACATATTTGGCGAAACTTATCATTAGTATGTTTGAAAAGGTAGAAAAGAATACAACATATAAGCAACGCAACTGCAATTGCTCCAATAATTTCCCTTCCTAAAACGATAAAAAATGAGAAAGGATTTATGGAAGCACTTGTACTTGTAAGTGCGCTAGATATTGCAACAAAGAGGGCTATGCCAACACCATCATTAAAAAGTGATTCTCCTTCGATAGCGAGCACTAAGTCATCTGATAAACCTACTTTTTTTAAAATGCTTGTAGCTGCAATTGGATCAGTTGGAGAAACTATTGCACCTAATAATAAACACTCAAAAAAAGAAAACTGGCTAATTCCGAACAGTTTAATTAGACCGTATGCAACAGATCCAAAGATAAAGGTTGATGCAGCAGTTGTCAAAAGTGCTAAAAGTGAAACTACTTTTAACTTACGTTTTAACTTTGAAAATGTAATTCCACATGAACCTGAAAAGAGCATAAAAGACAAAACCCCATCCACTAAGAAATCACTTAAGTATTCAATTGGAAACCCGGTCACGTTATGATTAGGATTAAGAAAATACGATACTACTATATATACTAAGCCTACAAAAAGCGAAACAATAAGCAGCATAATTTCTGTTGGTAGTTTTACCGTTTTTTCATTTGCAAAACCTACAACAACAAGGATACACATAATCATTACAAATACAAATAAGGGAAACATTTTTCCTCCAAGCCTGATACGATACGTAAAATATGCACACATATGCACACTACATTTCTATTGTACCACAAGTAATGTGAGAACACAATAAAAATTTATGGCTGAAAAGAAAACCCCTATAATGCATTTGATGAGTTTCATACTAAAAACAACATTCAGCCGATGGAAAAACTTTTTGCACAATATATGAATGAACAACTTGATATGTACTTATCTTTATAAGAGAACAATACTCCAGTTAATATTACGGTTGTAGCAAACTAGTGCTTTTTCAAAATGAGATGGTTAAAATATGCAATATCAATAAATGATTGTTGCTGTAAAAGCTCCCACTCAATTTGAAGCATGTCTTCTACCCAGTTCTCTTTTGATTGAACATCTGCATTATGTAAACTGGCAAGAGCTCTGAGGCCATACACATTTTCTATTTTTAAAGTATTATTTGCCCACGCAAGCAAGTCGTCATTTTTATAATAATTGATATTTCCAAATGCACTAGAATACGACGGATTACCTTGCAAAAGTTTTTTTGTTTCAGTTAAATCATAATCTTGTACAACAGACTGAATGATTCTCCCTTCTCTATTATGTCGAACTATAGAAATAATTCCATCTTTTTTTAACACACGAACTAACTCACTTAAGATTTCTTTTGGGTTGTCCACAAATTCAAACACAAGATGACAAACTACAACATCAAATGATTCATTCTCAAATTGCTGCAATGCGCATAAATCACCATTAATTTGATGAAACGGATTTTCGCCCTTGCATGCATCAATCATTGTTTTATCAATTTCAATAGCAATCACATCATTGTTCTTTGCAAAAAAGTTAGATGTGAAGCCAAACCCACTTCCAAAGTCTAACACCTTTTTTTCTTTAATGGTTTCTAATTGCCTCCATACAGTTTTATAAAAAACCTGTCCAAGTGGCGAAACAGTATAATCGTAGTATAATTTCATGTCGTTTGTCATAAGGTTACCTAATAATTTTAATCAAATTGTGTTATCCAGTGTGTAGCATAATGGGCCGCAAAACATATTTCAATTTGTTCTTTTGTATTTTTATCTTCACCTAATATTGGAAGATTGTCAAGCGCAAAGTAGCCAGATTCAAGTGTTTCCGTATTTGGAACAAATTGCCCCGAAAGTTTTGTACATAAAAAAAACATTTTGCAAATACTATACACATACTGTGGCTCATTGTGCTTTGAGCGATCTTGTACAGCAATGAGAGTATCAACCCTAATATTCAAACCTGCTTCTTCATGTACTTCTTTTATTATGTTTTCCTTTACAGAACAGAGAACATCACACCACCCGCCTGGAAGTGACCATGTCCCATTATTTTCTTTTACTAGAAGTATTTTGTCATTTTCAAAAATAGCAGCACGTGTGTCAATTTTTGGTGTTTGGTAGCCTACCTCATTGCAAAAGAGGTTTTTTACTATATCAAGTGGAATCTCAGATTTTTGGGAAATAATTTCCGCAGATATTTCTCTGATTCGCTCATATCGTTCTTTGTCAAAAACATCTTGACAATAGGCAAGACCATTTTGAGAAATACTTTGTAATTCCATAGCCCATTCAAGCCATACATCTTTTTCTGTCATCTAATTTCCTTATAATTAAAATAAGCTTAGCTGTTCTTTATCTTCAAAATTCCATATAAAATTAAACACTTCTTTTTCTCCATGCAAGATATTATTTTCTGTACAAAATGTTTTTATTATCTTGTTAAGTTTCGCACTTTTGGGGCTTCGCACTCCATAGCTTTTCCCGTATTTTCTTATATATTCTTTTCGAACATCTGGAAAATGTTCTTCTAACTTTTTATAATAATATTCACGGTTTCCATACCTTAAAGTCATACCTATTCCAAAGGTCAAAATCCCCTTTACGCCGGCTTCCTTACAATAATTAAGAAGCCCCGCAATATTTTCTTCTGTATCATTAATAAGTGGTAAAATGGGAGTGAGCCAAACTATGGTTGGAATACCCACTTTTTGCATTTCTTTTAGAACTTCAAAACGCCTTTTTGTCGTTGCAACATTTGGTTCCAATATTTTACACAAATCTTCATCTAATGTTGTAAGTGTCATTTGCACAACGCATTTTGCTTTTTTGTTAATCCTAACCAAAAGGTCAATATCTCGTAAAACAAGGTCGGACTTTGTTAAGAGGGCAATGCCAAAGCCTTGTTTTTCAATTACTTCAAGGCACTTTTTTGTTTGTTCTAATTCTTTTTCAAGTGGTATATAGGGATCTGTCATTGAGCCTGTTACAATCATACAGCGCTTGGGTTTTTTGGAAAGCTCTTTTTTTAGCAATTCAATAGCATTTATCTTTACTTCAATATCTTCGAACGTGTAGGTTTTGCCATATACTTCGCTCCTAGAATCGCAATAAATGCATCCATGAGTACAGCCTCTATAAATGTTCATATTATTTTTACTAGACACAAGACTCTTTACTACAATTTCTTTAATACCAGAACTCCTACTTTTTTATGTTTTTTTCAAAGTAAACCATATCAACCAATTGTTTGCCTTCTTCAATTATTGGATGCTCGTAATTATCTATAAAAAAGTTCTTTACTCTATGTGTTTGTGTAAATCCACATTTTTCATAAAACGGAATGGTTAACGGACTATCCCCTGTTCCCACAATAATTTTTGAGTGTGTATTCAAATAACGATCTTCTAAAAATGTAATGAGTTTTTTTCCATACCCTTGTTTTTGGCTACTGGGAACAGTTGCAATATTTTTAATTTCTATTACACCCCTTCCTTGGTCAACAACAACGCAGGTAGCACGTATAGCTTCTTCTTCATAAAGTGCAAACATTTCACCTTTTTCTAAATAGGTGTCAATCATGCTTTCTTTCTCGTCAGCTAATAAGAGTAAATCTAAAAATTGTTTTTTGTTTTCTAGTATTTGTTTTATCATATCTAATACTTACAGTCTATCATAGCTTTTTATAATTGTCGAGTTTTATAATTGAGTATTGTTCTATTCTTTTTGTAGACTACATAGAATATGTTTTTATATACTTATCACCAAAGGTAAAAGAGGACATAAGTCAACGTTAATTAAGTTCTTATTGCAAAAAGACAGAAAAGCAACGTACTCTAAAACGCAATTGTATGTTCTTTTCTATCGTTTACATGTTTTTCTAGAGTCCATGGTATCCACTTAGCAAAGACTATTTCATTTTTATATTTTTTCCACATTTCGTATTCTTCTCGCTCTTTTAATGAATTGTGCACAGTATGCAATGTTTTTTCCCTTGAATGACTAGAGAGTTCAAAATAATATTCTGCAAGTTTTTTTTGCTCTTCTTCATCATCAGTAACATTTTTTAAAACTGTATAAATTGTTTCTCTCATAGCATTTTCAGAGCGTGTTTTTGAGTAGTCTGAAAATGTAAGAAGTTCTTTATTTTCAATACCGTTCTCTAAAGCCCATGTATCTACATCAATTTGCATATCTGAATAGTCAATAGTCCTGTCAGGATTATATGTTACGACTCCATAAGAGTGTGGATAAGATATTGTTGTACCCAAAACAAATTCAACGAGTTTTCTTTCTTTGCTACTTCCATCTGCAATAAAGCTTCGATGTCGGTGCCCAGAAAAATAGGCTGGAACATTGTATTTTAACAGAAGGCTACGAAGATCATCACCTCGATCAATATTGTAGTGCTTCTCATAGCCTGAGAGCGTATGTTCAATTAGATTATGATGACTAAATGGTAATACCATTACACCTTCTTTTTGTGCCATTTCTAAGCAATTCTCAATCCATAAAAGTGTTGTATCACTAATTGTTGCAGCCATGTCGCTCTTTTTATTTCCGTATACATTTAAGTCAAGCGATAAAAGCCATAGTTCACCATTTAAATCACTAAGATAACTCATTGAATCTGTATCATAAGAAATAGCATCACTATAACCAAAGTCTTCATACATGGATTGCAAGATGATTGGAGTTGTCTCCTTTCCAAAATCATGATTTCCCATAGTTACAAAAACTTCTGTGCCATTTTTTTCAATTGCCTTAAAAAAATTAACAACATCTTTATGCTCAGAGAGGCGACCATTATTAGTAATATCTCCACAAACTATCAACGTATCTATAGGTGATTTAGATATTTCATAGATTAATGCGTTTGTTATTTCATCTAGGTATTCTGTTCTATGTATTGATTCTGAGTGTTGCCAGTGTAAATCACTTACAATAATTATTGATTGTTCAGTTTTCGGAAACGGTAGTTGTGCTACGTACGCTACTTGATTACTGCAAGAAAAAAAAAGGAAAAGAACAATAATAAGTATTTTTTGCATGCAAACTCTCCAAAATATCGGCTTATATATTGTATCATAAATAACTAAAAAATCAAAGCCAGTAAAATGATTGTGCTTACATTAAAAAAAATACTACATTAGTTTATCAGTAATGTAGTATTTTGCTTTCTTCTTTACTATTTTCTTTTCTTTCTTTCTAAATATTTTTCATATAGAATCATACCTATTCTTGAAAAATCACTACAGTAAAAATCATCTAGTGCTTGCCGCTGCTCTTTGGTTGTATATTCTTCTTTGTATAACGACATATCCGCACCTTTTATATTAAATCTTTTGATATGTTTTTTAAGTTTAGAAAGTCTTTTCTTAAATCCTTCAAAATCTTTTTTAGTACTCCAACACACTTCAGCAAAAGCAATTAAACGCGGAAAAATCTGATATTCAAGTCTCTTTTTATTATACGCAAATTCAGTCCACATATTACATTGTGCACCAATAATATTCTTCTTTGCTTCAGTTGGCACATCATCTAAGTTAGGCATCGTACTTGGATCATAATTATAAGTAGATTTTAGATAATTGTATTCATAAGGCATGTCTAAATATGCATAAAAATGTGATGACATTATGTGTTTTCGGCCTTGTGCCAATTGTTTTTTCATTTCCTCATATTGAAAAACACCCTCACCGTTATCACAAAAATCTTCTGAATGTCTTGTCCAAAAATGTGATACAATATCTTTGTCAAAATCATCAGTTACATAATCGTTCCAACAAATTGCTGTTTTTCCAAGTTTTTTACATTCTTTAGCAAGTATGTTTTCATAGTACACTTGTAATTCTTGCTCTTTTTTAAAGCCTTTTTCTTTCATCATAGCCTGGCATTTTGGACAAACCTTCCACTCATCAGTCGGTACTTCATCTCCACCTAAATGAATGTATTTACCCGAAAAAAGTTTCGCTAGATTTCTAACGACCGTCACAGAAAAATCAATAAAATCTTTATTTGCAATACAACCTATTCCTTTGTAAATGCCTGGTCCAGATTCAACATCTCGTTTTTTACCATTACAAGAGAGGTTTTCCATAACTGATAAAACAGCCGAAAGATGTCCTGGCATGTCTACTTCTGGCACAACTGTAATATGAAGGCTCGCAGCATATTGAACAACTTCTGATATTTCTTCCCTCGTATAATAGCCTCTCTTATAACTTTCATCTCGATATTTTTTTGGAATTTTAGTTTTATTTTTTTTAAGATTTGCATTCTTTAATTCAGGATAACTTTCTATATCAAATCGAAATCCTTGATCATCGCATAAGTGCCAGTGAAAGATGTTCATTTTGAAAAAAGCTAAAATATCTAAATAATGCTTAATAAATGCAACGCCAACAAAGTTCCTTACCACGTCATACATAAACCCTCTGTATGCATAGCGTGGACTATCTTCAATAAAACAACAAGGTACTTTTTTCTTTTTTGTAAGTTGCAACAATGTTTGTGTTGCATAAAAAGAGCCAGCTTTATCTGCAGCTACAATTTGTATGCCTTTATTATTTACACTCAATGTATACCCTTCTTGTGGCAGACTTTTATCATACGAAATTTCTATTTTATTTTCATTCTTTGGTTTATAGTACCCTTGCCCTTTCTTTTGGATATTCGGATTTGGAATAACTGACAGCATAACGCACTCCTTGTAATATGCTTTATCGTATTTATTATACGTTTTATTAAAAAGTATTTTTAAACAAACACCTGTAGTTTATTAAAGGTTACAAAAAAACATATGTATTAATATATGTTAAAAACACTGTATCAGAAATGAGTTATATAGACATTACTATGCTTGCTCTGATACCTTTTTAATTCTATGTATATTTTGTTTAGCTACTTCATAACCGTGCCAATAATTTTTTTCTAGTTCTTTAATATCCGATTCAAATGAGCTTAGTTTAAACTCTGGTTGAAGTACTACAATATTTTTGCTTTCTGTCTTTTCCAAGTTTTCAATATATCGAATTGTTTCGTTGTACATATTGGCACGATCTAACATAATTTGAGCAAGTTTTGGATACTTTACGCCAATAGCCTTCGCACCTATTTTTGTTGCACTTGACGTTTCTTTTATAAATCCTTTTGGCTGTGTTAAAATTACGAGATTTTTTTTATTCCCATCTTCTATTGATTTTTTTATGGGAATAGAGTCAGCTAGCCCACCATCAAAGTATTTTTGCCCTTCTACTTTTATTGCTGGAAAGAAAAAAGGAATAGCACAAGTAGCTCTAAGGTAGGTACATTTTCTATCCATGTTTTTTCCATCTTTGTATTCACACATTCCTGTTTGTGCATTAGTCATTCCTATTTTTACCGTCACTGGAGAATTGTAATAGGCATCCCAATCAGCTGGAATATGTATATTTGGAATTTCATCAAATATAAAATCTAGCCCAAATATTGATCCGCAGCGTAGAAAATTTCTTTTAGAAAGATAGCGATTATCATTTCTAAACCGACGCATTATTTCTATATTACGTTCTTTTTGTTTTGTTACATAGGAAATACCATTTGATATACCAGCTGAAACACCAATCACGTAATTAAAATCAATATTGTAATCGAGGAGTGCATCCATTGCACCTGCCGAAAAGATTCCTCGTAAAGACCCACCTTCTAAAACTAAGCCTGCCATTACCCTTCCTTTCAAAAATCATCTAAGTAAATAAAACATGAATTGCATTGATTTTCAACAACGCTAATATAACACAATCTAAAAAAATTGTATATAAAAAGAAGTAAATTGTAAATACGTTTTAAGTCCCAGTTGAACGATTACTTTTTTTATACTATAATAAAATATAATTTGGAGGATTATATGAAAGAAGGTTTAAAAGTTGGTATGAAATTAACTGCCACAAAGATAGTAAGCGATAAAGAAACTGCAGCCACTATAGCATCTGGAACATTACAAGTATTTGGAACCCCATACTTAATAGCATTTATGGAAAAAACTTCTTTAGATGTCTTAGCCCCATACTTAGATGAGGGAGAATCAAGCGTTGGAACAATTGTAAACATAAAACATCTTAGAGCGAATAAGGTTGGCGATGAGGTTACCTGTGAATCAATTATTACTAATATTGATGGAAAACGTTTTACTTTTGATGTAAAGGCAATGTATGGCGACACGGTAATTGGAGAAGGAACTCACGAGCGCTTTGTAATATCAGTTGAAAAATTTTTAGCAAAGCTGTAGAAGAACAGACTTTAAAAAAAAAGGTAGATATGCGTATAGCACATCTACCTTTATTATTATTATATAGCTTTTCTATATTCTAGAAATCTACATCTAGGTCATAGTAACAGCATTTTAAGAGTTTTTCCATTTCTTCTTGAGTTGGTTGTCTTGGATTAGACAGCGTGCAAGCATCACCAATTGCATTTTTAGCAATTTCTGGAAGTCTTTGTAGGAATACATCTTCAGGAACGAATCCTTGTTCTGCATATAAACTGTCTGCACCATAATTTTTAATACAGTGAGGAATGTTTAAGTCGTCATTTAACTTTCTCAAGAAAGCAATGATTGCAGCAACTTTTTCGTCATCGTTACTTCCGCCCAACCCTAAGAAATCAGCAATTTCACCATATCGCACTTTAGCTTCAGGATTTTTTGCATTATATGCAATAACTTTTGGTAAGTACATTGCATTTGCAGATCCGTGAATAATGTGTGCACCATTACCAAAGTCTGTGAAAGCTGCACCTGTTTTATGAGCCATTGAGTGAACAATACCAAGCAATGCATTTGAAAAAGCCATACCAGACATACACTGTGCATAGTGCATTGGTTCTCTTTGAGACATATCACCATTATAAGATGCAACAATACTTTTTTTAATCATTTTAATTGAATGAAGAGCTAAAGGGTCAGTAAAGTCCGTATGAGCAGTAGATACGTACGCTTCAAAACCATGAGTGATTGCGTCCATACCTGTATGTGCAGTTAGTTTTGGTGGCATTGTTTCTGCAATTTCTGAATCAAGAATCGCAATGTCTGGAGTAATTTCAAAGTCAGCAATTGGATACTTTGTTCCTTTACTGTAATCAGTGATAATTGAAAAAGCGGTAACTTCAGTAGCGGTTCCAGATGTAGAAGGAATTGCTACAAATTTTGCTTTTTTGCGTAGTTCTGGAATACCAAAGATAACGCACATTTGTTCAAATGTTGTTGAAGGATGTTCATACTTAATCCACATAGCTTTTGCAGCATCAATTGGAGAACCACCTCCAATAGCAACAATCCAATCTGGTTCAAATGCAAGCATTGCATCTGCACCTTTCATTACTGTTTCAACTGAAGGGTCTGGTTCAATACCATCAATAATTGAAACTTCCATTCCAGCTTCTTTTAAGTAAGCAATAGTTTTATCTAAAAAGCCAAATTTTTGCATAGCTGATCCACCAGTGCAAATCATTGCTTTTTTTCCTTTAAGTGTCTTTAGTACATCTAAAGAACCTTTCCCATGATACAAATCCCTTGGAAGTGTAAACCGCTTCATTATAGAGCTCCTTTTCCTTAGTTGTAATGGATTTACAACTCGTAATAATTTTCGTATGCTAACGCTATGTTTAATGCGTAGAGCAAGTTTGCAAACAAGTTAGTTAATGCTTACTTCCAGAGTATAGCATAAACTAAAAAAATTTGTCAATACTTTAAGTACTTTTTTATCTATAATTATTTATTTTTTTACAATGATTGGAATTTTTACTAATCCGTATTATCCATTTGGACTAGCATCTAGTTTTTCTACCATTTCATAATCGTAAAAGAATAAATACTTTTCTTAAATACCGAGAAGACTTAGTAAAACAAAATTGACAATTAATTCTTCTTTCTATATAATTACTGTACCAACGATTATTAAAGGATTACACATGAGTAGTATTAGTGAATATACAAAGAAGTTAGAATCAAAAGAGGTTTTTGCATGGTTTGAAAAGCTTTGCTCAATCCCACATGGATCATACAATGAAAAAGCTCTTAGCGATTATATATATGCTTACGCAAAAGAAAAAGGCCTAGATGTTATACAAGACAACTTGCATAACCTTTTAATAAAAAAAGGTGCTACAAATGAAAAACTCGCAAAAAAAGATCCAATAATAATTCAGTCTCACATTGACATGGTTTTAAATCCACCAGAGGCATTTGAAAAAAATAACCCTATCAATCTTACTATCACTGATGGTTGGATTCATTCACCTGGCACAACTATTGGAGCAGATAATGGAATTGGGGCTGCTTTTTCTCTTGCCCTACTCGACTCAACTACAATTGAGCACCCACCCTTAGAAGTTTTATTAACAACTCAAGAAGAGGTAGGATTGGGAGGTGCTATTGGTTTTGATGTAACTACCCTTAGTGGCACTACAATGATTAATACCGACTCAGAAGAAGAAGGAGAATTTTTCGTTTCATGTTGTGGTGGTAGCACCCTAACAATTAGTCTACCCATAGAAAAAGAAATGTGCAAACCAACTTATACTTCTTATTCATTGAATATTTCTGGCTTACAGGGTGGCCACTCAGGTTTAGAAATTGAAAAAGAAAGAGCAAATGCTAATAGATTTTTAACGAGAATATTGTATGGCATAAAAGACCAGTATGATTTTTTTATCCAAGATATATCTGGAGGAATTGCAGGCAATGCAATCCCAGCAGAATCTAGCGCAACCCTACTCATAAATGAAAGCGATGTTGCCTCAATATTAAATAATATTAATGGCTTTAGAGAAATCTTTAATAATGAAATTCAATACAATGAAAAAAAAGGCGAACAAGTAAGCGAGCTTTCGATTGAATTAACTAAAACCAATAATACCGAGAATAATGTTTTAACAAAACAAAGTTTTGAAAAGCTCTCTATTCTTTTTACCATTTTACCGCACGGGATTTTAACCTATGATAGAATTAATACTATTCCAGAAAGTTCTGTAAACTTTGCCATGATAAAAATGCAAGATGATTGTGTAAGCATTGTAACTAGTATTCGTTCAACATTCACCACAAAAAAGAAATTTTACCAAAGCCAAATAATAGAAATGGCAAAACTACTTGGAGCCACTGTTTCAATTAATGGAGAATATCCAGGTTGGGCATACCAACCGAACTCACCGATTAGAAATACTTTTATTCAAGCATATAAAAATATTGAAGGACAAGAAAAGAACCCTAAAATAGTTGCAATACATGCAGGTCTTGAGTGTGGAATTTTTATTGAAAAACTAGAAGCGCTTGGAAAGAAAATTGATGTATTTTCTTTTGGACCAAATATACGCGGAGCACACACAACGAGTGAAAAAGTAGAAATACAATCTGTTGAAAATATTTGGAAGCTTTTCTTAGAAGGGATAAGGTTACTGGGGGAAAAAAGCTAAGAGGTGCGAGCACCGTTTTTGAGGGGGTGCGAACACGTAGGTTCGCACATACTGTTAGCGTAAGTGCCGATTGTACGTGCCGACCTATGTGTCGGCACGTGAGTCGGCACGTTATAGGAGACAAATATGAAAAACTTTTCACAAAACTTACTTGATTTTTTAAATGCTGGGCATAGTATGTTCCATGCAGTAAGCAATATTAAAAACCTTTTAGAAAAAGAAGGGTTTACAGAAGTATTTGAAACAGATGCATGGAAGCTAGAAAAAGGCGGAAAGTATTTTGTGTGCAGAAACGCATCTTCTATAATTGCCTTTGCGTGTCCAAGTGATAGCATAGCTGAAAATGGCTTTAGAATCATTGGCTCACACACCGATGTTCCTGGCTTTAAAATTAAAACAAATCCATGCATTGTAACTAGTGATGGTTATGTACAACTTAACACCGAAGGTTACGGTGGGGCAATTTTAAGCACCTGGTTTGACCGCCCACTTTCATTTGCAGGAAAAGTTGTACTTAAGGGAAAAGGCGACTTTGAAACTGAAGAATACTTAATTGATGTAGAAAAACCAATTCTTATGATTCCAAACCTTTGCATTCATTTTAATAGAGAAGTAAACGATGGTGTTCCTCTAAACAAACAAAAGGACATGATTCCTCTGTTATGTATGGAAGAAAACGGAAAAGCTAAAGAGGACTATCTTTATAGCATTATTATAAAAGAGCTTGAAAAGCAAGGCATAAAAGTTTCAAAAGATGATATTTTAGACTATGAACTCTACCTTTACGAAACCGACAAGGGATGCTTTGTAGGCCTTGAAGATGAGTTTATTTCAAGTGGAAGAATTGATAACTTGTCATTGGCATATGCATCGACCGTTGCACTTATAAACGCTAAGGCATCTAAGCGTGTGCAAATTATGGCAAGCTTTGATAATGAAGAAGTTGGTAGCGTAAGTGCAAATGGTGCAAACTCTTCATTTATGAATCAAATTATGGATAGAATTGGTGCATGCTTTAATCTTTCAAAAGAAGATACATATAGGGCATATGCGAGTTCTTTTATTATTTCTGCAGACACTGGGCATGCGGTACACCCAAACTATTCAGAAAAACACGACCCAACAAATAGACCTGTTTTGGGAAGTGGACCAATTATTAAGTACTCTGCAAATATGCGCTATGTAACAAATTCAAAAACTGCTAGCGTGTTTAAAAATGCTTGTAAAAAGGCAGGTGTACCATGCCAAGACTTTCAGCTACGATCTGATATGGTTGGAGGCTCTACCATAGGCCCTGCAATTTCTAGTAAAACATCTATTCCAACGGTAGACGTAGGATTGGCAATTTTAGCAATGCACTCTATTAGAGAGTATGCAAGCGCAAAAGACGCAGAGTACGCATACAAGGCCTTTGTGGAATTTTATCAAAGCTAACTCGTTTTAAAATCATTGCAGGTGCCACGGGGCTCGTAACAGAATACCAGCTTACAGGGATATTCTAGCAACTTTGTAGATTGCTACAGCTACTCGAATGTGCAAGGGATTCGAAAGCGGTATCCTTTTTGCGAATGCAAAAAGATACAAACAAGAGCCCGACCCCGTACATGGCAACCTATGTGTTGTCATGTGCGGGGTTGCACCCAAAACATGCTTGACGATTTATACAATTCTTCGTACCTTTAATGTATACACAGTAATTGGAGGTTTTATGAACTATAATAAAATGACATTAAAAGTACAGGATGCTTTACAAGCTGCAAGCGCTATTGCACAGCAAAATGACCATTCAGAAATTGGACTCGAACACATACTAAAAGCTTTTTTAGAACAAGAGGGAGGAATTATTCCACCGCTTGTTGAGCGAATTGGAGTAAGCAATCAACAACTAAAGAGTAACGTTGAAGAACTTTTACAAAGCTACCCTATCGTGCACGGAAATGCACAAATGTCTTTAAGCTCAGAGAGTCAAAAAGTTTTGGCAAAGGCCGAAAAAGAAGCAAGTAATTTAAAAGACGAGTACTTATCTGCAGAACATATATTTTTGGCAATGGTTGAATCAAGCGGAAGAACAGGAAACCTATTAAAAAAACTTGGCATCACTAAAAATGCCGTAATGGATTCACTTAAACAACTTAGAGGAAATCAGAGGGTAACAAACCAAGACCCAGAGTCTACCATGCAATCGCTCGACAAGTATTGCCGAGATCTCACTGCCCTTGCAAGCCAAGAAAAAATTGACCCAGTAATCGGGCGAGATGAAGAAATTAGGCGTGTAATGCAAGTGTTAAGCCGCCGCACAAAAAATAACCCTGTGCTTATTGGAGAGCCCGGTGTTGGTAAAACTGCCATTGTTGAAGGCTTGGCTCGTCGAATAGTTTCTGGCGATGTTCCAGACAGTTTAAAAGGAAAAAGACTTTTATCGCTCGACCTCGGAGCCCTTGTTGCAGGAGCTAAGTTTAGGGGAGAGTTTGAAGAGAGGCTCAAGGCCGTTATAAACGAAGTACAAAAATCTGATGGGCACATAATTCTCTTTATAGACGAGCTACACACTCTTGTTGGAGCGGGTGCAAGTGAGGGAAGCATGGATGCATCAAACTTATTAAAGCCAGCCCTTGCACGAGGAGAACTTAGAGCAGTCGGTGCTACCACATTAAACGAATACCGAAAATACATTGAAAAGGATGCAGCCTTAGAAAGACGCTTCCAACAAGTATATTGTGCAGAACCAACCGTAGAAGATACCATCGCTATTTTGAGAGGCCTTCAAGAAAAGTACGAAGTTCACCACGGGGTGCGCATTCGCGATGATGCCCTTGTTGCAGCGGCTGTGCTATCTAATAGATATATCACCAATCGGTTTTTACCAGATAAGGCAATTGACCTTGTGGACGAAGCTGCAAGTAAACTCAAAATGGAAATTGAAAGTCAGCCAACCGAGCTTGACCAAGTTGAAAGAAAAATATTGCAGCTTACTATAGAAAAGCAAGCACTCAGCAAGGAAAAGGATGCAGCATCAAAAGAGCGGCTTGAAAAATTACACAAAGAACTTTCAGAGCTTACAACAAAACGTGATGCAATGAAACTGCAATGGCAAAATGAAAAATCCAGAATTGATGAAAGCCGCAAGCTAAAAGAAGAACTTGAACAGCTTCACACCGATGAAGTTAAATATACCCGTGAGGGAAATCTTCAAAAGGCTGCAGAAATTAAATATGGTAGAATCCCAGAGGTTGAACAAAAACTGCAGGAATCTATTGAAAAAGATCGCTCAGAGCGAGAAGCAAAAACAAACGATGATAAACTTTTAAGAGAAGAAGTTTCTGAAGAAGACATTGCAAAAATTATTTCAACATGGACTGGTATTCCGGTAAGCAAAATGCTTGCGAGCGAAAAGCAAAAATATCTTGAACTTGAAAACGTTTTACACAAAAGGGTTATTGGACAAGATGAAGCCGTAAGCGCGGTAAGTGATGCAATTAGAAGGAACCGCTCAGGGCTTAGCGATGAAAACAGGCCTCTTGGAAGCTTTTTATTTATTGGCCCTACAGGTGTTGGTAAAACAGAGCTTGCAAAAACCTTGGCAGACTTTTTGTTTAACGACGAAAAAGCACTTACCCGAATTGACATGAGCGAGTACATGGAAAAGTTTTCTGTTAGCCGTCTTATAGGCGCCCCTCCTGGATATGTTGGATATGATGAGGGCGGACAACTTACGGAAGCAGTAAGAAGAAGACCCTACTCTGTTGTTCTTTTTGATGAAATTGAAAAAGCTCATGTTGATGTGTTCAATGTGCTTTTACAGGTTTTAGATGACGGGCGTTTAACTGACAGCCAAGGCAGGGTAATTGATTTTAAGAATACTATAATCATTATGACAAGTAACCTTGGAAGTGACCTTATTTTGCAAGCAGAAAATAATGATGAACTTATTAAGTCTCGCCCTGCAATTGATACTTTGTTAAAGAGTCACTTTAGGCCAGAGTTTTTAAACAGGATTGATGAAACAATTATGTTCACCCGTT
>CAYJIM010000022.1:0-33944 GCA_964370215.1 uncultured Oscillospiraceae bacterium
GATTGCCGACAGGCAACATGCAAGCGTTAGCGTTTTCAGGGATTTGGTGAAAACCAAATCCCTTTTTTTACTGTCCACGGACAGCGTCCGCAGGCGTTCCCGACCGAGCACCCATCGCACGAAATGCCCGTCCACGACGTGGCATGGTGTGGTGCAAATTGCGGACGACCAAAGGTCGCCCCTACGATGTTGATGAAAGGTTTGTTCTGCAGGGACAGGCTTCCATGCCTGTCCGCCCGTCATCGCCCAACAACTAGAAATGAACGCAAAGAAAAAGAGTATCATCTATATAGATGATACTCTTTTTTGGTGAGCCACCGGAGATTCGAACTCCGGACCCTTTGATTAAAAGTCAAATGCTCTGCCAGCTGAGCTAGTGGCTCTCACCGCACCGTTTCGAGTGGTTTGTTTCACTCGTTTGGTGCTTGATCATTATAGCAAATATATCGCCCTCTGTCAACAGTTTTGAAGATATTTTTTTACATTTGGTATAACTCCCTGTTTTTTCACAGAAAACATTATTTTTTTGTCGTTTTAGAATGAAAGTGATAGAAAAAACCACCCCGTAGGCAAACAACATTGAATCTTTTTTAAAAACGTGCTATACTTATTATAAGTAGGCTTGTCTCAAAAATACAGCAGGCCGTTTTATTGAGGTGAATTTTTTGAAGATCAAAAAGGAACATATCCGCAACTTTTCCATCATCGCTCATATTGACCACGGAAAGAGCACCCTTGCCGACCGTATTCTGGAGCATACCGACGCTGTGACGTCCCGTGAGATGGAACAACAACTACTCGACAACATGGATATTGAAAGAGAGCGTGGCATTACCATCAAAGCACGTGCTGTGCGTGTCAACTACAATGCAAACGACGGGCAGACTTACGCCCTCAATCTCATTGATACCCCCGGACATGTCGACTTCAATTATGAAGTATCACGCTCCCTCGCCGCCTGTGAGGGCGCGATCCTCATTGTGGATGCGTCGCAGGGGATTGAAGCACAAACCCTTGCCAATACCTATCTTGCGTTGGAACATGATTTGGAAGTGGTGCCGGTTGTCAACAAAATTGACCTACCGAGTGCTGATCCGGAGCGTGTCTGCAAAGAGGTGGAAGACATCATCGGCATTCCTGCCATGGACGCCCCTCGTGTTTCCGCTAAAATGAATCTCAACATCGATCAGGTGTTGGAGCGCATTGTTGCAGAAGTGCCACCACCCGAGGCGGACGACGACGCACCGTTGCAAGCACTGATCTTTGACTCTTACTTTGACTCCTATCGTGGTGTTGTCGTTTATATGCGTGTCAAACAGGGGACTGTCAAAGTCGGCGACAGCATTCGTATGATGGCGACAGGGGCGGAATTCAACGTCGTGGAACTGGGCTACATGGGGGCAAAATCCGACATTCCTTGCCAACAGTTGACGGCAGGTGAGGTCGGTTATCTCACCGCTTCCATCAAAAGTATCGGTGACACCCAAGTGGGTGATACCGTGACCGGCACCCTTGATCCCGCGACAGAACCGCTACCGGGTTACCATCAGGTCAATCCGATGGTCTATTCGGGGATCTATCCGGCGGATGGTGCAAAGTACAGCGACCTGCGTGAGGCTTTGGAAAAATTGCGCTTAAACGACGCTTCCCTCACCTTTGAGCCGGAAACCTCGCAAGCCTTGGGCTTTGGCTTTCGCTGTGGCTTCTTGGGACTACTTCATATGGAAATCATTCAAGAGCGTTTGGAACGAGAGTTCAATCTGGATCTGGTGACGACTGCCCCCTCGGTTATCTATGAAATTGAATTGACCAACGGCGAGGTGCTGATCATCGACAACCCTTCCAACTATCCCGATGTTTCGCTCATTGCCGAAGCAAGGGAACCGATGGTAGAGGCGAGCATTCTTGTGCCCGACGATTATATCGGCAACATCATGGAACTGTGTCAAGAGCGCCGTGGGGTGTTCAAAGACATGCAGTACCTTGAGGAGACCCGTGTGGAAATGCACTATACCCTGCCACTCAATGAAATTGTCTACGACTTTTTCGATGCGTTGAAATCCCGTACCAAAGGGTATGCTTCCTTTGATTACCATCTGTCCGGCTATGTCGGTTCCAAATTGGTCAAGTTGGACATTCTGTTGAATGGCGAAGTGGTGGATGCCCTTTCCTTTATTGTACACAAGGATAAAGCGTATGAGCGTGCGAGAAAAATTGCAGAGCGTCTCAAAGAGCATATTCCACGACAAATGTTTGAAATTCCGATTCAGGCGGCAGTCGGCGGCAAGGTCATCGCACGTGAAACGGTGAAGGCGATGCGTAAAGACGTACTTGCCAAATGTTACGGTGGGGATATTACCCGTAAGAAGAAACTGCTCGAAAAGCAGAAGGAAGGGAAAAAGCGGATGCGCCAGTTGGGCTCTGTCGAAGTTCCTCAGGATGCGTTTATGGCAGTGCTTAAACTGGATAGCTAATGGCGGACAGCGTCCGCAGGCATTGCGGGCGATTCGTGAATCGCCCCTACGGTACAATGGAAGGTTTGCTCTGTCCTCCCAAAAGTTTTGTCCACTTTTTCAAAAGTGGTGGAGTTTGAGGCAAAGACTCAAGGTCGGATTGCCGACAGGCAACATGCAAGCGTCAACGCTTTAAGGGATTTGGTGAAAACCAAATCCCTTTTTTTGCAGTCCGTCGATGTTTCGGTACACATACAGCCCGTACCCCCTACCAAATCTTATCCTATGGCATTCATCACGTACAAAACGGACGAAAAAGGTCGCTCCTACGGCGGACAGCGTCCGCAGGCGTTGCCGACCGAGCACTCATCGCACGAAAACCTCGTCCACAATCCGGTAGCACTGGCAGGCATTGCGGGCGATTCGTGAATCGCCCCTACCTCTTCGCTTTTCACTCAACCAAAGGGGACGGGTGACCCGTCCCCTACCTTTTTACTTTTCACTATTCATTCTTCACTCTTCACTTTTACCATTGGGTCATGGCGCCCAAAAGAATGCCGCAATTGGCTTTGTAGATGTCATCAAACTGTGAAAGCGGCAAGGGGTTTTGTCCTTCCCCCACCTCAACCGTAAATCCGGGGTTGCCGAATTGCTCGATGAACCAATCTTTGTAACCGGCAAATCCTGCGCTGCTTGGTGTTTTTTCCGCCCGATACCCACTGACTGTTTCAAAATAATTGCTGAATGTTTCGGTGGGGTGGGGGCGACAGTCGAGGTAGCGGTCGTAGATGACCTTGCCTTGACTGTGATAGGACAACGTGAGGGCAAACTTTTTTTGATGGGTGAAGCGCGCCATTGCCAAACTTTCGGGTGCCGATAAAGGTCCTGTTCCTACGTAATCTCGAGGAGCCGCTGTCAAAAAACCCCTTTCAAATTTGTTGTGACGTGCCTCCTCCCAACCAGCAGGGTATTGCAAGTTGAGATCGGTGCCCAAAATATTTGCCTTCCATCCTTCCGGAAAGGGGATGGAAGGGTAATGTGCAGCAATCTGGGTTGCCTTGCGATAAAAGGGTCCCTTGGTGAGCATTCCTGTCGCCAGATCTACCCCATCGGGATTGACCATTGGCACAATATATAAACGATTGGCGCAAAATAGCGGTGCAGGGTCAATGCCATGAAGGCTTTTTGCCGCGGCAAACGCTTCGCAATACTGCTCTAAAAATCTCAATAATAGGGGGGTGGTAATCCATTCATTGGCATGGTGGGCGGCGTGGTAGCAAAGTGGCCGATTCCCCAGTCCCATTTCCAGATACCAAATATCTTTACCCATGACCGATTTACCCACCACACCGTGTTGCAGAAAGGGGTATCTTGCCACCAATCCCTGCACAATATGGTCGCAAAGTGCCGAGGAAACCGGCAGGTTGGTCGGTACTAGCGGATAATCAAACGGCAGAATCAACGATTTGCCGACCGGCAGTGCCGAGGGCGCCATCGTGGGATTTGCCGTCAGCACCCGTTTGATCGATGTACCATAGTCTCGGGCTATCTGCCACATCGTCTCGCCTTTTTGAATGGTGTGGGCGGTATACCCTTTGAGGTGGCGACACAGCCACTGCCATTCGGCGCGCCCGATTGTACCATCTGTTTTTTGATGAAGCTTTTGTTGTAATTGTCTGACCGCCAAATCGGTGCCTTTTCCGTACACCCCGTCGAGCTTGACCGCAAAGCCTGCACGGTACAGCGCCAATTGACATTGCTTGACTGCCGTGCCACGTGCGCCGTAGCGCAATTGTTTCATCTGCATCGCTCCTTTTTTGTCGTCTCTTCTCACTTTTGTAAACAAGGGAAAATTGCTGTCCCCCGCCTTTTTTCTATCCATTCTTATGAACGGTTTTGAAAAAATAGAACAAACTTCACACTTCTCCACAAACCCATTTATTTTCCAATTATTTTAGACCTTCTCCCCCACAACAGGATCAAAAACAGTATTTTTGGTGAACGTTCCACCATTTTGTAATTTATTGTCGAATTTCGCCGATTACAAATAGTAATCTTTTTCCAAACCTTCTCACTCGGTATAAATTTGCTCCATTTGAAGTTTGTAGGGTTGCACAATTGGCTGTAAAAGGCTTTCTTGTTTGGTTTAAACATATTACCAAATATGTTTTGATAATACTCATAAAAATACTATTTCAGAATAATACAAATCGTAATAATTTAAACAGGACTTTTCGTACAAATATCAACATGTGATTTCCGTTATTTTTATAATATTTGTTGAAAGCAATAAAAGAAGTTTGATTTGTTTAGAACGAAAAAGTACGACTACATATTTGTCGTTAATACTGCCAAAATCGTCAATTTTCGGCCTCATAAACTCCTTTTCAGGCGCTCTATCTTGCTCTTTTATTGTGTTTTTGCACAAAAATAGCATAAAATAAAGCATTGACAATACCGCTTTATACGAATATAATAGAGAAGTCTTAGCACAAATTGAAACCATTACTTTCTGTTACTTTTCATCAGAAAATGAGACATAAAGAGGATGGAGTTACCCGAAACAGATGTCAAATTGAAACTTCTCAAAAAAACAGTTTCATTTGTTTTGTGTTTTCTGGCATTGGCATTGGGTTTTCACTCAAAAACAATGCTTTGAATCGATTTTAAAGACAGAGTAAAAGGAGAATACTATACTATGGCAAATCGCGATTCCAAGTTTGACTTGTTCCAAAAACGCCCTTTGCGCTTATTACTCGTTGTTCTGCTGTGCAGTCTACTCGTAGCGGTCTTTACCGGTTTGACGATCATGACCAATACCATTACCATTTATGATGGTGATAATGTGTTGGAGATCACCACAACCGACACCGACCCGGTGAGCATTCTAGCCGATGAGGGCATTCTACTCGAATCGGAAGATCATTTTGAGTTTACCGGCATTGAAAACCGCACTGGCACCATTTATGTTCTGCGTCCCTTTGCAGTCACCTACACCGATCATACCGGTAGCACCGAAATGATCGTGACAAGTGGTACTGTCAGTGACCTGTTGGCGATGCTAGATGTCACCTTAACAGAAACACATCTGGTCAACCACGATCTCGATACCCCGTTGACCGAAGGGTTAAATGTCGCTGTCACACAGGTGCATTATGAAGATTATCAAGTACAACGAGAAATTGAGCATGCGGTATCCAAACCCGCAGACAGTTTGGCACCCGGTGAAAACTGGGAACTACTCACCGCCGGTCAAAACGGCGTCAACAACACCACCTACCGCCACACCTATGTCAATGGTGAATTGGTTGGGCAGGACATCATCGCTGATGTGGTATTACAAAAACCGATCACTGCGGTTTACGACATCAAACGCGTGTTGTTTGAAACCCCATCAGCGATCATCAACGACCCAAAATATGCGTACGAAGAAGGACGCAACATTGAACGTGTTGCCGGGGAAGAAACTACAGCGGTGCATGTTGGTGAAAATGTGCGTTACTACGATGCTGGTGAAGCACCGGTAGAGCTTGACGAAAACGGCGTCCCACTCAACTACGTTTACAAAGTGGAAGGTAAGGCCACCGCTTACAGCAACTTTGGTAATCCAACCTTGTTGGCACCCGGTTGTGTAGCAATGGACCAATCGCTTTTCCCCTTCGGTACCAGTCTTTACATCCGTACACCGGACGGTGACTACATCTACGGCTATTCTAAAGTTGCAGATACCGGCACCGCCATGGTAGAAGGTAAAGTTTTGGTCGACCTCTTCTTCAATACCTATGAAGAGAGCGTAAACTTTGGTGCCAAAACGGTAGAAATTTACGTTTTGGATTACAAAGATCCCGAAGCTGAATAAGTACCAAACGTCTGATCTGTTCTGTTGTGGAATGGATCAGACGTTTTATTTAGCTAAAAATCGAACAAATGTACGGCAATGCCTTTTCAAATGAAAAAAAATATGCTATACTAATGAAAACGGGGTGTCAAAAAAGTCCTTTCCTGTTTCGATACCCTGCCAGAGCGTCCAAAAATCTGCAAGTCAAGGAACAAAATTTGCAAATGAGAGAGTAATACATAGAGTATATGAACGATATTTGCAAGTTGCAGTGACAAAGAAAGCAAAATCGGCGAGCGACATGGCTCACTGATTTTGCGGTTGTGGTTTTTTCGACGGTCTTGACTAATAAAAATAAAACTCCCCAAAGGAGCGTGCACCTTATGCTCAATCAAAAAGCAACCGCTATTTATGATTATATTGTCGATCGCATTTCACAAGACTTTTCACCGACCGTACGTGAAATCTGTCGTGACCTCAACATCAAGTCCACCTCGACCGTGCACCGATATTTGGCGCAGCTTTGTGAGGCGGGACTCATCATCAAAGACGACAACACCAATCGCTCCATTCGCCTAGCACAACAATCGGGTGTGACCCGCGTGCCCATTTTGGGTGCAGTTGCCGCCGGCAACCCCATCACCGCCATTGAAGAAATTGAAGGGTATCTGCCCTTTGACGGCGCAGGATTTCAGGGGGGTGACCTCTTTGCGCTCCGCATTGCCGGAGACAGCATGATTGAATGTGGTATTTTTGACAGCGATTTGGTTATCGTCAAAAAGACTCCTACTGCCGTCAATGGTGAAATTGTCGTCGCCCTCGTCGAGGAGGAAGCGACGGTCAAGCGCTTTTATAAAGAGCAAGGTTACTACCGCCTACAGCCGGAAAATGCAGACTACCAACCGATCATCGTGCCGGAGGTGACGATTTTAGGTAAGGTCGTCGCTTCAGTGCGCTATTTCTAAACACAAAGCTCTCTATCGTTCAACTTTAGGCACTCTGGACGATAGAGAGCTTTTATTTTATACTTTAACTATCCAAAACAGCCAAACAACATATGATATGTTCGTGAAAAAACACGTTTTTGTCTTTGCTGTCCTCAAAAGATAGCTGAACCCCTTGCTTGTTTTCACACTTTGCGGTATACTCAAAGACATGTGAGAATCATTTGACATCGGAGGCAACAAGTATGAAATTTTGGAAGTCTGTGCGTAACCACTATTTGGTGGATACCTTTTTGAACCTAAAAGGAAATTCTCGGTACTGTATCGATACCGAGCCGTTGTGGTTCATCCCTTACAGCCTATATATTCCATTTGCGACCATCTACATGTATCGCTTAGGGGTCACCGACAGCCAAATCGGTTTGTTGCTCACCATCGGGATGTTCATGCAGGTCATCGCCTCCTTTTTTGGCGGTGTGCTCACCGACAAACTGGGGCGACGAGTCACCACCGTTATTTTTGACCTGATTTCATGGTCAGTTCCCTGCCTCATCTGGGCTTTTGCGCAAAATTTCTGGTGGTTTGTCGCCGCCACCTTACTCAACTCGATGTGGCAAATCACCAACAACTCTTGGAGCTGCCTATTGGTCGAGGACTGTGACAAGCGCTATATTGTCACCATCTACTCCTTCATCCAGATCTGTAGCCTACTATCCGTCTTTTTTGCCCCCATCTCCTCGCTCTTGGTCGACACCTTTGACGTCGTGCCGGTCATGCGTGGGCTTTACATCTTCTCCTTTATTTCGATGACCATCAAGTTCTTGATCCTCTTTTTCAAGGGACACGAAACGGAACAGGGGTATCGTCGAATGCAGGAGACCAAAGGGGTCAGCATCTTCAAGCTGGCCGGTGGCTATAAAAGCATCTTTTTGAAAATCATTCAATCCAAACAGATGTTGCTCGTCCTTGCTGTCATGCTCTGCCACAGCATCACCAACAACACTGTCACCCAGACATTCTTTGGCCTGTATGCAACAGAGCAATTGGGGATCGGCGAAGAATTTCTCGCCATCTTCCCGATGATTCGTTCCGCCATCATGCTTGTCTTTATCTTTGCGCTGCAAGCCACCATCAACAAACTCCCTTTCCGCCCTGTCATGACGGTCGGGTATCTGTTGTTTATCGGTGCCAACGTGCTGCTGGTGTTCGCACCACCGCAATCGCTGGAGGCATTGTTCCTCTACACCATCTTGGAAGGCTGTGCGCTTGCCTGTGTCGTCCCTCGTAAGGACAGCATTGGTGCAATCTTCATCGACCAACAGGAGCGTTCTCGTGCCAGTGCACTGCTGTACATGCTATCTATTGGTCTCACAGCACCCTTTGGTTGGATTGCAGGGCTGTTGTCGGAAGCAAACCGCAGCTTGCCGTTTGTACTCAACGTCACCGTCTTTGTCTGTGCATTGCTGCTGATCCTCTTCTCCAAAGAGATCACCAAACTGGATCAAAAGAACATTCACCATTAACAGGCGATACAGGGCTCTTGCCTCAAGATTGGGTTGCAGTAGCCAGCAGTTTGGCATCAGCATATCAAGGGATTTGATCATTGATCAAATCCCTTTTTGGTTGGTATTTTTGTAATGCACCTTTGGTCGCCCGTAGTTTTGCCCCATATTTCAATTAGGGGTTGAATATTCGGACATGCTTGCCATATCCCTACAGAACAAACCCTCCATTGTGCTGTAGGGCCGATTCACAAATCGCCCGCAATGCCTGCCGGTGTTACCGGCTCGTGGACGGGCTTTCCGTGATATAGGTGCTCGGTCGGAAATGCCTGCCGGTGCTACCGGCCACTAGCGGCGATACTTTTGCAACAATTCTTTGGGGATGTGACAGTAGTCGTCGGGACAGCGTGCCAATCGATCTTGATGCTCGGCAGCACTTTTAACATAGTTGGTCAGTGGCTTTACTTCCACCACAATGCGGTCACGATCTGCTCGCCCATCGATATATCTGCGTGCATCCACAAGGTGCGAGGCAGTCTTGCTATACACACCAGTGCGATATTTTTCGCCGACATCCATTCCCTGTTGATTGACACTATACGGATCAATGATTTCAAAAAAGCAGTCCATCAATTGTGTGACATCGGTCACATCGGGATCAAAAGTGGTCTTCACACACTCGGCATAACCGTCATACGCACCATCAAGACTGTCGCTTTTGCCATTTGCTCGTCCTGCCTCGGTATGCACCACGCCTTTCAGGGTTTTGACAAAGGCCTGCACTCCCCAAAGACAGCCTCCTGAAAAATAAATCGTTTCCATTGTAAACCTCCTCTTTTCACTACCTAATCAATTATTTTTTCGCCTGTTCACCATTGTCAAGTACTGCGACTTGACAATGTTTATTTATCACATATGCTGTCAACGCTATATTACTGTTTTTTAATTTTCCGAAAGTTATACTTTTTGTATTAAAATACCCTCGTTGTATTCAGTTATATCCAGTCGTATCCAATTGCATCCAATTGTATGCAATTAGTATAATTCAATAAAATTATACCTTGTGTTGTACCTGCCGAAATTTTTAACTAATCGTGTTATTTTCATAAATTATACTAATAGTATTTTTAGAATTTTATGTTTTGTATAACACAAAATTATTATACAAAAAGTAGTTTTTTCTTTTTTCGTTTTTTTACTTTAGGTATAGAATCAGCAAATTATATTTATAGTTGTAGCATTTCATCGCTTTTTGTATATATTTAATCTGTCATACAAACTGTTATATCTCGCTTATTTCAGAAACCTCACCATTTAATACAATTTGTATATAAACCACACATTATACAAAAACATTCATCGCCAGAAATGTTATACGATTAGTATAAATTAACACTGTTATACAATAAACAAAAGATGTCACAGTACCTTGCGGTTCCATAACATCTTTCTATTTTCACAAAGATTTTTCACTTCCATGATACAGCCCTAGTGCGCTGCACCCTCCCCTCTAACAACAACTACCGAAGCCATCTGTGCAAGGCCACGGTCGTTGGGGAGGAAACCGCATGAGTTCTAACGGACGACAGCCCGATTTTACAACACAACCAATCGGTGTATCCTTTTAGGGATCACAACGAACCCCCTCAAGCGCACCTCATCTGCGGTAGTAGATTGACCGCACTTATTGTGGAGGTGTCAATGGTGACAACAGCGCACGCACTTTTTGGAGTTTTTCCAAATTTGCCACCGACTCACGGTTGACTGCTTCCGCCTCCACCAATTCTTCACGCAGGATTTTCACATCACGAGGGGCATCAATGGCAAGTTTCACACCGTCGGTTGCTGTTTCGATGATCGAAATGCGAATATTTTCGCCCACCAACAAGACCTGCCCTTTTTTACGCTGTAATACAAGCATCTATAAACCCTCCCCTGTTGCAAGATCTTTGAGTGCGTGACGAAGGTTGTACTCCTCCGTCTGCAAGATCACCTGCACTGCTTTACGGGTTTCAACATTGACAACAATCGGACATTTTAGGTTGATGGTGCTCTGCTGCGGCGTTTCGCCCACTACGCAAATGACATAGAAGGAAAGCAATTCATCGATCTGGGTATCCAATTTGCGATAATCCTCTGCCGACAATTGTGGTGCATAGGTAGGCATGACAGAAAACGGGTTCAAAAGTACGAACGACAAGTGTTCATCTTCAATACTTTCTAAAAAAAGAATGTCATCACTGCCATCTTCCATGGCGATCGGCAAAAACCGATGGTGCTTTTCAAACCCAAACAAACCATCCTCAAATATAATTTGAGCCGCCTCTTCATCCATCGGGGTCCATGCTGTTTCCATTTCGTGCACTTCGTTTGCCATACTGACCTCCAATTTCTCTTACGCCTGTACGTCTACCACCTGTCCGTGGAAAAATTCTGCCGCCCGTGGTGGGACATAAATCGGATCACCCACATACTCTACATGGACGTCCGGATGTTGTGTAATGGACATTTCGATCGAACCCGGAATAAATTCAATCTGTCCTTGTTCAATTTTTGCATCAAAATTCAATCTGTCCATCTGATATTCGATAGAAAAGTCTGCCGGTTCCCATTCGATGTTGGGTCCTGTGGTCGGTGTAAAGCCGAGTTCAAATTGTCCGGTTGGTTTTGCATTGCGCTGTACTGCAATGTTTTGCAGATTTTCAGCCCCTTGGCCAATTTTTCCATACAACATCATTTTTCCCTCTTGCGCAAATTGTGCCGTCGCCTGATAGGCAGCCTGTTGCCCTTTTTGCGCCTCTTCATAGGTGGATGCCGTTGGTGTCGGCCCCATGACCGATGCTCTGGCATCATAGGTATCCATATTCAGTTTAATCGGCCGGCTACGGATGGTCATACCACCGTCATTTCTACTGATTTCCAGTTCTGCCGACCCGCGTCTGCGCTCCAGTTTTGCATCGTTGACTTTAAATTCGTACTCGATTGGTACGGTTGTAATTTTGATTAACTGTTCCATTTTCAACCCTCCAAAAATTTGCTATACCAGACCCTTTGATTACTGGATAAAATCCAATAGCGAAGGCGTCAAGAGATTGGTACCAACTTTCAAAGCAATATCGTACATATATTGCGAATAGGACATATTCAAAATCGCTTTTGCCGGATCAATATTGACGGTGTTGTCAAACTGTTCGGTCAGCGACAACTCTTCTGCTTCTAATTTTGTCAAAGTGGAGTCCAGCAAGGTGGTGCGGGTACCCATTTCCACCAAGCCGTCACGCACTTGATCTGCCCCTTCACCAAAGGCTGTCCACAATTCTTCATATTTTTCACGATCCAGTGTAGGTGCTTCCAACGCATCTGCCATTTGACCGAGTAGTACCAACATATTTTGACTGGTTCCGTCTGCGTCCTGCCCATAGCCGATCGCCTTAATGCCGGGGTATCCTGCATCAAATGCCGTTGCGGCAATGACTTCACCGGTCGCATCAAAGCTCAAGCCGAAGCCTAGGTCAACGTAGCTCGCGTCGTTCATAAACTCTTCCATAATCGCCGCATTCGCCGGATCGTTGACGTCATACCCACGGAAGGTGATGGTGCCACTGTCTTCAATGATAAACGGTGGATCGCCCCCATCTGTCCCTGCCATGAGGTAGCTGTCACCATAAGTGGTATTTAAGATATTCACCATCGACTCTTGCAATTCACGGAAGGTCTGTGCATAGGTTTCTCTCGAAGTTGCATTGGTATCATTGAGTGCCTCGACAGAGTAACGCTGTTCGATTTCCTTCGCAATATCATTGATTTGCGTAAGGATATTTTCCTGACTATCCTGCCATTTTTGGGTATCTTTGACTGCATTGATGTAGTCAGCATTGCGCATGTACTTGGTTTCTAAAATCGAGGCTTTTGCAGCAGCTGCCGGATCTTCATAAGAATCGGCAAATCTGCGTCCTGTTTCTACCTGTTGACGGGATTGTTCCAAACCGCCAAGTGAACCATTGAGATTGGTTTCATAATGTCTTCTGACCATACTATTGGTAATACGCATACTCATTGTTCGTTCCTCCTATCGTCCAACGACACCGGTGCCGTTGATGAGTTTATCCAACAATTCGTCCATCGTGGTCATGACACGGGAAGCCGCATTGTACGCTTGTTGATAACGCATGAGATCCATGACCTCTTCGTCTTGGCTGACCGCCGAAACGGAATCTCTGGAATCGGCAATTTGATCCAGTACCGTCAAGCGGCTTTCCAAAATAGTGGTGGTGGCTTTTCTTTCGATTGCCTGTACATTTTGAATGTTGTCGTAAGCGCCCAAAAGGGTACCGCTAAAGGCGGTGGTGGGCACCCCACCCAAGTCAAAGTTAAAGTCCATATTTTCTTCAGTCAACATGTTGATCATCTTTAACACGTTGCTGTAATCGGTACTGTTTGGTGTGCCGTCCGGCCCCACTTCATGGGTTTTGGTGATCCCGATGGTGTTGTTTTTCCAGTCGGCAGACACTTCAATGTTGGTTGCGGTAAACACACCACTCCCATCACTGGTGGTAAAAAGTGGGGTTCCGTTTAAGGTGTTCATCTGTTCTGCGAGTGTGCTGACAAACAGATCAAAGGATTTTTCGTAGTAGCCGATCCCGTTGACATCACCGCCGTTGAAAATCCCCTCTTGATTGAGCATGTCAAGATTCCCTTTTAACACCCCGTCCACCAACACGTCCGCAACATTTTTAGAACTGGTCGGATCCAGTGCATCGGTGACAGTCAAGGTGTAATCGCCAGTAGCGGCATCTTGGCCAAACGCGACATTGCCGATTTCATCGTCATGGATGAGTGTATGTTCCACCCCGTCTGCGTCGGTAAAGGTGACTTGTAATAGCTGCACCGAAACACCGGGAGAGGTGTCTTCAATGTAGGTGACATCAATCGGAAAATAGGTCGCAAGATCATCCAGTAGCTGGTTGCGCTGATCCTGTAATTCCAGCGCCGGACTTCCTTGAATTTGTGTATTTTTAATCGATTCGTTCAAAATCGCAATTTCTTCCAATGCGGTGTTGATGTTTGGAATGAGCGAAGTTTCCAATTTATCGGCCGTTTCTTCTTCCAACTCGCTCAATTCACTGGCGTTTTGATGCACCAAATTGATGAGCACTTCAAAAGAAGAGCGCACCAACGCATCGAGGTTTTGGCTGCTGGCATTTTGCGGATTGGCAAGTGCTGTCAGCTGAGAAACCACGTCGTTGTATGCGGCACGAATCGCAGTACTGTCAATTTCATCAAAAATATTCCCGATTTCTTCCATGACCGCATCCATCGCGTCGACGGTGCCGACTTTGGCGATCTGAGAGCGGTATTGGATGTCAAGATATGGGTCACGAATCTGAATGACGCCGGTCATCAACACCCCTTGTCCGACTTTGGAGTCATAAGGGGAATTGGTCGGCGACGGCCCTGTCGGTGTAATGCTCGCCAGATCCAAACGCTGTCTGGTGTAACCGATGGTGTGTTGGTTGGATAAGTTTTGGCCGGCAACGTCGATGGCACGTTGATTTGCCAAAAGTGCATGTTGTGCCGTTGTAAATCCGGCGAATGTAGAACGAATCATCTGTAAACCCTCCTCTTATCTGCTACACACTGCGGTCGGTGCGTGAGGGTGTAGACACTTGTTCAAACACCCCTTTGTTGGTTCCCAACTGTTTTTCCAGCTGTCGTTGTTGGATACGGATGATGCTGTTGACATCGTCGTTGATTTGTTGAAACATTTGAATTTCCCTGCTCAACCCTTCAAACAACGGCAGCAGACGAAGGCGCTCTTCATCTGTCACCCGTGTTAAAATTTCTCGAAAAGAACGTCCTGCAACCCCCATATCGGTTTGTAGGCGCTCTCTTTTGATTTCCAATCCCTTGAGCTTCATCTGTGCAGATTGTTCTTTTGTCATACACTCTTCTAAGGTCGCCACACGACCCTGTCTGACTGCTGACAATTTTACCCTAGCAATTCCTGTCAATTCCAAAAAGACCATGGTCATTTCTTCTATGACCTGCTCAAACTGTTGCAATGCTGCACTGCTCATTGATTTCTTCTCCTCTTATTGGGTGATCCACGGTTTGCGGTGTAGATCGCTTACTCGCCCAGTCTCATCATTTTTGCGGCAACCGCTTCCAAATCCACTTGGTAGAGCCCCTGTGACACTACCTGTTTCAACGTATCAACCTTTTCTTGTGGGGTGGTTTGGATCGTTTCTTGCAGAACCGATTTTGTCAACTGCTCCGCCACTTTTGCTTGTGCTTGCTCATATCCGTTTGAGGAAATGGAAATTTCATCAAACTGCCGCCCCGACACCGCTTTTTCGCTCGTCGTGTGCGCTTGGGTCTTACCAAATCCGGCCGGATAGCCTTTTGTTAATCTTTCAATTGAAATTCCCATTGAAATCCTCCTTTCTCTCTATGATATATATCGTCACAAACAGAGAAATATTAAGTGGTTTTGTTCATTCTTTGTAACATTCTTATCTTTTCTCTTGATTTTCTTTCTTTGGCCCGATCATTTCTTGCTCTTTTGTCATGATTTCTCGTTCTTCGGCGACAACTTTCACCTGCTCATGAATCTCTTGCTGATGCTGTTGCAGCTTTTTGAGGGCACGTTGTTCGGCACGCTGTGCCACTTTTTCTGCCCGACGACGCTTGATGGGATTGACCGCTCTGCGCATCAAGCGCACCCCATAGTAATAGGGCAATAACCCCGGCGATTCCTGTAATTTCGGAAACATCCCCTCCATATACTCGCGCGACGGCAACATCCACGAAAGTTCGTCGTTTTTGGGACCTTCCTCCACTTCCATATCTGCTACTTGACGGATGAGTGGTAGCACCTTTTCTGCCACTTCTCTTCCTTGGTTTCCCTTGGATAGGATATAGCGTTCCACCTGTGTCAAGGTGCGGTCGCTCTCCTCAAACAGCACGCCGGAAAACCAGCATTCCGCCAATTGCATCAACACCTGATAAAAAGTACCCAATTTCAAAAAACGCAACTGCTTTTTGACCGCATGTAATGGAATTGTTTCCTCCACCGCACGGTGGTAACACCAAAAGTCCAACACCTGTTTGAGTTGAATTGCACCGGTGGAGAAATCCTCCGCTAAGGTCGCCACGGTATACAGATAGTTTTCCGCTTCCCGTAGACAGTGGACAAAACGATGTTTTTGCAGTTTTGGATACTGCTTGACTGAAAGAGCAAAATATTTTTCTCGCCTCTTATCGACCGAGGGAATCTTTGTTTGAAACACCACCATCACGTCCGGCAATTTAAAAAACACCAGTTCCCATTCAAATTCGCTCGGACGGGGGTCAAACCCCAACCCTGCCATCATGGTGTAAACCGCATCGGTTTGGGTTTTATCCACCAAAAAGCGCAGGTTCTTGGTGGCACACATATCGGCATGGGGATAGTATTGTGGCATATGGCACTCTTTAAGGGGCAGGAGGTGTACGCCACTCGCTTCCGCTTTTTTCAATATGCTCGCAAGCGCTGTCTCGTAGCGTGGCAATCCATGCACCGCTTGATGAAAGCGCTCTTGAATGCGCACCTTGACCGCTGGGGTCACTTCCACCCCAATGGTAGCGTAATACAAAATATTGGTGATGTTGTGCATGTCTGCAAATTTATAGACCTCTTCCCACTGCGGTGGAGCGCCCCATCTTGGAATGTCGGCTTGCTTTGTCACCGCTGCCACCATTTCCAAAGTAAAACTCTCTGCACGACTTAAAATTCTAGGCATAGAAATCCTTGTCCCCCATTAACCTTTGATATTCTGCCCGCTGTTTTGCAATGCGTGCCTCTTCAAATCTGTCCATCAACCGCACGTCATAGCTGCCGCGCCGTTGATCCGATACCACCACACCCGACACCAGCGTGACCACACGCTTTTTCATGATGGTCACCAATTCTCTGGCATGACTTGCAACCACCACAGTAATGCCCAGTCGGTTCAATTCATCCAACAAACACATGATGTCCCATGCAAGTGCCGGACTCAAATTCGCCGTCGGTTCATCCAACACCAAAATTTTCGGATTGACAACAATCGCCCTTGCTAAGAGTGCCCTTGCAATTTCCCCAGCCGACAATTCTTCCGGATAATGCTCCGCTTGTTTTGCCACCCCAACCGTCGAGAGCGTCTCTCGAATACGTTGTTTGATGAGTCTGCCCGGCTGTTCGGTCGCACGCATGGCAAAACGAATGTTTTGTGCCAACGTCAAGTCCGGCAACAGCTCCATATCCATCTGCATGATGCCAAACTGTCTTCTAAAGTAAGGAATTTCCTCTGTCGTCAAGTCAGAGGTACATTCTTTGTTGATCACCACCGCCCCACTCGTCGGGAGCATCTGGCAGGAAAGCAACTTCAAAAAGGTGCTTTTTCCTGACCCACTTTTCCCGACAACAAAGACAAATTCCCCTTTCTCAATGGTCAGGGAGACCTGCTCGAGTGCCGGTACATTGTGCTGGTATTGTTTTGTTACATTACGAAACTCGATCTGCACCGTGTTCTTTTTCATTCATCTCTCCACTGACAACAACACAGAGACCGCGGTGTGATACCTCAGTCTCTGTCTTTTCATCGTTGTTGTTTTTTGTCATCCAAAACAAAGCGTTTTCCAGTCGCTGTCAACTGTTATCCTTCGTAATGGGATTGTTTTCCAATCACTTTTGTGCTCAGTCGCTTGTCAATTTCCACCGTCTTTTCCCATGTCAGTCGCAAAAAATTGAGAATTTGCACCACTTCTACAAAGGTGGGATCCTGTAACAACGGATCGGTTTTTCCCTTGCAAAGGTGCAAGTATCGCCCCACGTCTTTGATGCCTTGATCTTGCAATGCCCGTACTAAACGAGCATCACTGTCGGCAATCACACCCATCGCTTCTGCACGCAGAGAAAGGGCAAGTTTGGTTGCCGCTTGGTCATTGTCCTGCATGGCAAGTTCCAATTCCCTTGTCCAGCGATAGATGATGCCCAGTTGCTTTTGCTTGACACGAAGTTCCGGTAGCAGCACTGCGGCAATCGCCTGCGGTGTCGCCGCCATCACGAGCTTTTCCCCGCTTGAATAAAGGCATCGCGCAGTTCCGAAACGAGCGGAATGAGTTCTGCCACAATCTCCACCCGTCGACCTGCTTTGAGTTTAGACAGTTCAAAGGAGAAAAATTCATAGTGTCTGGTCAGTTCCTGACTGATGGGATAGCTGTGATCGAGTGTATCATTGAGGTAACGCACAATTTCTTGACACCGTGTCACCGATTGGTCAAACACGTCAAACTGTTCTGCTTTTACCGCAAGATCCGCTCGCTTGAGACGCTTGATCAACTCGTCATACAAGAGCACCAACAATTCCCCACGGGTCATGGTCATGACAGATTGCTCTTTGTACTGCTGGTATCCATTCATATTCATGCTTCCTACTCCTTTTTTACTTAATAGGAGAACATCGAGCTCAAGTAACTACTTTGAGAGTTCATTTGGGAGATCAATGTTTCCAATTGTGTAAACTGTGCAACGTAACGATCCTGTTCCATTTCCAAAGTGTTTTTCAACCGTTCCAAGGTCTCATCCATATCATCAATTTGCGTTTGGATGCTGTTGTCGAGTACCGAAGTCGGTGCGAACGGCGACCCTGCACGTTCCACCAAAATCCCTTTGGTCGACCCTGTCATCGAGGCATAGCGATCCATTGTCGCTTTCATGCCGGTGATCAAGCCGCCTGCACTGTCCGCTGTTGCCGATTCGTTCATCGCTGTTGCAACCGCTTCCGGATCTGCCGCTAGTGCCGCTTCAAATTTGGTTTGGTCAAAGACCAATTTCCCGTTGTCCTCATAATTTGTGGAAACGGTGATCCCCATATCCTTGAAGGTTTCGGCCATGGCCGGTGCTACGGTAAAGCGCAGTGCGTCGGCAAGGCCTTTGATATCGCTGTCGTTGAAGAGCAGGCCTTTTTTCGCTTCCTCTTCCCACAGTTCGATCTGGCTTTCACTCAAATCGGCACGTTCCTCTTCGGTGAGGGGTGCATAATCACGATTTGGTTTTTCCGACACCATCGAGTTGATTTCAGCCAACATCTCGTTGTAATCGTCGATCATTTCTTTGACCGCTTCTGCCGCTTTTTCGGTATCCACCTCGGCGGTAAAGGTCACCGCTTCAGTATCCGCTTGATAAACGCCTGCCTCATCGTAACCAAAGGTGCCTTTCAAGGTGACGTTCATGCCGTCCATGTCAAAGGTATTGGAGTCACGGGTCAGCTCCAGCGTTTCCTCCGAACCGGGGTAGCGCACCAAAATAGTGGCGTCCTGTCCGTTTGTAATGGTATTATTGGCTGCAATGTCAGCACCAAACAGTGCGTCTGCCACTGTACCGGAAAGATCAATTTCCCCACTGGTACCCTGTTGGGTCGCAGTGACGACAAATTTATCACTGTTCGATTGATATTCAATTTTAATACCAAGATCTTCTGCTTCGTTGATGGCATCGACAATTTCATCCACCGAGCTGTTCCATGTAACACCGAGTTCGGTCAAGTCAATCTCTTCGCCACTGCCGTTTTTGATGGTCATGGCAGCAGTCTGGTCGATGACAGGGTTGTGGCCAAAGCCCGCTTCCCCTATGGTGGTATTCATGTTGATGCGGTTGGATTCCCCTTGCTGGATCCCAAAAATCCCTTGATCCCCCACCAGCGCATAGGAACCACTGTAGAAGGAAAGGGTGGAGCTTTCGTCCGCCACTTGGGTCTTCACCACATTGTCAGGATCGGTATAGTCATAGACAAATTTGGTTGTTTCAAAGGAGAGCGCTTGCCCCTCTGCGGTATCGTCCAAATTGACACGGATACGCCCTGCACCAAACTCTTTGTCGATTTTCCCCTGAATATCCGCTTGGATGTCCTCCATCGTGGTAGAGGAATCGTATTTGTCCAACTCAATGCTGCCACTTTTGCCGTTGTAGGTAAAAGACAGTTTCTCTTCACTCAGCGCATTGTAAACGGTGGTTTCTTCAATACCACGGAAGCTGATTTTACCGGTGGTACCGGCAGCGGAGATGCGTTTTTCATCATCACTCAAATCTGCCATTGTTTCCCCGAGATCCAAAAAGCCCAAGTGGAACATGGAAGCACCCGAACCGCCGGTCAGGTTGATTTCATTGCTGCTATGCCCGGTATTGGTAAAGACCACTCTGCCGTTTTCATCCAAAGACGCTTCGACCGCATCGGCAAGGGTGCCATCGATTTTTGGCAGATCCACTTCCGCCATCGCTTTGTTGATGGCATCGATGGTCGATTCCGGTGTAGAATAGTCAAACCCATCGGTGGTTTGCAGTTGTACCGTCAGCTGTTCGCCGCCGTATTCAAAGTAAAGCGATTGACCGGCAAGCATGTTGATGTCCACTTTTTCGCCCAAGTCGGCAATGCCGTCAAAGGTCAGCGCTTGATCCGACGCTTTGCCACTGGTCACCATCTGTGCATCTCTTGCCATTGTTTTCACGCCGAGAATTTCCGGCATTTCACTACCGTTTCCGACACCGGAAACATTGATGTACTTGCTGTTGACGCCCAAAACCGACAGGTCATTTCTGGCAAACAAGCTATCCCCCAACAGGTTTTTGTCCGAGGTAAAGGAAAAATAAGTGTTGCTGAATTCGTACATTTTGGTGGTCAATTCCTGAATGGCTTGTTGCTCCCACAATTGCAGGTCTTTTTTCTGTTGTTGTGCATAAATTTTACTCTGGGTGGCATAGGTCATCCCTTCGATCAAACTATCACGATCCAACCCACTCGCCAAACCGCCATATCCCTGTAGCCCACTCATGCTACTGCCACTTACACTATTGATAGACATATGATAGCCTCCTTTAAATCTTCTCCTCACACCACCGTGTAAGATGAATTTTTTTCTGTTTTATGTTCATCGGGAGAGTGCCCTTTCGACCCTCTCGAAAATCGCACTGTATAAAGAATATACTTCTCTACTACGTTTATCGACTATACTGTCAAATAATTAAGCACTTCCCTCTTATTTTAAAAATGTTTTGACAAAAGGTTTCTCCCTATTATCTCATAGAACACCGGAAAAATCAACAATCCGCCGCGGTTGTCGGTTGACAAATGCAAAAAAAATGTTTATGATAGAATTGACTACAAAAAAGAAATAGGAAAAGGGGTTCCCTTTTCACCGTTCGAAAGGAGAACAAACATGGACGACATAGGCCGAAAGGAGCCCGGATTTTTTGCTAAAGTGCTGGGACTTGGCAAGAAACAAACCCAAGATGCAGACGAGGTACTGGAGGAAAAGATTCGTACGCTGGTCGCAGAAGGGGAGGAACAGGGCTATTTCGAACAGCAAGAGCGCCAAATGATTCACAATATTTTTGATTTTGACGACCGCACTGCCGTGGATCTTATGACCCACCGCACCGAGGTCATCGCCATTGAAAAGGGCGCCAAAATCAGCGACATCGTCTTTCACGCCATCAACGACGGATTTTCCAGAATTCCGGTCTACGACGGCGACATCGACAACATCAAAGGGGTCATTTACGTCAAGGATCTACTCTGCCTCATCGGTTGTCAGGATGCCGACGATTTTCAAGTGGCGGATTTTGTGCGTGAGACCATTTATGTACCGGAAGCAATGAAGTGTGCGGATCTGTTTCGCCGTTTTAAAAAGGAAAAAATTCATCTCGCCGTCGTCGTGGACGACTGGGGAGGAACGGCCGGTATTGTGACAATGGAAGACATCTTAGAGTCCATTGTAGGGAACATTCAAGATGAGTATGACGATGAGGGCGAACCGATCATCGTCTTAGACGAGGGTGGTTTTTTACTGGACGGCGCCGCCGACCTGCAAGAGGTTTGTAGAGCACTGTCTATCACCCCACCGGAAGAAGACGAAGATGCATCAGACACCATCGGCGGTTTGATCATCGATGAACTGGGCCGCATCCCCGATGCCGGAGAAACCCCCACCATAGAAGCGTTTGGTTATGCGTTTCGCGTACTCTCGGTAGAGGATCGCCGCATTGTCAAAGTGCGCGCCGACCGCCTGCCAAAAGCAGCGGAAGAACATTCATAAACATCAAAAAGGGACACGACATCGTGTCCCTTTTTTGTATGATCGAGGAGGAATGGCGGACATGGCAAGCCATGTCCCTACAGTCGATATTTTCATTGGGCGATGAATGGCGGATGGGTCAAGACCCATCTCTACAGACAATATTTTCATTGGGCTGTAGGGTCGGGTCTTGACCCGACCGCAATGCCGGCGGACGCTGTCCGCTGTAGGGGCGACCTTTGGTCGTCCGCAATGTCGGTCAGTGCCATCGGGGTACAAAAAAGGCATTCGAAATTTTCCGAATGCCTTAAAACGCTGACGCGTGAGAGTTGCCTGACGGCAAATCCGACCTTGAGGCTTCGCCTCAAACTCCACCACTTTTGAAAAAGTGGACAAAACTTTGATTGACCGTCTGATTTTCATCAGGCAATAAACGAAGGACAGAGCAGAGCCCTGTCCCTACAGACGACATTTTCATTGTGCGGTAGGAGCGATTCACGAATCGCCCGCAACACCTGCCGGCTAGGCTTTGCGGTATTCGCTGGGGGTGGTGCCGTAAAACTTTTTGAAAAACCGCATGTAATTGCGCACATCCGGATACCCGAGTTGACTGCTGATTTCCTGAATGGTCAACTCTTTTTCTTTGAGCATCGGCAAGGAGCGTTCCACCCGATAAAAATTGAGATATTCCGATACCGTTTTGCCGGTTGCTGCCTTAAACACCTTATTCAAATACACCGGATTGAGTTGTACTTGTGCCGCAAGTTCCGGGATGGAAAAGTTTCGGCTGTAATTTTCTTCAATATACTGCACCGATTGCACAACATACCACTGGGCGCGCTCCGACACCTTTGTCGAACTGTACAGCAGTGACAACAGATAGGTGCGAAAAACTTCAAAAATTTCCTCCATCGATATCGCCGCCGACACTTTGCGTACCGCTGCCGCCATCTGCTTTTCATCCACCGTCATGCCACGCTCACAGAGTCTTGCAAAAACCGAACAGAGACAGACATCGGTGACACGCATTGCCTGTGGCAGCGACATCCCTTCCTGTAAATGCCACTTTCGATAATAGGTCAACAGCGTGTCTACCTCACTGCTGTTCTGCGAAAGTACTGCTTCTGACAAACGGTCAATGAGGGTGGTGTCTGCAAACGGCAGATAATCCTCTTGACTGCTAAAGCAAACACATTCGCTCACATCTGTGGAGGTATAGGCCAAATTGCGTTTCGCCCCAAAATACGCACGATACAAGAGTGGAGCCTGCTTGGCACATAGTCCTATGGACAGTTGCGCCCCAATGCCGAGCGTTTCTTTCATGCTCGCCGAAAGCGCCATACAGATGTTGCTGATCCGTTCACGCAGCTGCTCTCCCTCTTCTAAGTTGAGCACCCCTATGACCACTTCATTCTCCCCAAAAGTGCTGTAACAAACGCCCAAACTTTCAAAAAATTGCAACATCGTGTCCTTTGCCAGTTGGATGTTATGTTCACGAATCAACTGCTTACCCCCGTACTTAGATAAATCCAGTTGCATGAGCACCACCGCAAAGTAAGGATACGGGAAACGCAAACCACATGCCGTGCACTCCTGCTCCATGGCAGACAATTGTGTGGGCGTGGTAACCAATTTCAACAGCAAGCGTTCCTGAATGGCAACGGTGTGTTTTTCCAAATAACGATCCATCTGTCGCACTCTGCCGTGCAGGCGATCCACCGCCTCGCCAAGCATGGAAAAATCATCTCCACCGCTTTCTCCCTGCACCAGATACTGCACCTTTTGCAACAGTGCATGGGTCGGTTTTGTCATGACAACGCTGTAGCGATAGGCCAACAGCGCACTCAACAAAAGCCCCAACAACATCGCCAACACACTGTACCCCATCAGATTGATTGTATGTTGCCAAAGCGCCGCTTCATCCATACTGCTTTGCACCGAAAGCACCTCGTTTTCAGCAGTACCGAAAGTCCCTGTCATCTGTCCTTTGCTGTAAAGTAGCACCCCGCGGTAGGTCACGGCCACGGGAAGATCTTTTGCATGTTGCGCAGCAAGTTGTTGTACCGTTGTCATTGCCACATTGATAACCACCACACTGCCATCGGCTCCGGCACCACCCATTCCATTGCCACGGTAGGATAGCACGGCGACTGAAGGAGAAAATGGCACTTCATACTGTCGGTTCATATCCCAGTCGATTCTTTGCTCTTGGCTCAAGATGTCATCGAGTAGGGCGCTGTCAAAATACTCCTCAAAGGTGTACATGCCCTTTTCGCTAATGTAGATGCGTTCACTTTCTTGAAAGAACACCTCAATGGCATAAAAGCGTCCTGCCTGCTCAATGGCATTGACATCGTCGGTCATGCGCATCAATTGGCTCAAATTGGGTTCTTTGCTGTTGGCAATGGCGGTGACCGATTTTAACGAATCGACCATCACTGCCGTGGTTTGCACCTCCAACATCAGATCGTCATAGATGGTGAGTAGTTGGGTTGCACGTCCCGTTGCCTGTTCTAACAAATCGTTTCGTGCTTGACTATAGGAAAAGACCCCCACCGTCAACACCAATAAAGTGCAAAATGAGCCTAAGGCGATCATTGCTGTTTTAAAATGACTTCGTTGAAGAGCATGTTGTCGTATCCATTGATGCTTTTTCACCGTCTACACTCCTTTCAAAACCACCTGCTAACCGCAAACAAATATTGTTTATTATGAATATAATTTTAGAATAGTATAACAAATTTATAGCCAAAAATCAACTTTTTTGCTTATGTATTTGTAAAAGTGCTCTTTTTTGCCTTGCAAATTTTCAACTTTTTCGGCAAAAAGAGTGTTGAATTTTTGCATTTTCCCTTTTCTGGATAGCACCTCCTTTCCGATTTGCGCTTTTTCACCAAAAAGATGATTATTTGAAATTGTATTTTATTCATTTTTTCGTTATACTTTAGTTAAAGAAAATTTTCACCACTCGGTGATATTTTCAATCATTTTTCATCTATCGAAGGAAGGCATTCCTTTGGTGGAAACTTTATTTAAAGGAGTGATGCGCTTTGGTCAAAAAATCACAAGAGTCCACCGGTTTCAAATATCTTTTAAAGCACAAATGGCTTTACATCATGTTGATTCCGGCAGCCGCCTACTACATCATCTTCCATTATTTGCCCATGGCAGGGATTGTACTGGCATTTAAGGACTTCAACATCATGCAAGGGATTTGGGCGAGCCCCTTTTCAGGCTTCAATTGGTTTGAAGAGCTGTTCAATACCCCAAAATTTTACGAAGTATTTTGGAACACCATTTACATCAGCATCATTCGTTTGATCTTTGGCTTTCCGGTGCCGATCATTGTAGCACTCATGCTCAACGAAATCCGTTCCATCCATTACAAACGCTTTGTGCAAACCGCCATCTACATTCCACAATTTATTTCTTGGGTGGTTCTCGGTGGTTTGATGGTCAACCTACTCTCCCAAAACAACGGGATTGTCAATGGGGTCATCACAGCATTGGGCTTTGAGCCGATCGGCTTTTTGACCGATGAAACTGCCTTTGTACCGACCTTGGTCGTCTCGATGATCTGGAAAACCTTTGGTTGGAACACCATCATTTACCTCGCAGCCCTCTCCTCACTGGATCCGCAACTGTACGAAGCGGCAACGGTGGACGGAGCAAGTCGCTTTAAGCAACTGTTGCACATCACCCTACCCGGTATCATGAGTACCATCGTGGTCATCTTGATCCTCAGGGTTGGGAGCTTAATGCAGGCAGGGTTTGAGCAGATCTTTGTACTGTACCATCCCGGTGTTTACGGGGTTTCGGACATCCTTGACACCTATGTATACCGTTTGGGTTTAGAGGACGGTAAATTTGAATTGGCGACCGCTGTCGGCCTCTTCAAATCGGTCATCAACTTCATTTTATTGCTCATCGCAAACAAAGTCGCCCGTATTGGCGGAGGGGAGGGTATTTACTAATGAGTGCCTCCAATAAAATTAAAAAAAGTGGTAGTGACCGTTTATTTGATCTTGTCAATTACACTCTTTTGGGGATTTTGGCGATACTCACCCTCTTCCCCTTCTGGGATTCCTTTGTTGTTTCCTTCAGTTCCTTAAAGTCCTATCTCGAAACCGACTTTCACCTCTGGCCGACAGAATGGTCGTTTGAAGCGTACCAGTATATGCTCACCAATGCAGAACTCTGGTCTTCTTATGCAAATTCCATTTTCGTCACGGTAGTCGGTACCTTTTTGAACATGATTGTCACCATTATGACCGCCTACGTGCTATCCAAGAAGAACCTCAAAGGACAACGGGTGATCATGTTTGGCATCGTCTTTACCATGATGTTCACCGGCGGGATCATTCCCCTTTACATGGTGGTCAAGGACTTCCAATTGCTTGACACACTGTGGAGTATGATTGTCCCAACCCTTGTCATGACCGCAAACTTAATCATCTTGCGCAACTTTTTCAACGACCTACCACAGAGCCTAGAGGAAGCTGCCATGATCGACGGCTGCACCGAGGTGGGTGTCCTCTTTAAAATTGTCATCCCCATTTCAAAACCTGCCATCACCACCGTCGCACTCTACTATGCGGTGGAACACTGGAACGACTTTTTCTCGGCAGTCATGTACATTGTGGATCGTGGCAAATGGCCGTTACAGCTGTTCTTACGCTCCTTACTGTTTGAAAATGACGCCGCTTATGCCAGTGGGGGGGAAAGTTTATTCCTCTTGGGGCAACCGATGAAGATGGCGGCAGTCATGATGGCAATTATTCCCATCATGTGCGCTTACCCGTTTTTCCAAAAACACTTCACCCAAGGGGTACTGAGTGGTGCTGTCAAAGGATAACGCATCGATCCCCTTACATGAAAAAGAATTTTTTCACAGTCTCCAAGCGTTTAAACGCTTTAATATGATGAAAAGGATGGATTTTACGATGAAAAAAACAACTGCATTTTTAATGACACTGGCGATGCTCCTTTCCCTATCGGCATGTACTTCCACACCCACCGAAACCGGTGGCGACACTGCCACAGCAGAAGGCACTGACAGTGGCCAAGTCGACCCCATTGAATGGTTGACCACAGGGGATGCCGGTGCGGCCCCCATGGTGGAAGGCGACCGTGTTGTCGCTGCTATCAACGAACAGTTGGGCATTGACCTGACCGTCACCATCGTGCCGGAAGGCAGTGTGGAAAAGGTCAACGTTGCGATGGCTACCGGGGATTTTCCGGACATCGTCACAGGCTCCTACGGTACAGCTGCCACCCAACAGTGGATTGATGACGGGGTCTTACTTCCCCTCAACAGCTATCGCGAAACATTGCCAAACATCGACACGTGGCTTACAGACTACGAATGGACCGCTGTCGACGGCGAATTTTACGGCATTCCGTTCATCACCCAATTTTCCGTTGCCAACGCCCTAGTCTTAATGCGGCAAGACTGGTTGGACAACATCGGCATGGCATACCCCACCACCATTGACGAATTTACTGCCGTTGTCACCGCATTCACCAATGACGATCCCGACGGCAATGGACAGGACGACACCTTTGGTCTCAGCGATGTCAAGGCAAATGCAGGTTCCTTCAACTACATCTTTGCCGCATTTGGCAAAGAGTATGGAGACTTTGCATTGGACGGCGACACCATCATTCCATCCTTTGAAGATCCGAGCTTTAAAGATGGCATCCTTTACCTGCAAGGGTTGTGGAACGATGGCATTCTCGACCCTGAATTTTTATTAAACGACCAATCAAAATTGGAAGAAAAGTTCTACCAAGGACAAATCGGGGCAGCATCGATGCCACTCTTCCGTCATGTTTCCCGTCATGAAACAAACCTACAACAGATCACACCCGAAGCCACCGTCGCTTTCAATCTGCCACCGGCAAGTGCTGACGGCAACTTTGGCAACGCGGTACAGGGAAAAACCGGCATGTTTACCGGCATTGTTTCCACCAGCAAAGCACCCGATAAAGCTGCCGCTTTCATCAACTTTATGCTTTCTCCTGAAGGAAATGATCTGTTGCGCTTAGGGATTGAGGGCACCCACTACACCATGGACGGCGAGACCGTCGTGTACAACGAAGAAGAACGTGCGGCTGATGCCTTTGCGGCAAACGGCTGGGCTCACCCCTTGGCATGGGGTTCCTTCTACTGGCCGTTGGAAAGCAACTTCTTACCAACTACTGAACCGTCTTACGAACGTGCATTGGAGTCGGTGGAGCTGGCAAGTGAAGCACAATTAGAAAACCTTGTCAAATTCAAAACCGCCGCAGACATCCAATACGGCACTGCTTGTGACGACATCTATGTGCAATACCTCGTCGACCTCATCCAAGGTAAAATGGATGTGGATCAAGGCATTGCCGACCTCGGGGCGGAATGGCGTGCTGCCGGTGGGGATGCCATCCTTGCCGATGCACAAACCGCTTACGATGAAACAAAATAACAACGCTTTGGTTTTCTGCCCTGCCGTCACAGTTTTTGTGACGGCATTCGCAGATTCTGAATATCGAAAGGACTGACTGATTATGAAGCGCCTTCCAAACATTCTCTTTATCCTATCCGATGACCAAGGGCCCTTTGCCATGCACTGTGCCGGCAACGAAGAACTGTATACCCCAAACCTTGACCGCATTGCCAAAAATGGGCGACGGTACGACAACTTTTTTTGTGCTTCCCCCGTCTGTTCGCCGGCACGAGCCTCACTCATGACCGGCAATATCCCCTCGGCACATGGGGTGCACGACTGGATTGCCTCGGGCAATGTCGACCGTGCCCTTGTCGACAAACTGGGACTGGACAACCCTTATGGTGGATACCTGTGTGAGGATCGCCCCATCCAATACCTCAAAGGGCAGACCACCTACACCGATGTGCTCACCGAGCACGGCTACACCTGTGCGCTGTCGGGCAAATGGCATTTGGGGGATAGCCTGACCCCACAACACGGCTTTCAATACTGGTACACGATCGGCAAAGGTGGGTGCTGTTACTACCATCCCGATATGATTGAACACCGTACCATTAAAATGGAGCATGGGCAGTATGTCACAAACCTTATCACCGACAAGGCCCTCACCTTTTTGGAGGATCTGTCGAGCAAAGAGGAGCCCTTTTATCTGAGTGTCCATTACACCGCCCCCCATTCTCCATGGGAACCGGAACATCATCCCAAAAAGTGGATCGACTTTTATGCCGATTGTCCTTTCCTGTCCACCCCCGACATCCCTGATCATCCCGATATGACAACAGGGCCTGTGTATGGCACCGACAAGCGTCAGACAAACCTGCGTGGCTATTACGCCTCTATCTCTGCGATGGATGAGGACATCGGCAAATTGCTGGATCGCTTAGAAGCCTTGGGACTTGCCGAAGATACCATTGTCATTTTCACTGCCGACAATGGCATGAGCATGGGACACCACGGCATTTGGGGCAAAGGCAATGGAACTTTTCCGCAGAATATGTTTGATACCGCGGTCAAAGTGCCTTTTCTCATTTCCCATCCAAAAGATCGGCAAAAGGGGACGGTTTGCCACGATCTTGTCAGTGGGTACGACCTCTTTCCCACCCTTGTGGATCTGTTGGATCTTCCTTCTCAAGCGACGGTCAAGCTGCCCGGTAAGAGCTTTGCCCCCTCACTCTTGTCCGACACCCAAAAAGAAACCGACGACTGCGTTGTCATTTTTGACGAGTATGGGCCTGTGCGGATGATCCGCACCAAAACCCAAAAGTACATTCACCGTTACCCGTACGGTTACCATGAATTTTACGACCTTGTAGCCGATCCGGAGGAAACCAAAAACCTTGTCGACCACCCCGACTATCAAGAGGATATATTCCATCTGCGTCAACAACTGGAGCGGTGGTTTTGCCGTTATGTCGATCCAATGCGCGACGGTACCAAAGAAGAGGTGTCGGGGCTTGGGCAACTTTGCTCTGCCGGACAGTATGCTGAAAAAACGGTGCGTTATGCCGTTGACCCCGTCAAGGAAAACAAATAAAAAGGAGGCTTTTAGATGACACAAAAACCCAATATGATTTTTATTTTTATGGATGATATGGGCTGGCGCGACCTTGCTTGCACAGGCAGTACTTTTTACGAAACCCCCAACATCGATCGTCTTTGCAGAGAGGGAATGGTGTTTTCCAATGCCTACGCCTCCTGTCCTGTCTGCTCTCCCAGTCGGGCAAGTTACTTGACCGGACAATACCCGGCACGGGTCGGCATTACCGATTGGATTGACCATACAGGAGAAAGCCATCCTTTGCGTGGCAAAGTGGTGGACGCCCCCTATTTAAAATCACTTCCCCAAGGCATTCAAACGGTTGCGACCACCTTCCGTGACCAAGGGTATGACACCTATCATGTCGGCAAATGGCATTTGGGGACTGCCCCAAACTACCCCGAGCAGTACGGTTTTTCCTGCAACATTGGTGGTTGCGACTGGGGTCACCCACGCGAAGGGTACTTCTCCCCTTACGGTATTCACACCCTACCCGATGGGCCGGACGGTGAGTACTTGACTGACCGCATCACCGACGAGGCAATTTCCTTGCTACAAAATCAAGCGGCAGACAAGCCGTTTTACTTGAGTCTTTGCCATTATGCGGTACACACCCCCATCGATGCCAAACAACAGGACATCGACTATTTTACCGAAAAAGCAAAGCGCATGGGATTGGACAAACAGGTGGCACTCGTTGAGGGAGAGGAGTTTCACACCGAGGACAAAAAGGGGCAACGCCTGTTGCGTCGGGTTCTGCAATCCGATCCCGCTTATGCGGCCATGATCTGGAATTTGGATGAAAATATCGGACGATTGGTAGACGCTTTACAGGATTCCCCTCATGCTGACAACACGATGATCATCTTCACCTCCGACAATGGTGGACTTTCCTCTGCTGAGGGGTCTCCCACCTGCAATCTCCCTGCCAGAGAGGGCAAAGGTTGGACAACCGAAGGCGGGGTACGTGTGCCGTTATTTGTCTGGTATCCTGCGAAGGTCAAGGCAGGTACACTCAGTGCCGAAGCGGTCACCACACCGGACTTTTTCCCGACGATGGTCGAGGTTGCAGGTCTTTGTATGCCAACCGATCATATCTGTGATGGGCGCAGTTTTTATCCGGCATTACAAGGGCAGGCACAACCCTCCCGTCCAATTTTCTGGCACTACCCCCATTACGGCAACCAAGGGGGGACACCGGGGTCGAGTGTCGTGTTCGAGCAGTATAAGCTCATTGAATTTTTTGAAGACAACCATGTCGAGCTGTACGACCTCCATGCCGATTTCAGCGAGCAGGTGGACGTGAGTCCCCTCTTCCCCGAAAAAACCAAAGAGTTGTACACATTGTTGCAGGCATGGCAACAGGATGTCACCGCAAAATTCCCGAGCCGGTAGGCGGGTGAAACCCGCTGTTGTTGCCGACTGAGCACCCATCGCACGTGAACCTCGTCCACGAAACGGTAGCACCGGCTGGCATTGCGGTCGAGTCAAGACTCGACCCTACGATGTTGATGAAAGGTTTGTCTGTAGGGGCGGATTCCATATCCGCCCTATATTCAAATTCGATGGGAAATAGGCGGGCGATTCGTGAATCGCCCCTACAGCAGACAGCGCCAACAGGCGTTCGGACGACCAAAGGTCGCCCCTACAGCACAATGAACCCCCAAAACGAACGGCAGATTGTTGACACACGGTCTGCCGTTTGTTTTTATGTAAAGAACGAGCTAGGTGTGTGAAAATCCCGTCCCCCTATCTGCCACCAAATATTCACAATCTTCACAATTCCATATCATATTCCCCCTTTACACTAAGCAACAGAATAAAGGAGGAATCATATGTATATTTTCAAAAACGCACTACAAAACATTCAAAAAATGAAGGGGCGCAGTGTGCTCATCTTCACCATCGTTTTGGTCATTGCAACCGCTGCCTGTGTTGCCCTCGGCATTCAGGGCAGTGCCGACAAGGCAAGGGAGGTCGCCTTTGAGACGATGGAGATTCACGCGCAAATTGGGGTGGATCGTGCCTCCATGATGTCGGGTGGATTCGACCCGGAAAATATGGACGAGATGATGGGACGTATGACCCAAGAGCTCTCCCTTGAAGAAGCCATCACCTACAGTGAAGCTGCTGAGGTTTCCAATTTCTATTACACTTCCACAGGATCAGTCAATGCGGCATCACTCACCGCCTATGAAACCTCTTCCGGCGGCATGATGGGTGGTATGATGGATCGTGGCGGCATGACGGGTGGTGAAGGAGGGATGGCCTCCGGCACCTATCAATTGACCGGCTACAGCGCACTCGATGCCATGGAACTGTTTACCGAAGGTACGCTGACGGTATCCGACGGCACGGTGTTTGATGTCGAAAGTGGCAGCACCGACGTACTCATCAGTGAGGAACTCGCTTTCTTAAATGAATTGTCAGTCGGCGATAGCGTCACCCTCGAAAGTGCACAGGACGAAACGGTTTTTACCACCGTGACCATCGTAGGGCTGTTCAGCTGTGTCTCCACCGACAGTTATGCCAACCAAATTTACCTGTCACAAGCGGCATTTGACGAGGTGGCAACCGACCTGCAAACCGTCAACGAAGAGGGAGAATCCACCTTCTTTAGCCAAACCAGCCCCACCTATGTCTTTGCCTCTGTCGAAGATTATGAGTCCTTCCAAACCACTGCGGTTTCAATGGGACTGGATGACGAAACCTACCTCATCAGCTCGCCCGACATCACGGCGTTTGAAGAAAGCCTTGTGCCATTGGAAAGTATGGCAAGTTTTGTCCTCACCTTTTTGATTGTGGTTTTGCTCATCGGGGCGGCCGTCTTGGCACTCTTCAACCTCTTTATCATCCGTGAACGCAAATACGAAATTGGTGTACTTGCTGCAATGGGGATGACCAAAGCGAAAGTGGCTTTGCAGTTTGTTTCAGAAAATCTCATTGTCTGTTTTGTTGCCATTCTCTGTAGTATTCTCATCGGGACAATCATTGCGACACCGGTCGGGGAAAGCCTGCTTGCCGGTCAAATTGCCAGTCTTGAAGCGGAAAGCACCGTGATGCAGGGCAACTTTGGTATGCGTGGTGACAGTGGCGGTGGTATGATGGCTGGCGGTATGCCGGGGATGAACAACCTGCCGGGTGCAAATGTTGATTACCTTTCCTCCATTCAAGTCGGGATTGATGCAGTGGCACTTGTCCAACTGCTGCTGATTGGCCTCGGACTTTCTCTTGTGACCAGCTTTGTCTCGGTCATCACCATTTTGCGCTATGAACCATTGAAAATTTTAAGCGAACGCTAGGAGGATGACCATGAGTGTCTTTCAATTAGAAAATATCAGTTACACCTATGACAAAAAGCGCTATATTTTGAAAAATTGTAGCTACACCTTTGAAAAGGGAAAGGTCTATGCCATTGTCGGCAAATCGGGGACAGGGAAAACCACGCTCCTGTCACTCCTTTCCAAAATCACCACACCAACCGGTGGCAGTATCTATTATAATGGAACCGATGTTGCAAAAATCAACCAGTACGATTACCGTGCAAAATACGTCGGTGTCATCTTTCAGTCCTATAACCTGTTACAACACCTCAATGCGGTGGAAAATGTACAGCTTGCGATGGACATCAGCGGCAAACAGATTGCCGACAAGCGCAAGGTTGCCCTCAACTTATTGGGGCAGATGGGCATTCGCGAGGAGCTGACCCGTCGACGGGTCTTGAAACTCTCCGGCGGGGAGCAACAACGTGTCGCCATTGCCAGAACGCTCTCGTCTGACCCTGCCGTGATTTTGGCGGATGAACCGACCGGCAATCTGGACCCTGCCACACAGGACGAAATCATGTCAATTTTTAAAAAGTTGGCACATGAGGAAGATCGCTGTGTCATCATCGTCACCCACTCCCAATCGGTCGCCGACCAAGCCGATGTTTGCTTTCAATTGAAAGCAAATTGAAGTATCCGATGCAGCGACCACTCAAAGTCACCCATAACAAAGGCAATGCTTGCCGTTCTCGTACAACTTTTTAGGAGCTCTTGATTAAACACTGCTATTACTGTATAATGGTGCTAACGGTTATTTATATTTG